>CAKZPE010000016.1 GCA_937138495.1 uncultured Oceanospirillaceae bacterium
GGCGGAACGGACGGGACTCGAACCCGCGACCCCCTGCGTGACAGGCAGGTATTCTAACCAACTGAACTACCGCTCCACTTTGCAAGTGTCCGATTTGATGGTGGGCGTGGAGAGGCTCGAACTCCCGACATTCGCCTTGTAAGGGCGACGCTCTCCCAACTGAGCTACACGCCCTCAAATCGAGAGCCGAATTGTAAGGATTTTGCGTGCCTTGTCAAACGTTTATCAGAAATTATTTCACAACTATTCAGAAGAAATACGGCCACTATTTCCCGAGTGCCGTACACCTCAACAGATTCTAACTGATTCAATCCATTTAACTTTATTCAACACCACCCGGAATAGCAGCATTCTTTTATCAGCAGAAGCCTTTATACTTATTCCATCAATAAGGGGAACAACTATCCATGCACACGGCAGAAAACCTACAGACAACCATCGATCAGTTTATCCGGGCCAGTACTGAGCTACAGCAATCTGCCCGGGGCAGACTCCCTCTTACATTTTCCGACCCGGAATGGCCCTCTGCCTGCTACCAGCCGTCTGCTGCAAATACCGAAAGCCACCAGGCATGGCAGCCGGTACCACAAAGCGGTTATGCCGAAGACATGTTCGATCGCCTGGAAGAAGCACTGGGCTACACCATTCACCCGGATATCCGCACCTGGTACAGCAGCTACTGGTCTGACCCTATTCCGGCACAGTGTCCGGAGGGCGATCTGAGCCTGTTATTTATCTGGAATGAAAAAGATTGTGAGCGCTTGCGGGGAAATCTGATCGGACATTTGCTCAACAAACAAAAGCTGCGCCACCAACCCAGCATCTTTTTTGCCTGCACTGAACCGGATGGTGATCACTACCTGAGTGTTGATAACGACACCGGCGAAATCTGGCTGGAACTTCCCGGCCGCCCGGCAATCCGAAAGATAGCAGGCTCATTAGGTGAGTTTCTTACCACACTGACGCCTTTACCTATCCCTGACACGGAGTAAACACCCATGCGTTTTTTAATGATGTCTGTCATTACCTCATTGCTACTGCTCACCGGCTGCAGCAAATTTCAGCCACATCAAGTGGATTTGCAGGCACTGCATCCTAAAATTGAGACCCAGCAACGCCTGCCCGAAGGCCTGACAGTCTCTGTTGAAACCCGTGATCTGCGCCCCGACAG
This sequence comes from uncultured Oceanospirillaceae bacterium, assembly GCA_937138495.1. Lineage (GTDB taxonomy): Bacteria > Pseudomonadota > Gammaproteobacteria > Pseudomonadales > Balneatricaceae > Amphritea. The sequence goes on from CAKZPE010000016.1 coordinate 1,172, forward strand.
CCTGATCGGCTATCGTATCAGCCGGCTCAGCGACCGCGCACCGGTTGAATTGGCGCTGCCTGCTAATGTGCAAATTAATCAGGGTGCTAAAGTCGCACTGGTCAAACTGGGCGCTACCCCGGTTGCCGGTAACGCTGAAGCCCAGTTACTGCTGACCCTGAAAGACCTCAGCTATTCAGCCACCGTAGAAGCCCTGCAAACCGTTACGGTTAAAGCCAGCCTCGAAGTTAAAGCGAGCAAATATAACCGCAGTTACACCGGCAACTACAACAGCCAGAAACAACATCAGTTTGTTGCCACACCGGACCTGCAGGAAAACCAGGCCGTGGTACAGGAAATTATTCTGGAAACCCTGAGCCGCGCATTCAGCGATCAGCAACTGCTGGACTTTCTTGCGCAGTAATCAAATATGAGAATAAAAAAACAGGCCATCAGGCCTGTTTTTTATTTCCGGACAAAACACTGGAATTCACCAGCCAACTGTATAAGACAGCAATCTGCTGATATGCGCCAACGGCCTGCCGGATTCCTGTTGCCAGGTATTAAAAACATTCTGCACCAAAGCCAGATCACGTTTGGCCGTCGGTGCTTTATCAATAATTCCCTGCGCCTTCAGCGCCGCCACCACATCATCTGTCAGCAAAAATGTATCCTTACCAACCTGACGCAGAAAATACGCCGCTGAGCGGCCACCAAGCTGCTGACCTTCTTTTTTGAGAAACGCCCACAGACTCACGATATCATCCGTCGGCCAGTCCGCCAGCATCCGGGCAAAGCTACCATGCTGCTCACTGTAATTCACAACCATAGTGGCATTCGTGCGCACCGCTTTAATCTTGCCCCAGTGACGAATGATCTTGTCATTCTGCATCATATTTTCCAGCTGCTCGTCACTCATCAGCGCAATCTTGTGCGGCGCAAACCCCCAGAATGCTTCTTCAAATGCAGGCCACTTAGCATCCACCAGAGAATGCTTCAGCCCGGCCCTGAAAATCCGGCGGGACATTTCAGACAACACCCTGTCATCAGCCAGTTCCGCCAGCACTTCCGGTGACTGAACTGCCGGCATCAGAGTTTCGATATCTTCTCCGGCCTTATGTGCGCTGACGTGTTCATAAATCCATTTAAATGACTTCACTTACTGGTCCTCTTCTGCAGTAAAATCCAGCGAAACCGAATTAATGCAATAGCGTAACCCCGTGGGCGCAGGACCGTCAGGAAATACATGACCCAGATGTGCGCCACATCCGTTACACACTACTTCAGTTCGGATCATGCCATGCGACAGATCGCGGTTCTCGCCAATGCAGTCACTGCTCGCCGGCTGATTAAAGCTCGGCCAGCCACAGCCGGCATCAAACTTTGTATTTGACACAAACAACTCTTCCCCACAGCAGACACACTGATACTTACCCGCAACAAAGTGCTGATCGTATTCACCGGTGTGCGGCCGTTCCGTCCCTTTCTGCCGGCAAACCCGATACTGCTCCGGGCTTAACTCAGACTGCCATTCAGCATCACTGCGCTGACGTGGATATTTGTTTTCACCCATTGAAATTCCCCTGTTTTTTTACGCCCAACTACTGTTTATGGACAGGCCAAATGCAGTATGATTCAAAACCTTGTTTTGATCGCCCAAAGTTAAACTTTAGCGCGTTGTGCATACATTAAAATAACTAACTGTTTCAGCCACTGGCAGACCGTGGCCACCAAGGATAAATAAAGATGTCAATAATCCGCAAATCCAACAAACTGATTAACGTCTGTTATGACATACGCGGACCGGTACTTCAGGAAGCCAAACGCCTGGAAGAAGAAGGCCAGCGCATCATCAAACTCAACATTGGCAACCCCGCCCCTTTTGGCTTTGAAGCCCCTGAAGAAATCATTCAGGACGTCGTCCACAACCTGCCGACAGCCCAGGGCTACTGTGACTCAAAAGGCCTGTTCTCGGCCCGTAAAGCCGTCATGCAGGAAACCCAGAAACGGGGCATAAAAAATGTCACCATCGAAGACATTTACCTGGGTAACGGCGTCAGCGAACTGATCGTCATGGCCACCCAGGGCCTGCTAAATGACAACGATGAACTGCTGATTCCCGCTCCGGACTATCCGTTATGGACCGCAGCAGTCAGCCTCGCCGGCGGCACCCCGGTACATTACGAATGTGACGAAAGCCTGGACTGGGCGCCAAATATCGATGACATGCGCAGCAAGATCAGCGAACACACTAAAGGCATCGTGGTCATCAACCCGAACAACCCTACCGGTGCGGTTTACTCCCAGGCGGTACTGGAACAGATTATTGACCTTGCCCGTGAATTCAACCTGATTATTTTTGCCGATGAAATATACGACAAAATTATTTACGACGAAGCAAAGCATATTCCACTGGCAAGCCTCAGCGATGATGTTCTGTGCATCACCTTCAACGGCCTTTCCAAAACATACCGTGCCGCAGGCTTCCGCTCCGGCTGGATGGTACTCAGCGGCCCGAAACACCACGCCCGGGATTATATTGAAGGTCTGGATATGCTGGCCAGCATGCGCCTGTGTGCAAACGTACCGGCCCAGCATGCCATACAGACAGCCCTTGGGGGATATCAGAGCATTAAAGAACTGATCATCCCCGGCGGACGTTTATACGACCAGCGTGAGCTTGCGTATCGTGAAATAAACGCTATCCCCGGACTGTCTTGTGTAAAACCGATGGGCGCACTCTACCTGTTTGTTAAAGTAGATCCTGAAGTCTGTCCGATTTTCAATGATGAGAAACTGGCCCTCGACCTGCTGCTTCAGCAAAAGGTTCTCATTGTTCAGGGCAGCGGCTTTAACATGCCGGATACACAGCACTTCCGGCTGGTTATATTGCCCCGTAAAGATGAACTCAATGACGCTATCAGCCGGATTGGCGACTTCTTCCGTACCTACTCTCAAAGCTGATCAACGCGATCTGACAATCAACTGCCGGCCACTCTGTGCCGGCAGCCTTCCCTTTCACTCTATACCACATACTGAAAACAGCCTTTCACGCTATGGTTCGCTTTCCTCTTTTGATGGGCGTATTTTGATGGGCGTAAGATTTTTATCACACAAGCCAGCTATACTGCCTGGGCCTTACCGCTGATCACACACATCAGCACACTTAATTCATCAGCAACTGGAAGCATTATGTTTATTAAGATCAAAAAGAATTGCGGTATTTTTATGGAACACAACGGTATGGAACAGAACCATATCATTCCGGTCACCAGTAACTTTCTGATCAACCTGAACCACGCCGCAGAAATTTCTTTCTACACAATCAAAGAAACCAAAACCCGGTTTGACCTGGAAGGCCACGAAATCAACGTTCCGCCCCACACCCGTGTCATTCACATGCAGATGACCTACCGCCACTCCAGCATCAAAGAACGGATCGGTGATACCAAGAGCAGCGTCGTTGAGCGCAATTACTACAAATTCTATTTTATGCCGGAAGAGATGGGGCAGTACGAACAGCTTCGGGGCCACATTGAAAATCACGTGCTTAATCTGTAATCATTTCTGTACAGCGCCATGGCTCTCCGGCCATGGCCACTGCCCACTCTGTCTGAAGAACACAGGCCAGACACACACAGCCCCTTCCCAATAATTAAACAAACGTCAGTTTTTTCATCAGCCACCTCCCATAATGAGGTTATATCTGCTTGCAAAACAAGCCTCTTCGTATTTATCTATAACGGTCAGCTCAATGACTTAAAGAAACTCTGACGGCCGTTCTAACACGTAAATTTTGCGCCGCCAAACAGCAGACACCGAGCTGAACAACGAATTATCAGATAGCCTGTCACAGATTAAGGAGTGGCTATGGAAGTCAGCGAATTATTACAACAGACTCACAAACTGCCTAATGTACCGGACGTCGTACGTGAGCTGATTCAGCAACTGAACAACCCTAATGCCGACTATGGTGAAATCAGCGAGAAGGTCTCTAAGGATCAGACCATGTCGCTGAAAATTTTGCGCCTGGTCAACTCAGCCCACTTTGGCCTGAGCCGTAAAGTATCATCAATCGATGAAGCGGTTGTCATGCTCGGCATGACTCAGCTGAAAACCCTTGTTATCGCATCCGGCCTGGCCGGTTCGGTCACTGAAGTGGAAGGCATGAACCTGAAAGAGTTCTGGTCACAGTCTTTCCGCATCGCGACCATCGCCAAATGGTACGCCAGTAAAACCGATACAGTTGATCCGGACGTAGCATTCACCATCGGTCTGATCCACAACATCGGTCGCCTGCTGTTACATCTCACCAAACCCAAGCTGGCAGAAGCCATTCAGTTACGGGTGAAGGAAAGCGGCACCAGCCGTTCAGCAGCAGAAATGGAACGCCTGAACTTCACTACGCCAGAAGCCGGACAGGCATTACTGGATCTGTGGAAGTTCCCGGAAGAATTAGGACAGGCGGTCCGTTACCATAAGAACCCAATGGAAGCAGAGCCACCTAACCCGGCCTGCGCCATTACCAATATCGCCTGCTATCTGAATGCATGCATCCGCAGCAAACGCAGCCTGGAAGAAACCACTGAACGCTTCCCACTTAAAGTGGCAGCACTGGCGGGCTTACCGGCAGATATCGCCACCAGCTGTGAAGAAGCAATGGCACTTGAATCCGGCCTGGACGGGCTAGCTGGCTGACATGCCTTCAGGCTGCCGGGACCGGCAGCCTGAACTCTCTTCTCAATCAGCGCTGTTTTTCAAATACCAGCACTTTAAGCGCCCGCTCCGGATCCGCATCCGGAAAGTCATCCGGGTTTTCCAGCCGTTCTGTAAACCTGAACTCCGGACAATGTTCAGCCATCAGATCCAGCAAAAACCGGCTATCCAGCTCCGGTGAATTCAGACAACTCAGCACCCGCGCATTATCTGTCGTCAGATCCGGCAACCGGCGTAACACTTTCAGATAATCCTTAGTCGCCACAAAACTCCCCTTCTGGAAGCTTGGCGGGTCAATCACCACCAGATCATAGGGCCCTTCACGCTTCAGCTTACCCCAGGAGCGGAACAGATCATGGGCAAAGAATTTCACCTTACTCAGATCATGATCATTAAGCCGGTGATTCTCCCGTCCGGTATTTAATGCCGGGCTGCTCATATCCAGATTAACTACCTTATCTGCGCCCCCAGCGATTGCCGCTACCGAAAAACCACAGGTATAGGCAAACAGGTTCAGCACCCGCAGGCCTGCACTGTGTCGCTGTACCCAGTGCCGGCCTTCACGCATATCCAGAAACAACCCGCTGTTCTGATTCTTCAGCGGTTGCATCCAGAATTTCAGCCCCCCTTCCTCAACAGCCAGGCGCCGGACATCCGCATCATCCGCCTGCCAGCACACCTGAATACTGTCCTCACGAAGATAACGGTGCTGCACCAGTAAAGTCAGCGGCTTATGCACCGGGTGCTCAGCAAAAAACGCCACCAGCTTCTCCAGCTGCACTGCCGGCACCTCACTGAACAGACGGATGACCACCACCGGCGGCAACCGGTCGATCACTACATCTTCAAAACCACTGAAACACTGGCCCCGGCCATGGAATAACCGGCTCACTTCCCCGGGACGCCTGGTGAACTGCTGTTCTATATAATCGAATACAGCCTGCATATTGTCCTGCTATAAATTAAGCGCTGACCTGTAATATCAGACAGTGAAAGCCGCTTCAGATTAAACGTCCGGCGATTATAGACATCCACCCCGGACGGCACCAGCACAGACTGAAGGAAGCCTGCACGGAAAGAACCAGCCACACCGCCTCACAGTTTTTCACCCCTCCCCCGGAGCAAGCTTCGCACTTTTCGCGCTTTCCTTACCTCCACCCGGTTGAAACTTAAACCATTCGCCTATATCTAAGAACCTGACAAAGAATCCATAACAGTCCGTTGAACGGACGGTAAAACAACTCCATAGCCAGCCAAAGGTTATACATCTATGCGTATCGTACTCTTTCTTCTGACCAACCTTGCCATCATTCTGGTTGCCAGTATCACCCTCAGCCTGCTCGGTGTAGGCTCCAGCCTGCAGGCCAATGGCGTCGACCTGGACCTTGGCAACCTGCTGATCATATGTGCCGTATTCGGCTTCTTAGGCTCCTTTGTTTCCCTGTTGCTGTCCAAGTTCATGGCGAAGCGCTCTACTGGCCTGCAAATGATCGAACAACCGGGCAATGCAGACGAACAGTGGCTCATGGACACGGTTCAGGAACTGGCCGGTGAAGCCGGTATCGGCATGCCGGAGGTGGGCATTTTCCCTGCCGAACAGGCTAACGCCTTTGCCACCGGCTGGAATAAAAACAACGCCCTGGTAGGAATCAGCCTGGGTCTGTTACAGCGCTTTCGCCGGGAAGAAATCCGTGCGGTTCTGGCCCACGAAATTGGCCACATTGCCAACGGCGACATGGTCACCCTCACCCTGATCCAGGGCGTGGTAAATACCTTTGTTATGTTCTTCGCCCGCATCATTGGTCACTTCGTAGACCGGGTAATTCTGAAAAACGAAGAAGGCCATGGTATCGGCTACTTCATCGCATCAATTGTTGCAGAACTGATTCTGGGAGTACTGGCCTCCACTATCGTTGCCTGGTTCAGCCGTCGCCGGGAATTCCGGGCGGATGAGATGGGTGCCCGCCTGGCAGGAAACTTTGCCATGATCGGCGCGCTGCAGCGCCTCAAAGCAGAATATGAAGTCCCTGATCAGATGCCGTCAACCATGACAGCTTTCGGCATCAGCAGCCACCTGAAGCAAGGATTTATGGCAGCATTTGCAACTCATCCGCCACTTGATGACCGGATCGCAGCACTGCAGAAATAACCCTTTACAGCGACACTGCCAGCCCTGTTTTTACCTGAAAAGCAGGGCTTTTTTATTGCTACAAAAACAGGCGATACCTCCCATTGAATTATTCTTTCAACGAATATCACGTCATACTTTAATAAGAAAAAGTTCTTTAACCTCTCCCCGAACTTTGTTCCATAATCAGATAAGACTTACTGAGCCACGCCAAATTCGGCTGATGGTATTTTCACCAGCTATCGGACTTTAGCCGAGGTTTTTTAGCATGAATGAAAAAACTGCTATCGAAGAAGAACTGGACATCACAGATGCCAATTCAGAAGACACTGAACTGTCGACCGCTGAACAGAAATTTTGCCCGGACACAGAAAAGCGTCGCCGCATAGAAGCCATGCGCGAACAACGTGAACTGGAACGGGAGCTAAGGGAATTCTTTGATGACTAGTGCTTTCCGGAAAGAAGCACCCTGATTCAAATCGTCACGTTTCGGTCATACAAGCGTCATAAAAACGCGGTTTTATATGCTTAAGACAGCACTGAGGTGCTGCAGACAATAAGCGACAGAACCCAGCGGAACATGAACGTTATGAGCAGCAAAATTCGTCTTGAAGACCTATCCGGCGACACCCTTGAAGATTTGGACAACAGCGTCTTTGGTGAAAACAGGCAACCGCGACCTAAAAAAGCCAAACCAAAGCGCAAACGTCAAATGATTGAGGACTACATGGAAGAACGCCAGCTAAAACGGCGCCTTAGCGACGGGTTTGAATGGGCCTGAATAAACATTCAGCCCCACACTCAGAAAGACACGAAAGCAGCGCTCAGCGCTGCTTTATTCTGTCTGCAATCCGGCTGCGCTGAGCACTGCGGGCCTTAGCACCGCTCGCCACTTTCGCCGCTGGCTTTTGCTTATTAGCGGCTTTTTTCTGGGCAGATTTCTTCTTCGCCTTAACCGCCTGAGGTGTTACCGGCTGATAACCCTTTGAAGCCTGAGCCCGGTCCGCAGTAGCAGCTTTAGATCCCTGACGGTTTTTAGCAACCTCTTCTTCCGCCACCAGACACTCCTTGCCCCGGCCAATTAATTCTGAGCGCCCCATTTCCTTCAGCTTAGCCCGCAGCTGAGGCCAGTTTTCCTTGTCGTGATAACGCAGCAGGGTTTTATGGGCTTTACGCTGCTCGGTCTGCTTAGGGATATACATCCGGTCACTTTTATAAGTCACCTGCTTCAGCGGATTCTTTTCTGAGTGATACATCGCCGTCGCCAGCGACATCGGAGACGGATAAAAAGTCTGAACCTGATCCACTTTAAGATCGTTATCTTTCAGCCACAGCGACAGACTCAGCATATCCTCGTCATCACACCCGGGATGGGCCGCAATGAAATACGGAATCAGATACTGCTTTTTACCCGCTTCCCGAGAGAAACGGTCAAACATATTTTTGAAGTCATAATAGGTATCCATGCCCGGCTTCATCATCTTATTCAGGGTATTCGGCTCACTGTGCTCCGGCGCAATTTTCAGATAGCCACCCACGTGATAAGTCACCAGCTCTTTTACATATTCAGGATCACGCACCGCCAGGTCATACCGCAGGCCGGAAGCAATCGCCACATTGTGTATCCCCTGCACCTTACGGGCCTTACGGTACAACTCAGTGGTCGGGCTGTGATCCGTATTCAGGTTCTTACAAATCGTCGGATACACACAGGAAAGTTTACGGCAGTTCGACTGAATTTCATCATCATTACAGTTGAGGAAATACATATTAGAGGTCGGACCGCCCAGATCAGAGATCGAACCGGTAAAACCAGGTACCTTCTCTTTAATATCCTCAATCTCGTTAATGATCGACGCATGGGAACGGCTCTGAATAATCCGCCCTTCGTGCTCAGTAATCGAGCAGAAAGTACAGCCACCAAAGCATCCACGCATGATATTGATCGAAAAGCGGATCATGTCATAGGCCGGAATCTTCGCCTTACCGTACTTCGGATGCGGCACCCGCTGATACAGCAAACCAAACACGCCATCCATCTCCTCGGTGGTCAGCGGAATCGGAGGCGGATTAACCCATACTTCACGGTTACCGTGCTTCTGCATTAATGCGCGGGCGTTATGGGGATTTGACTCCTGATGCAATACCCGGGAAGCATGGGCATACAGTGCAGGATCTTTTATGACCTTATCGAACGACGGCAGACGGATATACGTCGTATCGGCTGCCAGCTTTTCTTTACGCTTCAGGGGCATAGGTATAATTTTGACCGGCGCGGGTATATCCGCCAGATCATCCGGCGTACTGCCGCACGCGGTACCGGCATCACTGCCATTATCCTGGTTGCCGAAATCATATGGATTTGGCAACTTGTCGATATTGCCCGGCCAGTCAATCCGGGAAGAATCCAGCTCCACATAACCGGCTGGCGGTGCTTTACGTAAATGCACCGTACCGCGCATGCTCCAGACATCGTCCAGTGACTTGCCTGCGGCCAGCGCATGGGAAAGATCAACAATGGCCCGCTCGGCATTGCCGTACAGCAGAATATCTGCCGTGGCATCAATCAGCACTGAACGCCGGACCTTATCACTCCAGTAATCGTACTGAGCGATCCGGCGTAAACTGGCCTCAATCCCTCCGATCACCACCGGCACATCACGGTATGCCTCTTTACAACGCTGACTGTACACAATCACTGCCCGGTCAGGACGTTTGCCACCCTCACCACCGGCGGTGTAGGCATCATCATGACGCATTCGCAGGTCAGCGGTATAACGGTTGATCATTGAATCCATATTACCGGCTGTGACCCCGTAATACAGATTGGGCTTGCCCAGTGCCATAAACGGCTCAGCACTGCGCCAGTCCGGCTGGTCAATAATACCGACGCGGAACCCCTGCGCTTCCAGCAACCGCCCCATCACCGCCATGCCAAAGCTTGGGTGGTCTACATAGGCATCACCGGTAACAATAACAATATCGCAGCTGTCCCAGCCAAGCTGGTCCATTTCTGCACGGCTGGTCGGCAAAAATTTCGCCGGTTTAGCGCGGTTGGCCCGGTGTCGCGGGAATGAAAAAATATCAGGGGCGTGAATTTGCATGGCGTCAGGAAACTGCTTCGTCGTAAGTAGCCGGCCATTGTCGCAGAAACTGCGACTAACGGCCAATAAACAGACCGGCTAACTGACGCCAAACCTGCACAATTAAATGTTAAACTGGCCACTTCTGAGACAACAACTGAGCCAAAATCAATGAACCGTGAACGCCCAACCCCGCCCGGCGAATATGAATGCTGCGAAAGCGCCTGCTCCCCCTGCGTATGGGACACCTACTACGAAGACCTGCACGCCTGGAACGCCGAACAGAAAGCCCTGAAAGAAGCACAGGCCAAGGAATCAGAAAACGGCGACACACACGCTTAAACCGGTTTTAAAGCCGTTCAAATACCAACAGCGTTAACATAACCAGCAGCGACATCCCCAGCATATAGGGTAAATTCCAGCGCATAATCTGCATACCGTCGATGCCGTACTTACCCTGAATCGAGATATTCATCCCCGACAGCGGCCCTGCCGCTGACCCCAGTGCCCAGCTGGACAAAAAGATAATCCCCAGCATGCTCTGATCCGGCTGCAATGGCATCAGTAACGGTCCGATAATCGAAATACCAATCACCGGATGTAAACCCGATACCGCCAGCACCATGATAAATGCATAACTCAGGATTGCGGTCCAGGCATTAAACTCACTGAATGGCAGTAAAGAGCCCTGTCCGGCCAGTAAACTCTGCAGCCCAAAACTGAATACGCCGGCGGACAAAAACAACACCACCTCATTTGTCATATTCGCCAGCCGGCCCCGCACATGCTCACATAGTGGCGTTACAACTCCGCCACGGAACAGCAGAGTCAGCACACAGATCAGCGGTGCAGATAACGTGATAATAAACAGGATAGACAACTGCGGATACAGATAATGCGTAATCAGCACCGCTATCGCCAGCAGGCTCGGCAGCCACAGGCTGTTCAGCCGCAACGGATAGCCTTCAAAACGCTCCTCTGCCGACAAGCGGCGCACAGCAAAGAAGATCACCACTAATGCTGCAACGGCGAGACAGGCCCCGCTCAGCATCAGCTCAGATAACCGTGCCTGAGGTGCATACGTAAGCGCCACCCCCATGGCAGCGAAGAACGGCGACCAGAATGCCGCCGCCGAAAATGCCCGTGTCAGAGCGACCACCTGAGCACGGCTCAGGGAACGGGACTGGGATAACCGGTCGCCGAGAATGAACAGTGCAGACAGGTTAATCACCGCACCAAAAAAATGTACGCCCAGCAAGGTTCCCAGAATCGAACGTTTGCCTGTCGGTAAAGCCTCTCCACGGGCAAGTCCCGGCTGACTCACCAACCCCAGAAAGCTCACCGCCACTAACATCGAAATCAGAGCGATATTGCCTTTTAGCAAGCCACTGAACTCAACCGGACTGCCCAGCCAGGCACCCAGTAACGCCGCCCCGGCACCTATACCGGACAATACCAGCGCCTGCAGACGGTTTCGCCGGCTCATCGACCGCCAGGAAAGCCCGCACGCCATCCAGTAACACAGCCCCGCTATAACTAAAAAAGCTTCATGCCACATCGCCAGCGGTGTACTGATAACCCCCAGCAAGACACTGACACCCCGCAGTCGCTGCCATGGACTGACAGTCGCAGCCCCCGCAACACTGTTACCCTGTGACATAAAGCCTGATCCTTAACGAAAACTGCCCTTAACGAAAAAAGCCTTGCGATCCGAAGATCCGCAAGGCTTATACATTACATCTATAACCGATCAGTGGTGATGACCACCGGCACCGTGTGCATGGCCGTGCTCAAGCTCTTCTTCAGAGGCATCACGCACTTCAGCCACTTCAACATCAAAGTTCAGCACTTCACCTGCCAGCGGGTGGTTACCGTCGACAGTAACAGTCTCGTCACTCACGGCAGTTACCACAACCGGCTGCTCACCCCACGGCGTTTGCGCCATGAACTGCATACCTACTTCAATGTTATCGATACCGTCGAACAGATTACGTTCAACTTCCTGAATCAGTTCTTCATTCGGCAGGCCGTAACCCTCTTCAGGAGACACTTCAACCTGCTGCTTGTCACCGACCTGCTTACCGGTCAGTGCATTCTCCAGACCCGGTACAATATTGCCCTTACCGTGCAGATACGCCAACGGCTCACCACCGGCAGATGAATCCAGCACCTCACCATCAGCATTCGTCAGGGTGTAATGAATCAGAACAACTTTATTGTCAGCAACTTGCATGTTTTTTTCTCACTTATAAGGACAAAACAGCAAAAGCGCTGCACAAGGCCTCAGAAATTAATAAACCCGGCTATAAACAGACAACCGGCATGGAATACATAATGCCGACGCCCCCGCGCTGTTTCAAGGGCTTAGGAGATTTTCTCCTGAATATAATCCACCGCCAGCTCCCGGGTCAGCAGACCGGCATCCATCAACCGGCAACCCCTGCGGTTCTGGCCCGACCAGAAGGGTGAAAAGTCACCACAGCCCGCAGCCTCTGCCGCACTGCGAAGGGGCGCAAGCGCTGCGGTTGCCTGCGGAAACGGCGGGGCATCCGGACTAACCGGCCCCAATTCCCGCATCGCACGGTTAACAACGCCCCGGGCCGGGCCACCGGAAAAGACATTGGTCAGCGCTGTATGCGCTGCAGTGTCCTGTAAGGCTGCACGGTGTAACGCAGTGGTATTAGTCTGATCACACAACAGATACACCGTTCCCATTTGCACCCCGGCCGCTCCCAGTTGCATCGCCGCCCGGATACCCGCCAGATCACAGATACCACCGGCAGCTATCACCGGCACATCTACCTCCGCCACCAGCTGCGGCAACAGGGCAAACGTACCTGACTGAGTGTCCATATCCCGGGTCAGGAAAATCCCCCGGTGGCCACCTGCTTCAAGCCCCTGGGCAATTATCGCATCCACCCCCTGATCCGCCAGCCAGCGGCCTTCCTCCAGGGTCGTCGCACTGACAATCACCTTCGCTCCGGTCGCCCTGACACGGGATAACAAATCGGCAGCCGGCAAACCAAAATGAAAGCTCACCACTTCAGGCCGGTATTTTTCAACAACATCAGCATGCAATGCATTAAAGGGGTCACGGCCTCCGGATGCCGGCTGCGGTTCGATATTCAGCTCCTGATAGTAAGGCATCAAACGGTCCTGCCAGTGTTGCAACTGCTGATCCGTCACCGGCAATGGCTGATGGGCAAAAAAATTCATATTAACCGGCCGGTCACTCGCACTGCGGATTACATCCATTTCCGCAGCCATTGCTTCCGGCGTCAGCATTGCACAGGGCAAGGATCCCAACCCACCGGCATTGCTGACTGCCACCGCCAGTGCGCTGCCCTGAACACCCGCCATTGGCGCCTGAATAACCGGTAACTCAATACCCAACAAATCACGGATATCAGCCATCTGTCGTGCTCCTCTCTGCTGTCAGTTTCAGGCCGTAAGCATTGCACAGCAACTGAATGGCAACAACCGGCCAACAACCGCGTATCGTCAGTACCAGCCCCACCATCACCGTTAGCAAAAAGCCTGCAGATCCGCTAAGCTGCGAGCCTTTAGCCTTAGCGGCTACATTCATCTGCCAACCACGTGACAATCACGGAATCTGAAGCCTCTTATGTCATTTGAAAAACTGGGTCTCAATGACACCCTGCTCGCAACGCTTAATGCCCTTAACTTTACGGCCGCAACGCCCGTTCAGAAACAGGCAATCCCGCTGATTTTGCAGGGAAAGGATGTACTGGCAGCGGCTCAGACAGGCACCGGTAAAACCGCCGCCTTTGCCCTGCCGATGCTGCATACCCTCAGTAACAGACAGGCGCTGCCAAACCGGCCTCTGGCGCTGATTCTGGTTCCGACACGGGAACTGGCCACCCAGGTAGCCAGTAATATTGAACAGCTGGATAACGGCACCGTTCGCTGCGCCATTCTGATTGGTGGCGTGCCCCGCGAACCACAAACAGAAGCGCTAAAAAAAGGTGTTGAGGTACTCATTGCCACCCCCGGCCGCTTGCTGGATCTTTACCTGCAGAGCGCTGTCAGTTTTGAACAGACAGACTATCTGGTGCTGGACGAGGCAGACCGCATGCTGGATCTGGGTTTCAGCCCGGAAATTACCCGGATATTTGATGCCCTGCCATCAAAACGCCAAACCCTGCTGTTCTCAGCCACCTTCAGTGATGCCATCCGAGAACTGGCCAGACAGCGGCTGAATACGCCTGCTGAAATATCTGTCAGCCCGGCAAACAGCGCCGCCCGAACCGTTAAACACTGGCTGTACAGTACCGATAAAAAACGTAAAGCAGAGCTGCTCACCGAACTGATTCAGACGGAACGCTGGCGACAGACTCTGGTCTTTACCAAAACTAAAAAGGGAGCCGACGCCCTTGGCCGAACCCTGCATGAAGCCGGCATCAACTGCGCGGTGATTCACAGTGACCGTAACCAGCAGGCCCGGGATAAAGCCCTGAACTCATTTCAGTCCGGCAGGGTCTGGGTATTAATCGCCACCGACGTTGCTTCCCGCGGGCTGGACATTGAGCACCTGCAACAGGTGGTTAATTTTGATCTGCCCGTACAGGCCGAAGATTATATTCACCGGATCGGCCGTACCGGTCGGGCCGGCAAACAGGGACAAGCTATTTCTCTGGTCAGTGCTGACGAATTCCCGCAACTTCAGGCCATCGAACAACTGCTGGGGAAAAACATTGAACGGCGAGAAGTTGCAGGCTATGAAGCTGATCACCGCCTGCCCCTGTTTAGCAAATCAACAGCAGCCAAAAAGCCTGACGTCAGACAACAGCCCCCCCGTCACGGAAAAAAGCAGGCTAACACACCCACCAATAAGCAAACCTCAGGCAAAAAAGCCCAGGGGAAAGATAACCGTCAGGGGAAGAAAACACAGCCTGCGGAGAAAACCCTGCAGGGAAAAACAACAAAACGGCCGCGACCAAGCTTCAGTAAACGCTGATCAGCCTGTCAGGCCTGAGAAAACAGGCATGTGAAAACAAGCCTGAGAAATAAGCAGTCCTCAGGCAATTGCCATCTGCTCATCATTAACGGCTGCAGAGACCCCTTCCAGGTGAGCAGCGGCGAACTCCAGCGCAGGCACCGGGCGGCCATACAGATACCCCTGCCCACAGTCACAGCCTTCTTCCAGAATGAAATCATTCTGTTCCTGGGTTTCAATGCCCTCAGCAATGACATTCAGATTGAGCTTTCTGGCCATCGCAATAATCGCCCGGGCCAACTCCCGGTCCTGCTCACTGTTATCCAGATGAGCAATAAATGCCCGGTCAATCTTCAGGGTATCAAAGGCATATTTTTGCAAATAACTCAGGGATGCATAGCCGGTACCGAAATCATCCAGTGAGACACCCACACCAATGCGCTTCAGAGCATTAATCACACGGGTAGCCTGATACTCATCCTGCATCAGCACCCCTTCGGTAATTTCCAGCTCCAGCATATTCGGTGGCAATTCAAATTCAGTTAACAGATCTGCCACATACCGCACCAGCCCGGTATCCCGGAACTGCACCGGCGAAATATTCACCGCCATTCGCATGGGGTAGTTATACAACCGGTACCAGCTGGAAATCTGCTCAATGGCGGTGCGCAATACAAAATTGCCGATATCACTGATCTGGCCATTACGTTCAGCCAGGCTGATAAACTGATCCGGCCGGACCTGCCCGAGTACCGGATTAAACCAGCGCAACAGCGCCTCAGCACCAATCAGCCGGCGGCCATCCGTCGCAATCAGTGGCTGAAAATGCAGACTGAACTCTTTATTCTTAAGTGCATCAACCAGGTGGGACTCAAGCCGACAGCGTTCATCCAGCGCCAGCTGCATACTGTCGGTGAAAAATGTGTAAGCACTGCCAGAGACCTTACCCAGGTTCATCGCCGCACCGGCCTTCTTCAACAGGGTTGAAGCATCTGGCCCGTCTGTCGGAGACATGGCCAGGCCCATTTTGATCGGCACTGTAATATTTTGCTGATCAATCACCAGCGGCTGATTGAGACTGTGGCTCAAACGGTTCGCCAGCCGGACGCTCAGCTCTTCGATCCGCGTCGTCACCAGCAACACCACAAACTCATTACCCGTCACCCGCGCCACATAAAAATTACCGGACAAATCATGACGCAGCCGGTCACTGACGGTCTGCAGAATCTGATCTCCTACCAGATACCCGTAACTGTCATTGATGGTTTTAAAGTTCTGCAGGCCAATATACAAAACGGCAAACGGCTGACCGGCATTGACCGACAGAATATGTTCCATATGGCTGAGCAGTGCCGCCCGGTTTGGCAGCCCTGTTAATGCATCGTAACGCTGCACATATTCCAGCGTCTGTGCCATGGAGGCCCGGTTATCGACTTCGTGGGAAAGCTGATCGCGTAAACTGATGAGCTCCTGCTGCTGCTTTTCATGCAACTGAGTAAGGACGTCATTGGCCGCTTCAAGCCGGGCCTGTCGGGCCATGCTCTCTAAATCAGCTTCTATGGTTTTCTGGAATTTAGCCAGCAGACCGCGAATATTATCGGCGTAATGATTTTCCTGACTGTCCAGCACACAGATGGTGCCAAACAACTCCCCACAGGACCAGTACAGCGGTAATCCATAATAAGATACCATGCCATGCATTTCTGCCAGACACGTCTGCCAGTCAGGATGCTGGGCAATGTCGGCAACATGCAACGGGTTTTCATGACGCACGAATGTCTGTATCAGACGCCCTGCCTCATCCCGGTTACCTTTGCTGAACGGGTTAGTCAGGTTGTCACTGGCAACAAACACTTCCTGTTGCTCACCCTGCTCCCGGATAATCAGCACCGCCGGTATACTGGCAATCTCAGCAACCAGATCAACGGTTTGCTGCCAGCCCGCCAGGATAGAATCAGGTACTTCCGCTGTTCTTATATCAACCGACATATTATGTTTAAAGGCCCACTCTCTCTTACGTTGTCATTCAAACGTAACGGCTGTTATTCAAACGCTTATTAGAACACTTATTTCCAACCGGAAAACCGCACCGCTCACCATTTTAAGGACAAGCGGTTTTCTAACTGCAGCATTAGCTGCTAGCGATCAGCTGAGTGACGCCATCATAGACGAACTGAATGGCCAGCGCCGCCAGAATAACCCCCAGAAAGCGGCGTAAAATTTCATCACCGGTACGGCCGATAATCACCTTCACATAGCGTGACAACAACATCAGCACCAGCGTCAGTACGGTAATCGAGATAATCGCCGCCAGAATCGATAAATCCTGCGCGGCACTCTCAGCCTGCGAAAATAACAGGATCGACAAGGTCAGTGAGCCGGGACCGGCCATCAGCGGAATTGACATCGGAAACACCGAAATATCCCGCTTGGCGGTGGTCACGGTGTATTCAACATCCTGCGTAATCATCTTGAAAGCAGTGTAAAACAGCAATAAGCCACCGGAAATCCGCAGCGCTTCAATATTAATGCCCAGCTTATTCAGGAAAGGCTCGCCATAATTACCAAAAATAACCAGCAACAGGGTCGAGATAATGATCGACTTAACCGCCATTTTAACCCGGTGACCGGTTTCTCCCGCCGGTACCAGAGAATGAAAAACAATTGCCGCACCAATCGGATCAATAATAATGAACAGCGCAGTAATGGCATTCAGATACACCAGAATATCCATACAAAAACCTTACAGATAAAGATAAACAGGAAAGCCGACAACCGGCGACATCGCCTGCTGACGGCTCAACACGTAAAAAACAGATTGTTAATACTAAGGACGGTTGCCAATCCGCACGTTACCCGTCTGCATAAACTGGGCAACCTGTTTACGCTTACGGCCAATCAGCAGAGGACCATTGTCAAAGAACAGAAAATTCTTCCAGTTACGCTTAAAGACATGCCAGCGGGTTTCGATCACATGCTCAACGTCATAGCAGAAATACACCAGCGTATTATCATCCCAGTCCAGATGCTCCAGTAGCTGTTCAGGCATTTCGGCATCATTGGATTCCCAGCGGTTTTGCCAGGGAAAGGTTTCTGCCCAGGTGGGATTCTTATTTGCCCAGTCATCATCATAGAATAATTCCGGGTGATTACTTTCCTGGCTGATTTGCTGACGCCAGACCTGCTCCGCCCGGGCTTCGCTCAGGGGTTTAATCTCATCCAGATCGGCTTCGGAAACCGGCAGGTCTTTATGCCTGAAAATCCAGGCGCGCTTGTACGTTTCTAACGGTATGTAATTCATCTGATAAACCAAAGCAGCTGCCGAACTTACACGGCAGCATAATGAAAACAGGTATTATCTGTCGGCCAGAGACGGTGACTCAGAACCTTTAATAATGTCAGGCCGGCGGGCCTGCCAGAAGCGCTTACGCCAGTAGGGATTCGCCAGTGGAGTAATACTCACACCGAGGGTCTCACCGGCATGCAGGAAAGACTTATTACCGATGTAAATACCGACATGTCGGCTGTACTTTCCGGTTTTAAAAAACACCAGATCACCGGGCCTCAACTCATCACGGCTGACCGGCGTACCGATAACCGCCTGCTTCAGCGTCGTACGTGGCAGGTTAAGGTTAAACTGAGCAGCAAAACTGCGTTGCACAAAGGCAGAGCAATCCACACCTCTTTTGGTCGTGCCACCGAGCCGGTAAGGCACCCCCTGCCACTCAGCAAACTGACGCAGTAACTGTTCCTGAACCGTTGCTTCATCAGCAGGCAGCGGCGTGGCGTTTTTATAGCGCCAGCTCACCACCGGCTTTTCAGCCACTGATGTTTTATCTAC
Organism: uncultured Oceanospirillaceae bacterium; assembly: GCA_937138495.1. GTDB lineage: Bacteria > Pseudomonadota > Gammaproteobacteria > Pseudomonadales > Balneatricaceae > Amphritea. The sequence goes on from CAKZPE010000016.1 coordinate 19,876, forward strand.
CACGGCAGGTTTTACCGACTGACCACCACAGCCTGTCAGCAGCAACGCCACTGATACACTGAATACAATCAACCCTGTACGAATCTGCTTAAGCATTCTGCTCTTCATCCCGGAAAGCACGACAGATATTTGTGCCAATAATAGCCCAAGCATTGGCACAGCAATAGAGGCAAGATACTATTTTGGTTAAGGATTATCGAACATTCGGACAAAATACCATGGCCCAGACACCCAATTTACCTATTATTTACAGTACAGAAATAAAATCTGACTGGCTGGATTACAACAACCACATGAACGTGGCCTACTACGTTCTGATCTTTGACCTGGCCGGTGTGGATCTGGTGGCAACACTGGGCCTCAGCCCTGAATATACAGCCCGCGAACAAATTTCCTGGATGGTACTGGAAAACCATATTACCTATAACAGCGAAGTCAGTCTGGGCCAGGAAGTCGATATCAGCTGCCGCCTGCTGGATAACGACGGCAAACGGCTGCACCTTTACTTTGAAATGCACGCCCGCAATCCGGATGGCAGCACATACCTGGCATCAACACTGGAACAAATGGCCATGTGCGTGGATCTTAGCGCCCGTAAAGCCTGCGAGTTTCCGGCTGACATCCTGACCCACATTGAAGCACTTGCCGATAAACACGAAGCACTGCCAATGCCCGACAACATTGGCCGAAAAATAGGCATCCGCCGTAAACCTTCTGCAGGCTGACCCATGATTAAACCAGAGATACTCCAGCGCGCTGCCAGTCAGGGGCTGATCACACCCGAACAGGCAGGCCCCCTGCTGGAATTTATAAACCGGCACCAGGATGCAGACCTCCCCGCAGGTCAGGATGAAGAGCAGCTGAAATTTGTGCGCAATTTCGGTGATATTTTTATCACTATCGGCGTTGCCTTTGTGGCAATGTCCATCGCCACCATGCACCTTGAAAACTGGCAGTGGTGGCTGGCCGCGGGCTGTTTTGTTGCACTGGCAGAATGGCTGGTACGGCAACGGCGGCTGGCCCTGCCGGGCATGGCCATTCTGTTATCGATTATGTATTTCGTTGCTCAGGGCGCCGGGCTGCCGGACATTGACCTGTTTGCCGACCCGTACAGCAGCACCCCCTCCCTGTTATTACTGGCAGGCTGCGCCGGAGCCTTTTACTGGCGCTACGGTATGCCCTTCAGCCTCCTGCCCATGGCGTTGTGCCTGGTGACAATTGCCCTCATCGGCCTGGGCGAAGAACTGCTCGAACACCAGTGGCTGTTCACCCTGACGGGCTTAGTTGTCTTTACAGTAGCCATGACATTTGACAGCAAAGACCGTCAGCGTCAGCTTCGCTGGAGCGACTGTGGTTTCTGGCTGCACCTGCTGGCCTCTCCGCTGATTGTTCACGGCATTATGACCACTCTGATTTTCTCAGATACCCCGTTGCTAAATGCACTGGGCAATGAAATCCTGCTGATCAGCTTCTTCATTGTCTTCATGCTGATAGCCTTGCTGGTCGACCGGCGGGCAATGCTGGTATCCAGTTCCAGCTATGGTATCTACGCCATGTTTATCCTGCTGGAAAACAGCACCGTCAGCGCCGAGAATCTGCCTTTGATTGTGTTTATAGGCTTTGGCCTGTTCATTATCTTTTTTGGCACATTCTGGTACCGGTTGCGCAGCATTATATTTCGCCCGCTGGTCCATACGGCTATCGCCAGACTGGTGCCGGACTTTAACGGCAAATAACCTGAACACCGCAGAATACTGGACTATTGGTTCAGCATTCTGCACCCTTATCCTTAAGACTTCAGACTCGGGGGCTTAACCATCTGTTTACCCCATTCGGATTACAGTGGATACAGAGTTTTTTTCCGACAGCTCATTCACACAAACGCAGTATGAATCGATAAATCTGTAACCCTGAAGGATCACGGTTACAAGATACAGCCACAGAATGCTTTGAGTTATCAGAACGGATTAATCAGAAGCTGAAAATCCAGGTAATACCAGGGAGAGTTCATATGAAAAGGATTATTTACTGGCTTACTGCCAGTGCAGTTATATTAACGTTACAGGCCTGTGTAAGCACTTCACGTGTCTTATCTGAAACCGCAATGCTCCCTCCACAGCCCGCGGAAGCGCATCAATCAGAACTGGATGATGTCCCTGCATATATCAATGAGTTTAAAGAAAAATATAAAGATCTGACTTTAGAGATCAATAATCAGAAATATGACTTTAGCTTCATGGACCGTGTAAATACCAGTGACAGCAGGAAAAGCTTACTTATCCTCGAATACGAATCAGGCATCGTGCTGGTAGGGTTTAATAACGAAAAAGAGGAGCTTGCTGAGTTTCTGCAAATACGGGAAGGAGATACTTCAGATCTGCAGGCCATTCTTGATAACCCTGACCGTCTTTTTGTTGCGCAAAACATTCACCTGAAAGAACAGAACGGCAACGCAATCTATGTCGCCAGCCTGACAGATAATACCACTCAGGAAAGCTACAACCTTCGTTTAGTCATCAATGAATCGCTCGTTGATGCGGGTAACAGCACTCTGGAAGTGAAGGGAACTTCCGCTGAGATCATTGCAGATAATGTCGGAGCCATCACATATATTCAAGTACAGGCATTAATTACTGATCATCCTGAAGTGGATACCCTGATATTAAAAAATATAGGCGGCTCCCTGAATGATGCCATCAATATGCACACCGGCCGCTTAATAAGAGAAGCCGGGCTGACCACCCGGGTACCTGCTGACGGTGAAATTCGCTCAGGCGGAGTAGATCTGTTCTCATCGGGACTGGTACGTCAATATGAGACGGGCAGCAAGATTGGCGTACACGCCTGGTGCTGCACTGAAGATGGAAAGACTGCAGATAAACTAAGTCGGAATCATAACGCTCACAATGCTCAGCTTATCTATTTCAGAGAAATGCTGGGGACAAATTTGGGAGCCGAATTCTATTTCTTCACCATTGAAGCGGCTCCGTTTGATGATATACATTTAATGACTCAGGAAGAAACAGAACACTTTTTACTAAACTAGCATTACTCTGATCTGTGGCAGTAAACCTGCCACTTTAGCACTTTGGCATAACAGCAATTAAGCTGTCACTTTACGAATGACCATCCTGTAATTGACAGGTGCAGGCCACATCAGGTGCACTTTTGCTGCTCCCGGTGAAAGCTCGTGATGCCAAAGTCATATACTATCAAAGCAAGGGAGATTTCCGTGTTGCCGTATCGCTTTCCCCGCACGCCAGTAATGCTGGCTGGCCTGATCCTGTCTGCAACCCTGTTACAGGGATGTACCGAAGAAACCCAAACCGGGCAAACTGCTCAAACGGCCATCCGGCCCGTTAAGCTCTACAGTGTAGGCGCCCCGAAAGAAGCCCCCAGCCGCACACTGGCCGGTACGATTCAGGCCTCCGATCAGGCGGACCTGAGCTTTCGGGTAGGTGGAAAAGTCGCCGCCGTGAATGTCGACGCCGGTGATAAAGTCAGCACGGGAGACGTCATTGCAACACTGGATGAAACCCAGCTACAACTGGCAGCAGACTCTGCTAAGGCCCAGCTGCAACGTGCCAACGCCGTACTGGCAGAAGCTCAGCGCAACTACACAGCCAACAAAGAACTGGTTAAGCGCGGTGTGATCTCCCGGATCAGCTTTGAAAACATTGTTGCCACACTGAAGTCTTCCACTGCTGATGCTGACGCAGCCAAAGCCAGCCATGCACGCGCCCTGAAAGATCTGGACTACGCTGTCCTGCAGGCGCCTTTCAGCGGCCTGATTGCCAGCCGGAACGTTGAACCCTTCACCAATGTCACTGCCGGGCAGAGCCTGTTCCAGATCGCTAAACAGGGCCAGCGGGAAGTGGTCGTCAGAATGCCATTATCTACCCTGCGCTATATCGATCAGGACAGTCCTGTACGGGTTACCCCGCTGATCGCTGATGAACTGAATCTGGGAGAAGCACCTGCCTATGAAGGTGTCATACACCAGATCGGCTCCCGCTCTGAAGCCGGCAACGCCGTCACTATGAAAGTATTGCTGCAGGGCGATGTCGCCGAATTGCGCGACGGTATGGCAGCAGAAGTACGCTTTAACCTCAGCTATCAGGACAGCGGACACCTGACGGTCCCCTTCAGCGCCATCGTTGCCGGTGATCAGACCGATATTGGCTACGTCTTTAAATATCAGCCGGAACAGCAACAAGTTACTAAAGTCGAAATTCAGCTGATTGCCCCGCGGGATCAGGGTGTTGAGGTTACCGGTGAACTGCTGGCCGGTGATCAGGTCGTCGCCGCCGGCGCTCAGTTCCTGCATGAAGGTCAGCAGGTTACGCCATTTAAAGCTGTCCAGTAAGGGAGCCGGATCATGATTACCAAGCTTGCCTTACAGGGCAACCGGGTCACCATCGCCATGACCCTGCTGCTCAGCCTGATGGGAATATTTCTGTATCAGGACTTTCCTTCGCAGGAAGAACCGGAAATCAATATCCGTGAAGCCGTTGTTACCGCCCAGTATCCGGGCCTGCCGCCACAGCGGGTAGAAAACCTGATTATCCGTAAACTGGAAGATGCCATCCGGCAAATTCCGGAAGTGAAAGACATTAACTCTCAGGCCAGTACCGGTTACGCCCAGATCAATGTCAGCCTGTATGATTCGGTCAGTGACCTGCAACCGATATGGCAAACCCTGCGAAACAAAGTCAACGACGTTAAGAATCAGCTCCCCAGTGGCACCCAGGGGCCCTTCGTTAACGACGACTTTGGCCGGGTAGCCGTCGCCAGTATCGCCTTCACGGCTGAAGGCTTTACCCTGGCAGAAATGCGCACCACAGTTAAGCGCTTTCAGGATCAGCTCACTGCACTGAAAGGGGTCAGCCGTATAGAACTGCTGGGGAATAACCCGGAACAGATCTATCTGGAAAGCACGACCACCGAGCTGAGCAGAGCCGGTGTGAACATTCAGCAAGCCTTGCAGACTTTGCAAAACCGTAACGTCATCAGCGCTGCCGGCGAACTCAGCACTGGCCAGCAAAGGGTCGTTATCGAACCCACCGGTAACCTTAACAACGTTGAGGAAATTGCCAACATTCCTTTACGGCTGGACGACGGCGGTATCATCTACCTCGGTGACCTGTTCCGTATTACCCGGGGCTACAAGGAACCCGCAGAACGTTTCGCCTATTACAACGGCAAACGGGCACTGGTACTGGCCGTCTCAATGCAAAGTGGCTTTAACGTGCTGTCATTCTCAGAGAGCATGAAGCAGCGGGTTGCCGAACTTGAGAACACCCTGCCCTGGGGCTTTGAAGTGGACTTTGTCACCTACCAGGCCACGGAAGTGAAACGCTCTATCGATCAGGTCACCAACAGCCTGCTGCAAACCGTTGCTGTAGTGTTTGTTGTGGTGGTGCTGTTCTTGGGCATGCGCACCGGCATTGTTGCCGGCCTGCTGGTGCCGATTACCATCCTGGTCACTCTGGTGGTGATGTCGATAATGGAAATCCCCTTACAGAAGGTTTCCATCGCCGCCATTATCATTGCACTGGGCCTGTTGGTGGATAACGGTATCGTGGTGGCAGAAGACTATCTCACCCGGGTCAATCAGGGTCAGACCGGCTTTGAAGCGGCAATGACCTCCGGCAGTAAAATGATGGTGCCGCTGCTGACGGCATCCCTGACCACCATTTTTGCATTCTATCCACTGATGGCCGGCGACAACGTCACTATCGAATATACCCGCTCACTGGCGCAGGTTATCACCATCACCCTGCTCTCCTCCTGGGTGGTTGCCCTGACAGTCATTCCCCTGCTGGCCATGTGGCTGATTAAAGCCCGCGGCCCCCAGCAGTCTGCAGACAGCGAATCATCCCTGCAGACCGGCTATAAACGCCTCCTGAATCTGATTCTTGGCGCCAGAACAGCCTTCCTGCTGATGATGGTTGTGTTACTGGTACTGGCCGTGTACGCCTTCGGAGCGGTCCCGAAGAAGTTCATGCCCCCCAATGCCCGTCAGCAATACATGATCGAACTGGAACTGCCTGCCGGCTACAGCATTGACGCCACCCAGACACTGAGCGGCGAAGTCAGCCGCTGGCTGATGCAACCGGACAGCAATCCGGACGTAGCAAACCATGTTACCTATATCGGCTTTGGTGGCCCGCGCTTTGTGTTGTCACTCAACCCAAATGATCCGGCCCCACACCGTGCCTTCATGCTGGTTAACCTGAAAGACGGCAGCAGCCAGCAGGCAGCGATGGATAAATCCCGTCAGTATCTGACCACTCAGTTCCCTGAAGCCCGCATCAGCGTGAAAGGATTTGGCTCCGGGGGTGCTGAAGAAGGCAGCATCGAATACCGGATTAAAGGCCCGGACAAAATCACCCTGCGACAGATTTCTGAACAGGTTCAGAGCCTGCTGTATCAACAACCGGGTATGATCAATATTCAGGACAACTGGGATAATAAAGTTTTCAAACTTAAAGTTCAGATCGACCAGACGAAGGCGGAACTGGCCGGGCTGAGCACCGAGCAGGTCTCCCGGGCACTGGATACCCTGCTGAGCAGCGGTGAAGTTACCCAGTTCCGTGAAGGCGACCAGAGCATCCCGGTCACGGTCCGCAGCGCCGGTATAGAGCGGGAAGATGTAGAGCGTTTCGGTACCCTGTATGTCGGCAACGACCGCCAGGGGAATCCGGTAACCCTGACACAGATTGCCGCCTTTTATGCAGAACCCACTGAATCACTGCAGCGCCGCTACAACCTGGAACCGACCATTAAGATCAAAGGGGTCAGCACCCTGTTGCCTGCCAGTGAAATGGTCAGCCGTCTTGCACCGGAACTGACTGCACTGGGCATTCCACTGGGCTACAGCATCGAGGTGGGCGGTGAAGCAGAGTCTTCTAACGATGCGACGTCAGCACTGGCTCAGAATCTGCCAATTGCCTTCGGTGCGATCTTCCTGCTCCTGCTGGCTCAGTTCCGTTCCTTCCGTAAGGTAGGCATCATTGGCATCACGCTGGTATTCAGCCTGATCGGTGCCAGCTTCGGTTTATTCCTGCTGCAGGCAAACTTTGGCTTCATGGCAATGCTCGGCTTCCTGTCCCTGGGAGGCATCATCATCAACAACGGCATATTGCTGGTCGAACAGTTTGATCTGGAAGAAGCCAGCGGTAAATCACCCTATCAGGCAATAGTCGACGGCGCCGCCTCCCGGCTACGGCCTATTCTGGTGACCACAGGCACCAGCGTCATCGGCTTGATGCCCCTGATGCTCAGCGGTGACGAGCTCTGGTTCGGGCTTACCGTCGTGCTGGCAGCGGGTCTGCTCGGAGGGACACTGCTCACCCTCGGTGTGGTGCCGGTCCTTTACAGCCTGTTGTTTAAAGTAAAACGGGCCTGACAAAAGCCCTTAACGCAAACAGGCCGGCATTATGCCGGCCTGTTTTGTATCAGGCGTTCCCGATCTCTGGCAGCTTAGCTCAACGGCTGCAAGGTCACTTCGCAGTTATGCTCAGCGCTGCTGAGCATAAGCGTGTCATCGGTAATCATCAGTGACAGATCCATAGTCCGCTCAACCATCGCTTCCAGCGGTGTAAGCTGCCCGGCAGGAAACTGCCAGACACTCACCTTAGGTAACTGCGTGATAGCCTGCTGATGCTTTTGCCACCAGATTTCCGTCTCACTGCCATAAGCGTACAGGCTGATTTGCTGCGCCCGGCTAACCCCTTTACGCAACCGCTCAGGGCTGGCCTGCCCCAGCTCAATCCAGTGTTCCACTTCTCCCGAAGGCGATACCTGCCACAATTCCGGCTCATCCGTCGCTGACAGCCCTTTAGTAAAGCTGAGATCCCGGTGATAATTCAGGCCGTATACCAGAATCCTCACCATCATCCGGGTCAGGGTTTCTGAAGGATGCTGCGCCACCGTCAGGGACAAGCTCTCGTAGCAATGCTTATTCATATCACTAAGCTGCAGGTTAACTTTATAGATTGTCGGTTTCAGCGCCATAAGGGTTCTCAGCAAGGGAAAATTCGTCGCCATTGTACAGCAATCTTCAGCAACTGCAGCCCGGGATCACAGAGCAATCAACCGGCTTGACCGCCGGGCCACATTGCCCCATGCTTGCCCTCTGTTTTAACGGCAACATACTGAGGGTAATTATGCAGTGCCGGCCAGGGTGCGGTGCCTGTTGCATCGCCCCACACATATCATCAGCCATTCCCGGTATGCCCGACGGCAAACCCGCCGGCGTACGGTGCATAAATCTGGATACCGGCAATAATTGCCTGATCTGGCAAAGGGATGACTATCCTCAGGTTTGTCAGGACTTTACTGCCCACCGGGAACACTGTGCCGAAAACCGCCACCAGGCATTGCAGATTCTGACGCGAATGGAAGATGAAACCCGTCCGGATTAAAAAGCCCTGTGCAGCGCTTCACCGGCGGTGCTAAAATCCTCCTCCCTGTCCGCTAATCAATACAGAAGACATTATGGAACTGAAACATCTAGCCATCCGCGAACTGCTTAAAAATGCTGACGAAACTCAGGCAACTATCAGCAACCGGGGTGGTCCGGTCGATATTCAGGCCCCGATGGCACAACGGCTGTTTGATACTCTGGTGTCTGCCTATGGCCGCCGCGCTGCCCTGACCCACGGTTCTTTCACTGTTGAAGATCCGGACAGCCATCCGTTTATTCTCAATTTCCGCCAGTTCATCAGCGGCACGCCGGATGACAGCGACTTCCTGAGCCTGTGTGATGTCGCTATGGAGCAGCTGGCCGCATCCCTGAGCTCTGAATCAGCCTCCGCAGCCACCGGCGGATACGTCATCTTCTGCCACTACAGTGCAGATGTATTTGATTACCTGCTGGTTGCCCTGGTACGGGATAAAAACGGCGTTGCCTTCGACGGTAACCTGCATCCGACTCAGGTCATCGAGCTGGATCTGGATAAACTGCATCAAGCCGCCAAGATCAATATCTCCACGTATAAAGAAGGCACCGACAGCTACCTGAGCTTCATCGGCACCAAGCGTAAAGGAGACATTACCCATTACTTCTCCACCGCACTGGGCTGCAGCGACGTGGTTCCGGCCCGTCAGGCTACCTCCGAACTGATCCGTGCCACTGAAGATTTCTGCCGGAAAAACCAGCTGCAGGACAAACAGGAAGCCATTGTTGATGACGTGGTGGGTTACCTGTCCAAGCAGCGCAGTGAAAAGCAGTCTGCTTACCTGCCGGATATGGATGAAATTTTTGCCCAGCACATTCCACCGGAACAGGCTGAAAGCGGCACTGAAACCTTTGGCAGCTTTGCCAACTCAGAAGACTACCAGGTGAGCCACGAGTTCCAGCCGCACACCAGTACCATTAACAATTACACCAAAATCAAAGCCAAGGCTGATAACTGGCAACTGGACTTCTCCAAGCGCTCACTGGGTGAACTGAACTCCACCAGCGATATTCAGTTTGACCCGAATACCAACAGCCTGATTATCCGCCGCCTGCCAACCAAGGTGGTTGATCAGCTACGCGAAGCACTGGACGACTAACCACTCCCCCCGACCGGCCTCCCACAGGCCGGTCACGCGTTTCCCGCAACGGCTGCCTGTTGCCGGAACATCATCATTCTGTCATATCCCGTTGCTATCTTGCTGGCAAATCAATTGTGCAGAGCACAGAATCAGCCGCCAAGCGAGGGCAAAGATTATTTTGCTGCACTGCACAAAAAATAAAAAATCAGGTAACTTCTGAAAAATAATTATCGGCTTTCAACAAACCGGATCCGCAACCTATTTCGCAGATATAAGCCGATTTATCCTATATAAAACAATATATTGCTAAGAGAAGAAACGCATTTAAAGAAACACCCTGAAATTTTCTGAGTTATTTTTTTGTGCAGCGCACAAAAAAATATTTGACAGCTCTGAAAACCGGCTTACAATAAGCCACATATTGTGCACTGCACCAATCAATTATATGGAGATACACCATGACCGCTAACATCGATTTTCAAAAGTCTTTCGAATCAGTGAAGTCTCTGATGGAATTGCAAGCGCAAACTATCAGCAAGTCTGTTGAACTGCAGAAGCAATCCGGCGAACAGCTGACTGCTTTCTTCAAGCAGGAAGCCGAAAAAGCTCAGACACTGAAGACACCTGAAGACGTTGTAAAATTCAACGTTGACGCAAACACTGCACTGTTCCAGCTGCTGAAAGCTCAGGGTGAAGCATTCACTTCTCTGGCTAAAGAAGCAGGCGAGTCTGCAATGAGCGAAATGACTAAAGCTGCTCAGTAAGTTTACTTAACAGCTGTAAAAAAGCCCCGCCAGGTTTTGCCTGGCGGGGCTTTTTTTATATCTGTTGAAAGCCATTTATCAATGCTCAAAAGGCTTCAATGCCCAAAAGGCTTCAGTGCAAAGAAGGCCCGATTTCGCTGACCTGCAGAATTGGCTGGCCAGCACTGTCCAGTGCCAAAGCGCCCTGCTCAACGGCATAATCCATTAACTGGCTCATGATCATGTCTGTAAGATGGGCACTGATTACCAGCCCTGCCGGCGGATCACCTTCAAACATCTCATCGTCGACCATGCCATCAGCCCGCAGCCCCAGCAGTAACGGATTCTCTGCCACCAGCGGTGCAATGTCGTCCGGGGCGAATACCGAATAGTCTGACGCGACCTCTAAAGCCAGGTTATAGGCATCCGCTGCTTCAGTGGCCAGACGCTCCTGATAGACCGATTCAGCCAGCCCCATCACTTGCGTCAGTTCAGAGCGGCCAGGCTTCTGCATATTCTGCTTCGCCAATTCGCTGTCACTGTAATCCATCACCGGAGCACTGACATCATCCAGCTGGCGATGATCCTCGTCGGATAAACGGCCTTCCGCATCCGGGGTTAACCAGCCCTGCTCGGCCGCTATACCAATGAGCGCTTCCAGCATACCTGCAGCAAGGTTCACGCTGATGATCATTCCCACGCTCGGATTCGCAGCCTCTTCCGCATCGGCAATCATGCCACCGGGACGGGTTGCCAGCAGCGTCGGATCTTCCGCAACGACCAGCGCCAGATGGTCTGCCTCAAGGTAAAGATGCTGATTACGCAGCTCCATCGCAACCCGCAGGGCGCTCTCACCGCCAGACGCTGCCATGGCAGTCAGATAGTCCTGCTGCACCTGTTCAACGATGTCTGCTAATAACTGGCTCATGTTTTTCTCCGGCTAGACGCAAATTTTTCAACTCGCAGATCAGCACTCTTTACTAATGTTTAACAAAGGCGTGTCGATAGCCTTTATATGGCAGGCGTTATAACGCCTGTCACGTTATACGTTTTTCCGCCAGACAGGGGTCAGTATGAATATTCAATTACCACCGCCGCTACCTGAAGACGAAGATGAAGGTAAGGTATACGTATTATCGGATAACTGAAAACGGCTAAGCAGCCGGATACCTTAAACACCTGTCATTAATGATAGGTCAGACCGATCAGCTTAATCTGAGATTTAAGCGTGTCGAAGTGGTCCCGTAATTCCGACATCGGACGTAAACCGAAGTCCAGAGGATCGGTCGGCAATTCATACCAATCCAGGGTCGATACCCGGGTCATCAGATCGTATTCGCCAATCAAAGCGTCCAGATAAATCATCACCGCTTCAATGCGCGGCTCCATATCCAGACTGGCAGGCAGCTCCTGCATATACACGGCCATGAATAATTTGCCGTTCTCTATGCGGAAGCTGTACCAGAACTCTTTAAGCTCAATGACGTCTTCACCCAGATGGATATAAGCCGGTACCGGATCATAACGGTGATTAAACGCAATGAAGCGAATTCCGCCGATACTCGGTGCCGCACCCACAAGGCTCAACACACTGCTGATGGACTCAGGGTAACCGTCACAGCCAAACACCATTTCAACCGGACCGTCTTCTTCATCCCGTTCGAAATGAAATGTCAGGTTACGGTCAATCTTCTGCAGGGAGTTACGATACTCCAGCAACAGATTATCCGCATCGAAGTTATTATCTGCTTCGCTGCCGAGCAGATTATCGATGGTGTTTTCCAGCTGCTGCCAGAAACTGAGAATATTTTCCTGCCGATGAATCATGTGCGCGGAACAACCACTCCGGTCTGTCCCTGGTACTTACCGTCCCGGTCTCTGTAGGAGGTTTCACAGATTTCATCCGCGCCCAGGAACAGCATTTGTGCAACCCCTTCATTGGCGTAGATTTTAGCCGGCAGTGGCGTAGTGTTAGAAAATTCCAGAGTAACGTGCCCTTCCCATTCAGGTTCCAGCGGTGTCACGTTCACGATGATGCCACAACGCGCATAGGTACTTTTACCCAGGCAGATGGTCAGCACATCACGGGGAATTTTGAAATATTCAACCGTCCGCGCCAGGGCGAACGAGTTTGGCGGAATGATGCAGACATCAGACTTCACATCGACAAAGCTGCCTTCATCAAAGTTCTTCGGATCAACCACTGAAGAATTGATGTTGGTGAAGATTTTGAATTCATCTGCACAACGGACATCATAGCCATAGCTTGATGTACCATAGGAAATAAGTTTTTCTTCATCACGGCGACGCACCTGTCCCGCCTCAAAAGGCGCGATCATCTGATGTTCTTCGGCCATGCGGCGAATCCAACCGTCCGACTTAATACCCATAGTTACAATATCCGTCAGTTTAATCTTAAAAAAGGCGACAATCTTAACGTTTTTGTCCAAAAAAAACCGCATTTTTTCATAAAAAAATGCGGTTAATTTAAACCCTGATCAACAGGGCCACGGGCAGCCTGCCCGGCGGCCTGAATCAGTCGTTCACAATGGAAATATTCGGCATCGCCACAGGGGCTTCAGCCCGCTTCGCCAGCAAAGCACCAACCTTACGTGCCATATCACGGTAGATGGCCGTTTCCTGGCTGTCCGGTGCGCTCACAACCGTCGGTGCACCGCTGTCAGTCGATGTGCGGATACCCATGGTCAGCGGCAATGCACCCAGCATCGGAGCCTTATACTGCTCCGCCAGCATTTCGCCTCCGCCATGACCGAAGATCGGCTCACTGTGGCCACACTCACTGCAAATGTGCAGGCTCATGTTCTCCACCACACCTAATACCGGAATCTCAACCTTGCGGAACATCTCAATGCCCTTCTTGGCATCCAGCAAAGCAATATCCTGCGGCGTCGTCACAATCACGGAACCGGTAACCGGTACCTTCTGAGACAACGTCAGCTGGATATCACCGGTCCCCGGTGGCATATCAATAAACAGGTAATCCAGTTCATCCCAGACGGTTTCCGTCAGCAGCTGCTGCAGCGCACCACTGGCCATCGGGCCACGCCATACCATCGGCTGGTCGTCATCAATCAGAAAACCGATCGACATCACCTGCAGACCATGGGCTTCAATCGGTGCCATATTCTTTTCACCGACCGGCTGTGGCCGGGTACCCGGGGTAACCCCCAGCATCATCCCCTGGCTCGGGCCGTAAATATCCGCATCCATCACACCGACGCGGGCACCTTCAGCTGCCATGGCCAGCGCCAGGTTAACCGTGGTGGTGGACTTACCCACACCGCCCTTACCGGACGAAACCGCCACAATGTTCTTCACGCCTTTAAGCGCCTGCAGACTGCCCTGTACCTGGTGCGCACTGACGTTCGTAGTAATGCTGGTTGTTACTGACGTGGCACCCACGGCGGTTACGGCATCGCTCAGGGCCTGTTTAATATCCGCTTCAGCACCTTTGCAGGGATACCCCAGCTCAAGAGAAATGCTGACTGCACTGCCCTCAACACCCAGCGATTTCACTGCATTGGCGCTGATATAATCCTGTTCTAAATACCTATCCTGCACGCCGGCAATTGCCGCCCGTACCTGATCATTTGTTAAGCTCGTCATAAGGTTATCTACTCTTGGCTCTTAATACCCTAGTGATTTTGTCGGGAATTATGCGCCATCTGTTTTCGGAAGGCCAGACCAAATCCGGTATTTCAATGGCATCAATGGTCGGAATGACCAACAGACAGGAATGACTCCGCTGCAATAACAGCCTGCACAGCCTCTGACGCCGAACTCACCAGCATCTTTGCAACACAACAATGACCTGCTGCAGCAAAATGTGCACGCAAGAGTGCGTTTATATCTGATAATGGCAGCTGCAGCCCCACCGGTTCAGGCAAAACCTGCCCCTTCACACGCTGCTGTAACAGGTAACATTGCCCTTCGCTGTCTGTTAAACGGTCATCTGCAGCAAAAAAATGCTGCGCATAATCCGCCTGCCAGTCCGCCAGCGAGTGGATAACTGCCAGTTCAGGATCACCCTGATAGTGCAACAGTGCCGGCCAGTGAATTTCTGTATTCATAAGTACCTGTATCAGTGTGGCTGTGGCAACGCCTGCAGCAATTCCCGGGATTCACATACATGACAATACTCCCCGTGAAGATTGCTCAGGAAGGTCCAGTGTACATCGTCAGCACACAGCTGCCGGCCATTTAACAGATCCATGGCAAAGGCTGCGCTGGCATCCTCCGGAACCAGTACCCGAAAGCCCAGCCCACTGGCAACACGGACGGTTGCATCAACAGAATTGTTGCTGAGTACACCGCAAACAACCAGCTCAGTTATCTCTTGCTGCCGCAAATGTGCTTCCAGCTCTGTGCCAATAAAGGCACAGTTCTCCTGTTTGGTCAGAACTGTTTCATCTGCAAGCGGCTCAGCTTCATACTTAAATGAGAAAAAGTCGGAAGAAGGATGATACGGAGAATTCTCAAATCTGGATGCATGACGCACATGCACCACAGGCAGGGCACGGTCACGCCAGAGAGTAAGTAAAGCGCCAATCACCTGTTCTGCATCCGGGTTATTACGGCTGTAATCAGAATAGCAGTCGATAGCATCCTGAACATCGATAATCACCAGTGCGGGATTACCGGAAATAAACAAATCCTGATCTGTGCCTGGCAGCATCATTACGCCCAATCCCTGCTCCTCAGACTGCCAGTTTCAGTGTTGTAATAATGGTTTGGCTGGCGGCAGTCATATTATTGTCATAAGTATGACGGGCATTAATGACAGTTTTTCAGCACGACAGCAAGGCGCCAGATCAACTTACACGCTACTCCAGCTTCTGCAACTGAACACTGCAGCGTTCAGTGAATGCATTGTACTGTCCTCTGGTCAGAAACAACCGGTGCACCGCCGGATTATTCTGCCGGCCTTTATCCAGAGTTTGTTTTTGTGCATAACCATAGCCGACAACTGCCAGGGTCTGACAGTCCAGCTCAACAAAATACCGGGTATCTTTATCCTGTGGTTTATCCATGCCACTTACTCCATGCCAATGCCATCAGTTGCGCGCACCGGAATACCCGCAGGGTCAAAATCATCCAGGCAGTACACATTCACCCCAAAATAATCCGGAGTAACCCGTTTTCGATGAAACGGATAAATACCACACACACTGCAGAAATAATGCTGTGCCGTATGGGCATGAAAGGTATAGGTGGAAAGTACATCTTCACCGCTGAGAATCTTTATCTGACGCTCATGCACCTTCACCATCAGGGCATTCTTACGCCGGCATATCGAACAGTCACAGGTAGTCAGTTCCGGAAAGTCCGTCTCAATTTCAAAGGTCACTGCCCTGCAGTGGCAGGCCCCATAATAAATACCCATTCATATGCTCCTTTCAAACTCTGGTACTGAGGATGTTACACATAGCCGTGTTATCACTGTACGTGTAACACCCCGCTTTTATCCAGCCTGTATTGCTGCAAATCTTCCGCAAGAAAGACCTCGCCGTCATACACTGCCCGGGCTTCATCACGGAGTATCTCCACCGAACAGGACGCATTCGGATTCAGCTGATAACGGGGGCTGAAATGCGTCAGCAACAGATTAGGAGTGCGGCTTTGTTCTGCGAATGCCGCCACCTGGCCGGCATAGCTGTGGCCATATTCTGCCGCCTGCTTTGCCAGATCTTTCGCATACGTTGCTTCATGCACCAGTACATGGCAGTTATGACACAGATATTGCAGCACCGCAGGCTCAGCATTATCACCGCCCACCACCACTTTTCTGGGCCGGGTATCAGTAATCACATAATCACGGGCACGAAAAATCTGGCCTTCATAATTCACATCCTCCCCGGACTTTAACCGTCCCCAGTCTGGTCCGGCGGGTAAATCAGAGGCTCTGAGCGCATTCACATCCAGCTCACCGTCTACCCAGTTTTCGGTAAAACTGTACGCATAAGACTCTACCCTGTGCACCAGAGGTGCAGCGGCAACATCGAACTGGCCAAACGTCATCCCGGGGGATTCATCATCCGGGTTAAACATCAGCGCTTCAGGCAGAATGAAATTAAGCTCAAAAGACAGATGAAATGCGGTAAAACGCTGCGTCGCTTCAATCCATTCCCGGATGCCTTCAGGGGCAACAATGGTCAGCGGTGCTGTACGCCCTGTCATTCCTGCACTGCCTAGCAAACCCGGTAAACCGTAGCAGTGATCCCCGTGCACATGGGTAATAAAAATCGCTTTTAACGTATTCAGCGACAGTTTCGTATGCAACAACTGATGCTGTGTTGCCTCTCCGCAATCAATCAGATACCAGTCCCGGCCTTTGCTTTCCTGCAAAGCCAGCCCTGAAACATTACGCCGCTTAGTTGGCGTTCCGGAAGATGTACCTAAAAACTGAATAAACACGCTGTAACAACCTGCCTGTAAAAACACGATATCAACAGTGTGCCATAACAGCCTGCATACCGCTGCCTTACGATGAAAATTCAGGGTTCACCACTCCGCCGGTATCCGGTTTATGAACTAACCTTAAGGACCCCATTGCTGCAAACTAACACCGACAGGAGGTACGTCATGTCATTACGCATCAACGATCAGGCCCCCAACTTCACCGCACAAACCACCCGGGGAGAGATAGACTTTCACCAGTGGATCGGCGACGGCTGGGCAGTGCTCTTCTCCCACCCAAAAGACTTTACGCCGGTCTGCACCACAGAGCTGGGATTCATGGCCAAAATCCAGCCCGAATTTGATAAACGAAATACCAAAATTATCGGCCTGAGCATCGACCCTCTCGAGGATCATGTTAAGTGGATTAAAGATGTCGAAGAAGTGGCAAATACCACAGTGAACTATCCGGTCATTGCTGATACCGATCTGAGTATCGCTAAGCTTTACAACATGTTCCCCGCCGATGAAACCGGCTCTGCAGAAGGCCGCACTGCTATGACCAACGCCACTGTACGTTCAGTATTTGTGGTCGGTCCGGATAAAAATATAAAACTGATGATCACCTATCCAATGACCACCGGCCGCAATTTTGATGAAATCCTGCGGGTCATCGACTCTATGCAACTCACTGCCAAACATAAGGTTGCCACCCCGGTGAACTGGCAACAGGGAGAGGACGTCATCATCGTGCCTGCTGTGTCTAATGAAGACGCTGAGAAAATCTATCCGGACGGCTGGGAAACCGTTAAGCCCTACCTGCGCAAAGTAAAACAACCGGGCTGACAATTTCTATTCCCCGAAAACACAAAAGCCATGCAATGCATGGCTTTTGTGTATAAACAGATAATCTCAGTGCGGATCAGAACGGCACATCATCATCAAAGTCGACCGGCGCGCTGGTGTCGTATGCAGGAGTCTGATCATAAGGATCTGCTGCCGCTGCACCCCCCTGAATCTTCCAGCCAACCAGATTGTTAAAATAGCGGCCATTATATTCACGGCCACGGATATCGAAAGAAACCGTTACCTGCTGCCCCGGTTGCACATTGTCCAGCAGGCTGACTTTATCCTGCACAAACTCCAGATTGATATCCTGCGGATACTTGCCTTCTTCAACCGTTACAACCATTTCACGCTTGGTGAAGCCGCTGTTAAAGGTCTGCGGATCCTGAATTAACTTAACCTTACCGGTCAGTTCGTAAGCCATTGTCTTTACCTTGTATAGCTACATCGTGATGGGGCTTATTTAAGCAGAAAACAGGGAGGATTACCGTAGATTTTTACAGTAAATACCCGTTCTTACCAACAGACATGAACGCGCCAATTTTCGATACAGAACCCCTCAGTCACACCTGTACCAGACGATCTTACTTAAGTAATCCCGGCCATGGCCGATACTATTTTCGGTAAAGGGATTTATAAGGAGCGCATTTAATATGGACATTCAGAACACCCCTGCTGCAACAATGATGCAGAGCAGCACAGTAAAGCCAACACCAGGCACTGATCAGCAAAATGATACTGATAATAAAAACAGTAACATTAGCACTGACAGTCGCAGCATTAATCAGGAAAGCACTGAAGAAAATAAAAAAGGAGAAGAAGGTGTTATTAAATCAGACACAGGTAAAACTAAAGAAAATTTATCACCTCTTCAGATCGCGCTAAAAAAAATAAAAGAGCAGATACAGAAAGTTAAAGAACAAATTGCTGAAACCCAGCAAAAGCTCATGAACGAAAAGATCAAATCCGGCAGCAACCCCTCCCCCAAAGTCATGGCTTTACAAAACAAACTGGAAGGGCTTTTACAACAGCACGGAACATTAATTTCTGATCATGCAGACTTGATCACTAAAATCCAGGAATCTAATGTAAACAATCTGAAAGGCAGTTTGATAGACACTTCCGCCTGAGCATTATCAATATCTTAAGCACATCTGTAGATCAGATATATTTTCTTAGGCATGAAAACCATTAGCAAATGATTAATGGTATTTATGTAAAGAACGGGGATCTGTCAGGCAGAAATGCAGTAATAACATATAGATAACAAAGAAATGCCTGCCCGGTATCTTTGCCCCTTATTCTTAGTCAGCGAACCAGTTCAGACAGAAGACTGAAAATATGCACCGGATGGTACGGCCACATCACAAGGACTGTTAATCGTGTCTCAGCGCTGAGAACAGTGGGCACCCAATGCCTTTCCAATTTGCAGAAAGGCAGTTTTATGCCCGTTCGGGGTAAAACCAACCACCTACACAAAGTACTCGCCAAAACAGAGCCTTGCCACTATCATTCACGCCGAACTCACTGAAAGAAGAAATACTGTTATGTCTTTGCCTAACTGCCCAAGCTGTAATTCAGAATACGTGTACCAGGATCAGGATATGCTGATCTGCCCGGAATGCTCATATGAATGGAATCCTGTTGAAGCTGCTGAAGAAGACGCCCTGAACATTCGGGACGCCAACGGCACACAGTTACAGGACGGTGATAAAGTGACGCTGATTAAAGATCTGAAAGTAAAAGGCAGTTCTCAGGTACTGAAGATTGGAACAAAGGCGCTGATCAAGCGTATGGTAGATGGCAAAGACCACGAACTGGACTGCCGGGTAGACGGTGCCGGTGATATGATGGTAACCGCCAAGTTTGTAAAGAAAGCGTAAAACCTGCGGGGCAGAAAGTACTTCTGCCCCGTTATATTCTCCTTATTCAGTTAGCGCACTTTCCGGGCGGCTGGCATTACTTTCAAACCACTCTTCAAATGCACCGACAGGCATGGGCCTGGCCAGTAAATATCCCTGTACAACATCGCAGCCTTCCCGTTTCAGCTTTTGCAATACAGCCGGATTATTGACGCCTTCTGCAGTTACCTGCAGCCCAAGGTTGTGAGCAAGATTGATGGTCGCATTTACAATCACCGCATCACTCTCATCCGTCAGTATATCTTTCACAAAAGACCGGTCTATTTTCAGTTCTTTTAACGGCATACGTTTAAGGTAAGACAGGGAGGAGTAGCCAGTCCCATAATCATCAATGGAAAAGCGAAACCCCATCTGATCAATCCGGTTAATGATTTCAAAAGCGGTTTCCGGGTTGCTCATAATTGAGCTCTCTGTGATTTCCAGCATGATCCATTCAGGATTCACTCCTGTGCGTCCTTTCAGGCCCGCAATCAGGTCTGGCAATTCCGGGTTATTAAGATCTTTGGCTGAAAGGTTCACGGAAAGACAAATCTCATATCCCGCCTGCGCCCACTTCACCGCCTGTACCATGCTGGCTTCAATCACCCAGCGGGTCAGGGACTGGATCATCCGGGTACGTTCCATCAGGGGTACAAAGTGATCCGGCAGCAGTAATCCATGCCGGGGATGATTCCAGCGCACCAGCGCCTCTGCCCCACTGACACGGTTATTTGTTAAATCCAGTTTTGGCTGATAATAAAGCTCAAGCTCTTCCCGCTCGACTGCCTGATTGAGCTCGCTGATAAGTGTGAGCTGACGGGGAGTATGCTCATCATATGAAGGGTCATACAGCGCATAGCCTTTGTTAGAGTTTTGCGCGACGTACAGTGCAATACCGGCCCGCTGGACCAGCGTATCAACGTCCCCGCCATGATCAGGGAAATACACAATGCCGATATTGGCCTGACAGGCCATCTTTACCTTATCGACAAAAAACGCTTCTTCCAGTGCCCGGTGAATATTCTCTGCCTGGAGTATGACGCTTTCCTTGTTCTCAATATTTGTTAGCAGCAGGGAAAAGATATTACTGTCGATGCGTGCAATGGTCGCCGGTGACGAATACGCGCTTTTTAAACGCACAGATACCTGCCTGATCAGACTGTCGCTGGCATTTCTTCCAAGGGTGTCACTGACCTGTTTGTAATTACCGATTTCAATGAGTAAAACCGAAAGGTACCGCTGTGAACTGTCCCGGGATAAAATTCCCTGCTCCACCCGGTCGTAAAACAGCTCCTTGTTTGGCAGATCCGTCAACAGATCATGGGTCACGTTATACCGGGCCTGCTTTTCAAAGTTATCAGCCCGTTCCCGCAATTCCTGTGTCTGATCAATCACCAGTGCACTGGCCTCATACGCAAGAATCGTACTTGAATACTGCCCCCAGAACGCAAAAACAAAAGGCACTGCATCCATAATCCAGAGTGCCATATTGGTCCTCTGTACAAAGGCAATGCCATCAAGGGTTATACCTCCGGTGGCGTAATAACTGGCGCCCAGCGTGGCGACTACCAGCGCGGCCACCGCAACAACAATGCCCTGATAAGCTGTTTTAGAAACCCTCGACCTTAAAACCTTTACATTATTATGTAAGAAATCGTTTGTGTTACTGCCGATTAAATTCACACTGCCACCTCTTCATCCTTGCTCTCCCCCAGTCAGTCAGAGGGAGGTGCGAATAACTGCATCTTTTAGTGTCGGCTTTACCATTGCATTCCCCGTGAATACTACACGCCGGTCAGCAATGATCATGACCCGGAAAAATCTGTCCCTGGTTACCCTGAGCGGGTACCTGATTTATCCAGTACATATATAAGCATGTTAATTGAACAATATCACACTGAATAACGTCTTAACTTTACATAACGGGTAGCTTCACCGGATTCAGATAACAAAAAACCGCCGGAAGCTTTCGCTGCCGGCGGTTTGTCTCTAACCCTTCTTTCTTTTTAATTTATTTCTTGTGAGCGAAGGTCTCTTCCGCTTTAACCAGACCGATGCGGTCCTGTTCTTCGTCCAGTACTTCCTGTGGGAACTGGCTCATGAAGCAGCAGCACACACCTTCACCGATCATAGTACGTGGCCCCAGCGGGTGCGCAATATGCTTGTAGATACCATGGCTATGGCCGTGGTCATGATCGTGAGAATGCCCGTGACCGTGATCATGTGAGTGACCGTGATCGTGGGAATGCCCGTGATCGTGAGAATGGCCATGGTCGTGTGAATGGCCATGGTCGTGTGAATGGCCGTGATCGTGCGAATGGCCGTGATCATGACCATGCTCATCAGCGTTCGGATTGAACTCAGCATGGTGATGGTGAACATCCACTTCACCGGCCGCCAGACGGCGCCTGAAGGATTCCATCAGGCTTTCGTTACTCAGGTCCTGTGCACCATCCAGAATTTCACGCACCCGGATTTCAAATGCGTCAATCACTTTCTCATGATCGTTCAGGTACGGAGTTTTAATGAACTCAACACCCGGATTCTGTTCAGCAACCTGATCTACATAGCCATAGATACGCTTGATCAGACGGCCGGTAAACAGGAAGTACGGCGCGACAACTACGCGCTTATAACCCAGCTTCAGCAGTTTTTCCATGCCGACGCCAACCGATGGATAGGTCACACCGGAGTAAACCGTATCAGCCCAGCCGAAACCCATGTTTTCATTAACGATACGGGTCAGCTTAGCCGCTTCGGCATTCGCGCCGGTGTCAGAGGTACCACGACCAACAACCACTAAGAGAGTGTCATAAAGGTTCTCTGGCGGATTTTCCGGATCCAGGCCCATAGACTCATAAATCCGTGCCTGAAAGGCCTCGATCATCGCCGGGTGCAGGCCCAGCTCGCTGCCGTAATGCATTTCGACCTGGCTGTTGTTTTCTTCAAACGTCGTCAGCACAGACGGAATATCATTTTTAGCGTGGGTCGCCGCAAACAGCATACCCGGAATGGCGTATACCTGCTCTACGCCCTGCTCCAGCAAGGAATTCAGCCCCATGTGAATGTTTGGCGCTGAAAACTCCAGAAAGCCATACTCAACCGGGATATCCGGAAAGCGTTTCTTCAGGCCGGCAGCCACTAAACCAAATTCGCGTTCTGCATCTTTGTCACGGCTACCGTGACCACAGACCATAATGCCTTTTTTTGACACAATTTCTCTCCGCATCTTGTTGCCCTGTCTGATTCTGCAGGGCTGTATATTCTTAGTATATTTTATTGCTCACATCTGTTGCAGATGTTCTCGATCAAATCGTTTCCAGCCGGGCTTTCAGTTCCGCCGCCAATACCGGATCAAGGGCGTTAATTATGCCCGTACGTAACAGCATGGTGCCATCGTGCAAATCAATTAAACGCACCAATATGCCCCGTTTTGCCAACTGTTGATACAACTCATACGCCGCCGGTGTTGCCAGCCGGTGGCAGGAAAATAACTGTTCCCGGCAAAAAGGCTGTGCATCATACGCCTCTAAGACCGGCTGTAAAAGTGTTTCTGTCAGCTCAGCATTAGCCGCAATATTTATGCGCGCCTGTTGCTGCCATTGCTCATCATTCAGTGCCGCAATCGCAACTGTTTGCGCCGGGCCATTCACTGGCCAGGGGCCCAGCAATTTTGCCAGTTCCTGCATCACGGTTTCACTGCCGAAAATCGCTCCGAGCCTGATACCCGCCAATCCGAAGAACTTACCGAATGAACGTAATACCAGCATATTCGGCCGGTAGTGCTCGCCCAGCACAGTCTGTTCCGGTTGCAGATCAACAAATGCTTCATCAATGATCAGCTTTGCACCCGGTGCCATCCGTTCAGCCCAGCTTGCTAACTGCTGCGGGGTAAACCTCAGCCCGGTAGGGTTATTCGGGTTAATCACCAGCAGATGAAAAGCTTCTTCCTTCGATTCCGCTTGCAACAGTGCCTGTTCAATAGCACGTTCCGCTTCTGCCTGGTCCAACGCCGGATAATAGCGCAGTTCAGCGCCATACTGCTGCCAGTGCTGACGGTGTTCCTGATAGCCAAAATCCGGCAGGAGCACCGGCATATCATCCAGTACCTCAGGCAGAAACTGGATAATCGGCTGGCTACCATTGGCCAGCTGATAAGGCAGATCCGCGTAATACCGGCGAACCGCCTCATCCAGTTCCGGACGTAAATACGGCAAAGCCTGATACGCCTGGCTGTCGAAGGCCGGTAACGGGTAGTACTGCGGATTGATCCCCGTTGAAAGGTCAATCCAGTCTTCCACCGGCGTGCCAAATTGCTGACTGGCGGTATACAGATCCCCCCCATGACAGAGATTCAGCGCCTGACCACTCAGGCGGCCTGTACTGTCCACGCTGCTCACATGCCCTTCAGCCATCACATCAGCCTCACGGTCAGCCACAGAGACGGCGCCATTGCCAGTGCTGCAATGACCAGATACCAGCACAGAATCGCCTTATTCACTAACCGGCAGGCCGCTTCAATATCCCTGGCTTTCGGCGTTGGATCTTCCACCAGCCCCAGCACCGGACGGTCCTGCCATTTGCCGTGGTACACCGCGCCACCACCAAGTTTAACGCCAATGGCGGCCGCGCCGCTGGACATCACCAGCCCCGCATTCGGGCTCTTCCAGTTGCCCCGCTGGCGCTTCCAGGCTTTAAACCCGGCGCTCATTTTACCCACCAGACAATAGCTCAGAGCGGTTAACCGCGCCGGTATAAAATTCAGTACATCGTCCGCCCGGGCCGCCGCCCAGCCGAACTTCAGGTAACGGCGGTTCTTATACCCCCACATGGCATCCAGTGTGTTGCTCATGCGGTACAGCACGACGCCGGGAACCCCAAGCAGGCAGAACCAGAAGATGGCAGCAAAAATAGCATCCGCGCCGTTTTCCAGCACCGATTCAGTCGCAGCGGTAGCAATCGCGGTTTCATCCAGCTCAGAGGTATCGCGGCTGACGATCATACTTACCGCCTGCCGGGCACCGCCCATATCCCCCTGCCCTAACGGAACGGCGATCGCGCGGCCATGGCTTAACAGGCTCTGCCAGCCAATACAGAGATACAGCACAGCAGCACCAATTAAGGTTTCGAGCCAGATATTCAGTGCCAGAATGTCCATCAGCACACAGGCCACAAAGGTAATTGGCAATACCGCCAGACACCAGGCAAAAATCCCCCGCCATTTGCCGGAAGCGTCACCCTGAGAACCGTTACGGTAACGGTTCAGGTGCTTCTCCAGCCAAATCGCCAGATTGCCAAACCCTACCAGCGGATGATAGCTGCGCGGCTCCTGAAAACGGTAATCCAGTAACAGGGCCAGCAGGATGGCCAGTACGATGCTTAATCCTTCCGTCATGATGCCTGTTCCCGTTCTTCCGGCAGAACACTGCTATCCAGTTGCAGCAGGTCCAGTAGTTTCTCCAGAGGTATCGCCTCTTCAACCACATCCGCAAGACGCTCAATCTGCTGATCACGGAAGGCCAGATAATCAAAGCTTTCAAACTGCGCCAGCCCGGCCCAGCGTAATACATATTCAAGAGTCGTTTCTTCGTCCAGCAGACCGTGAATATAACTGCCCATCACCCGGTTATCAGGGTCTACTGCACCATCAGAAGAACCTTCAGGCATGCCCGGCTTCAGTTCACCGTGCTGCTGTTCCTGCTCCTGCAGACCACAAAACATTGGCGTTTCCAGGGCAGTACCGCTGCTGCGTCCGGTGTGAATCTCATACCCGCTGACCACGACAGCATCATCCGCTGCCAGACAGCCCCGCACATTACGCAGAATCTTATTACCGGTCAGCGTGGTTTCCATATCCAGCAGACCCAGACCCGCATCAGATCCCGGTGCAGACTCATGACCATCCGGATCATGCACCCAGTTACCCAGCATCTGATAACCGCCGCAAATTCCCAGCACCTTACCGCCTAAGCGCAGATGCCGCTGAATCACTTCACGCCAGGTCAGATCACCGATACCCGCATCATTATGTTCGGTTTTCGCGTATGTATTACGGCCATCCAGCCAGCTCAGATCACCCCGGACATTTTTACTGCCCGGCAGGATAATCAGATCAGCGCCTTTAAACTGCGCAGGGTCCTTCAGGAACTGGCAATCCACCTGCGGGTGCATCCGCAGGGCATCGAAATCCGTATGGTTGCTGGCACGGGGATACAGCGGTACAACAACCCGCAGTTGCTGATAGTCATCATCACCGGTCTGTTGCTGTGCAACCGCATCTTCCGCTTCTATATGCAGGTTATGAATATACGGAATTACCCCGGTTACCGGCACACCGGTTTTATCTTCCAGCCAGTCCAGCCCGGACTGCAATAAACGCACATCGCCCCGGAAACGATTGATAATAAAGCCTTTCACCCGGTTTTTTTCGGATTCGCTGAGCAGCTCATAAGTACCGTACAGGTGCGCAAACACCCCACCCCGGTCGATATCCGCACAGATCACCACCGGGCAGTCTACCGCTTCAGCAAAGCCCATATTTGCAATATCGTGTTCACGCAGATTGATCTCTGCCGGGCTGCCGGCCCCTTCCACCAGTACGGTCTGAAATTCATCCCGCAAGCGGTGATGGCTGGCCACTACCTCTTTCAGCAATTCCGGCTTATAGGCGTGATATTCCGTCGCCTGCATATTGCCCACAGCTTTACCGTGCAGAATCACCTGAGCACCCAGGTCACTGTTAGGTTTTAGCAGCACAGGATTCATACTGACAGAAGGCGTAAGAAAGCAGGCTTCAGCCTGAACCGCCTGAGCGCGGCCAATTTCACCACCTTCAGCGGTAACCGCGCTGTTAAGCGCCATATTCTGTGATTTAAACGGCACCACACTGATCCCCTTGCGGGCCAGTATCCGGCAAAAAGCCGTCACCAGAATGCTCTTGCCGGCATCGGAGGTAGTGCCCTGCACCATTAAGCTATGTGGTGAAGCAAAGTGGGATGATCCGTACGTTGCAGCTGTCATCGTTTTAACCTGTTGTTATTGCTTCGCCCGGCGTTAACCGGCCGCTTCCTGCTGTTCATCAATGCTCAGCAGCAAATCCTGTAACTTATCCTGATAATCCCCCGGCTCCTGCCACAGACCACGTTGTGCCGCTTCCAGCAAGCGTTCGGCCATTTCTTCCAGCGCGTGGGGATTATGCTCTTCCAGAAACGCCCGGTTTTCTTCGTCGAACACCAGCGCATCAGAGACCTTCTCATACTGATAATCCGCGATCAGATTGGTGGTGGCATCATACGCAAACATGTAGTCCACGCTGGCGGTCATCTCGAACGCACCTTTGTAGCCATGCTCTCGCATCGCACCGATCCATTTCGGGTTCAGCACCCGGGAACGGATCACCCGGTTAAGTTCTTCTTTCAGAGTGCGTACTTTAGGCTGCTGCGGATTGGAATGATCATTGTGATACACCTGCGGCATCTCGCCGCCGAATACCCGCACCGCATTGGTCATGCCTCCCTGAAACTGGTAATAGTCATCGGAGTCGAGAATATCGTGTTCCCGGTTATCCTGATTCTGCACCACCACTTCCAGTTGGGATAAACGGTTCTGAAAAGCCTGTTTAGCCTGCACACCGTCTTCCGCCTGGCTGCCGTAGGCATAGCCGCCCCAATTCAGGTAGGCATCTGCCAGGTCACTTTCCTGTTCCCAGCAACGTTCGTCGATCAGCCCCTGTAAACCGGCACCGTAGGCCCCAGGTTTACTGCCAAAAACCCGGAAACTGGCCTGACGCTCAGCCTCTTCCGCACTCATACCCTCAGTAATCAGTTCCGCCTGACGGGCTTCAATATTGGCCTGAATGGTATTACCGTTACCCGGTTCATCCAGGGCAGCAACCGCCTGTACAGCCGCATCATAAAGTTTCATGACGTTAGGGAAAGCATCACGGAAGAAACCGGATACCCGCAGGGTAACATCCACCCGCGGACGGCCCAGCCGCTGACAGCTCACCACTTCAAAATCCACCACTCTGTTAGAGCCCGGTGCCCATATCGGCCGAACCCCCATCAGAGACATCGCCTGCGCAATGTCATCTCCACCGGTACGCATGGTAGCGGTTCCCCAGACGGATAAACCTATCTGTTTCGGGTAATCACCGTGCTCCTGCAGATGCCGTTCAATCAGCGCCCCGGCGGAACGTTCACCAATGGCCCAGGCCGCCGGTGAAGGAATGGCGCGGTTATCCACCGCAAAGAAATTTCGCCCGGTCGGCAATGTATCCAGACGGCCACGGGTTGGCGCGCCACTCGGGCCCGGCGGTACAAATCCACCACTCAGGCCACTGATCAGCGAGCTGATTTCCAGCTCAGCACTTTGCAGCAATGCCCGGTAAATCACCCCGTTCACATAGTCCAGCTGTGCAGCTGTATGCGATAACTGATTCAGTATGTCTGCGCTTAGAAGCTCTGCATCAGAATCATCATTGAGGACGTATTGTTTAATCAGCGCTTTGGCCAGTAACTCCAGGCGTTCGCGGGTATCTGCCTGGGTACGCCATGCATCGGCTGTCACTGCCTGCAGCAAGGGTGGCTGCTCACCGGCCCAGACACTGTGATCGCCGGTCAGCGGCTCAAACAGTTCGCCGTCGATGCGCAAATCCAGATCCAGCGCGATGTTATCCAGAATGCCGCGGCTATCGTCTGCATCCCCTCTTGGAAGGCGCAACAGAGCCACTAAGGTATCTGCCAACTTATCAGTCGCCGGCAACTCACCCATAATGTGCAGGCCGTGGCGAATCTGTGCTTCCTTAATGTCACACAGGTAGGCATCCAGCTCGGATAACAGAGTTTCTTCCAGTTCTTCCTTGCTGATGTTTTCGTCGGCCTGCTCGGCGTGATTAAGATTCGTCTGGCTGAGTAGCTCTTCACGGAGGTTTGAATCATTCAGTTGCTGCAGGATAGCTTCACGCAGCCAGTTCTCCCGGGCCTGATCCATCCCCATAGCCTGATAAAACTCATCCACCAGCCCTTCCAGCTCAGCCATTTCTCCGTAGGTTTCAGCACGGGTCATCGGCGGCATCAGGTGATCGATAATCACCCCCTGGGTACGGCGCTTGGCCTGTGAGCCTTCACCGGGATCATTCACGATAAACGGATAAAAGTGCGGCATCGGGCCTAAGGCAATGTCCGGCCAGCACTGATCAGATAATGCAGAACCTTTGCCCGGCAGCCACTCCAGATTGCCGTGTTTGCCCACATGGATAACCGCATCCACGCCGTAGCAGTGGCGCATCCAGAAATAGAAGGCTAAGTAGTTATGCGGCGGGATCAGATCCGGATCGTGATAGTTGGCTACCAGATCAATGTTAAAACCCCGGGCCGGCTGGATACCGATGAAAGTCTCACCTAAGCGCATGCCGGATAACATCAGGCGGCCGTTACGGCATTTGATATCCTGCTCCGGGCTGCCCCACTGGTCGTATACCGCCTGCTGGCAGCTCTCCGGCAATTGCCGGAAATACTGCATGTATTCGTCAATTGCCATGCTTTGCCAGCACGGCAAGGTATGCAGGGTGTTCGGGTTGTTGGTCACCGAGCCCAGCAATTCTTTAATCAGATCATCGCCAGTCGCGGGAATATCTTCCACCGGGAATCCGGCAGCCGCCATGGCGTTGAGGATATTCACCGTAGAAGCCGGTGTATCCAGCCCTACCCCGTTACCGATACGGCCATCTTTGGTCGGGTAGTTAGCCAGGATCACCCCGACCCGCTTATCAGCATTGGCTTTATTCGCCAGTCGGCAGTAAGCCAGTGACAGTTTTGCCACGAACCGGGCGCGCTCCTCATGCAGCGCATAACGCACTACAGAGATTTCACTGCGCTCAGCAAAATGGCTTTCAGCTTTAAAGCTCAGCGCCCGGGTAATCACCCGACCATCCATTTCCGGCAGCACCACCTGCATGGCAATGTCACGGCTGCGCAGCCCCTGACTGTATTGCTGCCAGTCCTCTTCGGTACTGCTGGATAGCACCAGCTGCAGCACCGGCACTTCGCGGCTGAACGGCGAATAGAACTCACTCGGCTGAGAACACAGGTCCGGGCTGGCTACGGTGTTACTGGCAAAACCGGTGGTGTTGAGAATTAGTTTGGCATCGCTCTGTTCCAGCAGCGCATTCACCAGCGCCATGGATTCAGGATCTTTCAGAGATGCGATGGCCAGCGGCAACGGGTTAAGCCCTTCGCTGCGCAATACGTCGATCAGATGGTCGAACATGCCGGTGTTGGCCGACTGCAAATGGCTGCGGTAAAACAGCAACAGTGCCACCGGCGCATCCGGCACAGCGCTGGCCTGCCATTCGGCAAAGGAGGCCTGCGCCAGCCCATTTGCGGAAGACTCTCCCGCGGGCTGATAAATCATGCAGCGCGGTAATACCTGCGGCTCCCGCCACAACAGCGCTGCATGTTCCGGAATAAAATCTGCGCTTAAGTAGCGCAGCAACTGTTCAGCATTCGCGGTGCCGCCTTCCCGGAGGTAGCGCCACACCCGCTGTTGCTGTTCAGCGGTCACATTACTGGCAGTTTGCAACTGCGGATCGGGGGTATCGTCACCGGGTACCAGAATCAGCGTACGGCCGGGCTGTTTCGCCCAGTCCTGCAACCGTTCAAAGCCATATTGCCAGTAGCTGGCGCCCCCCAGCAGGGAAACGACAACCACTTTGGCCTGTTCCAGCACCTTGTGCTCATACAGGTCATAGGCGGCAGGTTTGATGATCTGCATCCAGTTTGCCAGACGCACGCCCGGCAAGTCTGACGACGCCTGATCAACACCGCTGGCCAAACCGGCCAGGGCGCTGTCAGCCGCCGCCATGATAACGATATCCCCGGGGCTCTGATCTAAATCGATAATGCCTTCTTCATCGACAAAGCCACCGGGTTGTGCTGCCAGTAAATGCATTAAACCGCTGCTGCCTCTTCAGCCGTTCCTGTTACAACAGCTTCGTTCAGTGCCGCTTCAATCACGGACTGCTCAATGCCTTTACCGATGAATACCAGCGAAGTACCACGGGTTTCTTCTGCAGTCCACGGGCGGTCAAAGTACACGTCCAGACGCTTGCCTACCGCCTGCATTACCTGGCGCATTGGCTTACCCGGCAGCGCCGCAAAACCCTTGGCACGGAAGATGTTGTTCTCTTCGATCAGGCTCTGCAGCACTTGCTGTAAACGGTCGCTGTCCACTTCACCCATCTTAATGACGAATGAGTCAAAGTGATCATGCGCGTGCTCATGTTCGTGGTCATGATCATGGTGATGATCGTGGTGGTTATGCACATGGTTGATACGTTCTTCAGCCTTGGCGTCCAGGCCCATCAGTACGTCCAGCTCGGCTTCACCGTTGCTGATGTAAGTGGTCTTAACCGAAGACGGCACCTTGGCCGTAACACGGTCCTGAACCACTGTACGCTGGGCTTCATCCAGCAGGTCGTTCTTGCTGACTACCACCAGATCCGCTGCACTGAGCTGATCTTCCAGCAGTTCCTGCAGTGAAGGATCGTGATCCAGGCTTTCGTCCGCCAGACGCTGTTCCTGAACCTTGTCCGCATCGTGGGCAAAACGGCCAGCCGCAACGGCCGGGCCATCGATAACAGTGATAACCGCATCTACGGTGCAGTATTCTTTAATGCCCGGCCAGTTGAAGGCCTGTACCAGTGGCTTAGGCAGCGCCAGACCGCTGGTTTCGATCAGGATGTGGTCGATGTCGTCACGGCGGGCAACCAGTTGCTCCATCACCGGCAGGAATTCTTCTTCCACGGTGCAGCAAATGCAACCATTCGCCAGTTCGTAAAAACCGTTATCGCCATCTGCGGCGGTTGCGGTCTCATCTTCACAGTCCAGCGGGCAGCTGCGCAGCAGATCGGAGTCAATATCCAGCTCGCCGAATTCATTTACGATAACGGCAATGCGCTTACCGGCCGCCTGCTTCAGTACGTTAGACAGCAGTGTGGTTTTACCGCTGCCCAGAAAGCCGGTGACAACAGTTGTCGGGATCTTATTCAGTTGCATATCTGTATCTCTCAATATTCCTGCGATGCTGTCTGTTCAGTGACCTGGCAACACCGCCTGTTTCATTCTGGAAACGGATTAACGCTTCACGGTACGTGGCGTTTCCGGCTTAACTTTCGGACGGTAAACGTGCGCCTGATCTTTGGCATACAGGTATGAGTCTGCAAAGTCTTCACAGTCCAGTACGTTACCGACCAGAATCAGCGCAGTACGGGTGAAGCCTTTATCCCGAACCTTCTGCACAATGTCTTTCAGGGTGCCGGTCACATGATCCTGATCCGGCCATGAGGTGCGGTAGCAAACAGCAATCGGGCAGTCTTCGCCGTAGTGCGGGATCAGCTCTTCAACGATCTTATGGATACGCAGAATCCCTAAGTGAATCGCCAGCGTCGCGCCACTTTGTGCCAGCTGAGGCAAACGCTCACGTTCAGGGAACGGGGTTTTACCCTCATAACGGGTCATGATGACTGTCTGGGTCACACCGGACAGCGTCAGTTCTTTACCCAGCATGGCCGCAGAAGCTGCCACTGCGCTGACACCCGGAATCACCTGATAATCAATACCGAACTCTTCCAGACGGCGGATCTGCTCACCGATTGCACCGTAAAGTGCCGGATCACCGCACTGTAAGCGGGCAACATCCTTGCCCTCTTTATGGGCCTGCTCGATTACCGCAGAAATCTCTTCCAGATCGATACTTGCCGTATCAATGATCTTCTCCGCAGTATCTTCCACTTCCGCCAGTACTTCACGGGGAATCAGGGAACCTGCATACATCACTACCGGACACTTTTTCAGGGTTTTCATACCCTTGAGTGTCATCAGATCCGGATCACCCGGGCCAGCACCAATAAAATAAACGGTCATTTTCATGACTCCTGCAAACATGCATTGTTGTTATTCAGCAATCTCACTGCACAGCAGCAGATGCCAGCGTTACGCTGCCAGTCTTTCCAACTTCAGTATCAGCTCCGGCGCAAAACGCCGAACTTACTGCCTGCTTCTCAGCACAGTTCTGGCGTTATGAGCGCAGGTCAGACAAGGAACAAATTTGCTGAGGGAGCGGAGCTTATGCCAATAAGTGAGCATCCCGAGGCAAATTTTGACGCCGTATGGCCAAGCGCAATAGCCAGAAAGTTAGAGCTTCTTGCTGTATCCACGCGGGGTGTATACCCACTCTTTGCTGCCATTCAGAATGCGCTTGGATTCGCTGTTACCCACGCTCACCATGGTGAACATATCAACATCTTTCGCATCCAATTCACCCAGGGTGATGATACGGATGGTTTCATCTTCACGGGTCAGCTGACGGCCAAGCAGTACCGGCGTACTGGCCGGACGGTATTGCAGCAGCACGTCACGGGCATGGTTAAGCTGCCAGTCACGCTTTTTAGATACCGGGTTGTAGAAAGACACTACAAAGTCACCGGCACCGGCGCTGTGAATACGCTTATCGATGGTTTCCCACGGCGTCAGCAGATCCGACAGAGAAATGGTACAGAAGTCGTGACCCAGCATCGCACCGATACGGCTTGAACCGGCCTGCATCGCCGAAATACCCGGTACTACTTCAATTTCCACATCCAGCCATTCAGGGTGATTTTCTTTACCCTGCAGTTGCTGATCCAGCAGTTCAAATACCAGGGTAGCCATCGCATAAATGCCGATGTCACCGCTGGAAATCAGTGCGGTATCTTTTCCGGCGGAAGCCAGATCCAGCGCCAGACGGGCACGACCGATTTCTTCGCCTAATGGCAGGTCATGGTGGGTCTTGCCTTCACACAGTTCACCCAGCAGATCCAGATACAGACCGTAAGCAACCAGATCAGTACTGGCAGCGATAGCAGTACGTGCCTTAGGCGTTAACAGATCAGCATTTCCCGGGCCGGTGCCCACAACAAATAGTTTTGCCATTTTTTCTATCTACTCTTCAGTATCGGTACCGGTGTACATACACCGGACGTATTTTCAAAATCTGTGCGCAAACGCACAGCCAGCAGGCTCACTCTGTGATCGCTGCTTCAGTATTTAAAGCTCCGTGCAATCGCGCACGTCGCCTGTTTATTCTTGTGTTTGGGCAGCACCAGTTCCGGCGCTTCGCCGGTGATCTGCCCGGCGGCATACAGGGCAGCTGATTCTGCCACGCCGTATACCCCAACAGTGTTAAACACGTATTCGGAACGCATGCTCAGCAAGGGTTCCATCGCCATCAGGGTGGCGGCATCCCAGGTCTGATAAGGCTTGCCAAGGGTGTTTGCCAGCTCAATCAGGCCCACTTCATCCGCTTTCACATCAATGCTGTGAATGCTGGTGATATCGTCAATACTGAGATCCGCCTTCGCCAGGCATTCATCCAGTAAGCCCTGCAGTACATGCTCAGGGCAGTGTCTTTCACAGCCCATTCCCACGCTGTATACCGGCTCCAGATACGCTCTGGCACTGGTAATCACCGGCTGGGCATCAATCAGTTCTGCAACATCGGCAGCCCACTGATTTGCGCCACCTTCGTGGCCGGACAATAGCGGAATCACAAACTTACCCAGCTCATCCAGCACCAGCACGGCGGGGTCTTTGTACTTATCTTCAATAACCGGAGCCAGGGTACGCATCACAATGCCGGTGGCACAGATAAAAATCTGCCGTTCCCCCCGCTGAAAAGAATCACGCACCTGCTGCTTAAACGGCTGAGGCTTGAAGCTGAGCTCGACGCTTTCTCCGGCCTCAGTCAGTAAGGTCAGGAGCATCTCCCCCAGACGTTTACCGGTATCCGTTAAGGCAAAAATCCGCATCATGACGGACGGTTTTCCCGCACAACAACAAACAGTGAGAAATACGGACCGGCTTCATTCACCAGTTCCGCAGCAGGCATGGTCTGCTGGTTTTCACGGCCGATGTATTCCAGGTAACGGGCTTCATGCAGACGCCCGGTTGCTTCCAGCTGCGCCAGAATCCGTGGCCGGGCCATACCGGCTTTCATGATCACCACGCTGTCATGGTCGGTCAGCGCTTCAGCCAACTGTTCATCCGTATGGCGACCACTGACGACAGCAAAGGATTCCTGCTGCATGGTCAGAGGCAATGCCAGCGCAGACGCTGCCGCATTCACCGATGAAATCCCCGGCACGACTTTGCAGGTGAATTCATTTTCCAGCCGCTCAAGCAAATAGCTGAATGACCCGAAAAACAGCGGGTCACCTTCACACAGAAAAACCACATCCTGACCGGCAGCCAGGCACTCACGGATCTCCGCCGCACCTGTGTCATAGGCAGCATTCGCCGGATCACGCTGAATCACCATCGGCATAGGCACGCTGATATGCTTTGCGTCACAGCTCGCACCGGACAGTTCCAGCGCGCCACTGGCAATGCCCCATGCCTGAGAGTGCCCTTCAGCATTCGACAGATAGCTGACCACCGCACTGTCTTTAATCAGACGCAGGGCCTTAAGTGTCAGCAGCTCCGGATCACCCGGGCCAACACCCACACCATAAAAACAACCGGTGCGGGAGGTTGCTGTCGCATTGCTCATATTTTTACTCTCACTTAACGTTCGTAAATTAACTTTTACAGAAACTGTATACATTCACCGGCAGATTCGGCCGGTACATTAACTGACCTGCCAGTTGCTCACCCCGGCTCACACCGATCTGAACCGTGTGCGGCTGGCAATCCGCTACGGCACAGCGCTGATCATAAAAGCTCAGTAGCTGTTGTTTACTGTTCTCAGTCACCGCACTGGCCAGCAGCACACCGCCCGGCGGTAACAGTGCCCAGCACTGTTGTAGCAGACCGGCCATCTCACCATCGCTGCCACCAATAAAAATCTTATCAGGAGACGGTAAATCATTCAGAGCCTGAGGTGCGCGTCCCGCGACGACCTGCAAGTTTCCGGATACGCCATACCGCTGCTGATTTGCGGTTAAACAGGCTAAACGCTGCTCATGATGCTCAATGGCAAACACCCGGCACTTTGGCTGCCAATAACTCAGTTCAATGGCCACGCTGCCACAGCCCGCACCGATGTCCCAGATACAGTCATCCACCGCCGGCTGTAACATCGACAGAATTGATAACCGGACTTCCCGTTTGGTGATCAGCCCTTTTCCGGCGGAAGCCACATCCGCCGTCAGGCTGCACTCCTCACCGGCCAGAATGCGGCCTGCCTGC
This sequence comes from uncultured Oceanospirillaceae bacterium, assembly GCA_937138495.1. GTDB lineage: Bacteria > Pseudomonadota > Gammaproteobacteria > Pseudomonadales > Balneatricaceae > Amphritea. Next base: position 55,552 of record CAKZPE010000016.1, read on the forward strand.
CCGGAATCGGTAATAAAACCGTTATCAGGTATACCGGGGAATACCGGCAACTGAGCCTGCTTTGCTACAGGCAACAACGGCTCGACCAGCGTGACATGCAAAGGGTCAAAGCTGATATCGTCTCCCTCCGCCAGTTGCCGGGCAGTAAAACTGCGGACCTGCTCCTGCGGATACCCCAGCGTCTCACAGACACTGATCAGAGTTTCACCGAAACCGGCGGCCAGGCACTCTCGTGCCAGTGACCGGGGATTACTGTGTTCATCGGTCAGGATCAGCAACGGCTGACGGTTACGCAGCCGGGTGCGCAGTTTAGCCAGCGGCCGGCCATGCAGGCTCAACACTTCCACATCCTGCAATGAACGCCCCAGCCGGTGACAGGCAGCCTGCAAGCTGGAAACCGCCGGATGGTAGTGCAACTGCGCCTGCGCAAAAGTACGGCCAAACCAGGCACCGATGCCGTAAAACAGCGGATCACCGGATGCCAGAATCGCAATGCTGTCCACGTCTGAAGCCATGTCCGGCAACTGTTGTTTCAGTACAGACAATTTGGGTAACACCACCTGACGCTGATCAGCACTCAGCAGCTCAGCCACGGTTTCAAGCTGGCGTTCGGAGCCGATAACAACTGCCGCGCTCTGCAATCCCGCTTCAGCTTCAGCGCTAAGGCGCGCTTTATCACTGACCCCCAGGCCAATAATGTGCAACTGCAAGTGACCCATTGCTGTCATGCTCAGTACCACTCACCACGGTTACAGCGCAGTAACGCATTCACACTGGCGGAACTCACCGCACTGCCACCCTGACGGCCCAGCAGTGTTATACACGGAATCCCCAGTTCTTCATGGACTTCCCAGAGTGCATCCTTGGATTCTGCGGCACCCACAAAACCCACCGGCATACCGACAACCAGCGCTGGCTTCGGAGCACCCTGCTGAATCATTTCCAGCAGACGGAACAGCGCTGTTGGCGCATTACCGATCACCACAACACTGCCTTCTAAGTAATCTTTCCAAAAATCCAGCGCCGCCATCGAACGGGTTTCGCCACGTGCTTTGGCCAGGTCTTTAACCCGCTCATCATTCAGAAAACACAGGGGCTCACGCTCAATCATGCGCTTGGTAATGCCCTGCTTCACCATTTCCACATCGCAGATAATCGGACAGTTTTTTGCCAGCGCCGCCATGCCGGATTCACAGGCACCTTCGCTGAAACGGACCAGATCAGCCACTTCAGGCAACCCAAGGCTATGAACGATACGCATAGCAACCTGTTGCTGCTCACGGCTCAGGCCTTCCAGGTTTGCGGTCTGGCGAATCTGACGGAAACTTTCCTGTTCGATTGCCTGCGGGTTTAATTCGTATTCGAAGCTCACGGGCCTGACTCTCTTATTAATGGTTAAATAGCCAAATGTGACCGCAGCGCGGTAACACAGTCGGCAATGTTGCTAAATTCCTGCCGGGCAGCGGGCATATCAGGCCGCTGCAGCATAAATACATCGGCACCACACTGACGGGCTGCTGCCAGTTTGGCGACAGTGGCATCACCGCCGCTGTTTTTGCTGACCAGCGCATCGATCTGATACTGATCAAACAGGGCAGTTTCCGCCGCCAGATCAAAGGGGCCGATGGCTTTAATCCAGACCTGATCATCCGGCCAGCTAAACCGTGGCGGCGCAGCCGTCCGCAGGATCAGGCGCTGACCTTCTGCCCTGGCCTGTGCCAGCAACTGCCCGCTGATGGTTTCGGTCAGTTGTCCGGCGGTCAGTAAAATATTCCGTTTACCGGCCAGTAATGCCGGTAAATCCTGCCAATCGTTAAAGCTGCGCCAGTTATCACCGGCTTCCGGTTGCCAGGCGGGCCGGTGAAAACGCCAACATGGCATATCCAACTCTCTGCAGACTTCCACCGCCGTCCGGCTCATGTTTGCAGCGAAGGGGTGCGTCACATCAAACACACCGCTAATCTGCTGATCCTGTAAATAACTTTTCAGGCCTCCGTACTGGGTAAAACCGCCGCTGATTACTTCACAGTCCAGCTTCGGAATGCGCACCAGACCCGCAACGCTGTATACCAGAGACAGTGGCCCCTGTGGTGCGAGCAGCCCGGCTTCTGCCAATGCACTGACCAGATGACGGGCATCAGCAGTACCACCAAGGATCAGCCACTTCACGATTGCTCTCCAGACTTCATATCCGCTTGCAAAGTCGCCGGGTAACAGCCGACAAAACCGCCTTTACGGTCTACCGCAAAGATATCCAGCTGCAAGTTCTCCAGCGCCGGGACGTTCATCACATCCTTCGCTTTTTTCCAGGCTTCTTCACACACCCGGGAGGCCAGATCAACACCAGCATCCTGACAGGCTTTCAGCGCCTGCATACTGGTATTGGCCGTTTTAATGTCCTGTTGCAGGGCTTCATCCGCACCCACTTCAGCTGCCAGTGCCGCTAAATGTTCAAGGTCAATACTGGAGGCGCGGCTGTTCAGATCCAGATGGCCATTTGCCAGCTTAGTTAACTTGCCGAAACCACCACAAATAGTCAGGCGCTCAACCGGTACCTTCTTCAGATATTTCAGTACCGCGCCGACAAAATCGCCCATCTCAATCAGGCCCATTTCAGGGATATCATAGATCCCGGTAATGGCTCCTTCACTGGTGCTGCCAGTGGTGGCAGCAATGTGAAACACACCGTTGGTGGTCGCCACATCAATGCCCTGATGGATAGAGGCGATATACGCCGCACAGGAATACGGACGGACAATGCCGGTCGTCCCCAGGATCGATAACCCGCCAAGAATGCCCAGCCGGGAATTCATGGTTTTCAGGGCGATAGTTTCCCCGCGCTCCACGCCTACAGACACTTCAAACCCGCCGGCATAACCATACACATCAGCAGCGTTGAGCAAGTGATCGGTCATCATCTTGCGCGGGACGCGGTTAATGGCAGGCTCACCTACCGGTAACGCCAGCCCTTCACGAGTGACGGTCCCCACCCCTTCGGCCGCTTTAAAGCGGACACCCGGTTCAGACTGCAAACGCAGTTCTACATAGATAGTGGCACCGTGGGTGGCATCCGGGTCATCACCGGCATCTTTAACCGTTGCAGTACGCATGCCTGTATCCGCCGGCTGATCATCCAGTGGCTGATACCCCTCAATGGTCATGCTGACAACCTCGCCTTTAGGCAGGGTAATTTCAACAGCGGCGGGCTGACGGCCGGCCAGTAACGCCTGAGCCGCAGCGACACTGCACGCAGTCGCGCAGGAGCCGGTGGTCAGGCCACTGCGTAATGGTTGAGGCGTTTCACTGGTTTCCGGCCACATACTGCGTTACCTGTCTGTGGTTAATCTGTTCAGCACTCTGCGCCAAATACCCGGGCAACCGCCTCGGGATTGGATGCAAAGAACAGGTGTAAATAACTGGCGGTCAGACCGCGGGACTGATAAATCGCTTCGCCCGGTGCAGGATGACGCTGACGGCGGCCATGCCCCACAGGTTCCGGCGTACTTTCACTGCGGGAACGGTGATGTGCATGGGCACGTACTTCACCCTCCGGCAGCACAGCCGTCTGCATACCCTGACAACCGCGCTTGCCACGCATTGCCCCGGTGCCCTGCAGAATCCCCAGCATCGGATGGGATTCCCCTTCCAGATCCACCAGGTCATTCAGGCTGTAAAGGAAACCACCACACTCAGCCAGAATAGACTTACCGGCATCAAAGAAGCCGCGAATCTGGTTGTGCATATCCACGTTGACTGACAGGGCCTTGCAGTGCAGCTCCGGATAGCCGCCCGGCAGCCACATGGCGTCAGCGTCCGGCAGCTCAGAATCGTGCAATGGTGAAAAGAACACACAGCGGGCGCCCATCTCTTCCAGCAAGCGGATATTGGCATCATAGATAAAGCTGAAGGCTTCATCTTTTGCCACTGCAATGGTCTTGCCTTCCAGCAGCACAGGGACTTCCGGCGCTTCAGCGCTATAGAACATCACCGGGGCCGGCAGCTCAGTAATCAGTTGACCATCTACCCATTCCGCCCCGGCGGTGAAACGCTGTTCCAGCTCTTCACGCACTTCTGAAGCCTGCACCAGGCCAAGATGGCGCTCAGGCAGTGCGACTTCTTCAGAACGGGGCAGAGTCGCCAGCAACGGCAGATTTTCCGGTAACGCATTGCGGATCAGCTCAGCGTGGCGTTCGGTACCGCAGTGGTTGGCGATCAGGCCGGCAACTTTAACGTCGTCCCGGAAGTTCGCCAGACCGCCGGCAACCGCCGCGGCGGTCTGCGCCATCCCTTTAACACTCATGACGATAGCAATCGGAATGTTAAAACGGGCCGCCAGATCAGCACTGGAAGGATCACCGTCAAACATGCCCATGGCGCCTTCAACGATAATCAGATCAGCCACCTGCGCGGCTTCAAACAGTTTCTGCTGGCAGTACTCTTCACCGGCCATCCACATATCCAGTTGTTCAACATCTTCACCGGATGCCTGAGCCAGAATCTGCGGGTCCAGATAATCCGGACCGGTTTTGAATACCCGGACGACCTTGCCCTGATTACGGAAGTTGCGGGCAATGGCAGCGGTAATCGTCGTTTTACCTTCACCGGAGCTGGGGGCCGACAGGAAAATAGCCGGACAGCTGACACTCTGAGTGGTCATATTGACGTTGTCTCCTAGTACTCGATACCTTCCTGAGCTTTTACACCCAGGCGGAATGCGTGACGTTCATCGCGGACACTGCTGATCGTATCGGCAATGTCTTCCAGCCCTTCCGGCATCACCCGGCCGGTGATCATGACGTTCTGCTTTGCAGGACGGTTCTGCAACGCCTTAACAACCGGTTCCAGTTCAAGGTACTTGTACTTGAACATGTAGCTCATCTCATCAAAGATCAGGATGTCGTAGTAATCATCCTGCAGCAGTTTTTCAGCCAGTTCCCAGGCCCGTTCAGCCGCAGCGATGTCCTGAGACTTGTCCTGAGTTTCCCAGGTAAAACCGTGCCCCATCACGTGCCAGTCAATCTGCGGATGATCTTTAAACAGCTTAAATTCACCGGTTTCGGTCCGGCCCTTGATGAACTGAATAACCGCCGCACGCTGACCGTGGCCAACCGAACGGGCCATGGTGCCAAACGCTGAGCTGCTCTTGCCTTTCCCGTTACCTTTTAACAGGATCAGTACGCCACGTTCTTCAGTTGCCTTGGCAATCTTTTCGTCAACTATGGCCTTTTTCCGGGCCATACGCTCTTCGTGGGTCTGTTTCGGTTTTGCCTGATCGGTCATCGTGATGCCCTCTTGTTTTGCTCTGCTTTTTTTAAACGCTACAGAGCGATATATTCTGCACGTAACTGTTGTGCCAGAGTTTCACCCCGGCCACGCTTTACGCTTGCCTGTTCGGTATCCAGCCAGAAGGTTTTACCCGGCAGGCTGATATCAGTTAACTGCGCCTGACTGCGGCCATCAGTTAACACGTATGTGTGTATTTCCAGCGCCGGAAACTGACGCTGTATCTGCTGCAGGTAACCGGCAACATGGCTGAAGACCTGCCGCATCGGTGTTCCGCCGCCGGCACTCAGATTATCCAGCCAGCGCTGTAATTCTTTCGGTGCCCGGATTTGCGGCAGCAGGTTTTCCACCCGGTTATTGCCAAATCCAAAAATAGCCAGTTGCTGACGCTCCAGATATGCCCGGCGGGCTATCTCCACCATGGCGCCTTTGGCCCGGGCGAACACGCCTTCAGCCAGCGTTGATGCTGATGTATCCAGTAACAGGCAGTGCAACTGGCTGCGGCCTTCCGGCTGGCGCTTAAACACCAGTTGTGGCGGCCATTCACCCAGACTCTTGCCTAACGTGGCGAACCAGTCCGGCCGGTTTGTCTTGGTTGCGCCTCTGGCAGAACCGTTCTGTGCCGCTGTTTTACCCTGACGGCCGGCGGAGGGTGCGGCAAGCGCCTTGCCTTTCAGCGGGACCGCCTGATCCAGTTCAGCGGGCAAAGCTACGTCAATAGCCTGATCAGTCGCATAGGCCTGTGGCGCCATACTGCCCCAGTCACCCTGCTGATCTTTGTCTGACTGACTCTGCTGATCCTGTTGTGATGACTGCTCTGATGGTTGGCGCTGGCTGTCATCCGGCCGCTTAAAGCCCCCGTTACGGGGTGGTTTGGGTGGCTGCTGTTCAGTGTTTTGTTCCGGTGACGGCGGCTGAGTGTCCTGACCGCCATCATTTTTACGGCGATGGGCCAGTACCAGCTCAGCAACCGCCTCTATATCTTCACGGGATACCGCGTCCCGCCCCTGCAGGGCCGCATGGGCCACAGCTGCACGGAACCAGACAATGTCCCCCCGCAAACCGTCAACGCCGGCGGCGTTACAGGCCTCAGCAATGGCAATCCGCAACGCATCACTACAGGTTACCTGAGTCAGAATTTGCCGGGCAGTCACAATCTTCGCCAACAGTTCAGCCTGAGTTTCACGGTAGGTATCACAGAAGCCCTGCGGATCAGCATCAAACGCTTCCCGGTGACGCACAATCTCTACCCGCTCAGCAACCGGATACTGATTACTCAGATTAACGGCCAGGCCAAAACGGTCCTGCAACTGAGGCCGCAACGCCCCTTCATCCGGGTTCATGGTGCCCAGCAGTAAAAAACTGGCCGCATGCTGATGGCTGATACCGTCCCGCTCAATACGGTTCACACCGCTGGCGGCCACATCCAGTAACTGGTCCACCAGGTGATCGTTAAGCAAGTTCACTTCATCGACATACAGCACACCCTGATGCGCTTTACTCAGCAGGCCCGGCCGAAAGCTGACCTGTTTGTCATTCAGCACCTGCTGCAGATCCAGCGAGCCGAGTAGCATTTCTTCACTGGCACCCAGAGGCAGCGTCACAAACGGCGCTGTGGCATCATCCGTTTCCCGGTGCGGCAGAATGTCCACCAGACCGCGGGCCAGTGTCGACTTGGCGCAACCCCGAGGGCCACTCACCAGCACCCCGCCAATGGCAGGGTTAACGGCAGCCAGCATCAGCGCCAGCTTCAGATTTTGCTGACCGGTGACTGCTGCAAATGGAAACTGCTGTTCATTCATCGTCTGTGTATCTTTCCTGTTTGCCACTCGGGCGTTTATTGCTTCGGCCAGTGTGCGTGGTGTTCATCAATCACAAACCGGTGCCGGTGCCGGTGTTTAGCATGGTAATGGGGATGCACATGTGGCTCTGGGCCTTCCCAGCCTTCATGTTCATGCTGGTGATGTTCATCATGCGTATGCGGATGCAAATGTTCCTGTGCCGGGTGTACATGCCACATATTCGCCTGATCATCAGGCTGCCATAACCGGGCGGCTAACAAAGTGGCCAGCACAGCCACCACACCCAATACGGCAAAACTGGCCTGCATGCCCCACTCATTGCCGATACTACCAGCCAGCAAATATCCCACCAGCCACATACCATGCGTTAGCGCAAAGTTTGCAGAAAAATAATCGTTGCGGTCCCCGGCATTACAGGAATCACGTACCACGCGCCCGGTCGGAATCAGCACCATTGAGGTTGCGCCACCAATCAGGAACCAGATGGGGAATAAACCTGCGTATCCGGGCCCGCTGAGCCCGGAAAACAACGCTACACTGAATAACACACCGCCAGACAGCATGACTGAACGGTTGGAAAAATGATCCAGCAGCTTCGGCAATAAGAATGCAGCCACCATTGAACCGACACCGGCAGCAGCCATCAGCGTAGGAACCGCCGACTCGCTCATACCCAGCACCTGACGTACATACACCACCGTATTCACAATGATCATTGCGCCGGCTGCTGACAGCGCCAGGTTCAGTGCCAGCACACCCCGTAAACGTGGGGTTTTCAGATAACTGATGATACCGAAGCTAACATGCTGCCAGACCCCGCCGGTACGTTCATTCGCCGCTGCTTTAGGAATTTTAACCAGAAAAATACAGCCCGCAGCCAGCGCGAAAGCAACGGCATTAAGCTGGAACAATATTTCATAGGACGTAATAAGCAGTAAGCCGGCAGCCAGTGCCGGGCTTAACAGACTCTCCAGCTCCATCGCCAGACGGGACAGCGAAAGCGCCCGGGTGTATTCGTCTTCATCAGGCAAGACATCCGGCAACAGAGCCTGATAAACAGGGGTATAACCGGCCGCCAGCGCATTCAGGAAAAAGATCAGCAAAAATACTTGCCACACTTCGGTCGCAAATGGCAGCAACACAACAATCAATGCCCGCCCCAGGTTCAACCCGGCCAGCCAGCTACGGCGGGGAAATGCATGACTGTAACCGCCCACGACCGGAGCCACACAGAGGTAAGCAACCATTTTGACCGCCAGCGCCGAACCCAGCACCAGACCGGCATACAGTGGATTCAGGTCATATACCATCAGCGCCAGAGCAACCGTCGCCATGCCTGTCCCTAACAGGGACACGACCTGACCAAGAAACAACCAGCGAAATACCGGATGGGTTAACGGGCTAAAAAACGGGCTCATAACAACTCTGTCTTACCTGTGTATTAAAGCAGCCTCCGCGATCAGGCCGGTATGGCACTGAGGCTGGTTTGATAATCCACGATATTCGCATCCTGCAACCGCACCCAGCGGGTCGCCAGCTGCTCGAGGAAGCTGTCATCATGGGAAATAATAATCATCGCCTGCGGCAGGTTCTGCAGGGTTGTCAGCAGGCGCTCACGGGCCCGGGTATCCAGCGCATTGCTGGGTTCATCCAGCAACAGCACTTCCGGCTCCATCGCCAGTACCGAGGCCAGGGTAATCATTCGTTTTTCGCCGCCGGACAGCTGATGAGTAACCCGTTCCTCAAATCCGGCCATGCCAAGTGATTCCAGCGTCTTGCTGGCAATCGCCATTGCTTCGTCCCGGCTCTTCCCCAGGTTCAGCGGGCCAAAGGCAACATCTTCAATCACGGTCGGGCAAAACAACTGGTCATCGGGATCCTGAAACAGGAAACCGACCTTGCCGCGCACTTCAACAAAATCAGACTCTTCACTGCGGGTTTCACCAAAGGCAAGAATTTCACCCTGTTTGGCTTTTTTCAGCCCCATCAGCAAATGAAACAGGGTGGTTTTACCTGCGCCATTGGCACCGGTCAGGGCAACCCGCTCACCATTATGCAAACTGAAATCAACCGCATCCAGTACAACACCCCGGCGAGGGTATCGGTAGCTGAGACCACGGACTTCAAGTAATGCGGTCTTATTCATGTTTGTCATAACCCTATTTCAACCCGTATTTACGCGCAGAGCCGGTCATGCAACCGGCCTTAATAAAAATTCAGTCCAACCAGTATGGTTAAACAGACGCCACTGAGCACCATAAAGTAGTAGTCGTGGCGCAGTATTTCCATGTTATCCAGCAGGTACAGCTTGCCCTGGTACCCCCGACACTTCATAGCAGCCATGATGCGCTCGGAACGTTCCAGCGAATGCACCAGCAGCATACCCACCAGATAGCCAACTGAGCGCCAGGTATGCATATTACTGCGCAATACAAACGCCCGGGCCTGCATCGCCCGGCGCATTCGCTTATATTCCTGGCCGATCACATCCAGATAACGCACAGTAAACATCAGCAGATGCACCAGCTTCTCCGGCACCTTCAGATGCGCCATTGCATGGCCCAGAGTGGTTGCGCCCATGGTACCCACCAGTGCCAGCAGAGCCAGCACCACCGCATTCGCCTTCAAAGCAATTTTGCAGGCATGCAGTAAACCTTCAATGCTGGCACCAAAACCAAAGACACTGAACATTTCCCGTCCCGGCGTAGTGAACGGCAGCATGATCACCAGGAATATCATGAACATATCCATGGCGATTACCCGGCGCAGGGTGCGCTTAACATTCAGCTTAGCCAGCCCCGCCACGAGCAGCGCCAGCAACAGGCCAAAGATCAGCACTGCAAAGTTATGGGACAGTACAACGGCAAAAGAAAACAGCATTGCTGCAGCGACCCGCACCCGGGGATCAAGGATATCAATCACCGAACGGTGGTGCTTTAACTGCTGCCCTTTCCAGGACGTACCGCTATGTTCCAGATTCTGAGGCAAATCTGTCTCCTTGCCGTTTCAGATCAGGCCGCTTTTGCAGCCTGTGTCTGTTTACGCTGACGCCACCACATACCAATGCCACACAAGCCAAAGATATATCCAATTCCGCCAAGAATGTCCTGCAAACCGGCTTTTTCCTGAAAGGCCCGCAGTTCTTTACGCAAAGGTTTCACCTGCTTGGCAACGGCTTTTTCAATCATGCTTTGCATCGCTGCGTCATCATACTGAACAGCTTTTCCGTCTGATTTCTTTGCAGCAGCTACGGCAGCAACAGCGCCGTCGCCAGCTGCCAGAGACTCAGGCAACTCTTCAGCTGTCAGAACCATTTCCAGCACGTGACCACTGCCCATTTCCATCCGAAACAGGTGGTCAACACGGGCAGTCGCTTCAAAGGTAAAGAAACCCTCTTCATCGGTTTCGGTTTCCATCAGCACATTCCCTGCAGGGTCTGTAACAATAACTTCCGTTCCGGCGGATGCCATATCACCGTTAGAAAAACCGGCTTCACCTTCAATCGTGCTGCCAATGGCATAAACACCGCCCACCACATTGTGAGCGTTGGCAGGCAGTGCAAACAGCACTGCCAGCATGACAAATAACTTACGCATTATCCCAGTCCTCCGCGAGGTGCAGGAACTCCGGCTTCACTTTCCGAATAAGCAGCACTGCCGCAGCGGTCACAAACCCTTCAACCAGCATGACCGGAATATGCGCGATCAGTGTTGCCTTGGCCGCCAGCCAGAATGCTTCACCGGACAACGCCAGAGAACCGGCAACCATCATCGTGGTGACAGCAACAGCACCGGCACCGCCAATCGCGCCCCAGATCGCCGCCACCCTGGGGGAAGACGCCGCTATCCCGTGCCTGCACAGGAAATACACCATCACTGCAGGCAGTGCGATATTGAAGGTATTCACCCCGAGCACCAGAAAGCCGCCGAAGCCAAAGAAAACTGCCTGTAAAATCAGCGCGACTAATAAAGCAGGAAAGGCCGCCCAGCCTAACGCCAGACCAATCAGACCATTGAGAATAAGGTGAACGCTGGAAAAGCCGATCGGTAAGTGAATGTATGAAGCGATAAAAAATGCGGCGGATAACACACCTACCTGTGGCAGATGCTCGTAATCCATTTTCTTCAGACCGTATGCCACACCGGCAAGCGCCAGTAATGCACCACCGGCCAGAACCGGTTCGGAAAGCGCGCCATCTACTATATGCATAGCTGTTCCTGAAACTGATCAACCGGCAGCCTGAAAACAGACCGCCGGTTGCAGTGATTATTTAATTTCGTGAGCCTGAACCCAGATAACCGCATCCTGAGACAACTCTTTACCTTTGTACTCAGTATCCGGACCTACACCCAGTGCTGCAAAGCCCCAGTGACCCGCTTTTGGAATACCGAAAGTGAAAGTACCGTTAGCATCCGCAAAGATAGTCATAGTCACGAAAGCTTCAGCTGGCGGTGTAATCGCTGCATCATCGGCAAAACGGTTGTTTTCCATATCCGGCTCGTAGTTCATGTACTCAACTTCGATTTCCGCAAACGGAACCGGCTCGCCATTACCTTTAACCACTCCGGTAAAAGTACCGCCTTCATAAATGGCGTAGGGTTTGGTCAGCGGCACGATTTCCGCCTTCAGGCCCAATTCTTCATTCCAGTCTGTTGGCAGGCTGCCAACGTTAATGATGTTCTTGGTAATCTGCTGAATGTAGATATCTTCTTCCGCTTCCATGTACGGTTCCGGCGTCATAACAAATACATTGTCACCCAGGCCGCGCAAACGAACTGCTGCTTCATATGCAGGACCGGTATCCACTGCACTGGTCCACTCAATCGGTACCAGCTTATCCATCAGGTCAGTTTTCTTGCCCTTACGGACCATGAAAAACTCCTGAGGCTCGCCCATCTTCATAACGTGACCGCTTGCAGCAGGGTGAGTAAATGGCATTTTCAAAACCACTTCTCCACCTTTTTCACGCAGGGACTCAGGCGTATAAACCATTTGAAAGTGCGCCTGCGCGGTGCCGGCTACCAGGGAAGAACCTAAAATTAAAGCTGCAGATAACTGCTTGAAATTGAACACGTTTGATTTGCTCCGTCTGAAAAAATACAGCCAGAGTTGGGAGGAATCAGCGCAGTTATTTGCGGGAAGAAACAAAAACTGTGCCTCGGTGAAGCCCTCCGCAACACCCAGTTATAACAAGCTACCAAGCCGGTATCCGGACTCATCGACGGACTTGCGTCCCCTGTTTCGCCTTCCCACTCATCTGATTCACGGGAATCATTTGCTCGCAGTGGCCAATGAAACAGTTTTATCGATTTACCGTTGCGGGGGCAGTGTTGGGATTGTTTCGGTCGGCAGCTGCATAATTTGGCAATTACAACAGCAGCATACAAACCTTAACGCACCAACTTCCCGAACAGCGCCAAAATCCAGCGCCATTCTGCGTGCTGACACACGCAACTCAGTAACGAAAGCGCACAATACCTGCACCGCTCAAACCTTGTCAATCAGCGTCGGTTAAATGTCGCAATTTAATAAAATAAGGTCTTCAGAAGGGAAAAAAACAGCCACTCAGAAGTGGCTGTCCGGGATAAAACTCAACAGGCTTTATGTCACAAACTGGCCTACAGCAAACTTGAGCTGCTGTGCCTGAGTAGCGACTTCATCACTGGCCACCACATTAAGTTGCGTCTGCGCGCTGGCATCATCAATGATCAGACGGATCTTATCGACATTCTGATTAATTTCACCGGCCACATTGGCCTGCTCTTCTGTCGCGGCCGCCACCTGAGCGGTCATATCAACAATGGTTTCTGCATCACGGGTAATGGCATCAAGCATATCAATGCTGGCACCGGCCTGGTCTGCACTCTCCTGACTGCGGCTCAGGCTCACAGCCATCAGTTCAGTTGCACGGTTAGTACGGGCCTGCAGCTGAGAAATCATGCCCTCAATTTCGCTGGCGGAATTCTGAGTACGCTCAGCCAGTGAACGTACCTCATCTGCCACGACTGCAAACCCTCTGCCCTGCTCACCCGCCCGGGCAGCTTCGATAGACGCATTCAGCGCGAGCAGATTTGTTTGCTCTGCTATCGATTTAATGACCCCCAAAACAGAACCAATTTCCTCACTCTCTTTTTGCAGCGTCTGTACTTCGGTGTCGGTATCAGTGGCCTGCTCAGCCAGACTGGTAATACTGCCAATCAGATCACTGTTACTGGTCTTGCTCTGCTCCGCCTGCTGTAGCGAGTTTTGAGCAGTGGCAGACGTTTGCTCAGTATTGCCGGCAATTTCCGCCATAGCTGCCTCCATTTCATGTACAGCACTGGCAATCTGTACCACTTCATCCTGCTGGTTCTGCAAATCTGACGCTGCATGGTTCGCACTGCTGGCCAGCCGTTCCGATGAGGACTGTAAATGCCCGACGGCTTTAACAACATCTCCGATCAGTGTCTGAAAAATTGCCATCATGCTGTTAAAGTCATTGCCCATTTTACCTAACTCATCATGACCACCACCTTCGTAACGAAGGGTCATATTCTTACTGGCACTGACCTTTTGCATACAATTGGCCAACCGCGAAATAGGCACCAGAATACTGCGGGAAATAAGTGTAACGGCAATGCCAACAATTAAAGCCACTGCAATTACAATCGCCACCGCCAACAGCTGAACCCGGGATACCTCTGAGGCAACGTGCGCCTGAAGCCCGGCATTGATCTCATCCAGAGTCGTCTGGGTTTTGCTGGCCTGCTCAAGCATAGCGCCCCGCAAGCCAGCATCAGCCGTCAGGCCAAGCTCTTTACGGGCTGAAACCAGCGCCACGAACTGGCGCTTATAGTCAGCCAGTAAATCAAGGGTTGTCTGGCGTTGCGCCTGGCTAAAGTCTACCTGCCGGACAACCGCAACGGCTTTATCAAAATTGCCGTTAAACTTATTCAGGTATTTTTCACTGGAACGGATAATAAAATCTTTTTCATTTCTGCGAAGCTGAAGAATACGGACATACAGCGCATCGCTGTTAATAGCCTGAACCTTTTTCTCCGCAGCATGCACAGCGCCCCGTAAACCGCCCCGCAGACCTTCCTTCTCATTCAGGCCAATGGTTTTTAACAGATTAGCCACCCGGATAAAGCTGGCATCATATTCCATGAAATATTCGTTCAGGCTTCGTAACGAAGTTTGCGTCTCACCGCTTAGCTGATCTATCGCGCTAATCAGATGCTCATTGAAACGCATTTTCGCCTGCACAAAACCGGTTTCAGCATCGGTCTGCAAGGTTGTCACAAACGCCAGCTCATACTGTCCCATTGCCAACTGTTCCTGCTTAAGCTTCCCCACCAGAGATTCACTTTCCCGCAGATCATTCAGCGTATTCAGGGAGTACATCAGTAAGCCAAACAGTGCTGCCACAGAAAACAGCACTATGCCCAGCAATAAAATCAGTTTGTTCTTGATAGTCATACAACGCTCCGTATTAAGACAGTTCAATGCTTGCCTGCCTATAAAAGGCAGCAAGACTCATACCTGGTCTGGCACGCCCGGTTGCTCCTGCACACATCAGCCCGTGACATTTACGCCAGTCAGCCAGAAAATCGTCTCTGGCCAAAATCCTTTACCAAGTCATTCTAAGCTAGTTGCTATCAGCGCATTCTCCACGCCACCTTACCCAGTTTGGGGATTCACAGCGCCACCTGATCAGTTGCGTATACTGCAAAAACGATTGCACAAAAATCACCCCGGTGTAGACTTGCCCGCTGCGATTCAGAGAGGTCAGTTATGCGTTCCGTTTACAGTGTCAAAGAAATGTTCTATACCCTGCAGGGCGAAGGTGCTCAGGCCGGCCGGCCGGCGGTATTTTGCCGTTTCACCGGCTGCAACCTCTGGTCCGGACGGGAACAGGACCGCGCAAAAGCAATCTGCGACTTTTGTGATACGGACTTTGTTGGCACTGACGGACAGAATGGCGGCAAATTTCACAGCCCGGAAGCACTGGCCAAAAAAGTACGCAGTTTCTGGCCACTGAATAATGAAGGTACTCCGTACGTTGTCTGCACCGGTGGCGAGCCACTTTTACAACTGGATGAAGCACTCATTGCTGCCTTTAAAGCAGAAGGACTGGAAATCGCACTGGAAACCAATGGCACCTTACCTGTCCCGGACGGCGTCGACTGGATTTGTGTCAGCCCAAAAGGCGCATCTGAAATTGTGCAGACCCGCGGTCATGAGCTAAAGCTGGTGTATCCACAGAGTCAGGCTATGCCTGAACGGTTTCACGGTCTGGCATTCGATCACTATTACCTGCAACCCCTGGACGATGCATTACAGACAGTCAACACTAAAGCGGCTGTTGAATATTGTATGGCCCATCCGCGCTGGAAACTGAGCCTGCAAACCCACAAATTCATCGGCATTGACTAAAAAAACACATCTTTTTAAATTTTTTCTAAAAAAAACTGAATTTTTTTTCGTATTACAGTGTCTGTTTTATAGAGCAAGAATTCAGAGCATTTTCAGATATTTGCCGGACATAGTTAAAAGCTGCATGAAGTATGACATGCAGGCCGTACATTTTTTTTGCGAAAAAATGCAAAAAAAATGAATTCCCGGTGAACTTATTGAATACACCCCTCTCTAACTCTGTACATCAACGTTCTTGCAAGACCCCTTTATGCTGTAAAAGTAGTTTCTTCCCAGAGCTTCCCCTCTCTGGGAAGAAGCTGCTCCCCTTAACTCTCTCCTGCTTCATCCTATACATTCTTTCAAGCTTCATTCCTAAAAACAGTCTCAGAAACCCTTCAGCCAAACCCTGTCAGCCACAGATATTCTTTGCTATCCTAGCCGGCCTGTTTATGTACGCTGTCACCGGCGTAATCAACCTTCTGAATAGTGAATCAAGATGAGTAAGTACTGGAGCCCGGCAATTAATTCGCTCACCCCTTACGTTCCGGGTGAGCAGCCAAAGCAAAGCGGTTTAATCAAACTCAACACCAATGAGAATCCGTATCCACCATCACCTCATGCGATCGCTGCTCTGAATGATTACCCGAAAGAGCGGCTGAAGCTTTACTGCGATCCGGAAGCCACCCTGCTGAAAAATGCCCTGAAGGACTACTTCAGCCTGGATTATAAAAATGTCTTTGTCGGTAACGGTTCTGATGAAGTACTGGCTTTGGCGTTTATGGCCTTCTTCCGTCAGGAACACCCTATCCTGCTGCCGGAAACGACCTATAGCTTCTACGACGTTTACTGCAACCTGTATGACATTGCCTATACCCAGTTACCTCTGGATCAGGACTTCAACATCGACCTGCAGGCATACGGACAGCCAAACGGCGGCATTATCTTCGCTAACCCGAATGCTCCGACTGGCCGGGTTCTGCCACTGGAGCAGATTGAAGCCCTGTTAAAGGAAAATACTGAATCTCTGGTGATTGTCGATGAAGCCTATATCGACTTTGGCGGCGAATCTGCGGTTGAACTGGTACGTAAATACGACAACGTTCTGGTCATTCAGACCTTTTCCAAATCCCGCAGCATGGCGGGCTTACGGGTCGGTTACGCACTGGGCCACGAAGACCTGATCGACGGTCTGGAGCGGGTTAAAAACTCCTTTAACTCCTATCCGCTGGACAGCCTGGCCATTGCCGGTGCCGTTGCATCTATTGAAGACGAAGCCTATTTCCAGGCAACGACTCAAAAGATCATCAGCAGCCGTGAGTGGACAACTGAACAACTGAAAGCACTGGATTTTAATGTCATCCCCTCTGCCAGTAACTTTGTTTTTGCCAGCCACCAGCGAATCGCCGGTGCCGATCTGATGACTTACCTGCGCAGTAAGAACCTGCTGGTCAGACACTTCAAAAAGCCAGTCATTGAAAACTACCTGCGTATCTCCATCGGCACCGATGAAGAAATGTCAGCACTGATCAGTGCGCTGAAGGACTACCCGGGTATTACCGGCTAAACACTTCGCCTGAGACCTGTCTCAGCAGCATTAAAAAAGGCGCCTCCGGGCGCCTTTTTAAGTATTTTAACCCACCTGATCAGGACTCCAGATCTCCGATAATACTGTCACCCAGCGCTTTCGCTTCACGCAGGTAACTGTCAGCACGGGCATACATAATTTCCGCGTTGTCATCGTCGTCATTCAGGGTGGCAACCCCAACACTCAGTGTAAAGGGCACGCTGGAGACTTCTGCATCCTGTGCCAGTTCAGCAGCCATTTTCTTCACCCGGTCTGCTGCCAGCACACCCTGAGCTTCATTGGTTTCCGGCAACAGGATAGCGAAATCATCTTCGCCTACACGGGCCAGAAAATCCGCCGTACGCTTCATCTGATTCAGGGAGACAGCCATGGCTTTCAGAATATCGTCGCCGGCATCCCAGCCATATTTATCGTTAATGTCCTGCAGATTATCCACACTGATAATCATCAGACTGCAGATCCAGTCGTAACGCTGCGCCTGCGCCATTGACTGTGCCAGTACAGGCATCAGCGCCTGCTGATTATACATACCGGTCAGCAAGTCACGGTGAACCCGCGAACGCTCACGTTCAGATTTCTTTCTCTGCGATATATCTTCAATCCGGCATACCACACTTGGCTCATCCCCTGCCGATGGAGCCAATCGCGCCTCAACCCAGCAGGCTGTCGTCATACCCTGATCTTTCAGATAAGGAATATGGGCAGGATCAAGCAAAATTTCTTTAGTCAGTACTTTGTTATGGGTCAGGGCCTGATCAATCATGCCCTGCAAAGACTCAGTAATGGTATCCGGAAAAATATCCGCCAGATTTTTACCTGACAACGCATCATCTCCCCCCCAGGGTAATGACGAGTTGCTATGAGAAGAAAAGATAATGGCTCCGGTCTGACTCAGCACCAGAACATCCTCAGAGAGTACGTTCAATAACGCGTCGATACGTGACTGAAGAATATTCGATTTATGCATTTAATCGCCTCTTATCCCTGAACAGTATACCTAAGACCTTACAATCACTTGCTAGGCAGGTGCAACCGCTTCCCCCTCCTGATCACAGTAATGCCGGATACGATATCCCATTATGGGTTTTACGATTCGGCTATTCTCCGGCGACCCGACATTTTCGCACTCCGAAACAGCAATTCAGCAGTTAACTCCTGCTGCTTTTCCAGCAAGGCTTACCTGCCTCCGCCAGCGCATCAGCCCGGCTGATACCAATATCTTTCAGGGCCTCATCATCCAGCATCTTTAACTGAAGACGGCTGCGATAATTAAATATGCACACAGCAGACGCCCCCCGCGTCAATATTAACAGCCGGCCAATTCTGGCACTTATAACAGCCAACAGTTGTCCGTTCAGGCCTGCACGCCCCTTAAACGCTTTCGCTAACTGAGTCATAACAATCTCCTTTTTTAAAACTGAGTACAGCTTAAGGAGATCTCTGATACCATTACAGATTCAAATACAAAGATTAAAAGCCGGTACAGATTAAAACCAACTGATCTGTACCGGTTATCCAGCAAATAACTGTCATGCTGTATCGTCTGTACCGGAGCCGCGTCATGAAACTGTATGAGCAACTTGCAGATAACCTGCAGCAGCGCATTGATCAGGGGTACTATCCCCCTGGCAGCAAGCTGCCTTCAATCCGTACCACCAGTCAGGAACACGGCGTCAGTATTTCTACCGTTCAGGAAGCATATGCACGGCTGGTCGAAAACGGTAAAGCAGAAGCCAGGCCGAAATCCGGCTATTTTGTCACAGAGCAGATCAGTCCACCTCCCCTGCCACAAACCAGCCAGCCGACGATTAAACCCATGGGGTTACCGGAATGGCATAACCTGCTGCATATAATGGATGACTACGGTGAAGATAACGTCTTTCAGCTCAGCATCGCCGTCCCTGATTGCGAAGCCCCAAGCCTGAATCCGCTTTTAAAACTGACCGCCGAGCTGAGTAAAACCACAACAAAGCGCCTGTTTAACTACGACCATGTACGCGGTGCGGCAGAATTACGCCGCCAGATAGCCCGAATGATGATCGATTCCGGCTGCAGCGTCACACCGGAAGATATCATCGTTACCAGCGGTTGCCAGGAAGCACTGGCCAGCAGCCTGAGGGCCGTGACGCAGCCAGGAGATATTGTCGTTGTGGATTCGCCCAATTTCTTCGGTTCCCTTCAGGCCATTGAAATGAGTGGCGTTAAAGCCCTGGAAATTCCCACCCATCCGGAAACAGGTATCAGCCTGGATGCACTGGAAAAAGCGTTACGCCAGTGGCCGGTAAAAGCCTGCTTACTGACCCCCACCAATAACAACCCTCTGGGTTACAGCATGCCGGATGAGCATAAACCGGCCTTGCTGGCATTGCTGGCAGATTACGACATTCCACTGATTGAAGACGATATCTATGGCGACCTCAGTTACAGACTGCCCCGCCCCCGCAGCATCAAATCTTTTGATACGGATGGCAGGGTGATTCTCTGCTCATCATTTTCCAAAACCCTGGCTGCAGGCCTGCGAATCGGCTGGGTCTGCCCCGGTCGCTATTTTGATAAAGTCATGATGATGAAATATGTCTCAAGCATGAGCACCGCGACTCTGAATCAACTGGCGGTAGCTGAGTTTGTGGCACAGGGATATTACGAAAAACATCTGCGAAAAATGCGCCAGAATTATCAGCGCGACAGAGACACGGTTATTCATCTGCTCACCCGGTATATGCCGCAAAACACCCGTATCAGTTACCCTCAGGGAGGATACCTGCTATGGATCGAGATGCCGGACGCAATAGACGCTGTTGAACTCAACCGGCGCGCAGGCCTGCAAGGCATCAACATTGCCCCGGGGCCACTGTTTTCAGCCACCCATAAATATAAAAACTTTATGCGGATAAACTGCCGTAACAGTCAGGATCCGAGAATGGAGCCGGCAATAAAAACCCTGGGCGCAATCGCCAACGACCTGCTGATTGAAAGTTTGCGGCCCGCCTGAAGCCACAGAAGCATCGATTGAATGGCCTAGCGCCAGCTTTCCGTCCAGACGCTCTGCTGATCCGGCGTTAAAAATGTCCAGGCGATAAAGCGGCTGCTCTTCTGCCCCTGCGCCATCTCAATAACCCGCACCTGGACAGCACCGGCTTTTTTAAGCTGCTGCTTAAGGCGGGGCAGATTTTCCTGTTTGGATACCAGACTGGTAAACCACAGGCATTGCCCGGCAAACGCCCGGGTTTCCCGGATCATCCGGCCAATAAACTCAGCCTCGCCACCCTTGCACCATAATTCATTATTCTGCCCGCCAAAATTCAGCGGAACCGCCCCGGCTGCCCCCGAACTCTTTCCTGCACCTGAAGATTTCTTCCGGGACAGATTAGCAACCTTACGCAGACTCCCCGCCTGCGCCTCTTCAGCAGAAGCATGAAACGGCGGATTACACATCGTAAAGTCGAACACATCGTTGGCGGTTAGCAGCCCTTTAAAGATATTCTCTGCATCAGGCTGCAACCGGTATTCGATCAGCCCTTTTACTGCGGGATTCGACTGCGCCACCAAGGTCGCAGCCTGTACTGACAGCGGATCGATATCACTGCCCAGCATCTTCCAGCCATACTCCCGACTCGCCAGCAGAGGATAAATACCATTCGCCCCTGCACCGATATCCAGCCCGCGCAGCTGCCGACCTTTCGGGGGAGTTTTTATACCGGCAGTTTCAGTCAGTAAATCCGCCAGGTGATGAACATAGTCTGCGCGACCCGGGACCGGTGGACACAGATACCCTTCCGGCAACTCCCAGAATGCAATGCCGTAATGGTATTTGAGTAACGCCTGATTCAGACAGCGCACTGCCCGGGGGTCTGAAAAATCAACGCTCTGCCGGCCGCGGATGTCGGTTACAAAAGCGGCCAGTTCTGGCAGCGCTTTTTGCAACGCATCAAAATCATATCCAAAACGGTGTTTGTTGCGCGGATGTAATCCGGACTTTACCTGTTTGCCGGTCTGGGATCTGGACACAACACTTTTCCTGTCTGCTAACATGCGTGCTGCTTAAGGCGACAGCTTTGCAATTACCGGGATCTGGCACAGAGGCCAGAATAAAGCCGGGCATTGTTATGCTATTCCGGCACGGCGTCCAGCCCTTTTTACTATAAAACGTTATGCAGAAAACGAGCGCTGTACAAAATCAACCCGTTGCTCAGGGGGCATATGCACATCTTCCAGCGCAGAAATAGCATCAAAACGCTTCAGCAAGCCCTGATTATTAGCGATTTGAATGGCCAGCCCGGGCCGGGCATTCAGCTCCAGCAGCATCGGCCCCTGACGGGCATCAAGCACTATATCGACACCTAAATATCCAAGCCCTGACATCTCATAACAGCGGGCCGCCATATTCAGTAATCCGGGCCAGCCTTCAATGCAAATATCAGACAGCAGCATGCCGGTATCAGGGTGCTTCGCAACAGGCCGGTCATGCTGAATCGCATAGCTGGCTTTACCGCTGACAATATCAATACCGACACCTACTGCGCCCTGATGGAGATTAGCCTTACCGTCTGAAGCAGCGGTCGACAAACGCATCATGGCCATGACCGGAAAACCTTTAAAAACAATAATGCGAATATCCGGTACACCTTCGTAGCTGTAATTGGCGAACGACTCATCGAAGTGAATCAGATATTCGATAATGGCCTTATCCGGCTGACCGCCCAGTGAAAATAACCCGGCCAGAATATTGGACGTATGACGCTTGATATCCGCCAGAGTCAGCGCCTGATTATTAGGTTTAAAGTACGACTGATCATCATGATCATGAATCACCAGAATGCCCTTGCCACCGCTGCCCTTAGAAGGCTTGATGCAAAACGCATCCTGCGATTTCAGCAACTCGCCAATACTGTTGACCTGATGCTGATATTCAACCACGCCGACCAATGGAGGAACCGTCAGACCGGCTGACATTGCCAGCTGTTTGGTCTTGAGTTTGTCATCTACCAGCGGAAACAGGCGACGGTCGTTATAGCCGGAAATATACTCAATATTGCGCTGGTTCATCCCAAGCACGCCCTGTTCACGTAACTTACGCGGAGAAATAAACCAGCTCATTTCGCAGCATTCCGGTTACGCCCGTGCAGAGCGTTGAATCGGAACAGCTCAATCAGCCGGTAACCGGTATAGCTGCCCAACAGTAACACCAGTGCCAATAGCACCAACTGTAAACCGGGGAAGTTAAACGTCAGGTGCTGCACGTACTGATTCGACATCACCACATACGCCAGTAACGCAACCAGCAGTGAACCGCCGCCCTGCTTCATTACTTCGCCGCCGCCTTCTTCTTCCCACAGCAGTGACATACGTTCGATGGTCCAGGCGATAATAATCATCGGGAAGAAAATAATATTCAGCCCCTCCACTATGCGCAGGTTATATGCAAGCACAGAGAAGGTCGCTGTCAGCAGTATGACGATTATGATGACCGCACTGATCCGGGCCACCAGTAAAAGATTCAGCCGGGAAAGATAGCTTCGTACCACCAGCCCGGAGACCACCAGCAGAACAAACCCCGCCAGACCGGCTCCCAGCGCGGTTTGCATCAGCGCCAGCGCAATCAGCACCGGCATAAAGGTACCCGACGTTCGCAGGCCAACTAACACCCGCATCAGCATGACCATCATCACGCCCACAGGAATCAGCAACAGACCACGGAACAGTTTTTGTTCCTCCAACGGCAGACTGTGCAGTGAAATCTGCATGGCGCTGACATCCGCGTACTTTTGTTCCAGCGCCTGCTGTACCGGCGCTACATCACGCTGCATCGAGAAGCTGATTCGGGTATTTCGCCCCCCTTCCAGATCAATCAGCGGCCGGTCACCCAGCTCCCAGATCAGCAAGCGCTGCGGCCGGCCTTCCTTACCGGTAGCCAGATTAAAAAACGCCACCCGCTGATCTTCCGTCTCAACATCATGAACGGTGTCATAGACCATCAGATAGGCCCGGCTATCCTGATTACGCCGGCTATTTTTCAGCCGCAAAGCCGTCACCTGACGAGCCGGAATCGCCGCCAGCTGCATCAGTAACATAGCGGCTTCTTCAACAGAGCGATCCTGCAACAGCAACTGAACCTGCTGATCATCAGATTGCAGTATATTCAGTAACTGTGCCGCCATCGTAATCTGATCTGCTGACTGTAACCGTGCCTGTTCAATCAGTCGCTCAGCAACCAGCGCAGTGGTTTCAGAAAGAATAGGTGCAGCCAGCACTTGCGGTGCATCCGGCCATGGGCGCTGTTGCTGCGCATCCAGTAAAAACTGCGCCCGGTAATACAGCACCTGTTTACCTGCAGCGTCCTGGGTCGACCAGCGCACCGCCGGAATATTTTCTTCTGTCAGATAACTCAGGCCAAAACCGGGAGACGCCGTACTCTGCTCCAGCAGGGTAAACCCCTGCTGGGTTTCAGGAATGGCCATCTGTGCAATGACCGGCTCCCCCAGCGCCGTAAACTCTACCCGCGCTTCAACGCTCCAGACTTCACGGGTTTCACCGGGTAACCAGGGGATTTCAAGATTGATATGCCGATATACCGCGCTGCCTAATCCCAGGCAGATCAATAATATGACCAACAGATAAAACGGGATTTTCTGCTGCATATTATCTCCTACTGCTGTGGCTGAGCATTAACCGCCAGCTCAGGCTTCTTGCCAAGCACATAACGCCGGGCAACATCCACCACCATCAGATCTTTCAGTAAATTACGGCCCACGAGCACCTCATAATTAAGGTGGCTGCGATCCTTCAGGGTAAACTCAGCGATCTGGGTAATATTGCCCAGCTTAATGCCCAGCTTTACAACCCAACGCTTATCTTTATCTGCGGATGCCTGGCGAATATTGGCGTATCGCTCAAGCTTTAGCGACACTTCTTCACCGTCTGCCAGGGTAAAGCGCACCCAGCGCTCGCCGTTACGCTCAAACTCGGAAATATTACGGGCACTGATTGAAGACGTGGTCGCCCCGGTATCCATCCGTGCCTTTGCGACACTCTGGTGACTGCCATAATCAATCTGCGACCACTCAACCGCACCCACCACGGTTTTGTTATTCAGTGACTTTCGTAACTGCCCGCAAGACTGCTCCGCAGTGGCGGCAACGATCATCGCCTGACGATCTTTCGCATCCTGTTGCAACGCTTTGGTTTCACGCTGCAATGCTTTGAGTATCTTATTCTGTGCTGCAAACTGCTCATCCATGCGCGTTTGGGTATTACTACACTGCTCAGCAGCCTGTTGAGCCAACTGATGGGTTTCCTCCTGAAACTGCCGGGTAGCAATACAACCTCCAAGTATGAACACCGAGAGCAAAAGACATAACCCTCTCATCATAACGCGCCTCTTTCTAAATATGTGTTAACAAAACTGCCTGTCAGATGTCAGCCACACACAAAAGCATAGCCGCCCCTTATACATCCGTCATCCGGTAACGAACATTCAGACAGACAAGTTGGGACTGCGCATTCAAACAAATGTTCAACGGTTTCAAAAAAAAGATGGGCCACAAAAAAACGCCGGCTCCTGTTAAGGAAACCGGCGTTCTTTTCAGACTGTCTCAGCGCTGTCAGTCTATCTGCCTGACAATCAGAACCATTCCCTGACTGTCGATAATTTCTATCTTGCTGCCAGCAGGAATATTGGCATCCGCCTGGGCACGCCACAACGTATCGCCGATCTGAATCTTCCCCAGTCCATTTTCAATCGGGCCGGCCAGCACAACCTGACGACCAATTAACTGGGCTGCGCGGTCATTCAGTAACGGCTGATCACTGCGATCGTTAAAACGCCGGAACACACGCCAGTACAGCAGTGTAAACACCACCGATGCCACTGCAAAAATTAACAGCTGCAGATGCCAGGCCATATCCGGGGCCACAAATAAGATCACTGCCTGTAATAAAGCTGCAAACGCAACGCCCAGCAGAAAACCGGCGGCACCCAGCACTTCCAGACCTAACAGCAGCATGCCCAGAATTAACCAGTGCCAGGGGCTCAGTTCAGTAAAAAACTCAGACATCAGTGTCCTTACCCCTTAATCTTGGTGGCATTCAGCAATTCACTGATTCCGGCAACCGAACCAATCACATTACTGGCTTCCAGCGGCATCATAATGACCTTACTGTTATCTGCAGACGCAACGCCCTGCAAAGCTTCAACATACTTTTGTGCCACAAAGTAATTCAGTGCCTGCGGGTTACCTTCAGAAATAGCCTGCGACACCATCTGCGTCGCCCGGGCTTCAGCCTCCGCTTCACGCTCACGGGCCTCCGCTTCACGGAAAGCCGCTTCTTTCTCACCTTCTGCCCGTAAAATAGCGGCCTGCTTTTCACCTTCTGCCACCGCGATGGCTGCCTGGCGCTCGCCTTCAGCATTCAGAATGGCTGCACGTTTTTCCCGTTCAGCCTTCATCTGGTTAGCCATGGCTTCTACCAGATCCGCCGGCGGTGAAATATCACGGATTTCAACCCGGGTCACCTTCACGCCCCAGGGATCTGTTGCTTCATCCACTTTTGATAACAGAGTGCCATTAATCGCATCGCGGTTAGACAACATCTGATCCAGCTCCATCGACCCCACAACCGCACGAATATTCGTCATCACCAGGTTCTGCATCGCCCGGTAGAGGTCATTTACTTCGTAGCTT
This sequence comes from uncultured Oceanospirillaceae bacterium, assembly GCA_937138495.1. GTDB lineage: Bacteria > Pseudomonadota > Gammaproteobacteria > Pseudomonadales > Balneatricaceae > Amphritea. Next base: position 81,300 of record CAKZPE010000016.1, read on the forward strand.
GATTTAGCGGCATCCAGCACCTGAAAAAAGCACACCGCATCCGTGGTTACCATAGCGTTATCAGAACTGATAACTTCCTGAGGAGGAACATCCAGCACCTGCTCCATCATATTCTGCCGGTGGCCAATGGCATCAATGAACGGAATAATGATATGAAGGCCAGGTGGTAACGTGCGGGTATAGCGGCCAAAACGTTCAACCGTCCAGCCATAGCCCTGCGGGACAACCTTGGCCCCCATGAAAACAACTAACAGCATCAGTATAACCAGTACAATGACGGTTATACCTCCCTGCGTAATACCAAAATCAAACATTTATAACTCCATTTAAACAGTGTCTGAATCTGCACCCGCCAGATGACGACATACAGAATGCGGATAACTTTCGCCGCAGAATATTACCAGTGTCCGGCAGTGCTTGGCAGCTTTATTCAGCATTGCTGCGCCTGAAAGCCACACTGATTACTTAAATAAGGGTAGCAGTTGCCGGAAAGCCGGGCTGGCTGCATCCTGTACCAGATCAAACAGACACATTTCAACAGATGTAGCCCGGGCACCTGCGGATTGCATACGCGCCAGCCCCAATGAGCGATTTTCGGCAGTTCTGGAAGAAATAGCATCGGTGATAATTTCCACGTCATACCCGTGGGAAATCAAACTGCGGACCGACTGATACACACAAATATGCGCTTCCAGGCCACACACCAGCAGATTCGGTTTATTCAGCGCCGCAATCGCAGACACGATTTCCGGGTTGCCACAACAGTCGAATGTCGTTTTCGATAAAGGCGCCTGATCCCCAAGCAACTCACTGACTTCAGGTAATGTAGGCCCCAGCCCCTGCGGGTACTGTTCAATATACAGCACCGGGATATCGAGAATCTGCGCCCCCTGAACCGCCCGGGTTATCCCCTGCAGCATTCCTTCAGCGTTATACATACTGCGGGCCAGCTTGCCCTGCACATCAATCACAATCAGCGCGGTTGTTTCAGCGGTAAACATATACCCTCCTTTTTGCCATCATTATACTGTAACTCACCGGTCACGCGGGGGTCGCGCACCTGCCTTAAGAAAGGCTAAAGTCGTATAAAAATGATATAAAACAGACTTTGCTGTCATTCATAGTCATTTCAACCCGACAAGGATATTCGTCAAAGGTGCCATCTCCTGCTCAACAATCTGTTCGCGGCGTCTGCCTGATAGCCCGCCCGTATGCATAACGAATACCTCAAAGGGGCCTTGCTGACCGCACTGGGCGTGACCATTCTCAGCTTTGACGCCCTGCTGATCCGCCTGATCGATGCCCATTCATTCGGGTTAATATTCTGGCGTGGCTGCCTGCTGAGCCTGGTGGTTTACATCTGGTGTAAACAGTACCGGCCGGCCGGAAAAATATTCCAGTTCGATGCCGCTATGCTACGTTCTGCAGCACTGTTTGCCATCAGCAGCTTCTCTTTTGTCAGCGCCATTAAGATAACCTCAGCAGCCAATGTACTGGTCATCATCAGTGCGACCCCCATGGTATCAGCCGTTCTGGCGCATATATTCCTGAAAGAAAAGTCCCCTCCGGTGACCTGGATTGCAATATTTTTCTGCATGGGCGGCATCGTATGGGTATTAAAAGATGGCTGGCACAGCGGGGAAATGCTGGGAGATATGTTTGCGGTACTCTGCTGTCTGGGCATTTCAGCGAAATTCGTCAATGACCGGCACGCCCGCTCCCGGGACATGACCCCGGCACTGATTCTTGCCGGCATCATGATGGCTGTCATTGCTGCAGGACTTGCCAACCCGTTTATTATGGCACCGCAGGACTGGGTATGGATCTTCGCCCTGTGCGTCGTCGTCCTGCCCTCAGCCTTTATTCTGATCACACTGGGGCCAATGCGAATTCCGGCGGCAGAAGTCAGTATGATGATGCTGCTGGAAACAGCCCTCGGTCCGTTATGGGTCTGGCTGATTCTGCAGGAAGTCCCACCCACATCCACCCTGCAGGGCGGCTCAGTGGTTATCCTGACCTTGCTGGCCCACAGCATTCTCAGATGGCGAAAGCAGCCCTGACCGCTCAGTGCCTCCTATTCGGTAATACAGGCTATCAGACCAGACCGGTCGCTTAACAAATCATTACAAATTACAACTAACAGACAAACAAAAGGCCGGATTAATATGCACTATCAGCATAATTAAAAATCCAAACCGTGACTTAGCTTGGCATAACTACCGGGGTGAGATAAACTCGCTTTACAGTTTTGAGACGACCGGTCTAATTAATAGTTAAAAACTTTCTATTTAAGCACAGACAGGGTTAAGAAAGAGTTAAGACACAGACGATGAACCGACCTAAACGCAATGAACACAACCGGGAAAGCATCCTTGCAAAAGGCATGGAGCTGTTCAATCAGCAGGGTTATCACGGCACCGGTATAAAAGAGATCCTCGATGCCTGCCAGGTACCTAAAGGCTCTTTTTATAATTATTTCGACAGCAAAGAGCAGTTTGCAGTTGAAGTGCTTAACTACCATCACACGCAGGAAAGTGCCAAGTGGCAGCACCATTTCGCCACCACCGAAGGCCCCCGTTTGCAGCAAATCCGCGCCATGCTCGACAGTTTCGTTGAAGACTATAAACAGGACCCCGATTTTTGCGGCTGCCTGCTGACCAACCTGATGGGAGAAGTCGGTAATCTGAGCGAATCTTTCCGCATGGTGATCCAGAACTCCTCAGATGAAGTGATTAACTGCATCAGCGAAGACCTCGCTATTGCTCAGCAACAGGGAGACGTCCGGACAGATATGTCCGTAGCACACATGGCCAGACTCTTTTGGGACAGCTGGCAGGGTGCCCTGCTCAGAACCAAGGTAAGCGGTTCAACCCAGCCGCTGCTGGAAACCGTCGACACTCTGTTTACTCTATTTAAAGCCACTGATGGCACACGCCAGGAGAACACCGCATGAAGCCAATGAAACATTACCTGCTGGCCTGCGCCACCAGCCTGATACTGACTCCCGGTATCAGCCTGGCCGCCGACGAAGCCCCTCAGGGATTACCGGCTGAAGTGGTACATGCCACAACTACTCAGCTTGACGATACAATAGAAGTCGTCGGTAACCTGACCGCCAATGAAGCCGTGATTCTGCGCCCGGAACAAAGCGGTGTAATCCGGGAAGTACTTTTCGAAGAAGGCAGCATTGTTGAACAGGGTAAGCCACTGATTAAGCTTGATACAGCTATCTATGCCGCGGAACTGCAGCAGGCGAAAGCCCGGGTAGCCCTGAGTCAGATTGCCTTTAAACGGGCTGACAGCCTGTCGAAAAAACGGGTCGGCTCTCAGCAGGACCGCGACTCAGCACTGGCTCAGCTGCGGGTCGATCAGGCACAGCAGGCACTGGCAGAAACCCGGTTATCCAAAATGACCATCACCGCGCCATACCCCGGCAGCATTGGCCTGCGCCAAATCAGCCCGGGGGATTATGTCAATGCCGGTGATGATCTGGTGGAACTGGTCGATAGCCACACCATGAAGGTTGAATTCCGCGTACCGGAAAAATACTTTGCCCGCCTTCGTCCCGGCCAAAGCATCAAACTGAACAGTGACGCTCTGCGCGGTGAATCTTTCAACGGGGAAATCTATGCGATCTCCCCCAGCATTAACGATCGCAGCCACAACGTGCTGGTCCGTGCCCGGGTGCCGAACCCGGACCTGAAACTGCGCCCGGGACTGTTCGCCAAAGTTCAGATTCTGCTGGACAGCCTGGACGCCGCCGTCATGGTGCCGGAAGAAGCGATCATTCCGAAGAACAATAAATTCTTCGTATATAAAGTGGTCGATAACAGCATTGAAATGGTAAACGTTGAAATCGGTCAGCGCCGCGGCGCAGAAGTCCACATTGCCAGCGGCCTTGCCGCCGATGACGTGGTAGTAACTGCAGGTCAGTTAAAGCTGTTTCCTGGCATGCCAGTCACCCCCATCTTTGTCGATGGCAGCCAGACTGCTACCGGGGAGTCTGAATAATGATCTTGTCTGATATCAGTATCCAGCGCCCGGTACTGGCCAGCGTGATGAGCCTGCTGATTTTACTGATCGGCGCCATCGCCTATGACCGGTTAACGGTGCGGGAATATCCCAAAATTGATGTACCGGTGGTGACCGTTGAAACCAACTACCCCGGTGCCAGCGCCTCCATCATAGAAAGTCAGGTTACCCAGATTATCGAGGACTCACTGTCCGGCATCGAAGGGGTTGATTTCATCAGTTCAATCAGCCGGTCTGAGAGCAGCCAGATCACAGTCACTTTTAAACTCGACCGTGACCCGGACGATGCTGCCAGTGACGTACGCGACCGGGTAGGCCGGGTGCGCGGCGACCTGCCCGACGATGTCGACGAACCGGTAACCAGCAAGTCTGAAGCAGACGCTCAGCCAATTATCTGGCTGGCGCTGTCGTCTGACCGTCATGACCCGATGCTGATGTCAGATCTGACCGACCGACTGGTGAAAGACCCACTGCAAACCGTCTCTGGCGTGGCAAACGTACTGTTATTCGGTGACCGCCGCTATGCAATGCGCATCTGGCTGGATCCGGCACGTATGGCCGCGTATAAAGTCATCCCACAGGATATTGAAGATGCTCTGAACAAACAGAACGTGGAGATTCCGGCGGGCCGGATTGAAAGTTCGCAACGCGAATTCAGCGTGCTCTCCCGGACCGATCTGAATACTGTCGGGCAGTTTAATGACATCATTATCCGAAACGATAACGGCTACCCGGTACGTATCCGGGACGTTGTCACCGTCAACATCGCCTCGGAAGATGACCGTAAACTGTCCCGGTTTAACGGTGAAACTGCCATCGCCCTTGGGGTTGTAAAACAGTCCACGGCTAACCCTCTGGACGTTTCTGCCGGCATCAAGGCGCGCCTGCCTCAGATTCAGGCTAACCTGCCGGAAGGCATCAAGGTAAAGATCGCCTACGACTCCTCCATCTTCATTGCCAAATCCATTGATTCGGTCTTCAGCACCATTTTGCAGGCCAGCGGTCTGGTTATACTGGTCATATTCTTCTTCCTGCGTAACCTGCGCGCCACTCTGATTCCGGTGATTACTATCCCACTGTCACTGGTGGGTGTATTTGCCATGATGTATTTCATGGGCTTCAGCGTGAACACCCTTACCCTGCTGGCCATGGTACTGGCGATCGGCCTGGTGGTCGATGACGCCATCGTCATGCTGGAAAACATATACCGGCACGTAGAAAACGGCATGTCTCCCATTCAGGCGGCTTTTAAAGGCAGCCGGGAGATCGGCTTTGCGGTCATCGCCACCACCCTGACACTGGTCGCAGTGTTTGCGCCGGTCGCTTTCACCCCGGGACGCACCGGTAAACTCTTTACTGAATTTTCACTGACCCTGGCAGGGGCCGTAGTGGTATCCACCTTCATTGCCCTGACCCTGTCGCCGATGATGGCCTCCCGCCTGCTCAAACACGAAAAACGCCACAGCGCCCTGTTCAATCTGGTGGAAGGCTGGCTGGTTGCCCTGAACAATGGCTACGCATCTGCACTGAAATTTGTGTTGCGCTCCCGTGTGCTGGCACTGGCCATTATGGCAGGCAGTGTGTTTGGCAGCTGGTACTTCTATACGCAACTGCCACAGGAACTGGCCCCGACCGAAGACCGCGGCGACATTCTGGCAATGTCCATTGCCCCCGACGGTGCCTCTGTAGGCTTCGTCGATAAGTATGCCCGCCAGGTGGAAGGTATGCTCAGCCAGGTACCTGAAGGCCGCCACTACTTCAGCATTGTTGGCTTCCCGACGGAAACCAACTCCATGGCATTCATCTCCCTGAAGCCCTGGGAAGAACGGGCCCGCAGCCAGCAATCCATTGCAGAACAACTGACACCGCAGCTTTTTGGGGGCGTCACCGGTACCATGTCATTTGCCATGAACCTGCCGTCTCTGGGCCAGAGCTTTATCTCCCGGCCAGTAGAATTCATCATAAAATCCAACAGTGACTATGCTGAATTACAGGGCATTTCTGATCAGCTCATGGGCCGGATTCTGCAGAACCCGGGCTTCATTCAGCCGGATGTCGACCTGAAGCTCAACAAGCCGGAACTGGCCATTGACGTTGACCGCAACAAAGCCTCTGAAGTCGGTGTGGATATCAGCCTGATTGGCCGGACGCTGGAAACCTATATTGCCAGCCGCCAGGTGACCCGCTTCAAAAAAGGCGGTGAACAATACGATGTCATTGTTCAGGTACAACCGGATGAACGCAGTAATCCCGCTGACCTGAGCAACCTGTACCTGCGCAACCAGAATGACGAGATGATCCAGCTCTCCAACCTGGTCGATGTACAGGAAAGCGTCGCGCCGAAGGAACTCAACCACTTCGACAAAATGAAGTCGGTAACCTTCCAGGCCATTCTTGCCCCGGGATACAGCGTCGGCGAAGCACTGGACTTTATTGAACAGGCAATGGCCGAAATCAGCCCGCAAACGCTGTATGACTACGGCGGACAATCCCGGGAATTTAAAAACTCCAGCAACAGCCTGCTGATCACGGCAGCACTGGCTGCCATCTTTACCTTTCTGGTACTGGCGGCTCAGTTCGAGAGCTTTAAGCACCCGCTGATCATTATGCTGTCGGTTCCACCGGCCATTTTTGGCGCCGTTATGGCACTGCACTTTGCCGGCGCGTCTCTGAGCATTTACAGTAAAATCGGCCTGATTACGCTGATAGGGCTGGTCACCAAACACGGCATTCTGATTGTTGAGTTCGCTAACCAGCTGCAGGAGAAAGGTGCCGACATCAGTGATGCCGTGCTACAAGCCGCCATTCTGCGCTTGCGCCCCATTCTGATGACAACTGCCGCAACCGTACTGGGCGCATTCCCACTGGCATTTGCCGTCGGTGCCGGCGCAGAAAGCCGCCAGCAACTGGGCTGGGTTATTGTCGGGGGCATGACCCTGGGCACAATTCTTACGCTATTTGTAATACCTACGGTATACAGTTATCTTGGTAAGCGCCTGTTTAAACAGGTTTCTTACCAGGAAACAGCCGACGACACTGATAGCACAATTAACAGCGTCTCTAAGTAATCGCTGACAGGAAAGGAAAACGAACGTGAAAATGGTAAAAAATCTTTGCCGCCTGACACTGCTTGCAGGCTGTATTCAGGCAGCTACTGTACAGGCCGGTAGCCTGGCAGACATCTATCAGCAAGCCTTACAACACGATCCTCAGCTAAAAGCATCGGCTGCTTCAGCCCTGGCCGGTGCAGAGGCGATTCCACAGGCACAGGCAGACCTGCGACCCACTATCAGTCTGAGTGCAAATGCCAGCCGCAACGAAACTGACAGCCGGGACTTCAATAACAGCGGCTATACCGTCAGCCTCAGCCAGCCTATTTATGATTCAGCCGCCTGGTACGGTGTCAAACGGGGCGAAGCCCTGAGCCGTTCTGCACAACTGGCATTCGATCAGGCGCAGCAGAATCTGATTATCCGCAGTGTGGAAAGCTACCTGAATGTACTGCGGGCCAAGAACACACTGGAAACCACACAGGCAGAAGAACGCGCCATTAAGCGCCGTCTGGATCAGGTAAACGCTCAGTTTGATGTGGGCCTGATTCCGGTCACCGACGTACACGAAGCACAGGCATCCTACGACAACGCAAAAGTTGCCCGGATTCTGGCCGAAGGTGAACTGGATAACAGCTTTGAAGCGATAGAACGCCTGGCCGGCCAGAGCTATAACGACGTCGACGTACTCAGCGCCAAATACCCCATTGAAAATCTGGAATCCAATAACGCGAACGCCTGGCTGAATAAAGCCCGGGACGGTAATCTGGCGCTTCAGGTAGCCGACAGCAATGTCGAAGCCAGCCGTCAGCTGACGCGGGTGAACCGCAGCGGCCATAAACCAACCGTATCCCTGACCGCCAGCCATGATCAGGACAAAGGCAACACGCTGAATGACGACCGCAATGAAACCAATCAGATCGGCCTGACATTCAGCCTGCCACTGTATTCCGGTGGCGGTACCAGCTCACGCATCCGGGAAGCTGAATACCGTCTGGACGAAGCACTGCAGAACCGTGAAGATGTTTTTCAGGGCATTAAACTGGACACCCGCAGCCTGCTGCGTAACCTGTCCACCGACGTCCTGAGCGTAGCGGCCCGTAAGCAAAGTATCCGCTCAAGCGAGACCGCGCTGAAAGCCACCGAAGAAGGCTTCAATGTCGGTACCCGTAACGTGGTCGACGTATTGCAGGCAGAACAAAACCTGTACCGCGCCCAGCGTGACTACGCCGAAGCCCGCTTTAACTACGTACTGAACCTGTTCCGCTTCAAGCAGGTTATCGGCACCCTGAACCCGGAAGATATTCAGGGGCTGGATATCTGGATGGTATCCGGTAACGATCAGGGCTAAACCGCTTTTGTTCAGATAAAAAACGCGCCACTTGGCGCGTTTTTTTTGGCTCCTCCCTGCCAACGTAACCGGAACAGGGTAAGCCCCATACACTGTAACCATCCCCATTCAGCCCACTTACCTTTTAACAGGCATAAAAGAATAGCAGGCATAAAAAAACGCGCTACCAGAGCGCGTTTTTTATATCCGGCTAAGCTGAATCAGATATCGATAACATCGAACTCAACTTCAGGGCTGACATCCGCTTCATAATCCACGCCATCAACACCAAAGCCGAACAGCTTCAGGAATTCATCTTTATACAGTTGGTAATCCGTCAGATCGAACAGGTTATCTGTCGTAACCTGAGACCATAACGCCTGACACTGCTGCTGAATATCATCACGCAGTTCCCAGTCATCCATACGCATACGGTTTTCCGCATCTACCTGACCGTCAGAGCCGGCAATCGCGGTATCAAACAGACGGTAAACCTGATCCATACAACCTTCATGAACACTTTCTTCACGCATGATCTTGAAGACCATCGACAGGTACAGAGGCATAACAGGAATGGCTGAACTCGCCTGTGTAACCACAGACTTCAATACAGCAACATTTGCACTTCCACCGGTCTTACCCAGTGTTTCATTCAGGGCAGCTGCCGCACGGTCAACGTCTTTCTTCGCCTGACCCAGTGCGCCATCCCAGTAGATTGGCCAGGTAATTTCTGTGCCGATATAGCTGTAAGCAACAGTTTTACAGCCTTCTGCCAGTACACCGGCTTCGTTCAGCTGATTAATCCACAGTTCCCAGTCTTCACCGCCCATGACAGTAACAGTGTTCGCAATCTCTTCATCAGTTGCCGGTTCAACTTCTGCATCGATGATGACATCTTTATTCGTATCAATGGCAGTGGAACGGTATACCTCGCCAATTGGCTTCAGGCAGGAGCGGATAACTTCACCGGTTTCCGGCATTTTACGGACCGGAGAAGCCAGTGAGTAAACAACCATATCAATCTGACCCAGATCTTCTTTAATCAGATCAATGGTCTTTTGCTTGGCTTCATTCGAAAACGCATCGCCGTTCAGGCTTTTCGCATACAAACCCGCTTCATGGGCTTTTTTATCGAAAGCCGCCGCGTTATACCAACCCGCAGTACCGGTTTTACGCTCAGTCGCCGGTTTTTCAAAAAATACACCGATGGTAGCCGCACCACAGCCAAATGCTGCTGCAATCCGCGAAGACATGCCGTATCCGCTGGAGGATCCGACAACCAGGACTCGCTTAGGACCGTTACCGATCGCACCCTTAGCCTTGGTTAAATCGATCTGCTCCTGGATATTTTGCTCACAACCGGTTGGGTGAGTGGTGGTACAAATAAAACCGCGAATCTTTGGTTTGATAATCATTAGCTATCCACTTTGGTAAGTGCACGCCGGGCGGGCCCCACTTTCCCGTGGGATGCCCCTAAAACGTACGAAACTTTAAAACAGCGGCTAAAGATACCTGATTTTGCCATTTTAAGGAACCTTTAGCGTGCGATAGCAAGCCCCGCAACGTGCCTGAGCGCGTCATTTCCGGGTACCCACAAGTCACTGATATACAGGTGATTAGGCAATTTCAGATCCGCCTTTTTTAAGCCAACAAAAAAGCCGCGCGGTTTCCCGGGCGGCTTTTTCTGATCAGCTGTTATTACAGCTTGCCGTCCAGTTCAGGAACAGCTTCAAACAGGTCTGCTACCAGGCCGTAATCGGCAACCTGGAAGATAGGCGCTTCGTCATCTTTGTTGATCGCAACGATGTACTTAGAGTCCTTCATACCTGCCAGGTGCTGAATCGCACCGGAGATACCAACAGCCACGTACAGATCCGGAGCAACGATCTTACCGGTCTGACCGACCTGCATATCGTTAGGTACGAAACCAGCGTCAACTGCCGCACGGGATGCACCAACAGCTGCACCCAGCTTGTCAGCAACAGAATCCAGCATTGCGAAGTTTTCGCCATTACCCATACCACGACCACCGGAAACGATGATTTTGGCAGATGTCAGCTCAGGACGGTCGCTCTGAGCAACTTCGTCGCTTACGAAAGAAGATACGCCTGCATCGTGCGCAGCAGATACTGCTTCAACAGCGGCACTGCCACCTTCAGCAGCAGCTGCTTCGAAAGCAGTACCACGTACAGTGATTACCTTGATCGCATCCAGAGACTTAACAGTCGCAATCGCGTTACCCGCATAAATCGGACGGCCGAAAGTATCAGCGCTGTCGACACGCAGGATGTCAGAAATCTGGCCTACGTCCAGCAGCGCAGCAGCGCGTGGCAGAACGTTTTTAGCTTCAGGTGTAGACGTCGCCATGATGTGCGAGTAACCGGCACCTACTTCAGCAACCAGCTTAGCAACGTTTTCAGCCAGCTGATTCGCGTAAGCAGCGTTGTCAGCAACCAGTACTTTAGCAACGCCTGCTACTTTAGCAGCTTCATCAGCTGCAGCCTGACAGCCGCTACCGGCTACCAGTACGTCAATATCACCACCCACTTGCTGTGCAGCAGTTACCGCATGCAGGGTAGACGCTTTCAGCGTGGAGTTATCGTGTTCTGCAATGATTAACGTAGCCATATCAGATCACCTTCGCTTCGTTCTTCAGTTTGTCTACCAGCTCGTCAACGCTCGCCACCTTAATACCTGCCTGACGTTCTTCAGGGGTATCTACACGCAATACTTCAGAGTGTGCCTTGATAGTTACACCCAGCTCTTCCGGCGTAGTTGTATCCATCGGCTTCTTCTTCGCCTTCATGATGTTAGGCAGAGACGCGTAACGAGGCTCGTTCAGACGCAGGTCAGTTGTAACCAGAGCAGGCATTGCCAGCTCAACAGTCTGCAGACCGCCATCAACTTCACGGGTAACCAGCGCTTTGTCGCCTTCAATCTTAACTTCAGACGCGAAAGTACCCTGTGCCATACCTGTCAGTGCACCCAGCATCTGACCAGTCTGGTTGTTGTCGCTGTCGATCGCCTGCTTACCCATGATAACCAGACCAGGCTGTTCCTGATCGATTACTTTAGCCAGCAGCTTAGCAACGTTTAAAGATTCCAGAACCTCATCGGTCTGAACCAGAATGCCACGGTCAGCACCCAGCGCCAAAGCTGTACGGATCTGTTCCTGTGCAGCCTGTGGGCCCAGAGACACAACAACAACTTCGCTTGCAACGCCTGCTTCTTTCAGACGAACCGCTTCTTCTACAGCGATTTCACAGAAAGGATTCATCGCCATTTTTACATTGGTTAGATCAACATCAGTGTTATCAGACTTTACACGTACCTTTACGTTGTAATCGATAACCCGCTTGACAGTTACCAGTACTTTCATTCGTACACCGTCCCTATCTAAAATTTTGGTTAGTGACCGCTAAAAAAACAATTACCCCGACTGAGCCATCGACACATTAGGGAATTCACTTATTTTACATAGCGCCTTTTAATAAGCAATCACCTTAAAAGGTAATAAGCAATCGCCCGAAATAAGGCTAATAAAAGAAAGCTCATAAAATCGAGAACTTCTTATAAGACAGAGTACAGCCAATTTCAATAAGAATCCTGACGCAGGTCGCATATAGACCGGATACAGGACGACTCTGCACCAGAAACGTCATCGCCCCGCACACTGTCTGTTACAGAGGGTTTTACAAAGAATATTTTCAGCGCGGCCTGATGACCGGAAAACGTCACCCCAAATAGCAAAATACCCCGCCGGAAATCCATCAGGGTATTGCGCAATTTTGACAGTCTGCGACGGCCATAAAGCCATTTTTATCGCCAGAAAGGCTTATCCGCTTCCGCCAGCGCATCTGCCCTGCTCAGCCCTATATCCTTAAGCATGCCGGTATCCAGCTGAGCCAGCTGACGGCGGCTGTGCCAGTTATGTAACCATTGCTTAAACTGCCGGGCCACACGGCTTCTCAATGGCTGTTCAGTATCCGGCTGTTTCTGAGGATGAACAGCAGGACGGTACAGGCAACCGGTATTAAGGTTAAGTTTTTCTGTTTTGTAGCAAGGATTATATGCAGTCATCTTGACACTCCTCAGCACAGGTTTATAGGCTTCTTGTTACAGAAAGCACGGCTCTGTACTTATGTTTTTGTATGGGAGTATTCTTGTCGAGACTGCTCACTGCGACAAACGATTAGTTTTTCCATATACTTAAGAAAAACTTACTTATAAGATATTCAGGACTGCCTTCTTATGAACAGACTTCCGCCCCTCAAAGCCCTGCAGGCATTCCGCCATGCCGGAGAATGTGGCAGCTTTAAAGAGGCTGCCGAACAACTGCATGTGACCCAGGCCGCCATCAGCCAGCAGATCCGCAGTCTGGAAGCACACCTGGATGTTCGTCTGTTTCAGCGCAAAACCCGGGAAGTCAGCCTGACACCTGAAGGTCAGACACTGCTTAGTCACATCAGCAAAGCATTCCGACACATCGAAACCGGCGTGCTGGAACTCAGTAAAGACCCTTATCCGGATCAGCTCACACTCAGCGCCCTGCCTTCTTTTGCCGCCCGCTGGCTGGTGCCGCGGCTGGGTTTTTTCCAACAGCACGCAGAGGACATCAACATCCGCCTGACCCCCAGCCTGGGCCTGGCCAGCTTTGATGATAAAACCCTGGATCTGGCGATTCGCTTTGGGACCGGAGACTATCCGGGCCTGGAATCAAGACTGTTACTGGAAGACTATCTGCTGCCGGTTTGCCACCCTTCCCTGCTGGACCCTAAACAACCGGTCAGGCCACAACTGAAAAACATGCCCATGCTGATTGATCAGGCACCGGATGTACAATTCATCAGCGCAGAAGTCGAAAAAGCACTGGGCTTCTCCATGGAAGCGAGCAAATCCAAACTCTATGTGTCTGATGCCAACATGCTGGTTGAAGCCCTGCTCAGCGCACAGGGCCTGGCCATGATGCGCTTCAGTCTGGTGTATGAACTGCTGCAGCGGGGCCAGCTTATCTGCCCCGCGGCAATTGCTGTGAAATCAGCTTACAGTTTCTTCCTGGTGGCACCGCCAGCGCATTTTCAGCGGGAAAAAATTCTCCGCTTTGAACACTGGCTGAGGGAAGAGCTCAAAATCATCGAAAGTGGTTGGGACACCTTTAGCCGGCAACATGATTTACAGGGGCTAAAGGGCTAAACATTCACACACTGCACCACTTCCCGGGCCGTTTCGGCCAGCGCCTGGCTGGAAGAATACGCCCGGCCGGCAGCGTCCTGCGCCCCCTGAGACGAATCACGGATACCGTTCAGATTCTGCGTCAGCTCACCGGCGGCTGCACTCTGTTCAACTGCGGCCGCGGCAATCATGCCACTCATATCCGCAATTTTATGTACCGACCGTAAAATCTGCTCCAGAGACTCACCGGCAACCCCCGCATGACTCACACAACTCTGTGCCTGATGCTGACCTTCCTCCATCGAAGCAGCCACCTGCCTCGACTCAGCATCCAGGCGCTCAATCACACGGTCAATCGTACGGGTGGTTTCCTGAGTGCGCTGTGCCAGATTTCTTACCTCATCTGCCACGACTGCAAACCCCCGTCCCTGATCACCGGCCCGGGCGGCTTCGATAGCAGCATTCAGCGCCAGTAAGTTCGTCTGATCGGCAATGGCAGCAATCTCACCGGTAGCATCAGCAATGTCCAGCGCAGAAGTTCGTAAAGACTCAACCTGAGTAACCGCCTGCTCAACCCGTGTAGCCAGCTCCATGATGGATGCTACCGTATCATCCACCACCGCTTTACCCCGTTCGACGACCTGACTGGTCAGAACCGTTTCATCGGATGTGCGGGTAGCATTCGCAGCCACCTCTTCAATGGCCTGAGACAACTCGGCAATATGCACAGCAACCCGGTCAATCTCTTCACCCTGACGGAGCATCACCTGACTGACATGCTCAGCAACCTCCAGTGAATCATGACTGTGGGAATGCACCCGCATAGCCGAATACCCTACCCGCTCACCGGCAGACCGGATACGTGCCTGATGTAACTTATCTGCCAGCTCAATCTGACTGATTTCATTCACCGAACCTAAATACATTTCCTGCAGAACCGGGCTGCTAATGACCCCTTCCGCACGGGCTTTTACATCTTTCAGCCGCTTCAGCACCCACCCGTTAAGCAGCAATGCCAGAGCACTGGCCAGTACACCGCCGCCAATCAGCGCTGTGGCATTCCAGCTGCCCTGCCAGGCAATGAATAAGGCCAGCCAGGGCAGTAATCCCCCCAGCAGGTTCAGTTTCGCCGTCATCGAAAGGTCCGACAGCGATAAACGCCGCCGGCCTCTGGCCACCCGGTCATAAGTCGCCTGTGCCATACGTTTATGTTCTTCAGACGGTTTACTGCGAACAGACTGATATCCGATACATTCGCCGGCCTCTATAATCGGCGTCACATAAGCATTCACCCAGTAATGGCTGCCATCCTTACAGCGGTTTTTGACAATGCCCATCCAGGGTTTACCCACCTGTAATTTACTCCACATATCTGCAAAGACCGCCGACGGCACGTCCGGGTGGCGAATCAGATTATGAGGCTGACCAATCAGCTCATCACGTGTATAGCCACTCATTTCAACAAAGGCATCATTGACGAAGGTAATGCGCCCTTTCTTATCGGTGGTTGATACCAGCGGGGTACCGTCCTGACATACAACTTCCCGGTCAACGACGGGTTGGTTATTCCTCATGCGTACTTCCTCTGCACTGCGCTAATTTATTTCGCCGCGGCGGCCGTGGCTTATAATTAACATGTATATAAAATACATGTTTATGAGTCAGATATAAAACACCGAAGCGGTACGGAATTAAACAGAGTAAGTTAATAAAAACTGATCCAGATCAGGATGTACAAAATTTAGACAGACCTAATATACTGTTGAATTTTATAGCCTTTTAGTTCTGAAAATACTGCAATCGCCGGAAGTACCTGATGTAATATGTAAACAGAGTTTAACAACGTTTATTCATTTGAACCGCCCACTCTCTTCTCTGTTCCATTCAGTACCACACTGCCTGAGCCCCCATCCGCAATACTGACTTCACCACTTCTTTCCTTCGGGAAATGCCTTCATCCCCTTTACAGTTAACGACCCGAAAGCCAGTTAACAATGGTCAAAGGCAACCGTTTCAAGGCCGGTAGAATACTGCTCTTGCAGCGGTCAATCACAGTTAAGCAAACCCTAATATAAGTAACAGAAAGACGCGCATTTTTACTTTGAATTACAATCCGGTTAAGGTAGGCACTTTCTGCGCGAATACGGTCTGCTACGGCCCCGCCAGACACTTCTTTACAATGCTTTTACAGAAGCCGCGACCCCGTTAAATTTGGAGTTAACACCATGAAATTCACCACTTTTGCCAAAGCAGCAGCCTTGGCAGCCGGCGTATTATGCACTGCTGCACAGGCAGCTGATCAGACTTACATTGCAACAACTGCTATTGTTGAACACCCGGCACTGGATTCAGTTCGCGCAGGCATTAAAGACAGCCTGATGGAAAACGGCTACAACGAAGAAAATCTGAAATTCACATTCGAAAGCGCACAGGGCAGCCCGGCAACCGCCGCACAGATTGCCCGTAAAATGATCGGTTCCGAGCCAGATCTGATTGTTGCAATCGCGACCCCCTCTGCTCAGGCAGCAGTATCTGCCAGCGAAAACATCCCGGTTATCTTTTCTGTTGTAACCGATCCGCTGGGCGCTAAGCTGGTCAGCAATATTGAACAGCCAGGCGGCAATGTGACCGGTCTGTCTGACATGCTGCCACTGGCTCAGCAGCTGGAGCTGCTGCAGGAAATCATGCCTAACCTGAAAACCCTGGGTGTCCCGTATAATCCGGGCGAGCCAAACGCGGTTTCCAGCGTTGAAGCCCTGAAAGTGATTGCTAAAGAAAAAGGCATCACAATCATTGAAGCACCGGCGCCTAAATCATCTGACGTTGCCCTGGCCAGCCAAAAGCTGATCGGTAAAGCCGATGCGATTTACTGCCCGATCGACAACACCATTATTTCTGCGCTGGAAGCGGTGGTTAAAACCGGCATCGACGGCCAGATTCCGGTATTTGCTGCCGATACAGATTCCGTTGCCCGTGGCGCAATCGCTGCACTGGGCTTTAACTACTACGACCTGGGCAAACAGACCGGTGAACTGGTTCTGCGTGTCCTGAACGGTGAAAAAGCTGGCGACATTCCGGTTAAATTTGCTGAAGGTACCAACCTGGCGATCAACCCGAAAATGGCAGCGCGCATGGGGATTGAAATTCCTGCCAGCGTTACCGAACGTGCGACCCAAGTGATCGAGTAAGGAATCCTCCCCCACAATGTCTTTATTTTCATTCATGGGTACCCTGGAGATCGGCCTGATATTCGGGCTGGTCGCCATGGGCGTCTATCTGACTTTCCGGGTCCTGGACTTTCCGGACCTGACGGTAGACGGCAGTTTTACCCTGGGTGCAGCGGTGACCGCTGCCCTGATCGTCTCCGGTATTAACCCTTACCTGTCTACGCTGGCCGGCTGCCTGGCCGGCGCGGTCGCCGGTGTTGTTACCGCCTGGCTGAACCTGCGGTTTAACATTCTGCACCTGCTGGCCAGTATTCTGACCATGACGGCGCTGTACACCATTAACCTGCGGGTAATGGGTAAGCCAAACCTGGCACTGATCACAGACCCGACCGTGCTGACGCCGTTTGAAGGTCTGGGATTGCCTAACATGTATATGAAGCCACTGTTTGTCGGCATCTGCGTGATTGCTGTGGGTATCCTGCTGGCGCTGTTCCTGAAAACGCAGTACGGCCTCGCGATGCGGGCGGTAGGCGCAAACAAGCGGATGGCGCAGGCGAACGGCATTGTGGTAAAAGAAAAGGTTTACGCAGGTCTGGCACTGTCTAACGGCCTGGTAGCACTGGCCGGTGCCCTGTTCGCCCAAACCAACGGATTTGCTGACTCCACTATGGGTATCGGCACCATCGTGGTGGGTCTGGCAGCCGTTATCGTCGGTGAGACCCTGCTCAGCAGCCGCAAAATGCTGATGATTATCTTCAGCTGCATTGTCGGCTCAATTCTGTACCGCCTGGCCATTGGCTTCGCGCTGAATGCTGACTTCCTGGGCTTTAACGCATCAGACCTGAACCTGATCACCGCATTGCTGGTCGGTCTGGCGCTGGTACTACCTCAGCTGCGCAAAGAATGGAAAGCAAAACAGGCGGCTGCCAGAGCCAACGGAGGTGATGCATGATTCGCTGCGAACAACTCAGAGTTACCTTTAACGCTGGCCTGCCCACTGAAAAGAAAGCCCTGCGGGGGGTTAATCTTGAAATTCCTCAGGGGGAATTCGTCACGGTTATCGGTTCTAACGGTGCGGGTAAATCCACCCTGTTAAACGCCGTTGCCGGCGACATTCCTGCCAGCGGTGGCAAGATTCTGTTCGGCGATAAAGACGTTACTAAAATCCCGGCAACCGGACGCACCAAAGAAGTTGCCCGGGTATTTCAGGACCCGCTGGCCGGCACCTGCGCCACTATGACCGTGGAAGAAAACATGGCCCTGGCGTATGGCCGCGGCTCACGTGGCAAGCTGTCATTCGCCCTGAATGACAACCTGCGCAAAATCTTCCGTGAACAGCTCAGCCGTCTGAATCTGGGGCTGGAAAACCGTCTCGATGCGGAAATGGGCCTGCTGTCCGGCGGACAACGTCAGTCAGTCAGCCTGCTGATGTCGGCCCTGCAGCCAAGCAGTATTCTGTTACTGGATGAGCACACTGCAGCGCTTGACCCAAAAACGGCAGCCCTGATTATGGACATCAGCGCGCAGATTATTGCTGAAAAGCAACTGACAGTGATGATGGTGACCCACTCCATGCGCCAGGCGCTGGACTTTGGCAGCCGCACACTGATGTTGCACGAAGGCAAGATTGTCTTCGACCTGTCCGGTGAAGACCGCAGCAACTATGAAGTCAGCGACCTGCTGGAACTGTTCGCCAAAGCCCGCGGCGGCGATGAAGCACTGGACGATGATAAGCTGCTGCTCGGCAGTTAACGGTCATCTCTGAAAGTTGATAGAGTAGCCATCATACCCTGAACGCCCCGCTCCGCCGGGGCGTTTTTATTTCAGACGCCTTTTTTAACTGCCAGACTTAATAAGTTCATAATGATAAAAAATCGGCCCCTGATCTCCGGTAGGCTGGCGGATAAAGTTCAGCTTTTCCAGTAACCGGGCAGATGCCACATTCGCAGAATCAACCCCGGCCACCAGACACTCCCAGTTGGTATTCTGCTCTGCAAACCTGACCAGACCATCCAGCATTTCACTGGCAAGCCCTTTACCCCATTCAGACTGCTTCAGCAGATAGCCAATATGCACCGTCTGCGCCTCAGTACCATAGAGAAAAATAAAACCGGTAAGGTCACTGCCGTGCTTATAACTGACCAACAACACCCGCCCTTCAGCCAGAACCTTTTCAAGCCAGTCCGCCGCCGCTTCCGGTGTGTTAATGCTATGAAAGTATCCCGGCAGATTCTCCACAACCGCCGGAGTCAGCACACTGACAATCTGGCTGAGTAACGCAGAGTTTTCCCTGTGCTCTCCAACAGAAAACAGTTCACTGATATCTAAACGGTGTGTGTTGTATAAGGTATTCAGAGCAAGGCCTCTCATTAAATTCCCGTTATTGCAAAATCAACCGCAGACAGTATCTCCAAACGGAGGTGTTCTACAGTACCTATCGGTTGCCGTAACACTTTCCCGGAAACTGACGATAGCTGAGGTGTTAATAACAGATATGAAACACCTTCGTAGGTGATTTCCGGTGTTAACCGATCCAGCTGATGCCCTCTGAAGTCTTTACTGAATCCAAGTGGAATAACTATTCGCGTATGCAGATCTTCAAGAAGATTATTTTGCACATCAACTAAAAACGGAAAACGCTCCCTGCTCCGTTCAGACGGGTTTCGATAAACATCAAACTGCGCCATTAAAACTCCCTGAATTCATCTCCGAAACATCCGTGTTCTTCAACAACCTCATTATAAACCTGTATCGCCCGCTGGTTTTGCATACGCCAATGATCCGCTTCGGATAGCACCAGCTGTTCCCGCAGCGCCTGCTCCAAGGTAGCGGACAAATTGATATTAAGCTCCCGGGACTTTTTTAGTAAATCACTGTTAATGCTTAGGTTAGCAGCTTTCTTCGGCGCGGATTCATCATATAAGGACTGCATATTTGTTTCCCGTTAAACATATATAACTACCATTATGCGCATACAAATGCGCATTACAATAAAAACAACGCTTCTTACAAGCTCTACTCTGTACAACCTCAGACTTTCTGTCCTCTTCTGCTCACCTGAAAATATTTTTAGTGCTACTCTGGAAACCGAACAAAATATGGCTAAGAAACTGGTAAGCAAAAAACGATGGACTCCCCCTACCCCAAAGACCCCAAACGGCTCCGCGACCTGAACGGCTTCGGCCCCCGCAGTGAAGAAATACTGGCTGAAGTGGATATTCACACGGTTGAAGACTTCATGGACATCGACCCTTACGATCTTTACGCCAAAATCAAACCGATGAAAGGTATGGGGATGAATTCAATCTACGCCATTATCGGTGCACGGGAAAACCAGCACTGGCTGGATGTAGCCAAAACCCGCAAAACGGAAATTCTGATGCGGCTGGATGATCTGGGGCTGGCGCCGAAATAACCGATTGCCTCATAAGCAACCATACTCAGTTTATTCAGAGTGCATAGAACAGAAAGGGGAAATACTGCCATGATCACAAGCAACTGCTATCAGCTCACAGTTACTCTGCGTACCACTTATCTACCGATATAAAATAGGTGGTGAAGCTTCGGCCCAACAGTTGAGTTTTCTGAACTTTGTTAGCCTTCCTTTTAAGAGCCCTGTATTCAGGGCGGGTTTCAAGAAGATGGAACATCACTTCCTGATGCCCTAGCGCTTTGGCCCACTCCATTATCGAAGCGAATATAGCGATACCGGATCCCCAAAATGCTTTAGAAATAACAATCGCGATTTCAAAGCCATCATCGTCCGGCTGGATCCCACACCAACCAGCAAGTACCCCATCAATGAGTACCGCCCGAACCCGGCAGCCAGGCAGAGCATCTGTCCGGATCTTTTCGTTCATCCATTCCCGGATGCTCGCAGAATCAAATAATGGATGGTCAACCAGATGCGTTCTCAAGGTAGGCTCATTAACGATGGGCAGCAGATCATCCGGGTCTGTCTGACTGAAACTTACAAATTCAATTTTATTCATATCTAAGTAATTCTAGGGCGAAAGCTGTGGCGTACTGTAAATATCAATTGAGAGCGAAATAATACTGAATGTAACTTTGCTTTTACTTTAATTATCACCAATTAATGCTCATAACAGCCGAACAATCTCGGCGCCTGCCACATCGGACTGGAAACCAACTGTAAACTTGTAACCTATTACCATTTTGTCTTTCCAGTAGTCAGATACCAAAACTGAACACTCCGCCTCAAATATTTCCCCATTAAGAATTTCGGAGTTTGGATACCAATGGATTACTATAGTAGCCCGGTCAATACTTTCATCATGCCTTGTGGGTACTGCCACCACACCGGAATCATCAAAAATCAGCTTGCAAGCCGAAAAACCATCTGCGCCGTCTCTTATTTGAAATCTTGCAATGAAATCTGACATTTCCCGAAACCTATAAGCAACTTTAAAGTTGAACTCTGGTAAAAGATTAGAGTAGTTATGGAGCTAAATCATATTTTTTCTCACGACTTTCTCCCCCCAAAAAAAGCAAAAGGAAAGACCTGACCCCGTTAACTTGTGACCCCGTTAACTTGACTCTTATACTCAACTAAAGCCCGTGAGTATGTCCGCTTTGTGCCAAAAGCAGACACGCACTAAGCTATTCTCATTGAAGCAATAACCTGATATTTTCTATATGCCGTCACAGGGAGTGTGCGTTTTTTACAGCAGTTGGTCGCTGCCTTCTGATAAATCCCTCCACTGTGTTTTCTTTCGACACTTAAAAGGACTTCCCATGAGCGAAGATACACTCAGCCTCTATTTTGATGGTGCTAGTAAAACCGATGCCGATGACCTCCATACTGAAATAGAAGAGCTACTTCTAGAAAAAGATGAAGACCTATGGACCAGTCAGTTCGTATTTAAAGATACACAAGCAATCATCACACTGGGAGTGGATCTGGGAGGTGAACTGGTTGAAGACTTACTGCGTTTCTTATTACAGAAAGAGCTGATCAATGTTTACGCTGAACTCTACTACGATACGGCCGGTGAAACACAGTTTCTGGCTATTCGAGATGATCGTTTAAAAGAATTCAAACGCAGACCTCCTCGTAAGAAAGCCAAAGTCCCAGTCAAAAAGAAAGCCATCTCGGCTAAGGTGTCGGTTGCTTACCCTCACATGCTTGAGCCTGCCTGGCAGAAACAAAGGGAAAAAGATTGGGATGCAATGTTTTATGCAAGTATGTCCCACGAGCCTAAATATTATTGGAAGCACATTAAAGACTATTACTTCGATGGGAATGTGCATAAATTTATTAAAGGCCAGATCACCTACCAGAAAAAAGCAGAATACAAGCTGGAAAATAGAGGACCGTCAATAACTAGCGCAATAAATTATTCTCCGAGTAAAGCTTTAGACCAGTTAATCGAAGTTATACATACGCTCTTTGAGTGGTACGATCACAATCAAGAAGATGTGTCTGATCAGAGATTGAATTATGAGAAAAAATGGTTCGTAGAGAGTCTTCACCACTTTTCTTCGCGATTTGTTGAGCATGGATTTGATCAAGAACTGACGGATGATGCATTTTTATGGATCTATGGTGATAGCTATCAGCCGGGAAGAACATTTCCGACCCCTTTTGGGCAAGATAACTGGCAGCCAGAGCTAAATGGATACGAAGTAGTTTGTGCAAGAATTATGCAGGGAATAAATGATTATTTATTTGAACCTGATCTATCACCGGAAGAAGCGTTAGGTGCTTTTCGTTATCAGAAAGCTGAGTACTCCAGATACTTAATGAGTTTGCTACCTCATATGGATGTAGATTTCTTTTCAAGGAAACGATTTGAGCGCTCTTACGTCAATGAACGAGGGATAAGTATACAGCCTTGGATACAGAATTCTTTTCGATCACTCTTTATTGGGCTTTTAGGATATAACGTTCCTTTTATTCCTAAGCGAGACCAGCCGTATTGTCGTGATCCAGAAATGGCTGAGTCATTAAAAACGCAAATTTTTGAGTTGGATCTGCCAGATTATTTTGATTCCTTTATCGAATTTATTCATAAGCATGGAGATGACGCATACAAGTATTCTGGAAGGTAAGTACTCTCTTTCTGCCTTCAAGGAAAGTGTTTCTAAAGACTGCTTAGGGTCGTTAACAGTCATCAAAAGAGTGTCAAATGTGTCCGCTTCTGGCACAAAGCGGACATACCACCAGACACTCTCTTCCTGCTACAGACAATAAGACAGCAGCGGTTAAATCCTTAACCCTCCATCCATTTCAATGATCCGGCCAGTGAAGAAGTCGTTCTCGATGATGTATTGCAGGGTGTGGGCCATTTCTTCCACTTCACCTAGACGACGCAGGGGTACAGCTTTTACCATTCTATCTACCGCTTCCGGTTTCATTTGGGCGGTCATATCCGTGGCGATGACGCCCGGTGCGATACCGCCCACCCGGATGCCGTGTCTGGCCAGCTCACCTGCCCAGGTGACGACCATGGTTGCCACCGAGGCTTTGGTCGCCGAGTAGTTGGTCTGCCCCATATTACCGGCGCGGGATACGGAAGAGATGTTCACAATGACGCCCCCTTCCCCCTGCAGTGCCATAATGGCAGCCGCTTCACGGGTACAGAGAAAGGTGCCGGTCACGTTCACATCAAATACGGAGCGGAACTGATCCAGCCCCATTTTGGCCTGCAGTTCACCATCTTTTACTTTGATCAGCATGCCGTCACGCATCAGGCCGGCATTGTTCACCAACCCGTGTACGCCGCCACAGGTCTCTTTGATCTGTGCAAAGGTCGCTTCAACCGATGCTTCATCGGTAATGTTGCAGACGAACGCCTGAGCGGTTCCACCCAGGCTCTGACACTCAGTCACTGCCGCATCCAGCACCTGTGCGTCGAGATCGATCAGCGCAAGAATGCCGCCCTGTTCAGCCAGATGGCGGGCCATTGCCAGCCCTAAACCACGGCCACCGCCGGTGATGACAAATACTCTGTCTTTTATTTGCATAACATGCGTCTCTTCTCTGTCAGTTTCGTCTTGAATATACGTTCACTCAGATCATGCCGGAGCGTTGCATGATGTCGGTAATTTCCCCAAGGATGCTTTCGTCATCAATGGTGGATGGCATCTTGTAGTCCTGATTGGCAGCAATTTTTCGCAGAATGGCCCGCAGGATTTTGCCGGAACGGGTTTTCGGTAACCGCTGCACGACCACCGCTTTACGGAAGCAGGCCAGTGCGCCAACCTGCTCACGCACCATCTGTACCAGCTCAGCCTCAAGAGTAGCGGGATCAATGTCTACATCCGCTTTCAGCACCACCAGCCCAACAGGCAACTGCCCTTTCAGTGAGTCATGCATGCCAATCACCGCACACTCAGCAACGGCTTCGTGCGCCGACACAACTTCTTCCATCTCACCGGTGGATAACCGATGGCCGGAGACGTTAATCACATCGTCGGTACGGCCGGTGATATACACGTAGCCGTCATCATCTTTAAAGCCACCGTCACCGGTATGATAGAAGCCCGGAAACGCCGACAGATAGGAATCGGTAAAGCGCTGGGGCTGATTCCAGATGTCCCAGGCCACACCCGGCGGCATCGGCAGGCTCACCACAATGTTGCCGGTCTCATTGGCTTCAACAGGCTGACCGCGGCCATCCACGACCTGAATGTCATAACCGGGTATGGGTTTATTGGTGGAACCCAAGCGGGACGCAGACGGGTTATCCCAGCCCATCATTGGCGAAGTCATCGGCCAGCCGGTTTCAGTCTGCCACCAGTGGTCGATCACCGGTACGCCCAGTAATTCATCCAGCCAGTGATAGGTGGATGAATCCAGTTTTTCACCGGCCACAAATAAACGTTTCAGGCTACTCAGGTCGTACTGCTTACTCAGGGTGCCGTCAGAGTCTTCTTTACGGATCGCCCGGAAGGCCGTTGGCGCACAGAACATTGCGTTAACACCATACTCACTGATTACCCGCCAGAACGCCCCTGCATCCGGCGTACGGATCGGTTTGCCTTCATAGAAAATCGCGCTGCAGCCGCCCATCAGCGGGCCGTAAACAATGAAGGAGTGGCCAACCACCCAACCAATATCCGAGGCACCCCACCAGACATCGCCAGCCTGCATGCCATAGACATTATGCAGGGCATAATTCAGGGCCACCGCATGACCACCGTTGTCCCGCACGATGCCTTTCGGCGCGCCGGTGGTACCGGAAGTGTAAAGAATATACAGCGGGTCTTTGCCCTGCACCGGCACACAGTCAGCCGGCTCAGCACCCTGCTGGCAGTCATACCAGTCCAGGTCACGCTCCGGGTTCATGTCCGCCTGCAGCATCGGCCGCTGACACACCAGCGTGTGCAAAGGTTTGTGGGTAGCCAGATCAACGGCTTTATCCACCAGCGGTTTATAGGCGATTAACTTATCAAATTCGATGCCGCAGGAGGCAGTCAGAATCAGTTTAGGCCGGGCATCATCAATGCGGATCGCCAGTTCATTCGGCGCAAATCCGCCGAAGACCACCGAATGCACCGCGCCAATTCTTGCACAGGCCAGCATGGCCACAGCGGCTTCCGGAATCATCGGCATGTAGATAACAACGGTGTCCCCTTTGGTCACTCCCAGGCCTTTCAGCGTGCCGGCAAAGCGTGCTACCTGCTCATGTAATTCACGGAAACTGATCGCCTGTTTCACACCGCTGGCGGGGGAATCGTAATACAGGGCAACCTGATCACCCCGGGTTTCCAGATGCTGATCCAGCGCCAGATAACAGGAATTCAGTTCACCGTCGGGGTACCAGCGATGACTGCCATTGGGAAGAGCTTCAAGGGTTGTCCGGGGCGGTTTAAACCAGTTGATATTGCCCGCCTGTTCCGCCCAGTAAGCTTCCGGGTTTTGCTGAGAAGCCTGATACTGCGCTGCATAATCGAATGGATGATTTGCCATTTCTCACTCCATGAAGCCCATAGCACACCGTCGGTCAGTTCGGACCGGAAAAAAGGGCTTTGTTATTTTTATTGGTAGCCAGTCCACCGGTTATGCCGGTGAACAAAACAGGTTTTAACACTCAGGATTACTGATCCTGATAGAGCTTAAGCACGCTGGAGAAGTCCAGCCCGCCATTGCCCTTGGACTTATGCAGGCTGAATAACGCCCGTGCCTGCGAGCCCATCGGTATCGGTGATTCACTTTGCTGACTCAGCCCCATGGCCAACCCCAGATCCTTGTACATCAGATCCACCTGGAAACCGCCCTGATAATCATTGGATGAAGGCACGTTTTCCATCACCCCCGGCACCGGGTTATACACATTGAGTGCCCAGTTGCCGCCAGAGCTTTGCTTCATAATTTCTGACAGAACAGCAGGATCAAGGCCATTCTTCACCCCCATATTCAGGGCTTCACAGGTACCGGTCATCAGCACCGCCAGCAGCATATTGTTACAGGCTTTGGCGATCTGCCCCGCGCCGTGGTCACCGGCATGGAAGATGTTCTTACCCATGCATTCCAGCACCGGCCTCGCCCGGGCAAACTGTTCATCAGTGCTGCCCACCATAAATGCCAGCGTACCGGCTACCGCACCGCCGACACCACCGGAAACCGGCGCATCAATAAAACTCAATCCCCGCTCAGCAGCAACAGCTGCTACTTTCTTCGCGGTAGCTGCATCAATGGTGGATGAGTCAATGATCAGTGCAGACGCTGAAATCACATCAAACAGCGGCGAGTCACCGTTCAGATACACCGCTTCCACATGCTGCCCTGCCGGTAGCATAGAGACTACAAACTCACTGTCACGGGCCGCATCCGCAGCGTTATCCATAACCGTACAACCGT
This sequence comes from uncultured Oceanospirillaceae bacterium, assembly GCA_937138495.1. Lineage (GTDB taxonomy): Bacteria > Pseudomonadota > Gammaproteobacteria > Pseudomonadales > Balneatricaceae > Amphritea. Next base: position 107,877 of record CAKZPE010000016.1, read on the forward strand.
GCTCTGCAGCAATTTTTAACGCCTCTGCAGAAAGGTCGAATACTTTTACCTGATGGCCGGCCTTCGCCAGGTTAGCTGCCATCGGGCCGCCCATATTACCTAAACCAATAAATCCGATTGTTGCCATCTTTCTGTCCTCTTCTCAACCTGCCAGTGGCAGGTAAAACTGTCATTATTATTCTGCTGATACGTTGCTGTACTCTTTACAGCTGTTCCAGTGGATTCACTTCCCAGGGGCTGATGAAAAACTCGTCAACAACAGCAGGGTCGACATCCTCCAGCGTCTTAAAAGTCCACTGCGGGGCGCCGTCCTTGTCCACCAGCAGTGCCCGCACACCTTCCGGGAATTCCCGGTGCCGGCAACACTGTACCGACAGCGCCAGTTCCTGCTGAAACACTTCTTTCAGGGATAAGTGCCGGCAGCGCTGCAGCTGACGGGCAATCAGATGAATCGCCAACGGGCTGCCGTGGCTGATGGCCTGCTGTGCCCGCTGCAGCCATTTATCTTCGGTCTCCAGTGCCTGCAGTGCCGTAACCATTTCCGACACTGAATCCTGATCCATCAGATTATTAATCACTTCAAAATGATCCCGTACCGGCGAATCTGCCTGCCAGTCATTCAGTGAGTTCTTTTCAAGTTCACGCAGTACCGAAGTAACCACCGACTGAGCATTCCCCTGCCAGTCAACCTCACACAAATCATCCAGCAGCTGTTGCCGGCACTCGCTGGCAACAAAGCGGTCAGCCAACCCCAGAAACAACGCGTCTGCGGCATTCATGGAATTACCGGTCAGGCCAAGAAACAGGCCGGTACGCCCGGGCATACGGTTAAGGAACCAGCTGCCGCCCACGTCCGGGTAAAGTCCAATAGTGACTTCCGGCATCGCCAGCCGGCTGCGTTCTGTAACAACTTTATGGCTGCAACCGCTCATCAGCCCCATGCCGCCGCCCATGACAATGCCATGGCCCCAGCAAATCAGCGGTTTGTTATAACTGTGCAGCAGATAATCCAGCCGGTATTCCTGCGTAAAAAAGCGCTCAGGGAAATATTCATCGCCGTCGCCGGTCATCGCTTTATACAGATTGACCACGTCTCCACCGGCGCAAAACGCTTTTTCACCGGCGCCTTCCAGGAAGACGCACACCACAGATTCATCCTGTTGCCATTGCTGCAGCTGCTCCAACATCAGCTCAATCATGTCCAGTGTGATAGCATTCAGCGAGCGTTCTGCATTGAGGGTCATCTGGCCAACTTTATGGCCCGAAGCAGTGGTCAGTTCATTAAACAGCACACACGTCATCCCACACTCCTACTTGTTTTGCCAAACCGGCTTACGTTTATCCAGAAAGGCATTCACGCCTTCGCTCTGATCTTCAGTGAAAAACAGGTCCACAAAGAGTTCACGTTCCAGAATATAGCCCTTATCCCAGTGCTGGGAGCGGTTGTTCTGAATCAGCTGCTTACAGGCCGCAACCGCCGTCGGGCTCTGATCAGCAACCTTGGCAGCCATTGCCAGTGCGGCATCCAGTGCCTGCCCCTGTTCAACCACCTCTTCAACCAGGCCGATCTCAAGGGCTTTGTCAGCTTTCAGCCGTTCTCCGCAAAGAATCATTCTCTTAGTCCAGCCTTCCCCAACCAGCATGGTCAGGTTCTGGGTACCACCGGCGCAGGGCAACAAACCAACCTTTGCTTCCGGCAGAGCCATCTGTGCCTGTGCTTCAGCAATACGGATGTCACAGGCCAGCGCCACTTCTAAACCCCCGCCCATGGCAAAACCGTTGATGGCTGCAATGGATACACCGCGGAAACGGCTCAGGGTTTCAAAGGCCTCGCCAAAATAGCGGGCCATGTCCCGGGCGACACTGCGGTCACCTTCGGCAAAGAGTTTCAGATCTGCACCGGCGGAAAAGAATTTCTCTCCCTGGCCGGTAATCACCAGGCTGTAAATCTGCTTATCCTGATTCAGGTCTTCCACCAGTTGCTTCAGCCCTTGCAGGCTCTCTGCTGTCCAGGTATTTGCCGGTGGATTGTTCATGGTCAGCACGGCAATGTTGCCGCGCTTTTCCAGCATCAGAGCATCGGTCATTATGATCTTCCTTCTGCCTTATCAGTATCTGTTCAGACAATTGCTGCCGCGTCTTCGACTAACAGCCGGCGGGCAATAATCACGTTCATAATCTCGTTGGTACCTTCCAGAATCCGGTGTACCCGGTTATCCCGTACGTAACGTTCCAGCGGGTATTCCTTGATATAGCCGTTACCGCCAAATATCTGCAGCGCTTCGTCTGCGGCACGAAATCCAACATCCGTCGCAAACCGTTTTGCCATGGCGCAGTAAGTGGTTTTGTCCGGGTGATTCGCATCCAGCCGGGCCGCCGCCATACGCACCATCTGCCGGGCAGCCACCAGTTCAGTACTGGCTTCCGCCAGCTTAAACTGCAGTGCCTGAAAATTCGCCAACGGCTGGCTGAACTGCTTACGTTCGTGCATATAGTCCCGGGCCTGATTCAGAGCCTGCTGAGCAGTCCCCACTGAACAGGTGGCTATATTGACCCGGCCACCGTCCAGCCCACGCATGGCGATCCTGAAACCGTCTCCCGGTTTACCGAGCATCGCCGTGGCTGACACCCGTACATCACTGAAACTGATCATACGGGTTGGCTGGCTGTTCCAGCCCATTTTGTCTTCTTTACGGCCGTATTCGATACCTTCAGCCCGGGCATCTACCACAAAGGCTGATATCCCTCCGGCCCCCTCTCCCCCGGTACGGGCCATTACCACCAGACAGTCACTGCTGCCGGCACCGGAGATAAAAATCTTGCTGCCATTCAGAATGTAATCGCTGCCATCCTGACGGGCAGTGGTTTTCAGATGCGCGGCATCTGACCCTGCATTCGGCTCTGTCAGGCAATAGGATCCCAGCTTCTGACCGGAGGTAAGATCCGGGCCCCATTGCTGTCGGGTATCTTCATTACCAAACTCACTGATCATCCAGGCCACCATGTTATGAATGGTGATATAGGCCGTGGTTGAAGTGCAGCCCATCGCCAGCTGTTCAAAGATAATACTGGCGTCCAGCCGGGAAAGCCCCAGCCCGCCCACATCTTCATGGCTGTATAAACCACAGAAGCCCAGTTCACCCGCAGCCCGTAATACATCCACCGGAAAAATCTGCTGCTGATCCCATTCACCGGCATGGGGCTGCAATTCGTTTTCTGCAAAGGTTCTGGCCATTTCACTGAATGCCAGCTGATCTTCGTTTAATTCAAAATCCATTGCCTGCCCCTCTAACTCTTACACGTCATCACTTCAGCACTGAAAACGGACCGGCTCAGGTCTGTTACCTGAACCGGCCAGAGCTATCAGCGCAGGTTAATACTGGTATTCACGCCGGTATCAATATCGTCTTCAAACCAGCGGGCAGTAACGGTTTTGGTTTCGGTATAGAAACGCACCGCCTGCTTGCCGTAGGCATGCTGATCACCGTAGAACGATTTACGCCAGCCGGTGAACGAGAACATTGGCAGCGGCACAGGTACCGGCACGTTAATGCCTACCTGACCCACTTTAATCTCATGCTGGTATTTACGGGCCGCCGCACCGGAAGCGGTAAACATAGACGTGCCGTTGCCGTAAGGGTTGTTATTGATCAGCTCAATGGCTTCATCCAGGGTATCCACTTCCAGTGCAATCAGGACCGGGCCGAAGATCTCTTCGGTATAAATGGACATATCCGTAGTGACATTGCGGAACATGGTCGGGCCGACCCAGTTGCCGTCCGGGTAACCTTCAACCACGCATTCAGAACCGTCGAGAATACAGTCGGCACCCGCCTCTTTACCCTGGCGGATAAAGTCGAGAATCCGGGCTTTAGCCTGCGGGTTGATCTGTGGGCCGTAACCGGCATCCGGATCATTCCAGGCACCGGGACGTACCTTCGCCAGCGCGTCACGTACTTCCGGAATCCACTCCCGGGACTCGCCCACAAATACCGCGACAGAAATGGCCATACAGCGCTGACCGGCGGCGCCTACCGAGGCACCGGCAATGTTATTAATGACCTGCTTTTTCTGGGCATCCGGCATAACAACCATATGGTTTTTAGCCCCGGCAAATGCCTGTACCCGTTTCATATGATCCGTGCCGGTACGGTAAATATGCTCACCCACCGCAACCGAGCCTACAAAGGAAATCGCCGGGGTATCTTTATGGGTCAGCAGTTGGTTCACCACATCTTTCGTCCCGTGAATAACCTGTAACAGTCCGTCCGGTGCCCCGGCTTCTTTGAACAGTTCAGCCAGACGCATTGGCGTCAGCGGATCCTGCTCAGAAGGCTTAAGTACGAAAGTGTTACCGCAGGCAATCGCCATCGGGAACATCCACAGGGGAATCATTGCCGGGAAGTTAAACGGGGTAATCCCGACGCACACGCCCAGTGGCTGAGTAATGCTGTAGCAGTCAATTTTACGGGCAACGTTTTCGACCGTCTCACCCATGCTCAGTGATGCAATGTTACAGGCGTGCTCCACCACCTCGATACCGCGCCAGACATCCCCTTTGGCATCTTCAAAGGTTTTTCCGGTTTCCTGCGCCAGCAGTGTTGCTATTTCATCGTGATTTTCTTTCAGCAGAGCCTGATACCGCAGCATCAGCCGGGCACGTTCACCCACCGGGGTTTCTTTCCAGGTCGCAAAGGCATTACGGGCTGCAGCAATGGCCTGTTCAACTTCGTCTGAAGTCGCACACGGAACTTGTGCCAGCACTTCCTGAGTTGCCGGATTCGTTACCGGAATCCATTCACTGGCCCGGCTGGATACCAACTCGCCGTTAATAAGTAATGGGACTTGCTGAGTCATTCTGATCACCTTTGATACATATTCCTGGTTAATGTCATTGCCTGTATCGCTCACACACCCAGGCAAGGTATTGATTCGATTAAAGCACAGCTCAGCAGATGCAAGGATTGATAAAGTTGCTGACTTAATGGATTATATTGCTAACAAATAAGTATTTACCCTTATATCTTAGTCTAACCTTATCTCAACTGCCGGAGTAAGTCATGAGCACGCCTTCAAACTGGCCACTTGATACGGCAAGTATCCGCTTTATCCTGCCGCACAAAATCGTCCGCATGCTCAGCACACACCCACTGACTTCACAGCTATACCCGCTGGGTGCCGGCTATTATCAGGAAGCCGCCGGTCACCGGATGCAACGGGAGGAGCATGACGATAACCTGATCATTTATTGCCTGGAGGGCGCCGGAAAGCTTACAACCAATAACCGTACATGGCGCATAAAGTCTGGGGATCTGATCATTTTGCCCCGGGGACAGGCACACCGGTATTCTTCCGATCAGCAACAGCCATGGAGCATTTACTGGAGCCACTTTTCCGGCAGTGAAAGCCATCAGTTTCTTCGCCTGATCAGCGCAAAAAAGCACCGGCCGGTGGTACATCTGGGGATTCACAGCAAACTGATCAGCGACTTTCAGGCTCTGCTTGATGCCCGGCAAACCCAGTATCATCTGAATACTTACCTGCACGCGGCGAACCAACTCCGCCAGATACTGACACATATTGCTGTATTATTGCCCCTCACCCGGGGACAGGCACATGCCGCTGAAGGCTTCGATCTGGAAAAGGTACACAGCCTGATGCAGGCCCGCTTACACGAACAGCTTGACCTGGATACACTGGCCGCCAGCGTTAATCTGTCGAAGTATCATTTCATCAAAAAATACAAGGAACTGACTGACACCACACCCATCAGTCACTTTATCCATCTGAAGATTGAACGGGCCTGCCAGCTACTGGACAGCAGCCATAAAGCCGTTACGGAAATCGCCCTGCAACTGGGCTACGAAGATGCGTACTATTTTTCGAGGGTATTTAAAAAAGTGATGGGGATATCACCCAGTCAGTACCGGAAATTGCAGACCGGTGCCTGGGCATACCCTGATTTCAGTCACAGAGACTGATAAAACAGGCCTGCTCAGGCCTGTTTTTCGGCGACGGCTTCGCTGTCAGCAAAGGTCGCGTAACGGTCACGGCCGTTACTTTTGGCAAAGTACAGGGCTTTATCCGCCTGGGACAACAATGCCTGGCTGGAATTGGCGCTGAACTGGCTGGTACTGATACCAATACTCGCCGTGACATACGGCTTAACCGGCGAAAACGCATGTTCCAGCGCCGTATCAGCAAGCGCAGCAATGATATCACCGGCAACTTTCTCAGCCCCTTCCAGTGACGTATTCGGCAGCAGAATAACGAATTCTTCCCCCCCAAAACGGGCCACCAGATCAGCAGGCCGGCGCAGCTGTTCTTTGAGCACTGCACTGAATTCTTTCAGGCAAACATCACCGCGCTGGTGCCCATAGTTATCGTTATACGGCTTAAACTGATCAATATCGATAAACATCACACACAGCTCTGTTTTTTCACGCTGATGCAGCTTCCAGGCACGCTGTAACGATTCTTCCAGGCCACGGCGGTTAACCGTTTCTGTCAGTGGATCTATATGGGTCAGCTTCATTAACTGATGATTGGCTTCTTCAAGGTCGGCCTTCATCTGTGCAATACGTGCCATCGCACGAATTTTTGCCCCTAAAACGATCGGGTTAATGGGCTTGGTAAGGTAATCATCCCCGCCGGCATCAATCGCATCCGCCAGATGCTGATCATCGCTTTTACCGGTCAGGAAAATAATGGGGATCCAGTTATCACCCAAATGTCGGCGGATCTGCCGGGTCAGGGTAAACCCGTCCATTTTGGGCATTTCGACATCCATCAGGATCAGATCAATGTCTACGGTATTCAGAATGGTTTTGGCTTCTTTCGCGCCATTCGCGAGAAACGGTGTATCACCGGCTTCAAGGATAATGGATTCGAGTAAATCTCTGACTAGCTTTGTATCATCTACAACTAAAATCTGCATTCAACTGCCCGGTGCAAAACAACTCAAACGACAACCCCGTGTAACCCGCAACAGACAGCCACTGGCACAATCCCGTTGCCTTTACACGACTAAAACACTTCCGCTTCAGACACCCTTTCCGCCATACGTCCAGCGCGAAAAACAGATATCTGAAACCTGTAACCAGCCTAATTGATCCCCTCTGAAAAAGCCAATGAGCCACAACCTTTCCGGGCGATATAAATACCAAACTGGTTACAACACATTTAGTCAGACACGTATGAACGGATCATCACACGCATCACATGAAAGCAAACCCTGCCCGGATTTACTCATCTGAAAACTGTCCGGGATAAACACACTGTCCGTATGATTCACACAACAATTATTGCAGCCTTCTGTTACAAAACTGCGTGAAAAAAACGTTTCTCAAAAAAAGTAATCCGTCCCTGGATCAAAAGGTGAGAAGAAACAGTAAAAAGGATTAACGGTCAGCGGCGCTGTTCTGCAAGCTTACGCCGCCGCAGGGCGGACTTGGCAACCTGGCTGCGGCGCATTGCCAGCCTGATAACCAGGAACCCGGTAACAGCAGACAGCAACGATGCCATCAGAATGCCCAGTCGCTCATCGATCAGCATGTTGATGCCACTTTCCTCGAACGCCAGAGAGCCAATAAATAAACTCATGGTAAAGCCTACCCCGCACAGTATTGATACCCCGTACAGGCTGAGAAAATCCATTCCCTTAGGCAGTTCGACCCGGGTAAAACGCACCACCAGATAACTGAAGCCGAATACGCCCAGCTGCTTGCCCACAAACAGGCCTGCAGCAATGCCCATGGTGACCGGGTGAGTCAGGGAATCAATACTGATCGACGACAGATTCAGACCCGCATTGGCAAACGCAAACACCGGCAAAATAACAAAGGCAACCGTCGGATGGAGGCTGTGCTCCAGATGCCGCACGGGCGAATAACGTAAATTCTTCGGATCACGCATCGGTATTAAGAAGGCCAGCACAACACCTGCCAGCGTCGCATGTACACCGGACTTCAACAGTGCTGTCCAGAGAATAACACCCACCAGAACATAGGCGGGGATATCACAAACCCCACGGTAATTCAGGAAACACAGTAACGCGATACAAGCGGCAACAACCACCAGCGCTGCCGGATCGATGCTCTCGGTATAGAACACGGCAATGATCAGAATCGCACCGATATCATCAATAATTGCCAAAGTAACCAGAAACAGCTTGATTGACGCGGGTACCGATCTGCCCAGTAACGCCAGAATGCCCAGAGCAAATGCGATATCGGTCGCTGCCGGAATCGCCCAGCCCGCGGTAAACTCAGGCTGTGACGATGTAAAACTCAGATAAATCAGCGCCGGTACCAGCATACCGCCAACCGCGCCAGCAAAAGGAAGCGCGACCAGCGAAGGCTTCGCCAGTTCTCCCTCAAGAATTTCCCGCTTAAGCTCCAGCCCCACCAGGAAAAAGAAAATGGCCATCAGACCATCGTTAATCCACAGCAATAACGGTTTCTCAATGGAAAAAGTCCCCAGAGAAACACCTGCTATAAGATTGATCAGCAGGTCGTAATATTCTGCCAGGGGACTGTTCGCAATCAGCAACGCGACAACGGTCGCCAGCATGAGCAATATGCCCCCTGCTGCTTCACGCTGTAGGAATTTACGCAGTGTTGTCATTGGTTCTCTCCACAGATGCCCTGTCTGACGGACGCCGGTTCATCCGTCAAAATCAACAGCCATCTATCTAAAATAGTCTAGCTGGCTAAGTCCGGAATAATTTAATAGGCTATCAACTAAGATAAAAACTGATTATTTCTTCTTCACACATCGAAAATACCGAATGATTACAAATATAAACTACAATCACTTCTATTATTTCTGGATGGTCAGTAATGCCGGCAGCATCGCTAAAGCCAGTAAAGCACTGCACCTGACGCCGCAAACTATCAGTGCCCAGATATCGATGCTTGAGCAACGTCTGGGTAAACAACTCTTCATTCGCAAAGGCCGGCAACTGGTACTCAGTGACTATGGCCGGGTCAGTAAACAGTATGCAGATGATATGTTTGCCATTGCCGAAGAATGGCTGGAAACCACTCAGGGCAACGATACCTACCTGAAAACCCTGAAGGTCGGTATTTCAGATGCTCTACCCAAATCACTGGTAACCCGGTGGCTGGCGCCGATTATCAACTCGGACAGCAATATCAAACTCACCTGCATAGACGGTAAGCAGGAAGAACTCCTCAGCCAGCTGGCAATTCACAAGCTGGATCTGCTGCTCTCAGATACCCCGGCCGATAACAGCTATAACCTGAAGGTGTTTTGCCATGAAATTGGCAAAAGTAACATTGGACTTTATGCCAGACACCATCACGCCAGAGAACTTCAGGCCGATTTTCCGCAAAGCCTGAATAACCAGCGCATGGTGCTGCCCGGTAAAGACAGCCCCACCAGCCGGGCAATCGAATACTGGCTCAACGAACAACACCTCAACGTCAGTATCGTCAGCCATGTGGATGACAGCGCTCTGATGAAAGCCTTTGGTAAACAGGGTCTGGGAATATTTCCCGCCCCGATACTGATCAGGGATGACGTGAAAACCAGCCATGAAGTCAGCCTCATTGGCCAGGTCAGTAATGTCTATCAGAGTTATTACCTGATCACCCCTGAACGGATGGTCAGTGATACTTTCTCAACCCGTTTACTGGAACAGGCCAGAATGGGTGAAAGTACTGAGAACAGCGCTGTATCTCCGTCCACCACAGACGATTAAGCCCTACCGATTTAAGCCCCGGGAAACCATACTCCGGGGCCTTCTGCTCTAATCAAGCCTGAAATTGGCGGCTACTGGCCGGTGATCAGAGCCTCCGCTGTCACTCTGATCGCAGTATTCATCCTCCGCAAACATTACCTGCACATCGGAGACCGTCAGCCCGCCCTTCATAAAAACATTATCAGGCATCGAATCATACCGGGGATCACACAAGGTATTCACCGGATTCGAGGGTTTCAGCCACTTCAGCGTACGGGTCAGCCGGTTAAATGCTGTAGAGGTAATATTCGACAGATACTTAGGGTCCAGCGGCATACTGAAATCACCGGTCAGAATCACCGGTACATTGGAACGGGAAATCCATTCAACCAGCAACCGGGCCTGATGAGCACGTATGCCCTCACCGCTGTTACAGCACTTAAGATCCACATTGCCAATATAAAATTCCTGCCGGCTGACCTTATGCTGGAAACGGACAAACAACGCAGGTAATAAGCGCATATCCTGCACCCCCAGGCTGGATGTATCCGGCCTTGAGCGTACAGTGTCCAGTTCAATGGTCTCGAGCAGGCGCAATAGCGAATCGTTATAGACAATCGCAAGATGATCATTTAACTGATCCGGTTCACGGTTCTCACCGGCGCGGCTTATCACCGACCGGTATTTATACCGGCTGTCCACTGCCAGCGCTGCGGTATACCAGGCCAGATCCTTATCATCATGAACCTCCTGTAAGGCCAGTACATCAGGCCGCTTCAGCTGCTGAATAACCTCACCCACCCGGTGCGGATAAGTGTCAGCTGAAGAATCAACATTAAAGGTAACCACCGTCATCGGACTGCCTGTAGCCGGCACGGTGAAAAACAATAACAGATACCATAATGCAGTCATCTTCATAACGCCCTCCGGAATTCTGCTCCGAAAGTCTGTGTCTGTTTAAAACCGGTTCTGCCAATGAATGCGACCCGATCAATACCTGAAGGGATCAGGTTAATAACCGCACGAAATGCCTGATACAGGCGGGGAGTAGCACCGTTCAGCACGGCACCTATTGAGATGTATAACATATGCACAGTCCGTCCCTGGAATGTATGATTAAGTAAACCCAGTATATCACGCGACAATCAGAATATAGCCTTAAGCAAAGCCATTTCCGGCCACCGGATCACCGCATTTTACCGGTGGAAACACATATCGGCAGAACGGCTGAAAGCCTTAGGGAATCATCATGTGAACAAATTTGACGGAAAGTTTGCCAGGTTCCAATGCCCAACTATACTTACCCCTAGCGAAAAGCTACCCGCCCGGGCCTCCGTGCACACTCATCCTGGACGGGTAGCTTTTCGCTATTCCAGATGTCAGTAAAGTCAGCCCCGTTATAATCACCGTGTTATCTCCCCGGCCCAGAAATCATCCAGTTTTTTCGCCAGACAGGGTACGAACCTGTCCGGAAAGTCATGCCCCAGCCCTTTCACCAGCCAAAACGCCGAACCTTTTATTAACGCATGGGCATGACGCCCCTGGGTCCAGTGAATGCAGGGATCTTCATCCCCGTGAATAATCAGTGACGGTACCCTGATGGTTTTCAAAAGATGCTGCCGGGCACCGGTTGC
>CAKZPE010000017.1 GCA_937138495.1 uncultured Oceanospirillaceae bacterium
TGTAGCGCACATTCTCTCAACTGAAAATACAAGGCGGTATCCGGAGCGGCGATTCACAGCTTGCTGTGAGGGCTTCCGTCGCCACGCATCTGATTAAGAAAACCCGCTACGCTGTCGCGGGCTTTTTTTGACCTGAATAAAGTGGAGCTGTAATTTACAGTTTTGTTGTTAGGAGAGCCGTCGCGGGGGTATCAGGGGCTGGAAAGGGTGTAGTTTACAGGCTTATACAGTCTGTTAGTCCCTATAGAGGGTTTTTATAAGGTGGAAGCCGAACTTAGTTTTTACCGGACCATGCACTTTCAGCACGGGTCTTTTAAAGACGACATCATCAAAAGCTTTTACCATTTTGCCTTTTCTGAATTCACCTAGGTCGCCGCCGCGTTTTCCTGATGGACAGATTGAGTATTTCTTGGCTAACTTGGCAAAATCTTCACCTTTCTCAAGCTGTTTGAGGATCTTTTCTGCTTCGGGTTTTGTTTTAACAAGAATGTGTAACGCTGCTGCTTTCATTGTGGGTATTTATGATTCGCTAAAAGTAGCCGGTACTATAAGCGCTGTATCAGGTTCAGGTAAAGGTTATGAATGATTCTGTGTTGCTGGTTGATCATGAGATAGTGCTGGATCCGCTGTTACTGAGTGATGCTGAGATATTGTGGGAGCTTATTCAGGCTAATCGTGAGTATTTGGGAAAGTATCTGGCATGGGTCAGTGAAGTGCGGGATGTTTCATCTACGGAGCGTTTTATTCGTCTGCGTGTCGATCCGGCAGGCATTGTGTCTGCGTGGTATAAGGTGTACGTGGCAGATCAGCTATGCGGTATTTTCGGGGCTAAATCGATAGACGGTGGTGTTGCTGAGCTGGGGTGCTTTATCGCTGAGTGCTACCAGGGGCGTGGTATTATCAGCCGTTGTGTATCCGCTTTTTCAGAAAAGCTTACCAGGGATTATGATGTATCTGAGATTGAATGGTGTTGTCTTCCTCAAAATACGTCAAGTGTCAGGGTTGCAGAGCGGTTTGGTGCCGTGTTGCATTCAGTTGAAGCATTAAGAGTTGCAGGAAGCAGTGATAAACAGATATTAAATGTTTATCGCAAGACACTTTCCGGTATTTAATTGTGTGTATCGAGATATCCGTAATAACCAGGCATGCGGGTATGATAGATTCTATCCCGGCTTGCAGCGACCTGATTCCATATGGACTCAATGAGTTGAGGGTTTGCTTTGGCGAACTGGTGGCTAAAGATTAGGTAGTAGTGTTTTTCGGCCAGAGGAGTGAGTGTTTTTTCAATTTTCTTTACATGATTCTTGTGCAGGTATGCATCAGCAATTGCTTCCTGATCGACGACTCCCTGAACACGGTTGGCCGAAAGCATTTCAAATAGCTGTGGTGTGCTGCGGCCTTCGATTACGTCAATACCTTTTTTCTTGATGTCAGCAACAATGGAGTAGTTTAGCTTGGCTGCAAGGCTGCTATATAGGTGTTCAAATTCAGAGCCGTTCCAGTTCAGTTGGCTGCCGACAGGTCGATACAGTACATATGAGAGTGTATCCATGCGTCTGGCTGAATCTATTTTGCCGTCTTTCATGGGATATACACCGAATTCCTGCCGTGCTTCTTTGTAGGAAAATATAAAAGCGGCGTCCAGATCCCCCCGTTTTAAACTTTGTAGTACACGTTGTCCGGGCATACGTTGATATTCAATTTTCAGGTTGAGCTTGTCTGAAACGTAATTGATAAGGTCTACAGATATGCCTGGTGGAGATGAAAGCTCTTCTCCTTTGCCGAGAAAGTAGGGAAAGGAGTCGACGTTATTGAAGCCAACGCGAAGCGTATTTTGTGCCGATGTGAGTATCGGGCACAATAAGCAGATCAGAAAGATGACTGTCTGTTTAAGCATTGTTGCCTCTGTCTGTTGAGAGGAGTTACTTAAACTCTATCCTTGAGGTATGAGCTTTTTATTACCGTTTGCGCTTTCTGCGCCTGAAGTATCCTATAACAGATACCCTGATATATCTAATTGTTGAAATTTCCTTTTGACTCTGAACCCACTAGAGGCTTTAAGATAGCCATGAATTTTAATTTGCAGGTGTCAGTTCCTTTATGCATCTGCACTTCAGAGTGGGAAGTTTAATGTCTGTTACTGCTTTTAAATTGTCTGGGTGGTGGTACTTGCTACTGGCCTGGTTTTTAGCGCTGACAGCAACGCTCAGTGCTGTTTTTATTGGCGAAGTAATGGGGCAAATGCCGTGCACTCTTTGTTGGTATCAGCGTATCGCAATGTTTCCACTGGTGCTGGTATTAGGTATAGGCAGTTTCAGCTCAGATTTCAAATCTGTGATTTATGCATTGCCTCTGGCGCTGATCGGTGCTGTTTTTTCGCTGTATCATTCACTTACATACCTCGGCATTGTGAGGGCTGCAATTGTGCCCTGCGGTTCAGGGACTTCATGCAGTGGAAGTTCTATGACAATACTCGGGGGATTGCCATTACCTTATCTGGCACTGGCCAGTTTTATTATGATTGTCGGTTTGCTTTGTTTAGTTATCAGGAAGAATAAGTCATGAGTCGATCCCAAATAGTCGCTACCGTGTCAGTCGTAGTGTTAGCTATCTTTGTATTGGCAGGGTATCTGTGGCAGCAGAATCAGACGAATACTGCTAAAGCTGTGGTTGACAGTGCGGCGTTAGAGCGGACTTATTCGCCTTCGTTTGGCCCGGCTGATGCTAAAGTGACGATAGTCGAATTCTTTGATCCGGCGTGTGAGGCTTGTCGGGCATTTTATCCGTTTGTGAAGAGGATTATGGCGGAATATCCTGAGGATGTCCGTCTGGTGCTTCGTTATACAACGTTTCATCAGGGCTCTGATGAAGTGGTTCGTCTTTTAGAAGCAGCCCGTAAGCAAGATCTTTTTGAGCCGGTATTGGAAGAGGTGCTCAGGAGGCAGTCAGACTGGGCTTCACATGGTAACCCTGATATCAGTAAGGCGTGGGCTGCTGCTGAGCTTGCCGGGTTAGATGTTACCCGGGCAGAGAAGGATGCTCAGGCAATTACAGTTACTTCTTTATTGCAGCAGGAAGCCACTGATGTAAAAACGATGCAGGTAGAAAAGACACCGACTTTCTTTGTAAACGGTAAAAGCCTGCCCAGTTTTGGTGCGCAGCAGTTGTATGATCTGGTCAGTGCCGAAGTGGGGCGTTAGGTTCATCTTACTGCCGGATTCAGTATCCGGCAGCACTGTGATTATTGATCCGGTGCCGAAAGAATATGGTTATTTTCTAGCTAGTTTTGGTATCATAACGGCCTTTGATCGGGGCGGCAGTTTGCCGTCATATCCAGAGCATGTTCTTCCCTGTCGAGTATCGGCTGCGAACGAATTTTAAGCTGCTCCGGCCACTGTGTCTTTGCCTTCCCGTCACCAATCAGAATCTTATTATTACTGCTTTAGCACCGAAGCCTCTGTTCTCTGAACATGGGCTTCTGAGTATTTTCAGACAGTAATAAGTAAACTTACAGCTTAAGCCAAATACAACGCAGGTATTTATTGATGAGCAATGTGACAGTAAGCATCATTATGGGATCACAGTCCGACTGGCCGACCATGGAGCTGGCTACTATACCCCTGAAAGAACTGGGGGTGGAATTTGAAACTCAGGTGGTTTCTGCTCACCGTACTCCGGACCGTTTGCATCAGTTTGCCAGCGAAGCGCATACCCGTGGTATTCAGGTTATTATTGCCGGTGCCGGCGGAGCTGCTCATCTTGCGGGTATGGCTGCAGCAATGACTCACTTACCTGTGATTGCTGTGCCGGTTGCCAGCAAGTATATGAAAGGTATGGATAGCCTGATGTCTATGGTTCAGATGCCAAAAGGTGTCGCAGTTGCGTGCCAGGCGATTGGTGAAGCTGGCGGTTATAATGCTGGCTTAATGGCCGCACAGATGCTGGCTTTACAGGATGAAGCGTTAAGCACGCGTTTGCAGGCATGGCGTAAGAATCAGACTGACAGTGTGCCACTGGAGGTATGCTAATGCATATTGCAATCGTAGGTTGTGGGCAGCTGGCACGAATGATGGCGCTGGCTGGCTGGCCAATGGGTTATCGTTTTACCTTTCTGGCGGGTGAAGGCGAGAATACGACCTGTGTGCAGGGCTTGGGTGATATTGTTGATCTGGCAGTTGATATGAGCGGTGATGCGTTGTTTACTGCTCTGGGTAAACCTGACGTTGTGACTGTTGAGCGTGAGCACGTAGATACTGCGTTGCTGAAAACGCTGGTGCCACACTGTTCTGTGTATCCGCAGCCGGAAGCGATTGAGGTATGTCAGCACCGTGGTCGTGAAAAGACTTTTCTCAATAATCTTGGAATTCCAACAGCTAATTTCCGGGTTGCTAACAGCGCTGAAGAATTACAGGCTGCTGTTGATGAGATGGGCACACCGGTGCTGATTAAGTCCTGCGAAGAAGGCTATGATGGCCGTGGCCAGTGGCTGATTGAAAATCCTCAGCAACTGACTGATTTACTGAACAGCGATACTGTATTGCCAGAAGTAGTGATTGAAGGTTTTGTGAAATTTGAGCGGGAGGTTTCACTTGTTGCAGCCCGTTCACCAAACGGTGATATCAGTTGCTATCCATTGGCAGAGAATCATCACAGCGGAGGTATTCTGCTGAGTTCAATTGCACCTGCGCCTGACCTGACGGATGAGATGACCGAGCAGGCGAAAGCCATTGCTGATGCCATCTTTAATAAAATGAACTATGTGGGTGTGCTGGCGATTGAGTTGTTTGTCAGCGACGGAAAGCTGGTTGTCAATGAATTGGCGCCACGGGTGCATAACAGTGGTCACTGGACTCAGATCGCGGGTATCTGCACGCAGTTTGAAAATCATATGCGGGCAATTACATCTGTGGGTCTGGGAGTTACTGAGCCTGCGGGGCATTCTGCCATGGTGAATCTGTTGGGGTGTGATCCAACCGCAGAAATGGTGGATATGAGCAATGTACAGCTGCATAAGTACAATAAAAGCCTGCGTCCTAACCGTAAGGTTGGTCACCTGAATTTGCGTCATAACAGTCTTAATGAATTGCAGCAACAGGTTGAGAGCTTTAAGCAGGAACTTTACAGCTAAGAGTCTTGTTTATGTTTTACCAGAAGCCCGGTTGCTGACATCAGTAACCGGGTTTTTTGTTATGGTATCTGTCAGAAAGTGGTAGCAGGCCTAAGCATTGGTCGCAGTGTTATAACTGTGAGTTATCTGGGATAGATTAGAAATGCCGTGCGTGAGGAGGGTGCCAGCTTCAGTGGGGGATTAGTGAAGCTGGCAGGTATCATTCGCTTTGTATCTGAGCCGGTTACTCAGAATCGGTACCTTCAGTTTTAGTGCCCTCGGTTTCTTTTTCGGTTGGTTTCTCGTCATTTTGTCCATCGCAGGAACCACAGCAACCCATAATATACCTCTGTCTTTTTTAAACGATTCAGTGTTTCAAAATGTATCCTGCAGCTGGCCTGGGGTATTTGATATTCATCAATTCAGACCTGTGAGGCGGGTTTTAAGGTGCAGAAAGCTGTCAGGGAGGCTGGGTGTGAAATGCGGTGTATTTTTTGTGGCTGATAATTACAGTGAGAGTCGGATGCTAAGAATTTAATAAGATGATGGGCCTTCCGTGACTCGACCCCAAGACCTGTGGGGCTATTAAGAGTGAGTCGGCTGCTCAGAATTTAATAAGATGATGGGCCTTCCGTGACTCGATCCCAAGACCTTTGGGACTATTAAGAGTGAGTCGGGTGATAATAATTTAATAAGATGGTGGGCCTTCCGGGACTCGACCCCATGACCTGTGGGCTAATAAGAGTGAGTCGGATGCTCTAAAGAAAATATGAGATGGTGGGCCTTCCGGGACTCGAACCCAGGACCTGCCGATTATGAGTCGGATGCTCTAACCAACTGAGCTAAAGGCCCCCACAAGAGGGTGCCCATAATACCACAAGGTAAAATGGGCACAAGAGTTTGATTTAACTACTTTTAATGATCGTCCAGGAAGCCACGCAGATGGTCTGAACGGCTTGGGTGGCGCAGCTTACGAAGAGCTTTTGCTTCGATCTGGCGGATACGTTCACGGGTTACATCAAACTGCTTACCAACCTCTTCAAGGGTGTGGTCAGTGTTCATGTTGATACCGAAACGCATGCGAAGAACTTTAGCTTCACGGGCGGTCAGGCCAGCCAGTACTTCTTTAGTCGCTTCACGCAGGCCTTCACCGGTTGCAGAGTCGACCGGTGAGTCGATGGTTACGTCTTCAATGAAGTCGCCCAGGCTTGAGTCTTCGTCATCGCCAATTGGAGTTTCCATTGAAATTGGCTCTTTAGCGATCTTCAGAACCTTACGGATCTTATCTTCAGGCATGTCCATACGTTCTGCCAGTTCTTCGGGGGTAGGTTCGCGACCCATTTCCTGAAGCATCTGACGTGAAATACGGTTCAGCTTGTTGATCGTTTCGATCATGTGTACCGGAATACGGATGGTACGTGCCTGATCGGCAATCGAACGGGTGATCGCCTGACGGATCCACCATGTGGCATAAGTTGAGAACTTGTAACCGCGACGGTATTCGAATTTATCAACAGCTTTCATCAGACCAATGTTGCCTTCCTGAATCAGATCCAGGAATTGCAGGCCACGGTTGGTATATTTTTTGGCAATCGAGATTACCAGACGAAGGTTGGCCTCAACCATTTCCTTCTTGGCGCGACGGGCACGTGCTTCACCGATAGACATACGGCGGTTAACGTCTTTCATCTCATTCAGGGTCAGGTGGATTTCACCTTCGATCTGAATCAGTTTCTTCTGTGCACGCTTGAGTTCAATTTCGTGACGCTTCAGTGCTGGTGCGTAAGGGGCGTCCGAGTTGATCAGGTTCTGAAGCCATTCGGTGTTGGTTTCATTGCCCGGGAATTCTTTAATAAACTGGCGACGCGGCATTTTTGCACGCTGGGTGCAAATCTGCATGATAGTGCGTTCCTGACGGCGAATGCGGTCAATGGCGCTGCGTA
Source organism: uncultured Oceanospirillaceae bacterium (assembly GCA_937138495.1). Classification (GTDB taxonomy): domain Bacteria; phylum Pseudomonadota; class Gammaproteobacteria; order Pseudomonadales; family Balneatricaceae; genus Amphritea. The sequence goes on from CAKZPE010000017.1 coordinate 7,051, forward strand.
CGTTATCAACCAGCATATCGTAGTAACGTGGTGCCAGCTTGATTGGCGAGAAAGCATCGGTAAGTTCATTAAATGCTTTAGCGGCAGCCTTGCTGTCGCGGCCCTGACTTTCAGCTGCTTTCAGATAAGTGATGTACGTGCTGCGTACCAGGTCGAAGCGGCGTTTTGCTTCTTCCGGATCCGGTCCGCGTTCTTTCTCTTCGTCATCATCGTCATCATCGGAATCAGCGTCTGCAGCAACTTGCGGTGCAGCAGTCGGGATTTCGTTGCCTTCATCCGGATCGATGTAACCGCTGAAAATGTCACTCAGCCGGCCTTCTTCTTCCAGTGTTGCATCGTAGGCGCCGAGAATAGCTTCAACTGAACCCGGGAAGGCAGCCAGACCGGCCATTACTTCACGCAGGCCTTCTTCGATACGTTTAGCGATTTCAATTTCGCCCTGACGGGTCAGCAGTTCTACGGTACCCATTTCCCGCATATACATGCGAACAGGATCGGTGGTACGGCCGGCATCAGATTCAACAGCCGCCAGTGCGGCTACTGCTTCATCGTCAGCTTCTTCTGCAGAGTCGCCTTCGGTCATCAGCAGAGTTTCTGCATCAGGCGCTTCTTCGGTGACAGAAATGCCCATGTCGTTGATCATGCGAATAATATCTTCGACTTGATCCGGATCGGCAATATCTTCTGGCAGATGGTCATTGACTTCAGCGTAGGTAAGGTAGCCTTGTTCCTTACCGCGTGCGATCAGTTCCTTGAGGCGTGACTGCTGCTGGGAGGTGTCTGACATAAGTGCCCTTCATGATGATGACAGAGTGAAAAATTAGCCCGACATTATAGCGACAGACCGTTGTGATTACTACCGATATGCACGGCTGGATCGTATCAAAGTGGTTAAAAAGTTTACGATTTTTACTGTTTCATTCAGGTATCGGAAAGACTTTATCCGGCTCTCTGATTAAGCATAGTAAATAGATGGGGGTAATGCCCAATACTTCAAGGGCTTAGCGCCCGGATCTGCTGGTATGTTGTTGCATAAGCAGCTGGTTCAGGCGCTGATTATCTTCTGCTGAGCGCTGCTTTAAGGACTTAAGCTCATCGATTTGCTGGTCAATGCTGCGTTCCTGTAACCGTTGCAGGGAATCACTCAGCACATTCTGAGCGCTGTCGGTGTTCTGAATTGGCTCCAGATGAGAGATTTCATTCAGTGTTTGCAGGTAGCCAGCCAGTTCCGGGTCTGATTCCCAGTCGACAAAGAGCATTCCCAGAGTGGCGTCCGGTGTCTGGCGAAGGTATTCAACCAGACGGTACAGTAATAATTCGGTCTGGCGCTTGCTGTTCGCCAGAAAGCTGAGTTCGCAACCGTTAGCCAGGTGCGGAGCGTGTAGCAGAATAGAAATGGCGCTGCTGGCCGGTGTTATGCGTATATTCAAATCCTGTGGCGGCCGGAATTCCTGCTTATCCTGACGGAAGTTTTTATTCCTGTACTTGCCTTTGCCTTTGTTACCCTTACCTTTGTTTTTGGGGGTAAAGTCGCCACCGCCTTGTTGCTGGTTATTACCATAGCCTGAGTAATCATTGTCGTAATATCCGCTGCCCTGATCATATTCCGGTTGCGGATAATCGTCATACTGCATGGCGGGCTCATAATCGTAATTATGGGATGTTGCTTGTTGTGGTGTTTTGGTTGCTTCCTGCAGGTTGGTAATGCTGTTCAGCTGTTCGAAGCTCAGGCCTGTCAGCTCGCTGATTTTTTCCTGCATCATTTGCTGAAGGATGCTTGGCTGCATGAGCTGGATCATTGGTAGCGCCTGATTGCTGAAGCTGGCACGGCCATCCAGGCTGTTCAGGTCGGCGTCTTCTCCCAGCGTCCGGAAGAAAAAGTCCGACAGTGGCAGTGCTTCCTGCAGGCGTTGTTCAAAGTTTTCGGTGCCTTCCTGGCGGACCAGGCTGTCCGGGTCTTCCCCGTCGGGTAAGAACAGAAAGCGCGCCTGTTTGCCGTCGGTGATAACTGGCAGTGTCGTTTCCAGTGCCCGGCCGGCGGCCTTTCGGCCAGCCTGGTCGCCGTCGAAGCAAAAGATAACTTCATCGACCATTTTGAAAATCCGTTCCAGATGCTGTGCAGTCGTGGCGGTGCCCAGTGTTGCAACGGCGTAGCTGATCCCGTACTGAGCCAGACCGACAACGTCCATATAGCCTTCGACAATGATCAGCTTGTTTAACTGCTGATTAAATTTTCGGGCTTCATATAAACCGTATAATTCGCGGCTTTTGTGGAAGGTTTCTGTTTCCGGGGAGTTAAGGTATTTGGGCTTTTCATCTCCCAGTACCCGGCCGCCGAATGCGATCACCCGGCCGCGCATATCCCGGATAGGAAACATAATCCGGTCACGAAAGCGGTCGTAGTAGCGGTCACTTTCTTCTTTGTGGATGAGCATGCCAGCCTGTTCCAGGCGGGGTTTGTCTGCATCACTCTGGGTGAGTTTTTTAAGCAGGTTATCCCAGCCAGGCGGTGCGTATCCGATGCCGAAGAGGGCAGCTATTTTTCCGGTCAGTCCCCGGCCTTTCAGATAGTCTACTGCTTTGGCTTTCTGGTTGTGTTGCTTAAGCTGCTCCTGATAAAAGTCGGAGGCTTCTTCAAGCAGGGCGAAAATATCTTTCCGTCGCAGTTCCCGTTGGTGATCTACCCGGGATTCGTCGCGGGGTACTTCAACGCCTGCCAGCTTTGCAAGTTCTTCTACGGCTTCGGGAAAGCTTAGCCGGTCGTGTTCCATAATGAATCCCAGCGCGTTGCCGCCAGCGCCGCAGCCGAAACAGTAATAAAATTGCTTTTCGTTGTTTACGGTAAACGAAGGGGATTTTTCTTTGTGGAAAGGACAAAGGCCTGAGTAGTTTTTGCCGGTACGCTTGAGTTTTACCCGTGACTCGACAATGTCCAGAACATTAATTCGGGCGAGTAAATCATCAATGAAAGATTGCGGGATTTTTCCGGCCATAAGACATTCGCCTGGGTAACCAATTACCGGGTATGTTAGCGGTTAAGGGAATGGTTGTCAGTATGACTGGTTTGCCAGTGGAGGCCGGCAAGTAACTCAGGAAGTCAGGCGGGATTTAACCAATTGACTGATTGGGCCCATATCGGCACGACCCTGTACCTGAGGTTTAACCAGTGCCATTACTTTACCCATATCCTGCATGCTTTGCGCCTGGGAATCAGTGACAGCCTGATCAATAATGCTGATAAGCTCAGCTTCTGAAAGTGCCTGAGGCAGGAACTCTTTAATAACAACAAGTTCCTGCTGCTCAATATCGGCCAAATCATTTCGGTCAGCCGCTTCAAACTGGCTGATCGAATCGCGACGCTGTTTTTGCATTTTATCCAGCGTGGCGACAATACGGGCGTCGTCAGGTGTAATCCGCTCATCGACTTCGATGCGCTTGATTTCAGCAAGAATCATACGGATGGTTGCCAGGCGTTCTTTCTGCTTGGCGCGCATTGCTGCTTTCATCTCATCACTGATGCGTTGCTTCAGGTCAGACATAATTGCTCCGTTTGAATTCTTAAATGACAGCTTGGTGAAATCATCAGGTCTTTAGCAAATGCTCAGGACCTGACGTAATCAGTGTGTCGTCGGTTGACACACCCGTCGATGATCAGTACAGACGTACGCGACGCTGGTTTTCGCGCTGAACTTTTTTCAGGTGGCGCTTTACAGCAGCAGCAGCCTTACGCTTACGAACAGACGTTGGCTTCTCGTAGAATTCACGACGACGCACTTCAGCCAGAACACCTGCTTTTTCGCAAGAACGCTTGAAACGACGCAGAGCTACGTCAAATGGCTCGTTTTCTTTAACTTTAACTGCTGGCATATTAAATACCTTACCTTCCTTAAAAATTTAATCTGATTAGGCCGAGGTTAGACTCAGCTGGCCAATAAGGGCGAACATTCTATTCTGATGCAATGGCACTGTAAAGGCTAAATGCGATGAAATCTTCTTTAAATTGAAGCATAATGGCGCCGCTTTTTTATGCCGCATGGGCAAAGTCCGCGGCATCTTACAGTAAAGTCCGGATAAGAGCAGGCTGAATTTAATTTTTTTTAGTCTGAAAAGCATTTTTTAGTCATTTTTTTAATCTGTGGAAGCCAGCATGCGTGTATTGGGTATTGAAACTTCATGTGATGAAACCGGCGTAGCGATCTACGACACCGATAAAGGTTTATTAGGTGACGCGTTATACAGTCAGGTGGCAATGCATGCTGAATACGGCGGTGTGGTACCTGAACTGGCATCCCGGGATCATGTTCGTAAGCTGTTGCCACTGGTTCGTGAAACCTTGCAACAGGCGGATACAACGCCTGATCAGCTGGACGCGGTTGCGTATACAGCAGGTCCGGGTCTGATCGGTGCGCTGATGGTCGGTGCGGCAACTGGCCGGGCGATGGCGTTGGGATGGGGCATTCCTGCTTTAGGTGTGCATCACATGGAAGGTCATCTGCTGGCGCCTATGCTGGAAGATACGCCACCAAAGTTTCCGTTTGTTGCGCTGTTAGTGTCCGGCGGCCATACCCAGTTGGTACGGGTGGATGCTATTGGTGAATACAGTCTGTTAGGAGAGTCGCTGGATGATGCTGCCGGTGAAGCCTTTGATAAAGCCGCTAAAATGCTGGGGCTGGCCTATCCGGGCGGGCCGGAAGTTGCCCGTATGGCAGAGCTTGGTGACCGTTCCCGGTTCCGTTTTCCACGGCCAATGACAGACCGCCCAGGTCTGGATATGAGCTTTAGCGGTTTGAAAACGTTTACGCTGAATACCAGTAATAAATTGCGGGTTGATGGCGAACTGGCGGAACAGGATCAGTACGATATCGCCGCTGCTTTTGAAGAGGCTGTTGTGGAAACTCTGGCGATTAAATGCCGCCGGGCTTTGCAGCAGACAGGTTTTAAGCAGTTGGTCATTGCCGGTGGTGTAAGTGCTAACCAGCGTTTACGCCGTAAGTTAGGGGATATGGTGGCTAAGGAAAAGGCTGAGCTGTTTTATGCACGGCCACGCTTCTGTACCGATAACGGTGCAATGATTGCGTTTGCAGGTGCGCAGCGTTTAATGGCGGGTCAGCAAAGTGATCTGACAATTCTGGCGCAGCCACGCTGGCCGCTGGATACCTTGCCGGGTATCTGACCTTCAGACGTTATTTTTTTTTAGTAACTGGCTGATATTCCGGTGGTGGCTGGCAAACAGAATACAGGATATCAGCAGGCTGAGAAGCAACCACTGGGGAGCCAGAATCCAGGCGAACACCGGTGTCAGTAAAGCCATACCCAGTGCGGCCAGTGCTGATATCTTTAATAATCCAATCAGCGCCAGCCAGCAGAGAACCTGAGCAAGCCCGAGGTGCCAGTCTAAAGCCAGGCAGGCACCGACGGTCGTCGCCACACCTTTCCCGCCGCTGAAGTTTAAAAATACCGACCATATATGACCGGCCAGTACAGCCAGTACAGCCAGTGCCATCCATAATGACGTTATCTGACCGGCGGTTAGCAGGTGCTGTGCCAGCCAGATAGCTGTCAGCCCTTTAAACATGTCGCCTGTCAGGGTAAATACAGCTGCGGCTTTATTACCGACTCTCAGGACATTGGTTGCCCCGGGATTGCCTGAGCCTTTCTGGCGGGGGTCGCTGATATGCATGCAACGGCAGACGATGACCGCTGTAGGAATAGAGCCGAGCAGATAGGCGGCCAGTAAAATTGCGATGTTGATGGCAATATCAGGGCTGTTCATGGGCGAAACCGGTCATCAGGTGTCACCTTATATACCGTGTATTGTATGAAGATACAAACAGCCTTAGGCGTTTTCCTTTGATCTCATTGGGTGACGTCGCTTTTACACGGTTATCCCCGGGGGGGGAGTGGACGGAAATAAGCAAGTGTCCGTCAGTCAGGCGTAATACACTGCCGCTATAACAGTCTTGACATCCTGGTGCCCTATGTTGACTATCAGGACAGCAGAATATGGGCTGCAGCAGCAGTTAATTTTTTAATATGATTTATCAACAGGTTACAAGATAGTAATGGATATTGTTTATATAAAAGCGCTGGAGATTGAAACCATTATCGGTATTTATGACTGGGAACGTGAAATTCGCCAGCGGGTAGTATTGGATATTGAAATGGGCACGGATATTCTTTCAGCTGCATCCAGTGAAGATGTGGATAACACACTTAACTATAAGACTATCTCTGAACGGTTGATTGATTTTATTTCCAACAGTGAGTTCCAGCTGATTGAGACGATGGCGGAAGAAGTCACCAAGATTCTTGCCAATGAGTTCGGAGTACGCTGGGTGCGTCTGCAGCTGGGTAAGCCTGGTGCAGTCCCGGCGGCGCAGGATGTTGGAATCATTATTGAACGGGGAGAGCGTTTTTAATGGCAAAAGTATTCGTCAGTATCGGCAGCAATCAGGACCGTGAGCACAATATCAGCAGCGGTCTGGATGCTTTGCAAGCTAGCTTCAGTGAGTTGCGCTTGTCGCCGGTCTATGAAAGTGATGCTGTCGGTTTTGACGGTGCGCCGTTTTACAATCTGGTTGCTGAATTTTCAACCGAGCTGGAGCTGGCAGCACTGAACCGCTTGCTTAAAGAGATTGAAGATCAGCATGGCCGCTGCCGTAAGAGTGACAGTTTGGGACGTACACTGGATATCGATATCCTTACCTATGATAATCTGATCGGTGAATTTGACGGTATTCAGTTGCCACGGGGAGAAATACTGGTTAGCAGTTTTGTCCTGCGGCCTCTGGCTGAATTAGCCCCTAAATCCCGTCATCCTGAGTCCGGTGAGACGTATCAGGATCTGTGGCGGGATTTTGAGCAAGGCCACCTGACGTTGGCTACTGTGGATTTTATCTGGCAGGAAAAACATATATCGACCGTATAAAACGGTGAACCGGCTTTAGGGAGTGGCATTATGGATATGACTACCATTATCAGCATTGTTGTTGCGGTGATTGTCGTAGGGTACGTGATTGCGGTGTATAACCGTCTGGTGAGTTTACGTAACCGGCATCAGAATGCTTTTTCACAAATTGATGTGCAGCTAAAACGGCGCTATGACCTGATACCTAATCTGGTTGAAACAGCGAAAGGTTACCTCAGGCACGAGCGTGAAACCCTTGAGGCGGTTATCAGTGCCCGTAATCAGGCCCGTGCAGGCCTGGAAAGTGCCGTTGCCAGCGCTCAGAGTGCCGGAGCACTGCAGCAACTTGGTATGGCTGAGTCCGGTTTGCAGTCGGCGCTGGGACGTTTCAATCTGGTGGTGGAAGATTATCCGGAACTGAAAGCGGATGGTCAGATGCAACAGTTAAGCGAGGAACTGTCCTCAACTGAAAACCGTGTTGCTTTTGCCCGTCAGGGGTTTAATGATGCCGTCACGGATTACAACGAATATAAACAGAGCTTTCCGCCGGTAGTACTGGCGGGTCTGTTTGGCCATAAAACGGATGCCAGTTTGCTGGAAATGGCAGACCGTGAGCAAATTCAGAAAGCCCCGGAAGTCAGCTTCTGATTCTGACGGTCAATGAATTTTTATGAAGCGCAGGCGCAGGCCAGTAAAAGAAGCTATTGGCTTGTTGCCCTTTTTGTCTGCGTAACCTTTCTTATTATCGGATTAACCACGTTGTTTGTGGTGGCCTGGCTGTGGCTGGACGACGGTGGCTATTTCAATCCGCAATCTCATGTGTTCGATTATTTTACCCTTCAGCGGTTTGGCTGGGTTACCGGGGCGGTGTGCGGCGGTCTGGTGATCACAGCATGGCTGAAGTGGCATGAAGTTTGTCGGGGCGGCGCTGCTATTGCTGAATCAATGGGCGCACGTCAGGTAATGCCCGTCAGCAGATATGCTGAGGAACGAAGGCTGCTGAATGTTACCGAGGAAATGGCAATTGCTGCAGGTATTCCTGTGCCGCCGGTATATGTGCTGGATTACGAGAAGGGGATCAATGCATTTGCCGCCGGGTTACGGCCAGCGGACGCTGTTGTCTGTGTGAGTCAGGGAGCATTGGATCATCTGAGTCGGGATGAGCTGCAGGGGGTGGTTGCCCATGAAATAAGCCATATTTTTAACGGTGATATGCGCCTGAATATGCGTTTGCTGGTGCTGTTGCACGGGCTGATGTGGATCGGTGAAATCGGTCGGGATTTACTCTATAGCCGTACCTCTGTGCGGGCTAAGCCAATTGGGCTGGGGTTATTTGTGATTGGCTGGATCGGCATTGCCGGTGCACGGCTCATTAAGTCGGCGGTAGGGCGGCAGCGGGAGTTTCTGGCGGATGCTGCAGCCGTGCGTTTAACCCGTAATCCGGCGGGCATTGCCGGTGCGCTCAAAGCAATTGGCAGCATTAAACGCAGCAGTCGGATTGATAACTACCGTTGCCATGAAGCCAGCCATTTATTTTTTGCAGATATCGGCGGCGCGGTGCTGAATCTGTTAGCGACTCATCCGCCATTACGGCAACGTATACAGGCTATTGAGCCGGGGTGGGACGGGTATTTCTCAGAAGATCGCTGGCAACAGGCCAAAGAGCAGGTCAAAGCCAGCGATGCTGATCATAAACAGCAGGTGGTGGAAGCGGTCACAACCATGATTCTGGGGAGTGCTGTGCTGGACGTGGCAGAGATGTCCGAACTGGATCTGGTGAGTGAGGCAGGTGTACCTGATACGTTAGCAGACATTGCTCATGACAGCTTTGCTGCCCGGGCGATTCTTCCGGTGCTATTGATGGGGTCAGAAATTTCTTTGCGGGAACAGCAGATGTATATGCTGTCTGAGTTCGAACCGGCTCTGGCGGAGCAGGCAGAGTCTCTCAGGGACATGCTGAAGGATGTTTCCCGCGGTGTATATTTACCCTGGGTGCTGATGGCAATGCCTGCACTGAAATCTCAGTCGGCTGAACAGTATCGGGCGTATAAGCGTTTGCTGATGCAACTGATAAGAGCGGACAGGCAGATTGATTTGTTTGAATGGTGTCTGTATCAGTTAACCAGTCACTATTGCGATGGGCACTTTGGCATTCGCCGACAGCACCGGGCGCTGGAGCGGTCTGAAGATGATCAGGCCGGCGCATTTGAGCGGGTTGCTTCAATGCTGGTTTGGCACGGCCGGCAGGCAACCAGCAGCGGTGCGGATCTGGAAAAGCATTTTAATCTGGCAGCGAATACCGCCGGTTTTTACAATATTGAATTACTGCCGCAGCAACCGTGTGCGGAAAGCGAGCTGAAATTATTCAGTGAGGCGGTGTTTATTCTTGCTGCCGCAGGGCCTTTGCTGAAATCCCGTTATCTGAAAGGTCTGGTGCGTTGCGCCCGTCAGGACGGCAAAGTTTCAGTGGCAGAGCGTGAATTGCTGACGGCTGTGGCTGCCGTTATGGAGAGTCCGCTTATTGGCCTGGAGGATAGCTGATCTGTTTGCAGATGGTTAGCTGACGCCGTTGTATTTCTTCTCCCAGGGCTTTGCCTTTAAAACCTTCCTCCATGATGTCCCGGGGGATGATCTTACCCAGTTGAGTCAAAAGGGCCGGTAACTGCGTTTCTGCTGTGAGAATCGGTTGCTGGTTAAGTATTCTGCAGGCCGCAAACAGGTCTGGGAGCCGTTCAGGGCGCCGGAGTAAGTCGAGGTCAAGGATCAGTTGCAGTGTCTGGCTGGCGGTGAGTGTGCTGTATCCAAGCAGGTCTGAAGCGCCTCTGAAAAGCTGCAGTGCCAGATCCCGAAACGCATTGGGTAACCGTTGGCGTTCCGTGAAGGTTTTTATAACACTGGCGTCGGCCGCACTTTTCAACAGCAGTAATGCACAGCGGACTTCTGCAGAGAGCGGTGCATTCAGCAGTGCCAGTTCTGAAGGCCGGATGGACAGCTCGGGAAACAGTTTAACTGTGGCCTGGCAGTCATCCAGTATCTGGAAAAATGTTTGCGGTGTTTGTTCGCCAAGGGCGCGTTGCATTTCCTGCCAAACCCTTTCCGGAGTCAGGTAGCTGAGTTCGTCACTGTTCGCCAGCTGTTGCATCATCGCCAGAGTTTCCGGTGCCAGTGTAAATCCCAGATGGGCGTAACGGGCTGCAAACCGGGCGACTCTCAGAACCCGCAGTGGGTCTTCAGCGAAAGCTGGGGATACATGGCGCAGAATCCGCTGTTGCAGGTCCTGCTGGCCGTTATAAGGATCGATAATCTGGCCGTCGGCGCTTTCTGCCATGGCATTGATGGTAAGGTCGCGGCGCAGTAAGTCTTCTTCCAGAGTGACGTCCGGGCTGGCCTGATACTGAAAACCGGTGTAGCCCTTGCCTGATTTACGCTCAGTGCGCGCCAGTGCGTATTCTTCGCCACTGTCTTTGTGGATAAATACCGGGAAGTCCTGGCCAACCGGGCGAAAGCCCTGTTTCAGCATAATCTCCGGAGAGGCACCGACAACGACCCAGTCCCGGTCGCAGACCGGATACCCCAACAGCTTGTCGCGTACGGCACCGCCAACCAGATAGGTTTCCATGGTTATTCCGGCGAGCTGCACATATCAGGTTTATTTGCTTGCCAGAGCTGATAGCCACCGTCCAGGCTGTAAACCTGATCAAACCCCTGGCCAATCAGTAACTGCGCTGCAGACTGGCTGCTATGGCCATGATAACAACATACAATCACTGGCTGATCCATGTCAGCAGCTGTGATGAAGGTATGCAGGTTTTCGTTACTCAGGTGGCTGGCATCAGTAATATGGCCAGCAGCAAAGCTTTGAGGATCGCGGATATCCACAACCACTGCGCCGTCTTCCATCAGGGCAACTGCCTGTTCAATATTTATACACTGATAGGTTTCCATTAGATTACTCCGGTTGTTTCAGGCTTGGCACACTGAATAATTGCTGATCTTCAAGTCGCATGGCCGTGAGTGTATTGCCCCACACACAGCCGGTATCCAGGGCGAATACGTTATGGTGGTCGGCTTTGCCTTCCAGTGCGGCCCAGTGGCCGAAAATAATGCGGTGCGTATCAACGGTTTTACCCGGATGTTCAAACCAGGGTAAAAAGCCTTCCGGCTGACTGCTGAGGCTGCCTTTCGCAAGAAAGTCGAGTTTGCCTTTATCGCTGCAAAAGCGCATCCGGGTGAAATAGTTTGTGATCATCCGTAACCGTTCCCAGCCTTCAATGGATTTTTTCCAGCGGTCCGGTTTGTTGCCATACATATTGCGGAAGTATTCGATGGCCAGAGTGCTTTGCAGAACCTGTTCGACTTCTTTTGAACAGTTGCGGGCTTTTTTAAGTGACCAGTTAGGCGGAATGCCGGCATGTACCATGGTATAGCCAAGGGTTTTGTCATGAATCAGCAGAGGCTGGTGGCGTAACCAGTCCATCAGTTCATAACGGTCAGGGGCATTCAGAATTTCATCGAAAGTATCGCTGCGACGTTGTGTCGTTGTGCCGTAGTGGATAGCCAGCAGGTGCAGGTCATGATTGCCGAGCACAATTCTGGCCTGGTCTCCCAGCTCTTTAAGAAAACGCAGGGTTTCTAATGACTTGGGTCCGCGGTTAACCAGGTCACCGGCCACCCATAACTGATCATCCGGGCCGAAGTTCAGCGTATCCAGAAGTTGAATGAGTTCATCATAACAGCCTTGTATATCACCAATGGCGTAGTGGGTCATAGCAAGCCTGATCAGTGCAGTGCGTTTGGCTGCGCCAGAGTGAATGGCGCAATTTCAGCGTTAAATGTCTGGCCGTCTTCGGCTTTCATTTCGTAATGCCCCTGCATGCTGCCCACGTTGGTAGCCAGTACGGTGCCACTGGTATAGCTGTAGCTTTCAGTCGGGTCTATAACAGGTTGTTCCCCAACGACGCCTTCACCTTTAACTTCCTGGACCTGTTCGTCACCGTCGACGATTAGCCAGCGGCGGTTAAGCAGCTGTACCGGCTGAGTAGCATGATTGGTGATGGTGATGTGGTAGGAAAATACAAAGCGCTTTTTATCCGGGTCGGACTGTTCCGGCAGGTATGATGTTTCCACGTTAATGGCGATGTTTTCTTGTTCAAGTGCGGCAATCATCTGCTTAATCGCTCTGTTTGGTGCTGATGAAATCACTGATGCGGATAAATTCCTGCAAGCTCAGACGTTCAGGGCGAAGGCCCGGATCGATATCAAGTGCCTGAATATCATCGGCGCTGATCAGCGGTTTCAGATTATTTCGTAAGGTTTTGCGACGCTGACCAAAAGCGGTTCTGACGACGACTTCCAGTTTATCAACATCCTTTGCCGGGTGTGGCACTTTTTTATAAGGAATCAGCCGGACTATGGCTGAGTCTACCTTCGGTGCCGGATCGAATGCTTCCGGTGGCACAATAAACAGCGGCTCTACATGGCAGTAGTACTGGGCCATGATGCCCAGGCGTCCGTATGCACTGTCGCCTGGTTGTGCGGCCAGGCGGTCGACCACTTCTTTTTGCAACATGAAGTGCATATCTTCAATTTGCCCGGCATAGCTGAGCAGATGGAAGATCAGTGGCGTGGAGATATTGTAAGGCAGGTTGCCTACCACCCGTAATTGCTGTGGTGCCTGGTACAGGGATGCAAAGTCAAACTTCAGTGCATCGGCTTCATGAATCTGAAACTTATCGGCGTAGCTGAAGAACTTGGTACGCAGGATCGGAATCAGGTCCCGGTCCAGCTCGACCACGTTGAGTTGCTGACACTCAGGCAGCAATTCTTCAGTAATTGCACCCAGTCCCGGGCCGATTTCTACCAGATGCTGGTCTTCCTGCGGCGCGATTGAGCGGATGATCCGGCGAATAATGCCCTGATCCTGCAGAAAGTTCTGGCCAAAGCGTTTGCGGGCTTTGTGGCCGACGGGTTTTTTACTCATGAATTACGTTCCGTTGGGGGTCTGTGTGGATAACTGAATCAATGATAGCTCAGTGATCCTGATTGCTGTGGCTGGCCATTTCCGCTGCATAATCGATCGCGGTTAGCAGGCTGCCGGTATCTGCCTTGCCACTGCCGGCCAGATCTAAAGCCGTGCCGTGATCGACCGAGGTGCGGATAATGGGTAAGCCCAGCGTAATATTTACGGCGTTGCCAAAACCTTTGTATTTTAGAACAGGTAAGCCCTGGTCGTGATACATGGCAAGTACAGCATCAGTTTGCTGCAGGTACTTGTCAGTGAACAGGGTGTCAGCCGGCAGCGGACCGGTGAGCTGTATGCCCTGTTGGCGCAGGGATTCCAGTGCCGGTTCAATGGTATCGATTTCTTCCCGGCCCATGTGGCCGCCTTCACCGGCATGAGGGTTCAGGCCGGCAACCAGAATGCGTGGCTGCGCTAAACCAAAACGTTGTTGTAAATCCTGATGGAGCACCTGAATAACCTGATGCAGCAGTGGCGCAGTAATCGCGCCCGGAACATCCAGCAATGGCAGGTGGGTGGTGGCCAGTGCGACCCGCAGGCCCTCGGTGGCCAGCATCATGACAACTTTATCGCTGTGAGTCAGGGCTTCCAGGAATTCGGTGTGGCCGCTGAACGGGATGCCGGCGTCATTGATGATGCCTTTATGCACAGGGGCCGTTACGATGGCATCAAATTCTTTACTCAGACAGCCTTCGGTCGCCCGGGTGAGGGTGTCGAGTACATATTGTGCGTTGACTGTATTCAGCTGGCCAGCAGTGACTGCTGTTTTACAGTTTATAGTATCGACCCAGAGGCAACCCGGTGGGGTACTTTGCGCAGGCTGACTGGCATCGTAAGTGCGTATCTCCAGTGGAAGATTCAGCAGCGCAGCCCGTTCGGCGAGCATCTGAGGATCGGCGATGGCAATCAGTTGTTGCCGGTGCCCCTGTTGTGCAATCTGGATACAAAGATCCGGGCCGATACCTGAAGGTTCGCCCGGAGTCAGAGCCAGTTTAAAGATCGGTGCGGGCATTACTTCAGCTCAACATACGCCTTTGCACGTATTTCCCGTAACCAGTTCTGAAGTTCTTCATTGAACTTGCGCTCACGGATACTGGCCCGTGCCTGATTGATCAGCATTTCTTCGCCAAGATCCTGTTGACGGCGATCTGTCACTTCCAGAATGTGCCAGCCAAAGCGGGTTTCAAACGGAATGCTTATTTCGCCTATCGGGGTTTTGCGCATAACTTCTTCAAATTCAGGCACCATCTGTCCTGGTTGAGCCCAGCCCAGAGCACCGCCTTCTGCGCCGCTGCCCGGATCATCACTGTATTCTTTGGCCAGTTCGGCGAAGGGCTCGCCTAAGGCCAGACGGTTGTAGAGGGATTTAATCTCCCGCAGTGTCTGTGCTTTAGAGCGGATTTCCGTTGGCTTAAGCAGGATGTGGCGAACTTCGGTCTGATCGACCATCTGAACGTTGCCCTGCTGGGTGTCGTTAACCTTCAGAATGTGGAATCCGTTCGGGGTGCGAATCGGCGCAGTTACCTGGCCTTTTTCCAGCGATTGAATGGCCTGTGAGAACGCAGGCGGTAATTCAGCGGCTTTTTTCCAGCCCAGCTGGCCACCTTTCAGGGCGTTGTTACCGGCCGAACGGGCCAGTGCCAGTTCGGCAAAGTCTGCGCCGTTTTGCAGTTCTTTGCTTATTTCAGTGGCGGTTTCAGCGGCTTGCTGAATTGTTGCTGCATCAGCCTGAGGTGGGACAGCGACAAGAATGAGACTCAGATTGTAATCCTGTGAAGCAGCTGCTTTACCCTGATCGGAGCTGAGGAAGTTCTCAATCTCTTGCTGGGAAACATTAATGCGGCTGTTGACTAACTGACGCTGAGTTTCGCTGATCAGTAGTTCCTGGCGGATCTGATTACGTACTTTTGCATAGTCCTGGCCTTCTGCTATCAGCGTTTCACGGAACTGAGCAAGGCTCAGACCAGACTGACCGGCAATACGGTTAAGGGCGGCGTTCAGTTCGTTATCGCTGACACGGATGCCCCGTTCATCAGCCAGTTGCATTTGCACCCGGTCAATAATCAGCCGGTTCAGGACCTGCTTACGCAGGGCGTCTGCAGGAGGTTGGGCTGAGTTACTGCGGGCCAGACGTCGCAGGATCACGTTTTCACGGGATTCCAGCTCGCTTTGCATAATAATGTCGTCGTTGACGATTGCAATAACCCGGTCCAGAGAAGTGGCAGCGAAGGCTGACGCGGAAGCGCTGAGCGCCAGAGCTGCCAGAGCAGGCTTGATGAGCTTAGCCCCGAACGGGCGCATACACTTAATAGTCATTTTGTTTTTCACGTTCTTCAAAACCGCTAATGTTATTGAATAAGTCATTGCCACCCTGGCCGAAAGCGCCTAACCCCTTGAGGACGAATTGTATGTAAATACCGCTGTCCCGCTCGGTGCTGCCGCTAGGCAGATATTCTCTGGCGGCAACCCGTACCTGCCAGCAGCAATCGGAATATTCAACGCCTAAGAGTGCTTCAGGGGTTGTATTGTTCCGGATATCTTCCTGCCAGCGACCCAGAACACTCCAGCTTTTGGCAACTGGCCAGATGAATGACAGGTCTGCCTGCTCACGGGTGTCTTCACGATCACGGAAATTCAGGCTGACAACTTTGTTGACGTTCGGAGAGTAACTGAATTTCAGATTGTTTTCGATTAAATGGTAGTCACTTGCATCCAGTTCACTGTCGTTACTGATCCGGAACGCATCAGTAACGTTCCAGCTTGCTTCAAGTGCCAGGTTGGAACGTTTGCTGGTATCCGTAGCGGTGGTGCTCTCGAGCTGAACTTCGCGGTCGGCAAAATAGTGTGCCTGAGCAATGCCCATCCGGGCCACTTCACTGCCGTCAGCACGGTAGAAACCGGAGCTCAGTCCCAGAGTCAGCTGTTGCGTGTCGCCAATTTTATCATAGCCACTGAAACGGTTTTCACGGAACAGCGAACTGTAAGTGAAACTGTATTCGGCGGTATCAAAGTTCGGGATTGCCGTCTGGTCTTCTTCCGGTACATACAGCGCGAACAGGCGGGGTTCCAGTGTCTGGATCATACCGGCGTCATTGACCGTGCGTTCAAAGCTCAGGCCACTGTCGACGCTTAGTACACCTACGGTGCGGCTGATACTGTCTGACTCACCGGCAACCTGGTCATCAAGTTTGTACTGTGAAGACCACAGAGTCGCTTTAGGCGTCACGTATGCCCATGGCCAGCGGAAAGGAACACTGACAGAAGGTTGCAGGTGAATACGCTGACCGTTGACCCGGTCAATGCCGGTCAGGTTGTCGTTATCACGCTCAAAGGCGGTGAAGTCTGCCAGATAATCCAGTTCAAGGTCAGAACCTTCTACCAGGTCGCTTTGGCTGCCCTTAAGGTAAATCTGTGGCAGTTTTCGGTACGGCTGGGTTGCACTGGTAATTGTCTGATAGGACTGGACGCGGGTTGTAACTGTCCAGTTATCGGTGACATAGCTCGCCTGTGCAATCTGGTCCAGGTGGTCCTGGCGATTGACCTGAAGGCCTGTATTCAGATCATTAAAGTAATCGTCGTCACTGACCCGGGTGTAATCAATACTGGAGCGCCAGTTCTCCTGACGGCCACGGTGCTGGGCATCAACCAGCCAGCGGTCACGGTCTGCTTTGCGGTCATCGGCCAGGAATGCAGTGCTCAGAACGTTAGTACTGTATTTGTTCATGTATCGCAGTTCGTTATCCAGTGACAGACCCCGGCTGCTATACAGGTGCGGTGTCAGTGTGTCATCGATATTTGGTGCGATGTTGAAATAATACGGTGTGGCCAGTTCCAGTCCGTCGCCATCTGAGTAGCCTATGGTTGGATACAGGAAACCGGAACGGCGTTTATCATCAATCGGGAAGGTAAAGTAAGGGTAATAGAAAACCGGGACGTCACCGATGCGCAGGGTCGCGTGTTTGGCGGTGCCAAAGCCTGCTTCAGGATCGAGAACAACTTCGTCGGCGTTGATCTTCCAGCTTTCATCTCCCGGAGGACATTTTGTATAGGAGGTGTCCTGCAGGTTGATTTTGCTGTCCGGCTGGCGGGTAATGCTCACCGCTGAGCCGCGAATTCCTTGCTGGTGCATAACATAATCGGCGGCTTCGATACGGGTTTCGCTGGTATCAATATTCGCCTGTGCATTATCGCCGACGATCAGTAACCCGGGTTCGCGGTAAATAACGTTGCCCTGCAGGGTGGCGGTATTGGTTTGTTCATAAAGAGCCGCTTCATCACTGCGGATCGTCCGGTTACCCTGCTGAACGCGAATATCGCCTTTCATGGTCGATACCTGACCAATCTGTGTTAAAGACTGATCGGCATTGATGATAATTTCTTCTTCTTTGCCGGCAGCAACGCTTGGATATTCCGGTTCAACATACCGGCCACACTGACCACCTTCTCCCGTTTGCCAGTCAAGCTGCTGTGCCGTCAGATCAGCACGGGGTTCACTGGCCAATATCGCTTCAGTACCGGACTGGGTCTGTTGCGACCGTGATGCGGTACTGATCGCTGCAGGGGCGATGGCCGGCACTGAATCTGCCGGAGAAACGCTGACGGACTCTGCCTGAATAGCCTGTTCCTGTGCATTCAGTGGCTGAGTCGGTACGTTTGTCTGTTCGGTAAAGGCCGGCTCAGCGGAAGTATCGGCACCCGCACATTGCCAGGTACCGTCAGCCTGAGTCTGGCATTGCCATAAATCGGCGGGGGCAGCATATAACGAAGGCGACATAGCGGCAGCCACCGCTAAGGTGAGTAAATATGAAGATTGTCTTTTAAAGGGCATCCGGCTTATCCATTTTACAGCGGAAATATGTGCTTCGATTTTGTTTATCGCCAAACCGTTATTTCGAGTAATATACGCACTAAAGCGCTGAATGATAAAACATTCCGGCGTATCTATGCTAGAGGATTAGAATTATGGGACAACGATTGGCCGGGTTACGCGCCTGGGTAGTCGACATTTGCGCTGCATCAGGTATCGGTCTGGCGCAAGACTGGCAGTGCCAGCCGGTATCCGGTGATGCCAGTTTTCGTCGTTATTTTCGACTGATCAGCGGTGAGCAAAGCTGGATTCTGATGGACGCGCCACCGGAAAAAGAAGCCAGCCTGCCATTTGTTAAAATTGCCGACAACTGGTACAGCCAGGGCATTAAGGTCCCTCAGGTTATCGCGGCAGATTTGTCACTGGGGTATATGCTGCTGAGTGATCTGGGAGATGAACAGTACCTGCAACATTTACATGCTGATTCTGCAGATGATCTGTATTCCCGTGCGCTGGATGAGCTGCTGTTAATTCAGGCAGCAGGCGAGGTGGAGGGATATCACTTACCTGATTATGATGAAGCCTTGCTGCAACGGGAAATGGCCCTGTTCCATGACTGGTTTTTACAGGACTTGTTAGGCCTGACCCTGAAACCCGGTGTCGAACATCTGTGGAAAGAGGTGTGTGGGCAGTTGGTAAACAGCGCCCTGGCTCAGCCTCAGGTTGCAGTTCACCGCGATTATCACAGCCGTAATCTGATGGTCTGTGGAGACTCGCTGGGTGTCATTGATTTTCAGGATGCGGTTATTGGCCCGGTAACCTATGATCTGGTTTCCCTGTTGCGGGACTGCTATATCGCCTGGCCAGATATGAAGGTCTATGGCTGGGTGGATCAGTACGCAGCCAGCCTGGAAAATGCTGGTGTGCTGAGTCAGTTTGACCGTACTGAGTTTTATTACTGGTTTGATCTGATGGGTGTACAGCGTCACCTGAAAGCCAGCGGTATTTTTGCCCGGCTGAAATTGCGTGACGGTAAGGACGGCTATCTGGCCGACATTCCCCGTACGCTGCATTACATCATCCGGGTCTGTTCCCGTTATCAGGACTTACTGACATTCGCTGCCTGGCTCAGTGAGGTTGTGGTGCCTGCTATGTATGCTTCAGAACATTTCGATTCGGATTTACTGGACGAGTGGTTTAACTGATGCGTGGAATGATTCTGGCGGCAGGGCTGGGGACCCGGATGAGACCCTTAACTCTGACGACCCCCAAACCGCTGATTAAAGTGGCCGGAAAGGCGCTGATTGAATACCACATTGAACGGTTGGTGGCCGGCGGTATTCAGGAACTGGTTATTAATCATGCCTGGCTGGGTGAGCAGCTGGAAACGGCGCTGGGCAATGGTGAACCTTACGGGGCCAGCATAGTCTATTCGACTGAATCTGAGCCGCTGGAAACCGGTGGGGGCATTTTTCAGGCCCTGCCGCAGGTATCACCGCAGGGAGATGTTTTTGCGGTCATTAATGGTGATGTGTTCACGGATTATCCCACAGAGTTATTGCTGGCGGCGCAGTCCCGGCTAGAGGTGTCCGGTGCGCTGGCGCATCTGGTGATGGTCGATAACCCTGAGCATAACCCTGCCGGAGACTTTACACTGGCGGATGGCCAGGTAAATGAAGGGAGTGAGGGACGCTTAACTTTCAGCGGTATCAGTGTTTTATCTCCGCGTTTATTTACAGCGTGTCAGCCGGGTAAGTTTGCACTGGCCCCGTTACTGCGTGAAGCCATGTCGCAGGGGCTGGCGACCGGCGAACACTATTCCGGTTACTGGCGGGATATTGGTACGATTGAGCGCCTGCAAGCGGTTGAAGCTGATTTGTCAGCGGCTTTGTAAGAGAGCTTTGCTGTCTGTTTATAATGTGTATGTCCGGTTCTGCCGGGTATCGCCAAAATTAATGATTTTAGGATGTGGCTAAATGGCATTTGATGCGCAGCGTTCCGGTGAAAACTTTGGACAAATGATCCGTAATAACAGCACGGCTCTGGTGATTGGCGGGCTGATCGGACTGATGTCCGGGGGGCTGTTTGGTCTGTTGTTGGGCGGTGCGATTGGTGTGGCTTTATCCCGGGGACTCAAAAAACTCCTGGGGAATGCACTGAATCCGCAGGATGCCTTTTTTAAAGCGACTTTCTCCGTCATGGGTAAGCTTGCCAAAGCCGATGGCAGAGTCAGCCAGGAAGAAATCCAGTATGCCCGTGATGTGATGAACCGTATGGGGCTGAACAGCGAACGGCAAAAGCAGGCGATCGAACTGTTTACTCAGGGGAAAGAAGAATACTTTGAGATCGCCGATGTATTGCGGCCGTTAAGTGCTCTGATCCGTTACCGGGTGCCCCTGAAACTGATGTTTGTAGAAATCCAGTTACAGGCGGCCATGGCAGACGGTCAGGTGAGCGAAGCGGAGTTAGCGATTATCCGGGAAGTCTGTGCGCTGTTACATATGTCTCAGGCAGAAATGGCGGCACTGATGGCGCGGATGCAGTCTCAGTTCTCGTATCAGCAACACAGTTACCAGTCTCATCAGCATAATTCGGTCTCGCAGGCGACTTTATTGAAAGAAGCGTATGGTGTGCTGGGGGTTGCTGAAGATGTCAGTGATGCTGAGCTGAAAAAAGCGTACCGTCGTCTGATGAGCCAGCACCATCCGGACAAGCTGGTGGCAAAGGGGCTACCTGAAGAAATGATGCAGCTTGCCAAAGAGAAGACCCAGGAAATCCAGTCCGCCTACGACCGTATCCGTCAGGCCCGGAAAAACTGATTTATCCGCCGGGCATTAGCTGCATTGCTTTCTCTGCTTCCAGCCGGCCCTCGGTGGTTCTGGTAAAGTCTGCATCAATGATATTGGTTTTCAGAATGCCGCGAATCTTTTTAGCCAGCCATTGCTGTTCACGTTTACTGTCGTCCGGGCGCTGATTAATCTTGATCTGACGATAGTCAGGCAGTTTACTGCGTTTGCTTAGCCTTAACCGCTGTTTCGCCTGGGTTTTGCTCAGCTCACTGTTTTCAAAATACAGATCCAGCACGGTTTCGCTGTCCAGCAGGGGAATGATTTCGTTTAACTGCGGCGCGGACGGGTCTTCAGGCTGACGCGGATCAATCATCAGCAGGCGGATATTCTGATCATCCTGAGTCTGTGATACATACGCTGCAGCCCATACCGCCCCAGTGCCAACGCCTAAAATGATCTGACGGTTTTGTTCCCGGTCTGTTAGCTGGGCGCTGGCGGCAAGGGTGATTCGAATGAGCTGATCGATATAAGGTTCTTTTGATATGGCCTCATCCTCGCTCATGGTATTAGCCATGCTTGTATCCTGCATAGCTGCATCTGACATCGCTTCTGTAGCCGCTGAATCAGAGGCCTCCGTAGAAGCATCTGCTTCTGTGCCGGGGTCCTCTGCGGTGGAGGATGCCGGTTGCATATTTCTCACCGGTACCGGTACCGGGTGCGGGTCGGGTAATGCCACCGAGAGTGTTGCCCAGCCCTGATCGCTGAGGGACAGACGTAAAGGCCGGATAATATCTGGCCAGTCCGGTGTTGCCATACTTGGGTGGAACAGAATGATGCCCCCGTAAGATTCTGTAATGCCGCTGGGCATAAACAGGCTTAACTGGGTTTCTTTATCTGTTTCCAGCCAGATAATTTCAGTTTCCGGTGACTGTTCCTGAGCCAGTGCTGCCGCCCGTTGTGCTGCCGGGTTCGGTACGCTGCGGGCCACTGTTTCAGATTGCCCGGTGTCTGACATAGCGTCAGCAGGCTGCATCTCTCCTGAAGCGGCTCCCATGCTGGCGGCGTTATCCTGATCCTCTGCCTGCACACTTATGGGAGACAGTACGCAGCACGAAAGGAATGCGGCACACATCAGTTGCTGAAATTTAAGGCGGCTTAGCTGCTTTGGAGGCGTTTCAGTTGTTTGCACAGGCTGGTTTCGTGTTGTGTTTAGATGTTCCGACAGTACAATAGGCGCCATTATTATTTCAAGAGTTGCTACTGCCATGGCCGATTTTAAGATTGCTCCTTCTATATTATCAGCAGACTTTGCCCGTTTGGGGGAAGAAGTTGAAAATGTACTCGCTGCGGGTGCCGATTACGTGCATTTTGATGTGATGGACAATCACTATGTGCCAAACCTGACAATTGGTCCTATGGTGTGTAAAGCACTGCGCGATTATGGCATTGAAGCACCGGTTGATGTGCATCTGATGGTGCGTCCTGTTGATCGTCTGATTGGCGACTTCATCGATGCCGGTGCAAGCATTATCACGTTTCATCCGGAAGGTTCCGATCATATTGACCGTTCCCTGCAGATGATCCGTGACGGTGGCTGTAAAGCGGGGCTGGTCTTTAACCCGGCGACGCCGCTGCATTACCTTGATCACGTTATGGATAAAGTGGATATGATTTTGCTGATGTCCGTTAACCCGGGCTTTGGCGGTCAGAAATTCATTCCGTCTACGCTGGATAAGCTTCGTCAGGTACGTGAACGTATCGATGCCAGTGGCTATGATATCCGCCTTGAGGTCGATGGCGGTGTCGGTATTGGCAATATCCGTGAAATCGCGCAGGCCGGTGCTGATACCTTTGTTGCCGGTTCCGCTATCTTCAATACCGACGATTATGCGGCAACCATTACTAAAATGCGTGAAGAGCTGGCCCAGGCTTAATCCGCGTGATGAAATCCCTTTTTGCCGGGCAACCGCCAGCGCTGGTGCTGTTCGATTTTGACGGCACTCTGATGGATTGTTTGCCGGATCTGGCCACAGCCATTGACCGGATGTTGTCGGATCTGGGACGGCCTGTGGCGGGCGAAGAAAACGTCAGTCACTGGATCGGTAACGGTGCAGCAATACTGGTGCGGCGGGCTTTACATGGCCGGTACGATATCGCTAATACTGAGCCGGATGCTTTATCAGAGCAGGCGCTGGCTCTGTTTCTGCAGCATTATGGGGATGTCAGTGGCCAGCAAAGCCGTTTATACCCGGGTGTGCTGGCGTGTTTACAGGCACTTTCGGAGCAGGGGATTCCGATGGGGCTGATCACGAATAAACCTTTGCTTTTTACGCGCCATTTACTGGAACAGTTTGCTCTGGAAGATTATTTCCAACTGGTGCTTGGCGGCGATTGCCTGCCGGAAAAGAAACCTCATCCGCTTCCTTTGCAGCATGCTATGCAGGAATTGAATACGCAGCCTGCTGATACTCTGATGGTTGGTGATTCTGCAAACGATATATTGGCAGCAAAAGCTGCGGGCTGCCCGGTAGTGGCTGTTAGTTATGGCTTTAACCATGGCAGGTCAGTATCTGAGTATCAGCCGGATCTTATTCTCGACAGTCTGGCTGATTTAGCCGGCTGATTCTGTATTTACTGTTCACTGGTTTCCAGGTCTTTTTCCGGAGCTTGTTTTCGGCGCTTATTTTCAGAGCTTATTTTCGGAGCTTATTTGTATGCAGTTTAAAGGGATACCCACCAATGTCATAACCGGTTTTCTTGGCGTGGGGAAAACCACCGCAATCCAGCATTTACTGGCCAATAAACCTGCTCACGAACGCTGGGCAGTGCTGGTTAATGAATTCGGTGAAGTGGGCATTGATGCCAGCATGATGGGTGAAAGTGCTGAAGGCGGTATTTATATGCGGGAAGTGCCCGGTGGCTGTATGTGTTGCACCGCAGGGTTGCCGATGCAGATGGCTCTTAATCAGCTGATTCAGCGGGCTAAACCTGATCGTCTGTTAATTGAACCGACCGGCCTGGGCCATCCTCAGGAAGTACTTGCCAGCCTGCGAAGTGCTGAATACAGCGAAGTGATATCCTTACAGGCTACGGTAACGCTGGTGGATGCCCGTAAATTGTCTGACCCGGATTACATAACAGATGAAACCTATCAGCAGCAGATTCAGGTGGCAGACTGTATTGTTGCCCATAAAGCTGACCTGTATAAGGCGGATGAGTTACAGCAGTTACAGACGTACCTGACTCAGCAGAAACTGGAAGGGCGGCCTGTGCATTCCGTTGCTCACGGGCAGTTGGCATTACAGTGGCTGGATCAGCCATGCCTCTGGCAACCTGAACCTGAATCTGAGACACACGGCCATGGGCACCGTCATGGTGATGTGTTTGCTGCCGCCCCGGATATGCCCGCGCAGGGATATCTGCGCAAAGATAATAAAGGGGATGGTTTCTTCAGCAGTGGCTGGATATTTCAGCCGGACTTTGAGTTCGACTTCATCGCGCTTGAATCGATCTTAATGGGGATTGATGCTGAGCGGGTGAAAGGTGTGTTTATCACGGATGAAGGTATCTTTGCGTTTAACATTGTTGACGGTCTGATGAGCAGTACCGCACTGGATGAGATTTATGACAGCCGAATAGAAGTTATCGGCCGTCATCCCGGTGCGTGGCAGTCACTCGAAGCTGATTTGCTGGCAGCGAGTCAACGGCTTTAGTTAGCCTGGTTCAGTCGCTCAGTCCGATACCGACCAGGATATATCCAGTTCACGCAGTGCGTTCAGGTATTCATCGAGGCTGATCAGTCCGATACAGGGCTGTGCACCGCGCTGAGGCAGCTGGTTCGTCATCAGCTTACGGGTCAGCAGTATGGCTGGCATGCAGGGAATATACGGACCGTCACCGGAACGTGCAGTTAGCTCAAACGTGATTTTTTTGTGATTATCTTGTGTATCAGTGCCACTCATTTCCATATGAAAACCGCTGTTGCCTGTTCCCAGCCAGTCAAAGAGAAAGGACAGGCGCAACAAGGTTGGCGCTGTTCGGCTCAAGTTTCTGATTAATCCAGCCCTTACTCCCCAGGACAGCAGCCACAGCGTAAGGTGTATCAATGGGATTTCGAGGCCGGCATAAAAGCGTATGTTCTGCAGGTCGGGGTAGCGCTCCGGAAATATTGCCAGATCAGGAATGTCGCAGTTACCCAGTAAACGCCACCCCAGTTGTGGATATTTTCTGACTCTGAGCCCTTGCCAGCCATACAGGGTATCGGAGGTTGCGTGAGTCAGGGTTTCGATAGGTTTACCGGTATAACCCAGTATAGCGGCGGTGGTTGCCAGTCCCCGGGTGGTTTTCTGGGCGGTGGTTATGCCGTAGTCCAGACTTTTAAGGCGGGCAAATTCGGGCAGGTATTTATCGATAATCGCGGATGTCAGCCCGGGGACCGAACTGGCACCGCTAACCACAAGTGTGCCCTTGTCTTTTGCGGGAATGTCCAGTGTCTTAATGCCGCTGACGAATTCCCGGCCATCAGCCAGATCAATATAATGTGCACCACAATTAATGCAGGCCCGTGCCACGCTGTAGCTTTGATTCTGGAAGGGGCCTGACGTATGGATGACAATGTCTGGCTTAAGATGCGTCAGGTGATCTGTTAACGGTTGGCTGATATCTAACTGATAACCCTGCGCAGGGCAGTTTGTTTGCAATTCAATCGCCAGGGCATCTGCTTTTTCCTTTGAGCGGCCGGCAATGGTTAGCTGAATATCTGTTTCCTGAGCGAGTGTCTGGCTGATGAAGCGCCCGAAGTTGCCATACCCGCCGATGATCAGTACATGTTTCACAGGTGACTGCTTCCTTTTGTGTCAGTGGTGCCCGGTAGAAGGCTGATAGTGAAAACGCCGTCGTACTGGTAGAGCCTTCCCCACCATGGATGGCTGATATGCATACGCATGGCAAAACGGTTGTCATCCAGTGCCCATTCTTCTGCATAGCCCTGACCGATCAGCCAGCTGATGGGCAAAGGGATTCTGGTCTTTCCCAGACAAAGCGTGTAGCCCTGATGGTTCAGTTTTACTTTCTGATCTTCCCACGTATAGCGTAATAGCCAGCCTATGTGACCGGACATTCTTTCAACCACAAGGTTATCGCTTATGGGCTCCATGGTTGAGCTGAAGCGGTAAGGCGGTTTGTTTTTAAACAGGAAAGTGCGCTCAAAACGGAAATGGTCGTTATACGGTGCGCTGTGGTAGTCGACAGTGATAGGTACATCCGTTTCGCAGTGAGGCGGAATGCCTTTAAGACGCCAGAGTAATCCGGCCAACAACTTTACCGGACGGGCACACCAGACGTTAATCGTGCCGGTAACCCGGGTATGGTCATCGGTACAGGGCCTGTTCAGGTAATGTTTGTGCATGACCGCCGGGAGCTGCGGCCAGTGCTGAGCAAAAATTTTACTGAAAATTGGCGGGTTGTTATCTGTATTCATGCAGGTTTTAGCACCATCAGAAAAAAGATGACCAGTATGCTGATGAATGCGGGGATACCCAGTGCGATCCACCAGTGAAATAATTTTCTGTGGCTGGCGGGCAGAGGGCTGTCAGTCATGCAGGCAGTCATCAGTTGCCGTTTCAGCTGTATCTGAATCCAGACGACAGGTAGCCAGCAAAGCCCGATCAGCAGATACAGCAGATAGCTTATAACTAACCATTTAGCATGCCAGTTGTAGCCGGATAGATAAATTAACCAGATGCCGGACAGTGGCTGGAAGATTGCTGCCGGAAGGGTGAACAGGTAATCGGCCAGAACGGTGTTACGGGCGGCATATAACCCTGATTCAGGTACTTCGCCTGAAAAACTGCGAAACATAAAAAACGCAATGCCGGTGCCGGTGCCAAACAATATTGCAGCACTGAGGATGTGAAGCGTCTTTACCGTCAGATAAAGGGACATCGTATAACTGATCCTTCAGCTAAAGTCTGAAGGCCTACTTTAGCAGATTGGCAGTGCAATTAAATATTACTGAGCCGGTCTGGACAGAAGGTAATCACACGAAGTTTTTTAGGGGCATTCAGTCTCTGTCCGGAAGTTTGCTCTGATATCAGGCAATATTTGAGAAAATACCCTGAAACGCTTGTTTAGGCGGCATTGGGTGTGTTTTTCATTGTCGCAAAGCGTCATCTTTTTGCCTTTTTGCGGCACGGTATTTTTGTTTTGAACTCTAATCTTCTATGGGATTCGCCGGCTTAACAGTGCTGTTCGGTACCGCGTCTTTGGCGGGGGCCCCAATGTCTAACAGCGGCGAAGCATCTAGGCTTTCGGCGTCCATCATGCAGGCGACACGTTGCAGAGATGACAAAATCTGAGTCTGTTCCCAGCTCTCAAGGCTTTCTAAACGGTCAATGAATGCCTCGTGTAGCAAGGGTGGCGCTGTTTCCAATACTTCGATACCTTGTTTGGTAAGGCGGGCGTTGACGATACGTCTGTCGCTGGCGCTGCGTACCCGTTCCACCAGCTGCCGGTCTTCAAGCCGGTTAAGAATGGTCGTGACGGTTGCCTGACTGAGGGACACGTCAACCGAAAGGCGCCTGACAGTGACGTCGCCGAGATTTTTAATTGCTCTTAAAACCATTACCTGAGGGATTGTCAGACCACAGCTTTTAGAAACACGTTTAGACTGCAAATCAGTTGCGCGGATGATTCGGCGCAGTGCGATCAGAACTTCTTGCCAGCGTGTTGATTCATTCATTATTAATTTCAATTAGTTAGTAAGGATGACATAAAGTAATGGCCTCATTATATGACAAAATGAATAAAGGTTTGAACTCTAAATATTAGAGTTGTAAGATGAATTTCAGGCATTATAAAACAATAACATTAGCCCGATTTTATGGGACGGAGATATCATGAAAACACTGTTAGCAGCTGTACCATTGGTAATTGCAAGTTCACTGACACATGCGGCCGACTGCGGTACCGTTACTATTGCTGAAATGAACTGGGCCTCCGCGGAATTCGCCGCCAACCTGGATAAAATTATTCTTGAAGAAGGTTACGGATGTAGCGTTGAGTTAATTCCGGGATCAACCGTAACCTCCTTTGCTTCCATGGAGTCTAAAGGCCAGCCGGACATCGCGCCGGAACTGTGGGCCAACGCATTTTTCGATCGTATTGATGCAGCTGTAGAAAAGGGCGACATTGTTCGTGGCCCACGTCTGATCACCGATGCCGCTGAAGGCTGGTTCATCTCTAAAGCTGTTGCGGATGCTCATCCGGAAATCAAAACTGTTCAGGACGTACTGAACAACCCTCAGTTATTCCCAAGCAAAGAAGATCCGAATGTAGGCCAGTTCATGACCTGTCCGGCAGGCTGGGCATGTCAGATTGCATCTAACAACCTGGCGAAGCCTTCTGCGTTTGATTTCGAAAAGCATAACTTTACAGTGGTAGATCCGGGTTCTGCAGCAGGTCTGGACGGTGCGATCGCCAAGTCTTATGACCGTGAAGAAGCGTGGTTCGGTTACTACTGGCAGCCAACGGTGCCAATCACCAAGTACGAACTGAAGAAGCTGGATTTCGGTGTTGATTTTGATAAAGAGCACTGGGACGGCTGTCTGGTTAACGAAACCTGTGCAGATCCGAAGAAATCTGATTACACACCCTCTGATGTAATGACAGTTGTTGTTTCTAAGTTTGCTGAGTCTCACCCGGAAGAAATGAAGTACCTGAACACCCGTTCTTATGATTCCAACATGGCGGGTCAGGTAATTGTTTATATGGATGATAACCAGGCAAACGGCGAAGACGGTGCATACTACTTCCTGCAGAACTTTGAAGATGTATGGACTAAGTGGGTACCGGCAGACGTAGCAGAGAAAGTTAAAGCTGCCCTGTAATACCGCACGACTGTTTTACACATAATAAGAATCGTAGGCAGGGTTTCAGTGGGTAATTTTTCAAAATACCCACTGTATCTTCGGAACCCTGCCTTCCTGATAAGGAGCAAAAAATGAGCTGGTCTGACTTCCCGAGTATGTCGAGGGGCGATCTGCGCAGCATGCGCAAAGCTATCGACGATAGCTTCCGTGAGTTTACCCAGGCTTACGGTGAAACACTCGAATCCTTTTTCGATCCTCTGTTAACATTTCTCGTCTGGAGCGAAAAGGTCCTACTGAATTCTCCGTGGCCGCTGGTCATTATCGCGATTGCCGGGCTGGCTTACTTAGGCAGCCGCAGCTGGAAGCTGGTCGTCGGTGTCATTGTTGCTTTCTGCGTTATCGGTTATCTGGGTATGTGGGAAGATACGATGAGTACGCTGAGTATCATTACCGTATGTACCATGGTCGCAATTGCGATTGGTATCCCGCTGGGGATCCTGATGGCACGTTCTGATAAAGTTCAGGCGGTTGTGACTCCGATACTTGATATTATGCAGACTATGCCGAGCTTCGTTTACCTGA
>CAKZPE010000018.1 GCA_937138495.1 uncultured Oceanospirillaceae bacterium
CAAGGTAGTGTACGGTGATGCCCGCATCGTTGAGTTCATCAATCTCGTTGTGAAATTTACGGCAGTAACCACACGTAATATCAGTAAATACGCTTATTTCATGCTTTTCGTTTTTGGCCTTAAACGTAATAGACGATGATTCCATCTCTTTTACGCCTTCTTTGCGCAGCCCTGAAAGCGCCAGCTCTGTTTCGTTACGCATTTCTTCATCAATATTAAACACGCGGGCCTGAAGCAAATACTGCCCGTTTTCGCTAACATAAAATAAGCCGCGGTTAGTTGATACCTGGACCAAGCCAGATACTGGAGAGTCGGCAATGGTTTCTACATCCAACCCTAACATTGACGATAACTTGTTGCGGATAGCGGCTTCGTCAGCTGCCTGCATACGGGCCATGGAGTAAGCGATTGAAGACATGTGATCTTTTGAGTCAATCGCGATGGCTTTTTGCAGGGCTTTTTCATAGCCTTCGATGGCGTCTTCCAGTTCCTCGGTGAAGTCGGCCAGGGTTTCCCACTGCTCGGGATGGTCTTTATCGGTGCCTTCGTTGTCGGTGCAGATTGCTTTTAATTCTGCGTATAGTGTTTCGAAGGTTTCCCGGTCATCGTTGCTGGCCGCTTCCATCAGTTGTTCAGATAAGCTGTAAACGGCTTTGTAAATTTGTGTATTGATCATGATTGTGTGTGCTTCTCTTTGGCCAGAGGGATAACGTCGGTTACGCCTCTGGCTGGACGTTGGTATGTTCAGTGTTGCTCAGAACAGTTCGATTGTGGGGGCCTGCAAAGCGGCCAGCTGTTCTCTCAGTTCCAGAATATGGTCGCTCCAGTAGCGTACGGTGTTAAACCAGGGGAAACTGTGAGGAAAAGCAGGGTCTTCCCAGCGACGGGCCAGCCAGGCGCTGTAGTACATCATTCGCAGGGTGCGTAGCGGTTCGATTAAAGCCAGTTCACGGGGGCGGAAGTCATAGAATTCGTTATAGCCGTCGACGATTTCAGAAAGTTGCCGGCGTTGTCTGTCGGTATCACCGGAGAGCAGCATCCAGATGTCCTGAATGGCCGGTGCCATGCGGGAGTCGTCGAAGTCGACAAAGTGTGGCGCGTCGTTCCGCCAGAGCAGGTTCCCGCCGTGGCAGTCGCCGTGTACACGAATGTGGGTAATATCGCCGGCATTGGCAAAGGCTTTGTCGATGAGGGGCAACAGGTCAGCGGTGAGGCTGTCATAGGCAAGCTTAAGCTCTGCCGGAATGAAATGGTTACTGATCAGTTCAACGCTGTCGTGGCCAAAGGTTTGCGGATTGATCGAAGGGCGGTGCTGGTATGGTTTGCTGGCGCCAATCAGGTGCATACGGCCCAGTAACCGGCCCATAGTGAAAAGGTTGTCCAGATCATCCAGCTCCGGACCGCGGCCGCCTTTGCGTTCAAACACTGACATCATGAATGGGCCATATTCGAACAGGCTGTCACCGTTGTCGTTACGGGTCGGTGCAACAACGGGTAATTCGTGTTCCACCAGTTCATAGCTGTAGCTGTGTTCTTCGAGAATCTGCTCGCGGCTCCAGCGTTCCGGGCGGTAGAATTTTACGATGACCGGTAACTGATCTTCGATACCTACCTGATAGACCCGGTTTTCATAGCTGTTGAGGGCGAGATTTCGGCCGTCACACAGATAACCAAGACTTTCCACCGCATCCATGATGAAGCTGGGGGTCAGGGTTTCGAAGGGATGTACATTGCTCATGGGCATTTTCTCATTCAATCTTTTCTGCAGGCTTTTGCTGGATAGCCTTCTTGTTACCAGCCGGAGTAAGGGTTATCAATCAGGCTTGAATTGTAATAGCGGGGGTCGCCGGTGACTTCTTCACGTACCCAGTCCGGCAGGGTTACGGATTCGTTTTCGCTGTCCAGTTCAACTTCGGCAACGATCAGCCCCTGATTGTTGCCACTGAAAATGTCTACTTCCCAGGTGTGGTTGGCGTGCTTAATCAGATAGCGGATTTTGTCGACTACCTGACCATTGCAAAGTTCTGCCAGCATAGCATCGGCATCTTCTGCGGGGATCGGGTACTCAAATTCGCTGCGTACGGCACCGCGGTTTTCACCTTTAATGGTCAGGTAGGCCTGTTCACCTTTCAGGCGTATACGAACTGCCGTTTTACCCTGTGTCGGGATGTATCCCTGCACAATGCGGGTACCTTCAGGCAGAGTGCCCAGTATGTCCGGATCGATTAAATACTTACGTTCTATTTCCTGTGCCATTCCTTTACTACCTGTTCTTAGCTGCGGAGACAAAAAAGGGCAACTCCCGTAAGAGGTGCCCTTATCAGTGTTAACCATTCAGGCCAGATTACATAATCCGCATGCCAGGCTGTGCACCTTCGTGGGGTTCAAGAATCCACAGGTCTTTTCCGCCCGGGCCTGCCGCCAGCACCATGCCTTCAGACATACCAAACTTCATTTTTCGCGGTGCCAGATTGGCCACCATTACCGTCAGTTTGCCTTCCAGCTCTTCCGGCGTGTATGCCGATTTGATACCGGCGAATACGTTGCGGGTTTCGCCGCCCAGATCCAGTGTCAGTTGCAGCAGTTTATCAGCGCCTTTCACGTGCTCAGCTTTGGCGATCAGTGCGACACGCAGGTCGACTTTAGCAAAATCATCAAAGGTGATTTCGTCAGCAATAGGGGTTTCATCCAGCGGTGTTTTTTCTGCTTTGACAGCCGCTGGCTGTACAGCGGCCGCTGCTGCCAGAGTCTGCTTGCTGTCTTCCAGCATGGCGCTAACCTGATCTTCTTCAACCCGCTGCATCAGTGGCTTGAACTTGTTGATCTGGTGATCCAGCAGTGGGGTTTTAACTGTGTCCCAGGCCAGTGATTCCTGATTCAGGAATTTAGCGGCCTCAGTGGCTACCTGTGGCAGAACCGGGGCCAGATACGTAATGATGGCGCGGAACAGGTTGATACCCATGGTGCAGCAATCCTGCACCTCTTGCTCTTTACCTTCCTGCTTGGCCAGTACCCATGGCTCAGCCGCATCAATGTACTGGTTGGCTTTGTCTGCCAGCGCCATGATTTCACGCATTGCCTTACCGTATTCACGGGCTTCATAGGCAGCAGCGATAGTGTCACCAGCAGCAACCGCAGTGTTATACAGTTCAGCTTCAACTAGCTGGCTGCCCAACTGGCCATCGAACTTCTTCTTGATGAAGCCGGCACAACGGGAAGCGATATTGATGACCTTGTTCACCAGGTCGGCGTTAACCCGCATGCGGAAATCGTCCATGTTCAGGTCGATATCATCAATACCTGAACCCAGCTTGGCAGCGAAGTAATAGCGCAGGTATTCCGGGCGCAGGTGCTTCAGATAAGTGTCCGCCATGATGAAGGTGCCACGGGACTTGGACATCTTCTGGCCGTTTACTGTCAGGAAACCGTGGCAGAACACACCGTTCGGCTTGCGGAAACCGGCACCTTCCAGCATGGCAGGCCAGAACAGGGTGTGGAAGTAGGCGATGTCTTTACCGATGAAGTGATACAGCTCGGCCTCTGAGTCGGCTTTCCAGTAGTCGTCGAAGTCTATGCCGTTCTTGTCCGCCCAGTTTTTAAAGCTGGCCATATAGCCGACAGGTGCGTCCAGCCATACGTAGAAGTATTTACCCGGTGCGTCCGGAATTTCGAAACCCCAGTAAGGCGCATCACGGGAGATATCCCAGTTCTGCAGGCCGGATTCGAACCATTCGTTCAGCTTGTGGATCATCTGTTCCTGAACGTGGTTATCAACCCAGTTACGCAGGAAGTTTTCAAAATCACCCAGTTTGAAGAAGTAGTGCTCAGATTCTTTTTCAATGGGCTTGGCACCGGAGACGGCGGAATAAGCATTCTTCATTTCAACCGGGCTGTAAGTCGCACCGCACTTTTCACAGGAGTCGCCGTACTGATCCGGTTCGTTACATTTCGGGCAGTCACCTTTTACGAAACGGTCCGGCAGGAACATTTCTTTTTCAGGATCGTAGGCCTGGGTGATAGTTTTGCGGGCAATGTGTCCGGCATCACGCAGACGGGTATACACCAGTGAGGAAAACGCTTTGTTCTCTTCCGAGTGTGTGGAGTAGTAGTTATCGAAGCCAACCATGAAACCGGCGAAGTCACGCTGATGTTCTTCGCTTACCTGATCAATCAGCTGTTGTGGGCTGATGCCCATCTGGTCTGCCTTGAGCATGATCGGTGTGCCGTGTGCATCGTCAGCACAGACGTAGGTGCAGTTATTGCCGCGCTGGTTTTGAAAACGGACCCAGATATCGGTTTGAATATATTCCACCAGATGGCCAAGGTGGATCGGACCGTTCGCATAAGGCAAAGCGCTGGTCACAAGAATTTTGCGTTGTTTTTCGGTCATGGCTCTCAACTGATTCAAAGTTGGCAAATAAGCCGGCAATTTTACCTTTAAAGGCAGGTTAATGCAGCCTGATTTACAGGGAATTCTGTTTTGTCCGTCATTTATTCACGGATTGAAGCGGGTGTCGGAGGGAGGGAGTGAAAAGATTGCTGTCTGTTGCTGATTTAGAGGGTGGTTAATCCGGCGGGCTGATAGTCAGTGGCCTGTTCTGCTGGTAGAATGCGCGCCTCATTTATGTCTATCCGTTCTTTCCGTTGCCGAGGTAATCATGGCGCTGCCAAATGTCGATCCTTCCGTTTACGACGCTCAGTTAAGCGAAAAACAGGCGCTGATTGCGCAGCAGTTTTCCGGGTTTAGCCTGCCTGATATTGAGGTGTTTGAGTCGGCACGTACGGCGTACCGTCAGCGGGCGGAGTTCCGGGTGTGGCACGAAGGGGATGACCTTAACTATGTGATGTTTACCCCGGGGAGCAAACACGAGCACCAGAAACTGACCAGTTGCCCAATGGTATCTGAACGTATTCAGGCGGTAATGTTTGAGTTGCTGGAAGCGATTCGTCCGAATGAGTTATTGCGCCGTCGTTTGTTTCAGGTGGATTTTCTCAGCACCTTAAGTGGCGAGCTGGTGGTCAGTATGCTGTACCACAAAGCGCTGGATGAAAGCTGGCTGGAAGAGGCTGCGTTCCTGCGGGAGAAGTTCAACATTAACCTGATCGGCCGCAGCCGCAAAACCAAGCTGGTGCTGGGTGATGATTTTGTGATCGAGAAGATGCAGGTCAATGATCGTGAGCTGCTCTACAAGCAGGTAGAAAATAGCTTTACCCAGCCAAATGGCGGCATGTGTCAGCACATGCTGGAGTGGGCAATTGATATCACTAAAGATGCCGGTGGCGATCTGGTAGAGCTGTATTGCGGTAATGGTAACTTTACCCTGGCTCTGGCACAGAACTTCCGTTCCGTCGTCGCGACAGAGATTGCAAAAGTATCAGTACGGGCCGCTGAGTATAATATTGATGTGAATAACATTGAGAATGTTCAGGTACTACGTATGTCCAGCGAAGAGTTTTCTCAGGCGCTGCAGGGCGTACGGGAGTTCCGGCGGTTAAAGCAAAAAGACATCGATCTGAACAGTTTTGATTTCAGTACTGTACTGGTGGATCCGCCGCGCAGCGGTCTGGATGGTGAAACTGTGAAGCAGGTTACCGCGTACGACAACATTGTATACGTGTCCTGTAATCCGGATACGCTTGTGGATAATCTGCATGAGCTGACCAAAACGCACCGTATTGATCGTTTTGCGATTTTTGATCAGTTTCCGTATACCCATCATCTTGAGTGCGGCGTGTATCTGACCCGTCTCTGATCTTTTTTCTGATTCTGAAATGCCGCTGATTGCGGCATTTTTTATACCTTTCTGTTAAGTAAAAAAATGATACTTGCTTAATTAAACAGTGTTTACTAAACTCTCACAAAATAATTAAACACTGTTTAATAAAATCAGGATGACATCATGGCCCGACGTAATGATCACTCCCGCGAGGAGCTTCACGAAATGGCGCTGAGTGCTGCACAGATATTGCTGGATGAGCAGGGGGTGACGGCTCTGAGTACCCGTAAGGTGGCAGCAGCAATTGGTTATTCAGTGGGTAGCCTGTATCAGCTTTTTAAAAATCTGGATGATTTGTGCTGGCAACTGAATGCCCGCACGCTTGAGCAGTTTCAGGCTGAAGTGAACGCGATACCTGCAGAGCAACCCCGGGAGATCATTTTGGGGTATGGCCGGGCGTACCTTGAGTTCGCACATCGCTGGCCACACCGGTGGCATTTGTTGTTCGAGCATAAAAGTCAGGCCAGCGAAATTCCTGATGAGCTACAGGGGAAGATTGCCGGTATGTTTGAATATCTTGAGGGAGCGTTGGCACAGTTGTTTCCGGGGGCTGAAGCAGACAGTCTGCAACGTTCAGCCCGCACTCTCTGGGCGGCGGTGCACGGTATAGCCGTTCTGGCGTCCCTGGATAAGTTGTTTCTTAATCAGCCTGCGCTGGAGCAGCAAATGTTGAATGAAGTGATTGGCCGTTATCTGAATGGCTGGCAACAGGAGAATATGGCATGAAAGCGTTACTCAGTATCCGTGGCTTTCTGGCGTTTATCAGCGTGGCATTCATTAATGCTTTCGTCGATCTGGGCCATAAAATCATTATTCAGAATACCTTGTTCAAGAGTTATGACGGTGACTTACAGATCATTCTGACCGCCGTGATAAACGGTCTGATCCTGCTGCCGTTTATAATGCTCTTTACCCCGTCAGGTTTTGTGTCAGACAAGTATCCCAAACATAAGGTGATGCAGGTTTCAGCGATGGCGGCGGTGGCAATCACTCTGCTGATTACCCTGAGCTATTATCAGGGCTGGTTTTTGGCAGCATTTGCTCTGACCTTTGTGCTGGCGCTGCAGAGTGCGTTTTATTCGCCTTCTAAGTACGGCTATATCAAAGAGTTGGTGGGGGTTGATAACATCAGTGAAGGGAATGGCTGGATCCAGGCCGTTACCATGATTGCGATTCTTTCCGGCATTGTTGTGTTCTCTTTGTTATACGAAACCGGGGTGGCCGAATTAGTCACGATCACACCTGAGCTGAGCCTGACATCTGTCGCGCCGTTGGGCTGGTTACTGGTGGCCGGTTCAGTCATTGAACTTTTGCTGGCGATGCGCTTACCTGCTACCCGCCCCCTGGATGAGCAGGTTAATTTTGACTGGAAGGCTTACCGTACCGGTAAAACATTGCTGAGCAACTTAGGCATGATTTATCGCAGCCGGACGATCTGGCTGTCGATTGTCGGTATCGGTATTTTCTGGTCAAT
This sequence comes from uncultured Oceanospirillaceae bacterium, assembly GCA_937138495.1. Lineage (GTDB taxonomy): Bacteria > Pseudomonadota > Gammaproteobacteria > Pseudomonadales > Balneatricaceae > Amphritea. The sequence continues at coordinate 7,252 of CAKZPE010000018.1, forward strand.
CTGCCAGATGATGCTGGCGGTGTTTCCTGCCTTTGCAGAGGATCGTCTGGGACAGACGAATACCTTTATTATTCAGGGGACTATGGCGATGTCCGGTATCGGCATCATGGTGGGTGCCATGCTGGCAGGGCGTTTATCCAGCCATTACATCAATACTGGGTTGATCCCGTTAGGTGCTGCCGGTGTGACGCTGGGACTGTTCCTGTTACCTCAGCTGGATACCATGACGGCGCAGGCTGGGGCTTTCTTTCTGATTGGCGTGTGCGGTTCGTTATTGAATGTACCTCTGAATGCGCTGGTGCAGTTCCATGCCCGTGCTGAAGATACCGGTAAGGTACTGGCAGGCAATAATTTTATTCAGAATCTGATGATGCTGAGTTTTCTGGCACTGACAGCAGGCTTCGCTTATCTGAGTCTGGATGCGATCTGGCTGATGTGGCTTCTGGTCATTCTGGCATTTGGCGGAGCGGTATTTGCGATTACCACTTTGCCAGAGGCGCTGATTCGGGTGTTGGCAGCGATTCTGATGCGTCGTAAATACAATTTACAGGTGCTGGGATTTGAGAATATGCCCCGTGCAGGTACCGGTGTGCTGATGCTGGGTAATCATATCAGTTGGCTGGACTGGGCGATGATCCAGATGGCCTGTCCGCGTCATATTCATTTCGTGATGGAAAAAACGATTTATGAACGCTGGTATCTGAAGTGGTTCCTGTCTCTGTATAAAGTTGTACCTATCTCTGCGGGGAGTAACCGTACGGCGCTGGGCAAAGTGCGGGACTTGCTGAATGACGGTCAGGTGGTGTGCTTATTCCCTGAGGGAGCCATCAGCCATACGGGTCAGATCGGTGAGTTTAAACGCGGTTTTGAGAGGGCCTGTGAAGACGCGAATGGGGTGATCCTGCCGTTTTATCTGCGCGGATTATGGGGCAGCCGTTTTTCCCGCTCTACCGATAAGATGAAGAGCCTGCGCCGCAGTGGCCTGAAGCGTGATGTGATCGTGGCGTACGGTAAGCCGTTGCCAATCAACAGTACGGCTATCACGGTGAAGAAGAAGGTTACGGAGCTGTCTATTCATGCCTGGGATGAACATACCAATAGTCTTGAAGCGTTACCGCAAAGCTTTATCCGTACAGCTAAGCAGGGGATGTCTGACATGGCCATTGCGGATGTTCAGGGTGATCCGCTCAGTTATCGCCGGTTACTGACAGCCTGTACGATTTTCAGTCGTCGTCTGAACCGTGCGGAAGGCCAGCGGCTGGGTATTCTTATGCCGACCTCCAGTGCCGGTGCTATTGCTAACATGGCGGCGCTGTTTGCCGGTAAAACGCTGGTTAATCTGAACTTCACCGCCTCTGAACAGGCATTGTTGTCTGCCATGGAGCAGGCGGAAGTGAAAACAATACTGACAGCACATAAGTTCATTACCAAGCTGAATGCCCGGGGAATTGATACTGCTCCACTGTTAGCCGGTAAGCAGGTTATTTACATGGAAGATGTGAAAGCCGGTGTATCGAAAGCAGAGGGGTTGCTGACGATGCTGATGGTCAGTGTATTGCCTGCGGGTATTTTAAGCCGCTGGTACGGCCGTCACAGCCGTCTGCATGATACCGCTGCGATTTTGTTTTCTTCCGGCAGTGAAGGTGCCCCGAAGGGAGTCATGCTGAGTCACCGGAATATTCTGGCAAACCTTAAGCAAATTGCTGATGTGCTTAATGTCCGGGATGACGACTGTATCATGGCGACTCTGCCACTGTTTCATGCCTTTGGCTTAACGGTGACCTGTTTTATGCCGCTGATGGAAGGCATTCCGGTTGTTTGTCATCCGGACCCGACTGACGCGCAGAATATTGGCAAAGGTGTTGCCCGTTATAAAGCAACAATGATGTGTGCTACCTCTACGTTCCTGCGTCTGTATACCCGGAATAAACGTTTGCATCCGCTGATGTTTAGCAGCCTGCGAATTGCCGTCGCCGGTGCTGAGCGCATGGATCCTAAAATTCAGCAGGATTTTGAACAGCGTTTTAAGGTGCCAATTGTTGAAGGTTATGGCTGTACTGAAACCACTCCGGTGGCAGGGGTAAACCTGCCGGACCATCTGTCACCTGAAGGCTGGTTTGTTCAGGAAGGTACCCGTGCAGGTACGGTGGGGCTGGCGTTGCCGGGGTCGACTTTCCGCATTGTTGATCCGGTGAGTCTGGAAGAGTTACCGACCGGTGAAGAGGGACTGATTCTGATCGGCGGTACACAGATTATGCAGGGATACCTGAATAATCCGGATAAGACTGCCGAGGTGGTAGTCGAGATGGACGGCTTACGCTGGTACAAGAGTGGCGATAAAGGCCGGGTAGATGAAGATGGTTTCCTGACAATCGTTGACCGCTATTCACGCTTTGCCAAGCTGGGCGGCGAGATGGTGAGTCTTGGGGCTGTCGAGACGGAGATCCGTCAGATTATTCAGCGGGATGAAGCCCATGAAGATGTCCGGCTGGTGGCGGTTAACCTGCCGGATGAGAAAAAAGGTGAAAAGGTTGTATTGCTGATTGAAGCATTGGCCGATATGACACCGGATCTGCTGCGTAGCTTGCTCGTTGAAAGTGGATTACAGCCGCTGATGTTGCCGGCCAAGATCTTTACGGTTGATGAAGTACCGGTGCTGGGGAGCGGCAAAACGGATTATCCGGCGGCTAAAATTCTGGCCGAAACCGCTGTTAGCTGATCTCTGTTCAGGCAGGGTAAGGAGAAATCATCAATAATAAAGGTGATTTCTCCGTTATACAGCTTGTGGCAGGAAAGGGATTAGCAATCATGCAGACAGTACACGGAACCATTCGTTTAAGTGTTGAGGGCCGGATCTTAACCATTGAAGGAAGAGGCCCCTGGAACCTTGAGTCCATTGATTTGAGTGTGGACTCTATCGATGATGATTTACGCGCATTGTATGGTGCGCCCTGGGGAGCGCTGGTGATGGTGGAAGGTGATTCCATCCTGGTACCGGATGCTGAGGCCAGGCTTATTGATGTTGTTCGCGATGACCGGCATAAGGGGCGTCTGGCTACGGCACTGGTGCTTGGTGACTGTACGGTGCCGGGGCTGGTTACTCAGCATCTTCAGGATGTGTATACCTCTGCCGGAGATGTTTTTCAGGCATTCAGTAATGCAGATGATGCACGCCTCTGGCTTAACGCTCAGATTGATGCTGGCAGGCGGGCATCAGCCTGAGCTTCCATTTCTGCCCACAGTGTCTGGCTCAGCGATGTAACTGAAGCCTGGCAGTTTCCTGCAATCCATTTTGACAGTTCATCCGCTACATCCGGGTATTTCTGAGTATCCGGTGCCGGTTTTTCAAGCCACTGATTAAAGCCTTTAGCCGTTATCTGTTCAAAACTGTCTGCCAGCTTAAGGTGCTTAAGAATGGCTGCATTAGAGCGTTGCTCTGGCTGGCCGCTCAGGGGTTTCGTGAGCAGTTTCTTACCTGACTGTAACACTTCACTGGCTAAGCCAAATCCACTGTTGGCGATGACACCTGCGCTGCTTTGCATATCTATGGGGAAGTGTTTTCGGGAGAATGGGCAAAGGGTTATATGTTCCAGGTTCTGAATGCTCTGCGTATCGCAATACACAAAGAAACGATAAGCCTTTAAGGGTTTTAACCAACTGAGTATCCGGTCCAGTGGCTCAAAGGGCAGATATACAAGAATTTTATCCTGTTCGGTTCTTTGCCGGAGGGAAGCAGGGCTGATCAGCGGGGGCAATATAGGGGCATTAAAGTGATGCCAGTGCAGGCCTACGGCCTGGCTAACCGGCGCAAACAGACGGGTGCCGGGCAGCATGGCGTATTTGATATCCGGGCCGGGTAAGTCATATTCAAATGCATATTGGTGAGCGATACCTATACTGGTTTTTCCCTGCAGTCGGGCGGCCCAGGCGCTGACCGGTTCAAAGTCGCTGATGATAAGGTCGTAGTCACTCAGATCCAGATGTCTGATATCCCGGTAGAATCGTGAAAGGTTGTTACTGAGGCAGGTTTTCAGCTTTCTGACCTGACCCTGTTCGACAACGAATGTCAGGCCCTGTCTGACCTTGTATTCCCCGAAAGGCTGCATGTCGAAGAGTTTATCAGCAGGCCTTCCTGAGAACAGGTAATCCACTTTTATGCCCTGTTGTGCCAGTTTTGGGGCCATCACTCTGGCCCGGGTAATATGGCCATTACCGGTTGCCTGAACCCCGTAAAGTATCTTCATGTTGTGTACCTGTCTGTCATGATACTGAGTGTCTGTTTATGTCATGAGGTAAATGCTGTAGCCGATGAGTGCGCTGGCACTGCCCAGTAATGACCCGGCAAGAATATCTGTGGGGTAATGCACGCCAAGCAGTACCCGCGACAGGCCAATCAGGCCAGCGATTACACATGCTGCTACTGATAAACCGGGATAATAAATGCTGAGTATCGAAGCAAATGCGAAAGCGGCTGCCGCGTGTCCTGAGGGAAAGCTGAAGCGGTCTGCCGGCTGAATGGCAGGGGTAATGCCGTTAAGGAAGTCGCAGGGACGGTTGCGTTTGATCAGTTGCTTCAGAAGCAGATAAAGAGGAACCTCTATGCTGAAGGTGATCAGTCCGGATTTAAAGAAGTCTTTGCCGTCGACGGGCTCTAGCCAGAATAACAGCAAGCCTGCAAGCAGGTAGGCTGCACCGTCTCCTAACCGGGATATCCAGCGGCTGAGCCAGGCGATATGGGGGTGTTCATAACAGTTAAAAATCCAGAAATAAAGCCGGGTATCTAATAACTGAAGTTGTTGCAGCATATGATCGTCTCACTTGAGTGATTCAATATGTGCATTGTTGAAATAAAGCGTGACAGCGACGTGAAGGTGAAATGACAGTTAGGTGACGGGGGAAAGGATACAACAGGCCTGCGCACAGGCCTGCCGGTGATGTCTTCCTATGGGCGCACAGCTTCGCCGCCGAACGCTTCCAGTAACATCGGAATCAGGCGGGTTAATTCCAGCGACATAGCAATGAATTCGGAGTCGAACCGTTCCATGGCTTCTTCCGGGCTGTCCTGATCCAGTTTTTCTTTCAGGGAATCAGACAGTTTCAGGCGTTTCAGGCACAGATCATCCTGAATGATGAAGTTCAGGCTTTCCTGCCAGTCTACTGCCAGTTTAACGATGCGTTTACCGGCTTCCAGATGCTGGCGGATTTCGTCACTTTCCAGATCCTGGCCCTTGCAGCGGATCACACCGTTTTCAACGCTGGTATCGCGCAGTTCACATTCATCCAGAATGACAAAGTCCTGTGGGCGTGAGTCTGCAGTTTCCAGCCACTGTGACATGATTGCAGAAGGCGAGTGGTTTACATCCGGTAATACCACCGGCAGTGAACCCAGCTCGGTGCGCAGATGACTAAGCAGTTCTTCTGCCCGCTTATGGCTGCTGGCATCAACAATGAGCAGGCCTTGCTGTGGCGCAATCAGTGCATGGGTAGTTTGAAACTTACTGAAGGCACGGGGTAGCAGATCAATAACAATCTCATCTTTTAGCTGATCGCGTTCTTTACGGTATACCTTCCGGGCCTGTTCGTGTTCGATCTGTTTTACTTTTGCTTCCAGCTTTTGTTTGATCACTGATGAAGGCAGAATTTTTTCTTCTTTCTGGGCAGCAATCAGCATAAAGCCCTGACCGGCATGCACCAGCATGTCTGAGAGCCCGTGACTGGGGCTGATCCAGCCAAAGCGGCTCAGTTCCTGGCTGCCACAGGGAGTAAAGGCTTTGTCTTCCAGTTTGGCTTCCAGTGTTTCTGCGGTGTGTTCAAAAGATTGGGAGAAACGATAAAAAATTGCGTTTTTAAACCACATAACGTGCCCTGATTAGTGAAACTGTAAATCGATAAAAAGCCCCCGTTACCTGCCAGTCAGGTAACGGGGGCTGATGAAGTCTGACAATGCCGGCAGATGGCTCGCCGGGATTTTAGTTGGATGCCAGCAGTTTGTAGCGTAATGCTTTACGTGCTTTGTTTACGGCACGGTCTACATAGAATCCATACAGGTCGACGGTGTTGATGCCAACCATCTTGTCGGTCAGCACCTTACCGTCATTAGGGTCAACAAACAACAGGGTGGGGGTAAATGCGGAGTTATAGCGACGGGCAAAAGCCGTTGCATCTACCCGATTACCGTTAAAATCGACCAGGGTTTTGCTGTCATCAAAAATGGTGAGCTTGCGGAACAGCAGTTTTTTGTCGTATTTACCGCTCAATTGCATTGGCTGCAGAATTTCACGGGTGATGAGTTCGCAGTACTGACAGTTGGGCTGGCTGACCAGTATCAGAGCAAAGCGATCACCGGCTATCTGTGCATCTTGCTGAAGGTTAATCAGTTCGGGTAACGCGTGTTCAGCTGAAGTTTCTTCTGCAGTTTGGGGGATGGCTGACAGGCTAAGCTTCTGCGCCGGTTGTCCCCAGCTCAGATGGCTGACAAATATACTTGTCAGAAGGGTAATCAGGGATAGCAGTCTCAGTTTCATTTTTATTATTAACTCAAGGCTGTTTGGTCCATGCTGCAGTCTCTCGCATGGCAGATTCAGGCACTCGCAATGATCAGTGAAAAGGCTGATACAGTTGCTGTAGGGCCAACGACGTCGAACGATTGTAAGCGATTTTCGCCGCTGTTTGCTACGTTTATAAGCAGAATGGTGAGTGTAACGGGGAATAGGGGCTTAAGTTGTTGTTTTTAGCGCGAGGTTCTTATTTTTTAAAGCAGAAATAAAACAGCCCTGTAAGAACAGGGCTGTCGGAAGGCGTTTGGTGTTCAGAGGCCTTCGTAAGACATCAGGCTGAATACCGGAATGCCGGCGTCCTGAATTTTTTGTGAGCCATGCAGGTCTGGCAGGTTAATCAGGGTCGCTACTTCAGAAACACTTGCACCCAGTTCTTTTATAATGGTGCTGGCTGCGAGAACCGTACCCCCGGTGGCGATGAGGTCATCAAAAATCAGAACTTTATCGCCTTCTGAAACCGCATCTGACTGCATTTCAACGGTAGCGCTGCCGTATTCCAGCTTGTATTCCTGAGAGACAGTTTCGCCTGGCAGTTTGCCTTTTTTACGTACCAGTACCAGAGGGATATTAAGCTGGTATGCCATGATTGAACCGATCAGGAATCCGCGGGCATCGATGCTGGCAATGTGGGTAATATCTGAATCAATATAACGCTGAATGAAGGCGTCACTGATCATACGCAGGGCTTTAGGGTCTTTGAACAGCGGTGTAATGTCGCGGAACATGATGCCCGGTTCCGGCCAGTCCGGAATCGTGCGCATAACTGATTTTATATAACATTCATCAAAAGACATGAAGAGTCCTTACAACAGGGCGTAATTCTAAAAAAATTGCAGATATATTGTGTCGCGTTCCTGGCCTGAAGGCTAGTCCATCTGGCTGGTATTGATGCGGTCGCAGTTATCATCGTCGCCAACGCAATCACCGGACAGACGCTGAATTTCTTCCAGCTGAACCAGTTCGATTTCTTTACCTTCAACGGTAATCAGACCATTTTTCTGAAAACGGGTGAAGATACGGCTGACGGTTTCAACGGCCAGGCCAAGAAAGTTACCGATTTCGTTACGTGACATAGAGAGACGGAACTGTGTGGCTGAGTAGCCACGGGCTTTATAACGGGAAGACAGCTTAAACAGGAAGGTTGCAATGCGCTGTTCAGCATTTTTCTTACTGAGCAGAAGCATCATTTGCTGGTCTTCCCGCACTTCTTTACTCAGAGTACGTAATACCTGACGGCGCAGCTCCGGTAGTTGCCCGGACAATTCATCCAGACGTGGGAACGGAATTTCACAGACGGTGGTTGTTTCCAGAACTTTGGCAGAAATAGGGTATTCGTTGCCGTCAAAACCACTGAAGCCAACCAGTTCCCCCGGGAAGTAAAAGCCGGTGATCTGTTCTTCGCCTTCATTGGTCAGGCTGTAGCTTTTAATGCTGCCTGCCCGAATGGCGTAGATAGACGAGAAAGAGTCTCCCTGATGGAACAGGTGTTCGCCTTTCTTAAGCGGACGGCTTTTTTCGATAATGTTATCGAGGCGATCCATTTCAGTCAGATTCAGTGATACCGGAAGGCACAGTGAACTCAGGCTACAGGTGCTGCAATGTACCTGTGAAATACTGTGTACTTTGCGGTCGCTTGCCTTTGTGTCACTCATTATCAAGTCCTGTGATTAGTTCATATATCTATATTAAGATTAATTATGAAGTAATTTTAGTACGGGTTGAAGCAGTTTAGACCTCAGCACGTTACTTTTGTCGCACAAAGCATAAAAAGTAATGGATGTGTGAAGTGTGAAGTCTGTGCTGATGATCCCGGATAGTCAGTCTCCGGAATCGTCAGCATTCCCGGTCAGATGATTCGGGAGAATCCCTGAGTGGCCGTTCGTTTCGGAATATAGGCATCAAATGTCATGCAAATCCGGCGAATAAGCAGTCGTCCGCTGCCGGTTACATGCATTTCACGGCCGTTCTTTTCAAGACTGATAAGGCCGTCCTGAGCGAACTGATTTATCTCTTCAAGCTCTTCGGCAAAGTAGTCATCAAAGCGGATATCAAAATCTGCTTCGATTTGATCTTTATTCAGATCAAAGTGACAGATTAGCTGGGTGATCACCGCACGGCGGATACGGTCATCCCGGCTCAGAGTGACGCCGCGGTTGATGGCATGAACATCGCTTTCAACAGCATCCGTATACAGGCGCATATCGTGCTGATTCTGGTAATACACATCCCCTATCTGGCTGATGGATGATACGCCCATGGCGACCAGATCACATTCTTTATGGGTCGTGTATCCCTGGAAGTTACGGTGCAGCTGATTATTACGCTGGGCAATAGCCAGTTCATCATCCGGTTTGGCGAAGTGATCCATTCCGATATACACATAGCCCGCGTTGGTCAGCATGGCGATGGTGGTTTCCAGAATAGCCAGCTTGGTTTCCGGGCTTGGCAGGTCTTCCGCATGAATATGCTTTTGTGAACGGAAACGATCCGGCATGTGTGCATAGTTAAATACACTCAGACGGTCCGGGCTCAGTTCAATGATGGTTGCCAGCGTTTTCTTAAAGCTTTCCAGTGTCTGGTGAGGCAGGCCGTAGATCAGGTCCATATTGATGGAACGGAAACCCAGACGGCGGGCCTCGTTGAGTACCGCAGCAACTTCTTCAACCGGCTGTACCCGGTTAACAGCTTCCTGAACTTTCAGCTCGACGTCCTGAACGCCAAGACTGATACGGTTAAAGCCTATAGTGCGCAGTACCTGCAGGGTTTCGTTATCCACTTCACGGGGATCAATCTCGATGGAGTAGTCGCCGCTGTCATCATCCAGAAGGTTGAAATTGTCGCGCAGTGCCTGCATCAGTTCAGTCATCTGCTCATTGCTGATGAATGTTGGGGTACCACCGCCCCAGTGAAGTTGTTCTACGATCCGGTCCTTTGAGTACCATTTCGATAGCTGGGCCATTTCCTGATACAGGGTATCCAGATAGGGCTGGGCTTTTTTACGGTTTCGGGTAATCACTTTGTTACAGGCGCAGTAGTAACATACGTGGGCACAGAAGGGGATATGCACATACAGCGATAAAGGTGTGCTGGTATCCGCTGTTGTTTGTCCGCAGTCCACCAGATCACTGGCTTGCAGGGAAGGGTCAAACTGAATTGCGGTCGGGTAAGAAGTATAACGTGGGCCGGACAGGTCGTAACGACGGATCAGATCCAGATCCCATTCAATAAGATTTGGTTGAGTCACTGCATAAGTCTCTTGCTAAAACTGTATAGGGGTCGGTCTGTGCCGACTTATTTTGGTATGAGGATATTTTATGCGTGCTATACAGCTGCCGCATTGACCCTGATCAAGCGCTGAAGAATTGCAGTAATCCTGAAAGCGGTAAGGTATAAATCCCGAAGCCAATAATACACAGTCCTGCGGTAGCCTGAGTAAGACGGTGTTGTAAAAATCCCTGCAACTGACGGGCCAGTAATCCGGTAACCAGCATGGCCGGAATGGTGCCAAGGCCAAAGCCGGCCATCAGCATTGCAGAAGTTTGCCAGTCAGCGGCACTGGCGCTCCAGATCAGGGTGGAATAGACCAGTCCACAGGGGAGCCAGCCCCAGAGGCTGCCCAGTAACAGGGCCTTTGGCACGGAACTGACTGGCAGTAATTGTCTGGTGAAGGGCTGTATGTATTTCCAGATGTGTTTCCCCAGGCCCTCAATGTAGGTAACCGCTTGCCACCACCGGGCAATGTATAAACCAAGCAGGATAAGGATCAGGCCTGCAACTGTACGCATAATAAGGCCAACGGTGGGGGATTCGATAAGCCAGCCAAGCCCGCCGAGGATCCCGCCGGCGATTGCGTAGCTGAAGATTCGTCCGGTATTAAAACTGAGCAGAAGTACCAGCGGATGGCGGTTCTGCTGGTTGATGCCCATGGCGATTGCGCTGGAAATACCACCGCACATGCCCAGACAATGCGCACTGCCAAGCAGCCCCAGCAGTACCGCATAGAAGATACTGAGTTCAGTCATTCTGCTTGTTGGTCGTTTTTTGCTTGGCGTCGTCGGGGATCAGGTGTTCATCATCATCGAAGAGAATGCTGTGCGCCGGGGATTCCATGTCATCGTACTGACCGCTGTTAACTGACCAGAAAAATCCCCAGATACCAAGGCCTGCGAGAATAATCGCAATTGGAATTAACAGGTAAATAATGTCCATGAGGTTTCCGTGGCCTGATTTGCTTATTGGTTAGACTGCTGTTGCATGACCGGCGGTACTGCCGGTTGCCGGGTGGCTTTAATGCGTTGTTTCAGCCGGGATAGCCGCAAGGCATTCCCGACAACTACCAGCGAACTGGCAGACATGCCAATGGCAGCCATATAGGGGGCAATAAGCCCGCTGGCAGCCAGTGGCAGGGCGATAATATTATACACCAGCGCCCAGGCCAAATTCTGACGGATAATACGCTGGGTTTTCCGCGCATGATTCAGTGCCTGAGGCAGGCGTTGAAGATCGCTGGAAATCAGCACTGCATCGGCGTTGGTCTTTGCCAGATC
>CAKZPE010000019.1 GCA_937138495.1 uncultured Oceanospirillaceae bacterium
TGGCGCAACAGAAGCAGGCAGGCAAAGCGCTGGCACTGGCGGCGTATTCATCGTTTACCGGCGGTACCATTGGTGCACTGGCCCTGTTATTTGCGGCACCGGCACTGGCGACAGTGTCGCTGAGTTTCCAGTCGACGGATTATTTTGCACTGATGGTGCTGGGCTTAACAGCGGTGGCTGCATTTGCCGGTAAAGGGCAGGTGCTTAAAGCGCTGATCATGGCGGTATTCGGCCTGATGATCGCGACGGTGGGAACCGATCTGAGTTCAGGCGCGCCGCGGTATACCTTCGGCAGTGTGGATCTGATCGATGGTGTGAGCTTTCTGTTACTGGCCATGGCGACGTTTGCCCTGACTGAAGTTGTCATGACGGTGTTAAAAGGGGAGCACCGTGATGAAGAAGAGCAGGTGGATATGAGCCAGCTGGGCAGTATGAAGCTCAGTAAAGAGGAAGTGCTGCACATTGCACCGACGGTCGGGCGCAGTTCCGTGTTCGGTTTTCTGGTGGGGATCCTGCCGGGGGCCGGTGCGACCATCGCGTCTTTTCTGGCCTATGGTCTGGAACGTAATCTGGCGTCGGCGAAGGAGCGGCTGAAGTTTGGTAAAGGGGCCTTACGGGGGCTGGCTGCGCCGGAATCAGCCAATAATGCGGCGTCTACCGGTTCTTTTGTACCGCTGCTGACACTGGGTATTCCGGGCTCCGGTACAACGGCAATCATGCTGGGGGCGCTGATTGCTTACGGCATTCAGCCGGGGCCGCGGTTATTCATTGATAATCCGGATGTGTTCTGGTCAGTCATTATTTCAATGTACTTCGGTAATCTGGTGTTGCTGATCCTGAACCTGCCGCTGATCCCGTATATCTCCCGTCTGCTGGTCATTCCACGGCCGATTCTGATTCCGCTGATCCTGTTCTTCTCGATCACCGGGGTCTATCTGGTGAGCTTTAACAGTTTCGATATTCATATGATGGCGATCATCACATTGATTGCGATCTTTCTGAAGCTGCTGAACTTCCCGATGGCACCGATGCTGCTGGGTTTCATTCTCGGTGGCCTGATGGAAACGAATCTTAGCCGGGCGCTGATCATTTCTGACGGCAGTATGGCCTTCCTGTGGGAACGTCCGCTGACGCTGGCAATTATGATTATTGCTGCGCTGATGTTGTTTATGACGCCGCTGATCGAACTGATGAAGAAGTTTCGTTCTGATCACGGTGTGGAAGAATCTGTGGGAAAAGGCGAGGGTTAATCGTCCACCCAATAATCTGATGTGAAGTGCACCAAAAAGCCTTCTGCTGGCCGTCAGCAGAAGGCTTTTTTTTATGCCTGAAAGGGGAGCAGCAGATGCTTTGTTCAGCCGAAGCGGATACCGTCAGAATTCTTTACCCGTTGCCTGTTGGCGACACTGTTGAATAAATCCGACGTTCTGTGAAGAAAAGATGCTCCATGCTGGAGTGAGTGTATGCTTTGTTGTAGATTGTAGGACAATCCTATAAAACAATAAAATCTGCCTGTATTGTGGAAAACCGATGCACCGCAGGAGTGAGGCACTTATGTCGCAGGAACAGCAATTACGTATCGATCTGGCAGCCGCTTTCAGGCTGATTCATGAACTGGATATGCATGAATCAGTGGCTAACCATTTAAGTGCGGCAGTCTCGCCGGACGGTAAACAATTTCTGATGAACCGTCGCTGGATGCATTTTGCCAATGTTACCGCCAGTAATCTGCAGTTGCTGGACAGTGAAGACGGCAGCATTATGCAAACCGATGATGCGCCGGATGCGTCTGCCTGGGCCATTCATGGCAATGTGCATAAAGCTTTTAGCCACGCCCGGGTGATTCTGCATGTGCATTCTACGTATGCGACGGCGCTGTCGACCCTTAAAGATCCGCGTATTTTACCGTTGGATAATAATACTGCCCGGTTCTTCAACCGCATTGCGTATGATACGAACTTTGGTGGCATCGCGACCAGTGATGAAGAAGGTAAGCGCATCATGGATACCTTCGAGGGCAAGAAAGCGCTGATGATGGGGAACCATGGTATTTCGGTGGTGGGTGAAACCGTTGCCGAAGCGTTTGAGAGCCTGTATTACCTGGAGAAAGCCTGTAAAACCATGATACTGGCATATTCTACCGGCCAGCCGCTGAATGTCTTACCGGATGACCTGGCGGAAGAAACCGCTGCCAGCTGGGATGCGTTCAAAGGGGCCGGTGATGCCCACTTTGAACAGTTGAAAGCCATGCTGGATAAGAAAGATCCGTCTTATCGGGATTAACCGCCCGCTTATGGATTTAAAGAAGCAGCCTCTGGCTGCTTTTTTGTTGGGTGATGTCTCTGAACTGAGAGGTTATTTCTGCCGGACGGCCAGTACTCCGGCAGTGACAATCAGTGCCATCCCGCTGAGAGTGAAAATATCCGGAATTTCGGCGAAGAACAGAATGCCCCACACGGTCAGGAAGGCCAGATAGCTGTAATCAAATGTGGCGACGGTTGCGCTTGGGCCGTTCTGATAGGCATAAGCCCCACCTACGGCACCGATTACGGCCGCCACTGCCAGTGCACTCATGGCCAGCCACTGAACAATGCCCATGTCGGTCCAGGTGCCGAATATAAACTGATTACCGGTGTTTTGCAGGGCGTCAGGCCATAGCAGTGGGAAACCGATGCTGGCAACAGCCCCCACTATAAATATTGTCAGGTGCAGGCTTAGCCCCAGTACCAGGGGGCTTTCCTGCTGACACTTTGCCCGGGTCAGTACCATGGAAAGCGCATAGAGAATAGCGCCCACCAGTGGCAGCAGAGCTGTCAGGCTAAAGTCATCGGCACCGGGGCGCAGCATGATCAGCACGCCGGTAAAGCCCAGCCCGATGGCGAGCCAGCCCAGTGGGCGAATATGTTCCCCCAGAAAGCAGGCGGCGAACAAGGTGATAAACAGGGGCAGGGTGTAGAAGGTTGCGCCGGCCACAGACAGATCAATGGTCGGCAGCGCGGCATAATACGCGATCCACTGAAAGGTCAGCATCAGGCTGCGCAGCGCCACCCAGCCCCGGGCTTTAGGGCGGAAGCCGGGTTCTTTCGGTAAGAAGTGAATCAGTAAGATCAGTGGTATGACAGCAACAATGCTGCGCATCACAAACAGCTGCCAGAGTGGAAATGAAAGACTGAGTGCCTTGATCAGCGCGTCCCCCAGCGACAGTGCAAACACTGCCAGCAGGATGGCACCGATAGGGTACATAAGCTTGACCTGAGCCTGAGGCAGGGCCTGATTCATAGACTGTATTCCTGTGATTTTTATTCTTATGCGGGCAATAACTGCACGTCGGAGGGCTCCGATCATACGGTCAGAAGATAGCCGCTGGCAACTGCCTGGGGTGGCCGCTAGGGGAGAGCGTATAAATGGTTTGCTTTACTCAGGGGTATAAAACCGGATGCACTGTTTGCCTTCCTGCTTGGCCTGGTACATGGCCTGATCGGCCAGTTCTACCAGTTCATGCATATTGCGGGTGTTGGACGGGTAATGGCTGATGCCAATACTGGCACTGACCTGAATGTTCTGTTCCAGCCGGGCACTGCACAGCCGCAGGGTGTTCTTGGCAATCCGCTCGAGAATGTCTTTATTGGCGTTGGCAATGGCGAGGACGAATTCGTCACCGCCAAAGCGGATGACCAGATCGTTTTCCCGCAGCGACAGTTGCAGTTCGTTGGCGATGTGCCGTAGCAGTTCGTCACCCCGCGGGTGACCGAGGGTATCGTTTACCGCTTTAAAACCGTCCAGATCAATAAACAGAATTCCCAGTGACGTGTGGTTACGTCTGGCTTCGCCGAACAGCACCGGCAATTGTTGCTCCAGTAAACGCCGGTTCCCGAGCCCGGTAAGGGTATCCGTCATCGATTCGGTTTTATGGAAGTAATGCTGTTCGTGATAATGGCGCAGGGCATAGATCAGCACACTGATCAGTAACAGGCCGGCCAGTACGTAAATGGCGAGCCAGGTTTGCTGCTGCTCACGGTGTTCATCCAAAAAGGCCAGGTGTTCAGAAAACAGCTTATTGAAGGCCTCTATTTTAGGTTGCATTGCCATGCTTTCTAATTGCTGGCTGAGCTTGATGTTGTTGTCCCGGTGCATATTCAGCAGGCTCAGGTGTTTGAGCATGTTGTTCCACAGGGGGTGTAACCCGTCTGGTAATAAACCACTGTCAGGGATGACCTGATTGGTTTCGACCCGGTAGTCCACCAGTTGGTTGGTGAGGCTCTGGATAACTTCATTTTGCAGGTAGTTACGAAACAGAATGCTGGTTTCCTGAGTGATCTGGCGATGTTGTTTGGCTGTTTCCAGCCCGCTGAACATCAGCTCGATCAGGTTGGGCAGGTAGTTAAGTGAGTTTCGCAGCAGTGCATTATTGGATTTGAGTTGCTCAATGAGCGGGAACTTCTTTTTCAGGTTGGCCTGAAGTTCCGGGATACAGGGCGCCAGAGTTTCAGGCAGCGAAGGGGGGGAGGCTAACTGAGCCTTATATTCTGTATAGACTGAATTCAGGTCGTCATAACTGCGGAAGTACCAGCTGTCCATGAGCAGAATCTGTTTTTCCAGCTTAGCGTCCAGCTGCTCTAATTTGCTGATATATTGATTAATCTCAGCCTGTTGATGGCGTTCTGAACTGGTTTTGTCCTGAACAAACAGAAACAGCAGCGCCAGCCCCAGGATGGCCAGTAGAATACTGAAGATGATGCGGCTTTGCAGTGTGCTCATGGTATTAATGTCGGATGAGGCGAACCACTGAGGCTTTGCAGAAAGGCAACAATGAGCGTGATATCTGAGGATGGAATTTCGCGGCCTAACTGGTGTTTGGACATCAGGCTTACAGCTTCTTCGAGTGTACTGACGGAGCCGTCGTGAAAGTAAGGGGGCGTATCGGCAACGTTACGCAGGCTGGGAACCCGGAAGACCTGAATATCTGCTTCGTTATGGGTGGTGTTATAGCGGCCCAGGCTTGCTTGCGAGCGATCATTCGGGTCGTAAGTATAAGGTTCTATCACGCCGATTTTCTGTAACAGGTTGCCACCAATATTTTGTCCCTGGTGGCAGGATATACAACCATAACGTTTGAACAGTTCGTAGCCGAGCTTGGCATCTTCACTGATTGCACCGTTATCGCCCTGCTGGAAGGCGTCGAACGGTGATGGAGTCGTGAGTGCTGTTTCATACGTTGCTATTGCGTGCATGACCGTTTGTCGCGTAATCCCTTCCGGATAAATAATGTCAAAACGCTGGCGGTATTCAGAGTGCTGTTGAAGGCGTGCAGTAATTTCATTCCAACTGAGCCCCATGACTGTTTTTTTGGTCACCAGAGCGTCTATCTGTTGTGCTATTGATGAAAACTGGCCTTCCCAGCCAAGTATATAGTTGGCAGATAAATTAAAAACAGAGCTGGAGTTATATCTGCTTGGCTGGCCGTTATACATGAGTGTGGTGGCGTCAGGAAAACTGCCGCCGTGGCTGAACTGGTGACAGGATGCACAGGTTGTTTTGCGGTCTTCAGATAATATCGGATCAAAGAATAACTGCTTGCCCAACAGCATTTCCGGCGTGATTTTCTCCGGATACTTAACGGCAGACACCGGCTCGCGGGCGTGACTGACTCCAGCCAGTACCAGCTGTAAAACCAATATCCATATCAGGGAGGTTAGTTGAAATACTCTCTGCCGCAATGATTGGGTCCGTCGGTATAAGTTATTATTATCAGTATCCGTACTGCGGGTGATGACAGGCTTTGCTGTGTTGCGCACCATGTGCCTGTCCGGCGTTGTCAGCCTGATTATTCCATTCAGGTTAAGCATCTTCAGGCAGATCCACCAGTGAGATCTAACCGTTCTGGTGAGTCGTGCTGGCAGTGCATCAGATAACCACACGAATTGTACAGACAATAAACGCCGGAAAAAATCAGGTATTTAAAGCACATGAATAGCCCGTGCTGGGTATTCATGTGCATATTCAACGGCTTATGTGTTTATACCTGAAAACGTTGTACGCTGGCACTTAGCTGTTGCGAGGTGTCCTGTACCCCGTCAGAGCTGTTGCTCAGCTGCGCCATACTGTCGGCACTGTCGTTATAACGCTGCTGAATCTCCTGAATATTGTCGTTAATTTCATTAACTGTGGCTGACTGTTCTTCGGTCGCTGCCGCATTCTGAGTGTTCATGTCATTGATGGTGGATATCTGATCGATAATGCCGGTGAGCTGTTCCACCAGTGAACCGATACTGTCATGGGTTGCGACGGCTTTCTCCTGGCTCTGGGTCATTGCATTTACGGCTTTCTGGCTGCCGTTCTGCAGTTTATCGATCATCTCTTCAATGCGGATGGTGGATTCACGGGTCCGCTGCGCCAGCGTGCGTACTTCATCTGCCACCACGGCAAAGCCCCGTCCCTGTTCCCCGGCCCGTGCGGCTTCAATTGCCGCGTTCAGTGCCAGCAGGTTAGTCTGTTCAGAGACCCCTTTGATCACATCCAGCACACTGCCGATTTCTTCACTGTCGCTGGCGACCTGACCGATAATGTCCCGGGTTTCAAGCAGGGTGTTATCCAGTGTGTTCACATCTTCACGGGTTTTTTGCAGCAGTTCTTTGCCGGATTCCGCGGAGATGTTGGTGGCATTTGACTGATCGGCTGCCATTGAGCAGTTAGCCGCCACTTCCTGAATGGACGCGGCCATCTCGTACATGGCGGCGGCAACCATATTGGTCTGGTCCTGACCGCTGACCATTTGGGTACGGACATCCGATGAGACGGTCTGCATCGTCTCTACAGTGTTTTGCATGCTGTGGCCGGCTTGCTGGATGTCATCGACCAGTTGGCGGATACCGTCGACCATGTTGTTAAAGATGACGGCCAGACGGCCCAGATCATCTTCACTGCGCGGCGTGACTTTTACCCGCAGATTAGAATGTTCGCCTAACTGGGTCAGGCCCTCGATGATGTCTTTCATTTGCAGGGCTATCTGACGCTGGGTCATTACACTCAGTGCAATGGTGGCACTGATCACCAGAATGGCAGCAACCAGTACGCTGTAGAAAAGGTTATTGGCTTCGCTTTGCTTGCTGTTAACCAGATTGATCAGACCGGCAGACAGTGTGTCTTCAGCGTCTTTTAACAGGTTGATCCGGTTTGTGGCCTGTTTAAACCACAGGTTTGCATCAACGCCAAAGCCACTGTCAGCACCCCATGCAATCTTACGCATACGGGTGACTTCTGCGACCGCCGGGTTTTGCATCAGGCGGTTCACTTCCTGTTGATTTGCCTGTGTGGCGAATTTACGGAATACCTGCATTAACGCGGTTTGTTCAACGGCCAGCGAAATATACTTTTCCTTTTCTGTGGCAGTGGCAACGTCTTTCACAAATACGCCACTTAATACGGCCCGTTCAATACCAGCACGCTCTTTGCTTTGCATCATGTAGAAGTATGCTGAGGCACGGTTTGCGATATCAACGTCTTCTACCATGTCTGATAAACCGGCGGTGATATTCAGCATTTTTCCGTTCAGAGCGGTTAAGAAGCCAATCGCCTGTGGAAGAGGGATACTCAGGGAAGAAATCTTTCCACGCATGCTTTCCAGTGCATTCAAATCTGAACTGATGGCATCCATACTTTGCCGAAGCCCGCCTGCTTTATGTATGGCGTGAGTCTTCGCTGCAACTGTTTTGTAGGATTTCAGGGCGGTGTCTGTATTGCGGCGCTGGTTGCTCAGTTCGGTGGTGAAACGCTGGCCTTTACTGCCCAGATAGATGGCTGATGCACCCCGTTCTTTTTGTAATTCGTGTACCAGTTCACTGGCGGCGACAGACAACTCGATCAGGTGGGCGGCTTCCTGATTATTCACGACGGTGGTGTATTTGTCAGAAAGGATGCTGGCCATGCATAAACACAGAATGCTCAGGGGCAGCAGAATGATGAGTTGCAGTTTGGATCTGATTGACAGATTCCTGAAAAAAGACATAACAGCTCCTTAGGGAAGAACGCCCTAATCTATGAAAACAACATTTTATTGCTGGACTGCATAGGTTTGACTGGCCGTTAAGTGCCAGCGGTCCATCGCGTGCTACATGGTGGGAATCATACATTATATATAATGCATTTAAACCAGCGTTTGTATACTTTGTAACCCAAATTGTGTGTGCATTTGTCGGGCAAAAAAAACTTTAAAAAACAATATATTTACGCGAAGTGTTTCATATAATTACCGCTCGATTTTTGATATTCATCAAAAAAATCCGACTAAAGTTGAATGCTTAAGTACTGTGCTACCCATTTTGAAAAAAACAGACTTTATCCGGATGCTCCGGACGGTTAAAAGCCCTGTCTGCGTATGGACTGTCTGCCATGCTGAGGTAAACTTGGCCGCGTCTTCGCTGCATTAAGAGAATTGCCGGATGAAAGTCAGCCTGCGTATAGAGCAACTCAGTGCCATGGTGTGCAAACCCTACACTCATGTTTGGGATTGCTGCTGTGATCACGGTTTTCTGGGGCAGTTATTGCTTGAGCGTGAACAGGCAGGTTGTGTCCATTTTGTGGATGTGGTGCCAGCTTTAATGCAGCAGCTGGAAGTCCGGCTGGAGCAGGACTATAGCCGGCATAGCTGGCTGGTGCATTGTCTGGATGTCGCACAGTTGCCGCTGGATAAATATACGGATGATCAGGCTCCTCAACTGATTATGATTGCCGGAGTAGGCGGGGATCTGCTGGTGGACCTTGTGACGGCTATCCGGCAGGCACATCCGGGCTTGCCGCTGGAGTTTTTGCTCTGCCCTGTGTATCACAACTATAAAGTTCGCAGAGCTCTGGCTGGCTTGTCCCTGGGCTTAGTAAACGAATGTTTGCTGGAAGATAAACAGCGTTTTTATGAGATTTTGCATGTGTCCACTGAATCCGCTGAGCCGGTCAGTGCGGTGGGTGATCGCATGTGGGACTTCAGCAGTGCGGTGCATCAGTCTTATCTGCTGCAAACGATCAGCCACTATCAGCGAATGAGTGGTAATCCCCGGCAGGATGTCAGCGCTGAGTTAACAGCGTATCAGGGGTTACTGCCGGATTTTGTGTGTAGCTGATGGCCTGGATACCGGGGAACTCTTCACTTATACCCTGATGATTTATAAGTCTTTTCCTGTTGTTAGCACATAATCTTCTACTTCTCCCCTCAAAATGGTCAATCAAGTAGCGTTGTCACTGTTCAAAGTGTCGCTAACCCTCCTATGCTGTATGCGGATGTAAGCCGTTGTTTACCCGGGGTGAAGAATGAGTAACACGGCAGGTATTACCTGATTGCATCCGAACATAGACTCTGGACGCTGTTCCTTCAGGGATACGGAAATAAGAAAAAAGTCTGGACTGATTGCTGGGAAAACGCATGGGAGAGTGTGCATGAAGATCAATATGCCGGTGACCGAAACGGAAGTTATGATGGAAGAAGGTCAGGAACTGGTTTCCAAAACTGACCTGAAAGGAGTTATCACTGAGTGTAATCAGGGCTTTGTGGATATCAGCGGTTTTACGCTGGATGAACTGGTTGGTAATAACCATAATGTGGTCCGGCATCCGGATATGCCGCCTGCTGCGTTTCAGGATTTATGGGATACCCTGAAAGCGGAACGTCCCTGGATCGGGATGGTGAAGAACCGTTGTAAAAACGGTGATTATTACTGGGTACAGGCGAATATCACCCCAATTAAAGAGAATGGCCATGTAACCGGATATATGTCGGTGCGGGCTAAACCGAGCCGTCAGCAGATCGATGAAGCTGACAGCCTGTACCGGGACATTAATGCCGGTAAGGCTACCCTGCATGCTGCCCGTCGCTGGCAGCGTTTTAATGTTTTCTCCCGCTGGAAACTGTTTCAGAAACTCTTTTTCTCGCTGGCAATGGTGTTAATTCCGTTGCTGGCTCTGCTGTTTCTGGTGGTTGCGGAACAAAACAGCGAAATCACTAAAGCGCAGGATGAAGTACACGGGGTGGAATACATCCTGCCACTACGTACATTGCAGCAAAATCTGGCGGAGCATCGCGGGCGAACGGCGGCCTATAAAACCGGTGATATCAGTCAGGCCGCGCGTCTGGCTGAGCTTAAGGGGCTGATCGCCAGCAATATTTCTGCCGTTGATCGGGTGGATGCGGAATACGGTTCAGGGCTGAAGCTGAGTGCAGAATGGCAATCTCTGAAAGCCCGCTGGCCTGCGCTTGAGAGCCAGTTAACAACACTGGACGGCCAGCAAAGTTTTGAGCGGCACAGCGCAATCATTAGCTCGCTGTTCGATTTTGTCGTACACATTTCAGACAAATCCGGGATGGCTGTCGACCCTAATCTGGACTCTTCGCTGCTGATCAGCCTGACAGTTAATGAGTTGTTACCTCTGGCAGACACTCTGGGGGTCATGCGTGGCGCCGGTACAACCATGATCAACAGTGGGGTGGTGGATGATGCTGGCCGGGATTCCATTCTTACTATGCATGGTCTGGCTGAAAAGACAGTGCATGATATAGAAGACCGTTATCAGGCTCTGTTTAAAGCGAACCCACAGCTGGAAAGTGCCCTGAAAGGCGAAGCAGAAGGCGTTATCCGCGAAGCGAAAAGTTATTTGCAGCTGGTGGATGAACAGCTGATTTCACGGAATATTTTGACGCTTAGCAGCAGTGCATACTTTGCTCAGGGCTCGGAAGTGATTAATCATATATTCTCTCTCTTTGATGAGTCAGAGCACCAACTGAATTATCTGTTAAACGACAGGACAACAAGCTTACGTATTACACAGGGCATTGAGCTGGGGGCTGTTCTGTTTATCGTCGCGTTGGCACTGTTCCTCTACTGGCGCACTGTCCGTGGAATCACGCGACCGCTGGATTCCGCCGTTCAAATGTTTGAAGCAATTTCCGAAGGTAATTTCTCCACCCGGGCTGATTTAAGTCAGGCAGATGAGATTGGTGATGTACTGCGGGCTCTGACCAGTATGCAGATCAAACTGGGTTGTGAACTGAATGAAAGCCGGACTAAAGGAGAAGCGGCGCTGCGCATTAAAGTCGCGCTGGATAATGTGTCCAGTAACGTCATGCTGGCAGATACTGGCGGTCAGCTGATTTATGTGAACCCGGCCGTCGTTGGCATGATGCGTAATGCTGAAGAGGCGCTTCGTCAGGAAATACCAGGCTTCTCTGCTGACACATTGCAAAGCGCCAGTTTTGAAACCTTATTCAGTGATTCTGCTCTGCAAAGTCAGTTGCTGGATAAACTGACATCTGCTTATAAAACCACGCTTCAGATGGGCGACCGTCACTTTAGCCTGATCGCTAATCCGGTCGTGAATGAAGCCGGGCAGCGTCTGGGAACTGTAATTGAGTGGACAGATATCACCGAACAGCTGGATGCCGAGAAACAGGTTGAATCACTGATTGCCCGCTCGGTTGCCGGTGAGTTGGATGACCGTCTGGATACGGCGAACTACGATGGCTTTATGAAGACCATCAGTGAAGGCGTTAACCAGATGCTGGATACTGTTGTGGTACCCATCAAAGAAGTACGCCGTGTTCTGTCTGAACTGGCCCAGGGGAATCTGCAGGAGAGAATGGCCGGTGACTTCCGGGGTGAATTTGAAGCGCTCGACCGGGCACTGAATACAACCATGGATCAGTTAAGCGATACGGTAATGAATATTCGCACTAATGGTCAGCAGATTAACCACGGTGCCGGTGAAATTGCTCAGGGTAATACTGTGCTGAGTCAGCGGACGGAAGATCAGGCCGCCAGCCTGGAAGAAACCGCGTCCAGCATGGAAGAAATGACTGCGACGGTTAAGCAAAATGCGGATAACGCCCGCCGGGCCAGTGAGCTGGCCAGCGGTGCCCGGGATCAGGCAGAGCAGGGGGGCCGGGTTGCCACTGAATCTGCTGAAGCAATGTCGACCATTAACCAGAGCAGCAAGCAGATCGTTGAGATTATCGGGGTGATTGATGAGATCGCCTTCCAGACCAACCTGCTGGCACTGAATGCGGCGGTAGAGGCGGCCCGTGCCGGTGAGCAGGGCCGTGGTTTTGCGGTGGTTGCATCGGAAGTGCGTAGCCTGGCTCAGCGAAGCGCAAGTGCCGCTAAAGACATTAAAGATCTGATTAACGAGAGTGTGGTGAAAGTGGAAGAAGGCACCCGCCTGGTGGGCGAGTCCGGCGAGTCACTGGAACAGATTGTTCAGTCGATTAAAGAAGTCAGTGAAATAGTATCGGAAATTGCCAATGCCAGTCAGGAACAGGCCAGTGGTATTGAACAGGTGAATATTGCCATCGGTTCGATGGATGAAGGTACTCAGCAGAATGCCGCACTGGTTGAGCAGACGGCTGCTGCCAGTGAGTCTGTGAATCAGCAGTCGCAGCAGATGATGGATCTGATTGCGTTCTTCTCAATATCTGACGCCGGTGAAATGTCGCCGGCAGTGGCTAATAATGAGGCGATTAGCAAGCTCATGGGGTCCGCCAGTGAGCAGCGTGAGGTTGAGTCGCCTGTTAAACAGAAGAGCAGCCGGCCTGCCGATTTAATTCAAAGCGGCGGTGACGAATGGGAAGAGTTCTGAGGGTGTAATTCCTGACTGAAAAGAGCGGTTGAAAAGCACTGCTAAAAAGCCCGCGACAGGTCAGCTGTTGCGGGCTTTTGGGTGTTTTAATTACACTTCAGGAATAATTTGCTGATCCATTTGGCGATCTTTCAGGCGGTCACTCTCAACCAGCGCTCTGATCAGTGGCCGTGATAATACCCGTGTCCGGTAAGCATTCAGATGCTCATATTCTGAAGGGTTCAGGCGGGCATTTTCAGCCAGAACAAAGAACCAGGCCAGATAGGCGTCAGCTGCGGAGAAGTTATCCCCCAGCAGGAACGGCCTGTCTGCCAGATGCTTATTCAGTACTTCAAACCGCAAAGGGGCAAGATCGCGAACTTTATCTTTTACGCTATCGGTTGCTTCCGGATAAAACACGACTCTGAAAATCTGTTTATGCAACTCTGTTGCACAGAAAGCGATCCAGCGCAGCATCTGAAAATACTCAGGATCAGCCGGATCGCGGCGGAAGCTGCTGTTCTCCGACTGTGACTGTATCCACAGCAGACAAGTAGATGTTTCCGTAAGGATTTCACCATTTTCAAATGACAGCACCGATACCTGGCCAAGTGGGTTTATGTCATATAAAGAGGCACCGTTTTCCAGCGTTTTGGTACGCAGGTTCAGATATTCAGTGTTCAGGGGAACACCGCCTTCTGCGGCGGCAATACGGGCCGCCAGAGAACAGGTGAGCGGTGCGTGCATAAGTGTGGTCATCGGATTTCCGTCTGTTGATGAATGGCGTTATCTGTAGCCTGAAAGGACTACAAAATCATGGCCTTAGGCTATAAGAAGACGTAAATGATAACGACAGTCAGATGTGACAGATTGCAGGCGAAAACTGACAATATATTGCTATGGTAAATATTGAGTTGTATGTGTTGTATTTTTGTATTTGTTTTTGTGATGTTGTTGGGCTTGTTTTCTTTTGTGGTATTGTGGTAGGTTCTTGAAAAATATAGATAACTAGGAATTATGGAATATATGCGATCTGGTAATATTTCTAGCCATGACTCAGTTCAACTTAATGAATTGCAGGATGGAGCTCGTACAGTTCTTTATGAAGAGATGGCGGAGTATTATTATTTATTTGCAAGGAAAAAATTTCTAAATAAGTCATCTCTTCAGTTAGAAGTTAATTATCATATTGGAAACTTAGTATTGTTAAGTTTCTACTTTGATGTAGTGCTAATTCAAACCTCTACAATTTTTAACACGAGCGATCAATTCGTAAAGAAAGTAATAGATAATGTATTAATACATCCAACATTTAAAAGCATGCTAGAAACTAACGTGTTAAAAATTGTAGGTTGGGGAGGAACTATACCTAAGGATATGTTCGAATCAGCTAAGTCCTTTAGCTTGAATGCAGATGTAAACGCAGATATAAATGATAATAGATTCTCTATTATCTCAGAGTTTTTTAATCCTCAAAATGTTGTATCAAGATCCTCAGTAACACCTGATAGTAATATCGAATTATTATTCAAAAAAAGATTAGATCAAACTACAGTTATTCGCCGGCCTGAGGATATTCTGGCTATCGATTTTGCTCTAAATAAATCAATAGAAAAAACTGGGCAATTAGTAGCTGTATCATTTAATCCTGAATTGGAAAAGTTAGAACTCAGTTCTAAATCTATTGATTCTGTAGGTGTTAGTTTTATTCAGTCATGGTATGATCACCTCAGCCATGAAATACCTGGTGTTACAACCTATTCACCAATCATAAGTCCAGTATTTATTGATCAAAAGCAAATCATATCAAATAATTCTGTTAGAACTTTTCTATATTCCCCACAAATCTTTGCTTCTTTTTTAGGTGGCTATCTTTGCCAGAAAGACTTTAATACCATTATGAGTAGACCGTTCTATGAACTTCATAAAATAAAAAACGGAGATTGGAAAAGGTTTTCAAGCGCATATCACGAAGCTATTTTTAATGTATCTGAAAATATTAGTTTTTTAAATTCTGATCTTTATTCTTTTAATGAGCTAGACAGTCAGTCTTGGGGTGATAAATTAACAAAAGCAATTGAAAATAATTCAGACAAAGTTGATGTAAACGCTTATATTGAAGGACTTGCAATGCTCTCAGGAGTGGTTTTTACACTGCCATTTTTAACTCCTATTTTTAAGTTGGCAGGTGTGGCCGTAGGTAAAAAATTAAATGACACATTTCACTCAGTCCATAAAAATGCAACTACAGACGTATCTCCATTTATTAAAAAATTACAAATGCATTATGATTTGGAGGGTGCTAATGCATAGAAAACAAATTCTGACATAGAATATAGAAATCTCTCACTTTCTAATATGCAAGAACAGCTTTCTTCATTGAATTGCTCTGCCCATTCTATAGATTCTTCAATAAGACCCAATTTATATGAGTATTTTGAAATTAGTGCTGCATTTTCTTTGATGTATTTTTTTTGCGGTGCATCAAGAGGATGAGTAAAACTAAACGATTGAACCATAGAATTTACTTTTAAAAAGCCATTGGTTTTTAATAAAAATGGTATTTCTCGAGCAAAGAAGTGATTGTAAGATAATTCTCCGGCTTTATATGAACAATCAATTTTTGACATTATTTTATTGTATAAACACCTATCGACAGGCCAAAAAAAATCTGAAGCCAAGTCACTATCTTTAATTATTATACGTCCACCGGGTTTAATGTGTTTTAGCGACTCAATTAAAAGTGAGCTAGGATCTGATATATATGACAAACAGTTAAATATAACTATCACATCAAATTTATTTACCACCTCAAGTTCCGATAATTTTTTAACTAAAAAAATTACTTGAGACCTGTGATAGTGATTATTTTTCTTGCGATTTGCTAGTTCGATAGATTCTTCATCAATATCAATCCCAATGACTTTTCCTTTATGGCCAACCTTATCTGCCACTAATAGACTCCAATCACCAGTTCCGCAGCCGATGTCTAATACCTTATCGCCATCAAATATAGGTAATTTATGCACAAGCTCAGATCTTAAACGACTCTTAATAGCATGGTGATTTTCTAACCATTTCTTATCTGAAAATAGTTTCCCTGACTTACTAGTATAATGTTCCGACAATTTTCCATAATTCCTAGTTATCACTAAAAATTACATAACCTGCTCTCTGATAGCTGCTTTCATCACATTGTCTCTCAGTGCGATATCCTCAACATGGGTGTAAATTTGTGTTGTTTCGATGCTTTCATGGCCCAGAAGCTTTTGCACAAAACGAATATCTACACCTGCTTCAAGAAGCTGTGTTGCTGCGGAGTGGCGGTACATGTGGGGCGTTATTGTTCGTCCTATTGCTGCTGATTTTGCATTGTCTTTGACCAGAAGGCGGGCGCTTTGTGATGATAGAGCTGCTCCGCGGGTGTTGATAAGAAAGTTGGTGTGAGAAGGCGTTAGCCCGGAGCGGGCCTGAAGATAAATCCTGATAAGTTCCAGAGTTTCTTTGTCTGGGATGAATACTTTTCGCTCTCTCTGACCTTTGCCGTGGATTTTTATTGTGTTGGAATTGAGGTGGATGTCAGCCAGCTGAATGGATACCAACTCAGTGATTCTGACCCCCGTGCTGAATAGCAATTCAATGATGATCAAGGTATTCAGATATTTGATTTTTTTTGGGTGGGATATCTTTTTTGAGTCGTATAAAGAGAGAGGAAGGTTAGCGCTTGCTCTGGCAGAGTGGAACATGGCCCGCAGTTCATCAATTTTAATATTTCTGGGTAATCGTTTAGGCAGCCGGACTTTAAGGTCAAACTTATAGAAAGGGCTGTTATCAGTGTATTCCTCATTCTCCAGCCATTTAAATAATGTCTTCAGACAGGCCAGTCTGCGTTTGACTGTTGCTTCAGATCGGCCATCAGAGAACAGGGTATCGACATAATGATAGATGGACTGACGGTTAATGGTATTGATTGCTTTACCTGCACCGGTCAGTGCCTGGAAATTCTTCAGGTCATGTCGGTAAGCATTAATGGTTAGCGCAGATAGTTTTTTTGTGTGCTGGCAGTAATGGAGATACCGCTCACAGGCATCAGTTAGCTTCATAAAGATCCTCAGATAGGCTCTGACTACAGGTTCGTTTACTGGTTTAGCGTGTTGGTTGGCTTACTATAGAGATCTGCAAACCGATTGCGAGGGTATGATTACATTTCATCCCGCGCCAGCGGGTGTTGCATCGGCCAGACGGTGCGGAGGCCTTTTAGCAGGTGCTGATGTTCTTTGGCGCACAGCATATTTTTAATGGCGATGCCGGTATCCCCGCCGGTGGCCTGTTCTTCACCGATTTCAGCGGGCTGAGCCTGGGCGTTGGTGATCAGGCGGATCAGGGGTTCATCAAGTTTTTTCGTCAGGCGGGTCACGATGCCAATTTCACCGCTGGTCAGCACAATCAGACTGCCCGGTGAATAGATCCCGATGGCATTGATCAGCAGCGTCACCAGATCCCCGTCAATTGAGCTGCCGCGTTGTTGTAGCATCTGGCGCAGGGCATCTTTGTGCAGAATACGGCTGCGGTAAGCACGGGGACGAATCAGGGCGGTATAGTTATCGGTAATGGCCAGCAGTTTGGCGTCTTCACTGAGATCTGAACCGCTGATTCCGTGTGGATAACCGCTGCCATCGATCCGTTCGTGGTGCTGAAGAACGGCCGTTAACCAGCGTTTTTCAGTTACTCCGTGGCTGGTCAGGAGGTCATGCCCGGTTTGTGGGTGGTCGTCAATAATGGCTTGCTGCTCTGAGCTGAGGGCGTCTTCCTGTTGGAATACCTGTTCCTGAATTTCAAGCATACCGATGTTCTGGGTCAGTGCTGCGACCAGTATAGGCAGGCGGTCCAGTGGGCCTTTGCCCTGACGGCGGCAGGCAGCTTCACACAAAATAGCATTATGCAGTGGGTGGGCCAGATAGTTAGGTGCTTCGAGATTCAGCTGAATACTGCCGACCATTGCGTCGGTATTTTCATCACAGGCGTACTGGATATCCAGTGCGATACGCATGATTCGGTTGATGAATGTCGGATCGTTTTCTTCATGAAGAATTTCGAAGGCGTTTTTCAGGTGATCAAGCAGCGTATTGACGATCAGAAAACTGACTGCCGGTTCATTCGGGTCCCGGCGTTTTGTCTGGGAAACGTTCGCTTCTTCAGCTGTGCTGTAATAACAGGCACCCCGGGTGATCAGTTGGGCTATCTGGCTGTCACTTTTAATCACATGCCCTTCAGACAGCAACAGTGAGCCACCCGCGGAGAATATATCCCAGCTCAGAGCCTCTCCGGCAGAGATGTCATTGTCGGTCAGTTTTCGTTTTACCAGCTCATCGCTTGTTTTTGTCATGCAGCGTCTGCTTGTGGTCCGGCTATCAGCTGTATACCTGAGCACGACAGCTGGAAGAACACAGATATGAGAGCCGGAGGATTAATCTCACGATCACTTTGTTCATTTTATATTCATATTAACGGCCGGTTTGAGGAAGACTCAACGATAAAAACCCAGATTGAGTAATGCATTTCGTAGTTTTGTCTGTGTAAAGCGACGTTTTTTTCAAATATTTCAGTGAATGATTATCTGTTTTATATGTTAATAGTTATCATTTTTAATGATTTGCGCAGAACTCTTTAGTATTCTTTGCGCCGGATTTTTAGTGTTACAGCGCTTGGTTTTAAAGGTTGTGACGGTGTGCCGCAGATTTAAACCGGGTTATGTAACAGAATAATGAGCAGTCAAATGTATGATGCCGCACTGGACGACAGGCCGCCTGAAGCGATTGCTCAGCAGGACGGGGTGCTGGAAAACTGGTACCGTCAGCACCGGCAGGCGCTACTTATGCAAATTCAGGCTCAGGTAAAACACCGGCATATAGCGGAAGAGCTGTTGCATGAGACTTTCATTCGATTATCCCGGATGCCGGCGCTGGATACCATTCGGCAGGCAAAGCCCTTTCTTCATAAAGTTGCCAGCAATGTCACGGTGGATTATTTACGGGCCCGCCAGAGGGCCCCGGAAACTGAATCAGATGATGTGCTTCAGGAATGGGTATCAGACGATCCGGGTGTGCTGGA
This sequence comes from uncultured Oceanospirillaceae bacterium, assembly GCA_937138495.1. Classification (GTDB taxonomy): domain Bacteria; phylum Pseudomonadota; class Gammaproteobacteria; order Pseudomonadales; family Balneatricaceae; genus Amphritea. The sequence goes on from CAKZPE010000019.1 coordinate 18,706, forward strand.
CTGTATTGCTCAGCAGCGGGAAATAGATTGCCTGCATGCCGCCATTGAGCAGTTGCCGCCCCGCAGTAAAGAAGCTTTATTATTGGCACGTTTCAGGGAAATGCCATTACGTGAGGTTGCCAGGGAGCTGGGCATTTCGCAGACCATGGTTGAAAAGCATTTAAAAAACGCATTGCAGAAATGCCGCCATGCGTTACTGAAAGATCTGAACTGAGGGACGCCGGATGCCACAGATACACTCTTCTTCGCAAGCCAGGCATGCTGTTGCCGACGCCAGCCAGAATGAAGCACTGGACTGGTTCCTGAAACTGCAGGCTGATCCTGATAATTCTGCGCTTAAGCAAGCGTTTGTTGTCTGGAAAGACAGCGAGCCGGATAACGAAAGCCGCTATCTGGAAGTATTACTGTTGTGGGACAAGATGGGTAAGGTCGATGAAGCCGCTGTGACTCCACAGCATGGCACAGGGCATTTGCTGAAGCCTGTGGGTAAAACACCTCTGAGTAAAGGTTACTGCTGGCTGGGGGCATCGCTATGTTGTGTATTGCTGATGCTGATGGTGTTTGTCCCTGCTTCTGTTTTAGTACCGCTGAGCGATGCGGATTTTGTGACTGACAGTGCTCAGCACAGTATATTCCGGCTGGAGGATGGCAGCCGTCTTTATATGAGTGGCGGTACCGCGGTGGCTGTGGAAATGTCGCCGACCAGCAGAACAGTTCACCTGTTGCGTGGAGAAGCTTTCTTTGAAGTGGTTAAAGACCCGTTACGGCCTTTCAGGGTAATGGCAGGTGATACGGTTACCGTAGCAGTAGGCACCGCCTTTAATATCCGTTTGGGTGACAGGCAGGTGACAGTCTCCCTGACTGAAGGAGTTGTGGATACGGCTGCCGGCGGTGAGCCGGTCAGACTGAATGCGGGGCAGGAACTGCGTTACCGGCATGGAAAATTTGATGTGCAGGCCGGCAGTGCCCGTTACTGGCCGGCATGGAAACGCGGTACAGCCAGTGTTGAGGATATGCCGGTCAGCGAGTTAGTCACCTTACTTAACCGCCATTACGCTGCGGTGATCCGTTCGGTTGATCCCCGCTTAACGGATGCCCGTGTTAGCGGTATTTTGCCGCTGGATGATCTGCCGACTGCATTGAAAATGTTACAGCAGACACTGGGAATCAGGCATATAACGCTGTCGGATTCGCTGGTTTTATTACACCGCTAAAATTTTTTTTAATATACAGGGTTGGGTAACCGGAGGCGGCTGACGTACTTAATATCTAAGTAATGCGAATTGTTTGTATTTGTATTTTTGATATTTATTTAGTTGTCAGGAGTTTCAGGTCATGGCACTCAGCCAGATTTCTGTAAATATTTTATCCGCGTCCGGCGTCTCACGAAAAGCGTCTTTGCGGAAAGGTTTCATGCGCACACTGCTATGTTCAGCAATTGCTCTGGGTGTGTCGTCTCAGGTTGTTGCTCAGCAGGGGGATGTGCTCACTCACCAATTGCAGAGTGCTGTACCTGTACAGAGTTTGCAGCGTTCCCTGATCAGTGTGGCGGAGCAGGCCGGACTGGTTGTGCTGATGCCGGCCGGCGATTTCCGGCAGGAAGCGGTTGCGGTGGATGCAGACATGACCGTCGGGCAGGCACTGGAAAAGCTGTTACACAATACCGGATTCCGTTTTCAGATTAATGATGGCACACAGCTGGTGATTACACCTGCCGGTTCTGCTGTACAGGGCCGTTCAGCCGATGTGACTGAGTCTGAAGTGTCTGTTATTTACGGTACCGCTCTGAGCCGCTATGAATATGATGAGGCTTCCTCGGCAACCGGTTTTCCCGCGGACATTGATGAGCTTCCCCGGACGGTTCAGGTACTGCCTGAGCAGCTGATTCTTGATCAGAATGCTAACGATATGAATGATCTGCTGATGAATGCGGCAGGTGTAACCCGCGCCCATGGTTTCGGAGGCACTGAGACTCAGGTCAATATACGTGGTTTTACCAGCAGTCATCTCTTTGTCGACGGTAATCCGGTCAGTAACCGGTACAACATTGATCTGGCCAATGTTGAAAGTACGGAGGTTATTCTCGGGCCTGCGTCGGTGCTTCACGGGCAGGTGAGCCCGGGGGGGCTGGTGAACATCATTACCAAGAAACCTGAAGCGGAGCAGGCAAACTCGCTTCAGCTTGAGCTGGATGAAGAAGGCCGGCAGAAGCTGGTACTGGACAGCACCGGTTCGCTGTCGGATGACCTGCAGTACCGTCTGATTATGTCCGGTGAGAACAGTGAGACGTTCAGGGAAGTGAAAACCACAGAAGGAACCTTCCCGTCTGAGCGGGAAAGTTTCAGCATTTCACCATCCATCAGTTACACACCGGATGAGCGCAATACTTATACCCTGCGACTGAATTATGCTAAGCAGGATTTACCTATTGATCGGGGAACCGTTGCGGTGGCAGATGCCAGCGGTAACATCAGCATTGCAGATATTCCGATGGAGCGGCGTTTGGGCAGTGAGCATGACAAGCGGGAAAGTACCGACCGGAGAATTCAGTTCGACTGGGATCATGAACTGGATAATGGCTGGACTAACCGTCTGAAGCTTGGCTATTACGAGAAGACGTTTGATGACTATCAGACCCGGCCGGTAGCCGGCCTGAATTCAGTACCAGCAAATGACAGCTTTCTGAGCATCGCGCTGGCGGGCCTGAACCGCAGTTCTGTTCAGGCGAATGGTCAGTTGGTGCGGATTTCTGACACCAATCCGGATGTAAAAGAAAGTGATCTGTTTTTGTCTGACAGCCTTAGCGGTGATTATCAGATTGGTGGCATCGATAACACCCTGTATCTGGGCGGTAACTATACCCGTCGTAAGGTGAAGGATGCCGACGGTGCCGCACTGACGGATACTCCGGCGGCGTTAATTCCGGGTGGTTTTGGTGCCTATGTGTATGATCTCTCAGTGATTGATATTAATAGCAGTGTGCAGCCGGCGAATCAGAAACTGGCTCAGACGCTGCTGAATGACAGTGAAGAAACGATTGATGAGTTTGGCCTTTCTGTACAGAACCTGGCCCACCTGACTGACCGGCTGAACTTGTTGACCGGGATCCGTTACGACCGGTTTGAAATCGATGAGACCAGCACGACCTACTACCGGGCTATTAATTCCGGTCAACAGGGATTCGATAAACTGGCGACACCTGAAGTGAGCCGTGTCAGTACTAAAAATGACAATATCAGTTCACAAGCTGGTCTGATGTATGACATTACTGATGAAGTGTCGGTATATGCGTCGTACAGTGAATCGTTTACGCCGAATTATATTGGTGTTACTGCCGGGTCGACCGGGTCATCAGCATCACTGGCGCCGGAAGATTCATCGCAAATTGAATTGGGCATTAAAACCAGTTTCATGGATGACAAGCTGCGTTTTACGGCGGCTGCTTATGATCTTACCCGGAAGAATGTACTCCGGTATGAGAATCTGGTGGCTTACCTGAACGGTGAAGAACAGACCCGTGGTCTGGACTTCAGCAGTACTATGCAGTTTGTGCCCGGTCTGAATGTGCTGGCATCTTATTCGTATATGGACAGTGAAATTGTACGTGTCAGTGGCACGTCAACATCAAATGAGGGTAACCGTCCTTACAGTATTCCTCGGCACAAAGCGCGTATCTGGGGATCGTATGAAGTGCAGGGCGGTGACTGGGCCGGCCTGGGGGTTGGTCTTGGTATGGAGCACGTGGGTGAGCGTTACGGTAACGATGCGAATACCTTCAAGCTGCCTTCATACACCGTCTATGATACCGCTGCCTGGTATTACATTCCGTTAGGTAATGAGGAGACTTTGCGGTTACAGGCAGGCATTAAAAACCTGACGGACAAGACACATTATCTGGCAAACGGCAGCGGCGATGCCTACCGGATTAACGTGGGTGGTCCGCGTACGTTTTACATGACTGCCCGGTATGAGTTCTGAAGGCGCTGGGCCGACAGCAGATGTGACGGTTTAAGGCAGGCCCTGAGCGTTCAGGGCCTTATCTGTTAAATCAATGCTCTGTTAAACGAAAGGCCTGAGCATCACTCTGTCAGTTGAGAATGCCGCAGCCGATACGGCTGCCGTTATCGTCATGGATGATAACCGTGTGGCCTTTATTACCGCTGTAATCGATGCCGGACACCAGTCGGAAGCTGCCCTTGGCATCACCGGCACTGTCCGCAACCCAGCGGGCGCTTTTCCAGTAGTCGCCTTCTTCAACCGGTGCCCAGTAGTGCCCGCCAACATCACTGGCGTTGTCACAACTGGTGCCTGTGTGAATATGTACACCGCCACTGGTCACCGGTTTGACGCCTTGTAACTCGTAAAACATGGTCAGGTAATCGTCTGTAAAAGTGACGGATATATTGCCGCTGGCGTTAGCCGCGGTGTTGCCGGGATATGCACCAATCTTAGCCGTCAGGGCCTGTGCCTGAACCGCCAGGGTCAGGCTGCACAGACTTGCACCCATGATTATTTTTCTGAGAGTTCCGGTGGAAAAAATGTTTTTCATTACATCACCTGCTGGTTATGTGTGAAGAGCGATGCATGAATGTTAAATTGTGCGTAATTTAATGGTATGTAATTTATTTAATGGCCTTCATAGATATTTGAAATAACGGCCTTTTGACGTGGCCGTTATGTCAAATAACAGAGATACGTTATGTCGCTGAGGTTTCAGTTGAGAATAATGTGTGGCACAAAACGGGATCGATCCTGCGTGATCTGGTGGCTGTCTTTCCGGGCTGACATGCCGGCAGGGCGGTTTTAACCAGAACACGGCATCTTCTGAGGTAAATCTCCGAAGTCTGCCCTGACCGGCTTCTATTCATCGTAAGGGGTCACAAACGCGTAGATGAACTTGCAAGCCAGTAACAGGCCGGTGGCAACGGCAAATTACAGGGCAAAGTTAATAAGCCCTGTAAGTGAGGTGAGCATGCATAACCCCTTTAGCAGTGGGGCTTAAAACGAATCCCAGTTGAGCTGGTTAATCCGCTCATCGGCAATGTAATACAGTGTACTTCCCGGTGTAACGGATTGCTCCAGGGCCGGGTTGAGTTCGATGTTGTCATATCCCTGGCTGGAAATACCGATCAGTGTAGCGGCATATTCTTCTTTCAGCTTCAGGAAAATATCCCGTACGGTGACGGTTTTACTGGCACCGAACTGCACAGAGTATTGTGTCATTCCACTGTGCACATCCAGTAGCTGGTGGTGCAGTGCACTGGACCCCGGATCCATGGCGGATTTCGCCAGCATTTCGATTGCCACAGACGGCATGCATTCAATGTTCGGGCAATGTGCTTTCAGCAGCTTGCCCAGGCTTTCTTCTTTAAAGTAAGCAATGATGTGGGCATCAGGATTCTGAGCTGAGCAGTACAGCGCTGTTGTCATGGTCAGATCATCTTCGGGATTGTCAATGATGATGCAACTGGCCTGCTTTAAGGCTGCGCGGGATATCTGCTCATCATTATTAAAGCTGTTAACTTTGATAAAACCGATTTCTTCAGGTAGCGGATTTTCGATATCTGCTTTTACACACAGCGCAACCCGCTGGGTGTCATGGTGATATTCAATCTCCCGTAACAGCAAGCGGATCAGTTGTAATGTACGCTCATTATTCCAGCCGATGATCAGAATATGCCCGGTGTAATCTAACGTTTTCAAACCTTTTAACCCCTTTCGCCATTGGAATGAAACAAATGCTGCCAGCCTGCCGACAGCCAGACCGAACAGCCCCAGGCCGAACGGAATGACAAATAAAGAAACAATGTATTTGCCGGCGGCTGTTGTGGGTGAAAAATCCCCATAACCGACGGTAGAAGCGGTGACGATCATCCAGTAGATGAAATCAGCTCCGTTCAGTAATGCCTGTTCACCTGCCAGTTGGAGTAATCCCCAACTCAGCACAATATAGAATGTAATTGCCAGTACGATGCTGTACCAGCGTAAATCCATAAAGTGCCGGAGAAAGACTTTCTTAATTCTGAAGAGCAAAGGCATTGGTCCGGATTACCTCTGTATATGACTCGTTTCAGACGTTCTAAAACGCCAATTTACCTAAATTTTTCAACAGTATGAAGGGGCTTTGGCGAAGATGGAAGTCCTGATCATACTGGCTGTTAATCATAGGGAAAATCTTCAGAAAACTCTTTTGTGTTTCGCTCTGTATATTCATCCTGCGATGTGTGGATAAGCTTTAGGAAAGAATAGATTGTTTGAGGCGGTTCCTGTTGGGGGGGCTGCTTTTTTCAGACATGATTCAGATTGTTATGTTTGGATAATCAGGCTTATGCAAACTGTACTTTACAGCTGCCTGAAATCTTTATTGGGAAGATTTTTTTAAAGTTCCCGTTTTGTTAAAATCGCCCGTAGATTCTACGTTCACAGGCCATTTTCCGGTGGTGTATTCATCTTGTATCAAGCACTTTTGTTGTAAAAATGTGTCTCAGAATGACACGTGCTACAAACCTTTGCTGCGAAATAAGGTTATGATTATGTGGCACATTTTTTATGTTGTTGTTTTGTTTGAATTTCTATGAATAAGGAACGCTTTGTGCATTCTTTTTAGAAGTTTAAATTAATTGTCAGGTATTCAAGCGAGGTCGGTATGGTCGATACCAGGAATGATGTAGTCATTATCAGTGTTGAAGGTGATGTGATTTTGTTGTCGGAAGACGGCAAACTGCGCGCTGCAACGGCTGAAGAACAGCTACATCCTGGTGACAAGATAATCACGGCAGACAACAGTGCAGTGGTTGTGAGTCTGAGTAATGGTGAAGAGCGCCTGCCATCAGACAGTACCGCGCTGGTAGTGGTTGATCCGAAAACCGGCGACGTCAGCCTGAATGTACAGTCGCTGTCTGGTCAGTCTGAAATTGAAGGTGAGCTGTCAGCCATTGAGCAACTGATTCTTGCCGGGGCCGACCCGACCGAATTACTGGAAGAAACGGCTGCTGGCGCGCAGGGTGGTAATGGTGCAGCCAGCGATGGTGGCTTTAATACTCTGGGGGAAATAACCCGTAGCGGCGAATCTGTGATTGCCAGTTCAGGTTTTGAAAGTGATGTCACTGAAAATCCAAATGATATCGACGATGAGACCTCGCCTTTCATTGATATTAATAATTTACAGCCGATTCTGACCGATCTGGTTATTAACCTGACGGCAGCCGACGATGAAGCAACAACTGCAGAAGACAATGCTGTCAGCAGTACTGTAGCCGCGAATGACAGCACCACCAGTGGCGGCGTGCTGACCTACGCAGTTACTACCGGCGTCAGTAATGGCACTCTGGTATTTAATGCTGACGGCACTTTTACCTACACACCGAATGCTAATTTTAATGGCGCTGACAGTTTTACCTACACAGTAACTGATCTGTTTGGCAATGAGACGGCGACTCAAACAGTTACGCTGAATGTGACGCCGGTCACTGATCTGACCGCTGCCGATGATACGGCCACTACCGATGAAGATACGGCCCTTAACGGCAGTGTGGCGGGCAATGACTCGACAACCAGCGGCGGCACACTGACGTATGCCGTTGCAAGTGGTGTATCGAACGGCACCTTAGCCTTCAATACTGATGGTAGTTATACCTATACTCCGAACGCTAACTTCAATGGTTCAGACAGTTTCACCTATACAGTAACTGACGCGGCGAGCGGTGAAAGCTCCACTCAGACCGTGAATATCACTGTAGATCCGGTCACAGATCTGACTGCTGCCGATGATACAGCGACCACCAACGAAGACACCGCAGTAAACGGCAGTGTGGCGGGCAATGACTCTACAACCAGTGGCGGCACACTGACGTATGCAGTAGCCAGCGGTGTGAGCAATGGTACTTTGGCCTTCAATATTGACGGCACCTACACCTACACGCCAGATGCTAACTTCAATGGTTCTGACAGCTTCACCTATACAGTGACTGACGCGGCCAGCGGTGAGAGCCTGACACAAACTGTTGTGATTACGGTTAACCCGGTTACCGACCTGGTTGCAGCGGATGACACGGCGACGACTAGCGAAGACACGGCAGTGAATGGTTCAGTGGCGGGCAATGACTCTACAACCAGTGGCGGTACACTGACGTATGCTGTTGCCAGCGGTGTGAGCAACGGCACCTTGGCTTTCAGTACCGACGGTACTTATACCTATACTCCGAACGCTAACTTCAACGGTTCAGACAGCTTTACCTATACCGTGACCGACGCGGCGAGCGGTGAGAGCCTGACTCAGACAGTGAGTATTACGGTCGATCCTGCCGGTGATTTAACTGCAGGGGATGACACCGCAACTACCAGCGAAGACACGGCAGTCAACGGCAGTGTAGCGGGCAATGACAGCACCACCAGTGGCGGCACACTGACGTATGCAGTAGCCAGTGGAGTATCGAACGGCACCTTGGCTTTCAATACTGACGGTACTTATACCTACACGCCGGATGCGAACTTCAACGGTTCAGACAGCTTTACCTATACCGTAACCGACGCGGCCAGCGGCGAGAGCCTGACTCAGACGGTGAACATCACTGTTGATCCGGTGACCGATCTGATCGCAGCAGACGATACGGCGACGACTAACGAAGATACGGCGGTAAACGGTTCAGTTGCTGGCAATGACTCTACAACCAGTGGCGGCACGCTGACTTACGCCGTAGCCAGTGGTGTGAGCAATGGTACTTTGGCCTTCAATACTGACGGTAGTTATACCTACACGCCGAACGCTAACTTTAATGGTTCAGACAGCTTTACCTATACCGTAACCGACGCGGCGAGCGGTGAGAGCTCCACTCAGGCCGTGAACATTACGGTCGATCCGGTCACTGACCTGGTCGCAGCAGACGATACGGCGACGACTAACGAAGATACCGCAGTCAACGGTTCAGTCGCTGGCAATGACAGCACCACCAGTGGCGGCACGCTGACCTATGCCGTAGCCAGCGGAGTATCGAACGGCACCTTAGCCTTCAATACCGACGGTACTTATACCTATACGCCAGACGCCAACTTCAACGGCAGTGACAGCTTTACGTACACAGTAACCGATGCGGCGAGCGGTGAAAGCTCCACTCAGACCGTGAACATTACGGTCGATCCGGTCACTGACCTGGTCGCAGCAGACGATACGGCAACTACCAACGAAGACACGGCAGTAAACGGTTCAGTCGCTGGCAATGACAGCACCACCAGTGGCGGCACGCTGACTTACGCCGTAGCCAGCGGAGTATCGAATGGCACTTTAGCCTTCAACACCGACGGCACTTATACCTACACGCCGGATGCGAACTTCAACGGCAGTGATAGCTTCACCTACACCGTAACGGACGCGGCGAGCGGCGAGAGCCTGACCCGAACGGTGAACATCACCGTTAATCCTGTGACGGATTTAACTGCGGCGGATGATACTGCCACCACCAATGAAGACACCGCAGTCAATGGTTCAGTTGCTGGCAATGACAATACAACCAGTGGTGGCACGCTGACGTATGCCGTTGCAAGTGGTGTATCGAATGGCACCTTAGCCTTCAACACCGACGGCACTTATACCTACACGCCAGACGCTAACTTCAACGGCTCTGACAGCTTCACTTATACAGTGACTGACGCGACCAGTGGTGAGAGCCTGACTCAGACGGTGAACATCACTGTTGATCCGGTGACTGATCTGGTCGCAGCAGACGATACGGCGACGACCAACGAAGATACCGCAGTGAATGGCAGTGTGGCGGGCAATGACAGCACCACCAGTGGCGGCACGCTGACTTACGCAGTAGCCAGCGGTGTATCGAACGGCACTTTAGCCTTCAATACTGATGGTAGTTATACCTACACGCCGAATGCTAACTTTAACGGTTCAGACAGCTTTACCTACACCGTAACCGACGCGGCGAGCGGCGAGAGCCTGACTCAGACGGTAAACATTACCGTTGATCCGGTCACTGACCTGGTCGCAGCCGATGATACGGCAACGACTAACGAAGATACGGCGGTAAACGGTTCAGTTGCTGGCAATGACTCTACAACCAGTGGCGGCACGCTGACGTATGCAGTAGCCAGTAGTGTGAGCAACGGCACCTTAGCCTTCAACACTGACGGTACTTATACCTACACGCCGGATGCGAACTTCAACGGTTCTGACAGCTTCACCTATACCGTGACCGACGCGGCGAGCGGTGAGAGCCTGACTCAGACGGTAAACATCACCGTTGATCCGGTCACGGACCTGGTCGCAGCCGATGACACTGCCACCACCAATGAAGACACGGCAGTCAACGGTTCAGTGGCGGGCAATGACTCTACAACCAGTGGCGGCACACTGACGTATGCAGTAGCCAGCGGAGTATCGAACGGCACTTTAGCCTTCAACACCGACGGTACTTATACCTACACGCCGGATGCGAACTTCAATGGTTCAGACAGCTTTACCTATACCGTAACCGATGCCGCGAGCGGCGAGAGCCTGACTCAGACGGTGAATATTACCGTTGATCCGGTGACGGATTTAACTGCAGCGGATGACACTGCCACTACCAATGAAGACATGGCAGTGAACGGCAGTGTGGCGGGCAATGACAGCACCACCAGTGGCGGCACACTGACGTATGCAGTAGCCAGCGGAGTATCGAACGGCACCTTAGCCTTCAATAGCGACGGTACTTATACCTACACGCCGAACGCTAACTTCAACGGTTCAGACAGCTTTACCTATACCGTGACCGATGCTGCGAGCGGCGAGAGCCTGACCCAGACAGTGAACATCACTGTTGATCCGGTGACGGATTTAACTGCGGCGGATGATACAGCGACCACCAATGAAGACACCGCAGTCAACGGTTCCGTGGCGGGCAATGACAGCACCACCAGTGGCGGCACGCTGACCTATGCAGTAGCCAGCGGAGTATCGAATGGCACTTTAGCCTTCAATACCGACGGTACTTACACCTATACCCCAGACGCTAACTTCAACGGCAGCGACAGCTTCACCTATACAGTGACTGACGCGGCCAGTGGCGAAAGCTTAACGCAGACCGTTAACCTGACAGTCGATCCGGTTGCTGATCTGACAGCAGGCGATGACAGTGCTTCTACCGCGGAAGATATTCCGTTAAACGGTTCGGTTGCCGGTAATGACTCAACCACCAGTGGCGGTACGCTGACATATACCATGGCAACGGATGTATCTGATGGCACTCTGGTGTTCAACACCGATGGCACCTACACCTATACGCCGGATGAAAACTTTAGCGGCAATGACAGTTTTACCTATACCGTGACAGACAGCCTGACCGGTGAAAGTCTTACCCGGACCGTGGCGCTACAGGTTACACCGGTTGCCGATACGCCAGATCTGTGGGTTGTCCCTAATGTGCAGGGGGTGTATCAGTCGCTGACGCAGATAAACACCTCAGCCAATGTTACTCAGGCAAATATTGAAAGTCAGCTGGGTCTGAACAACGGGGTACTGGATACCTTTAATCCGCCATCCGGTGCTGTTACTGATAACGGTAACGTGAATGCAACCCGCGGTGAGGTGGTGTCTTATGAAGCGAATCTCGAAAGCGGAGATTCACTGGCGCTGGACTGGACCTTTAACAATGGTGAGAACAGTCAGAATGATATCAGCCGGGGCTTCAACGATCTGGCCTTTGCTGTTATCACCGATCCGAACGGCAACACCAGCATAGTACAGCTGAGTTCTTCTGAGCAGGTCTGGACCAGTTCCGGCGCAGGCAGTGCGTCCGGTACGCAGACACTGAATGCAACTGTTGCCGGTACATATAAAGTTTCCTTCATTGTGATGAACGGCCGGGACCAGAGCGTACATTCAAATCTGAATGTAACCGGCTATCAGCTTACCCAGTCAGACGGTACGGTTCTGAACGAAGCATCGGTTCCTTTGGCGATTTCAGCAAATCTGACGGACAGCTCCGAAACACTGACTGTACAGATCAGCGGTGTACCTGCCGGTGCAACTCTGAGTGCAGGTACCAATAACGGAGGTGGCGTCTGGACAGTTACCCAAGCTGAACTGGCAGGGCTGATGTTGACCCCGGCAAGTGGATTTACCGGCAACATTAATCTGACGGTAACCGCGACCTCCACAGAGAGTGACGGTACGACCAGTACCGCCACTGAAAACATTACGGTAAATATTGCCCAGACCACCAATAATCAGGCGGGTAACCAGGGGAATAACACCCTCAATGGCACTGGCAATAACGATAATATTGACGGCTCCGGGGGGAACGATACCCTGAACGGCAATAACGGTAATGACCTGCTGTCAGGGGGCACCGGCAATGACACCCTTAATGGTGGCAGCGGTAATGATGTGCTTGATGGCGGTACCGGTAACGATACCCTGAACGGTAATTCCGGTCATGATCAGCTTCGCGGCGGGGCGGGAACCGATACCCTGACCGGCGGCAGCGGCAATGACATTATCTGGGGTGATGCCGGTGATGACACTATTTTTGGTGGTTTAGGTACTGACCAGTTGTCAGGCGGTGACGGGGCAGACCGGTTCACGTATCTGTCTTCGGATGTGGGCAGCAGTGTTGAGATCGATGCCATACTGGATTTTGATCAGAGTGAAGGTGATGTGCTGGATCTGACCAGCCTGCTGAATACCGCTGAAACTGCTAATAATCTGGATGCTTACCTGAACTTTGAGAAGGTCGGTAACGATACTCTGGTGCATATCAACAGCGACGGTGATTATGTTGCCGGTAACTCAGTTTCGCAGGAGAGCAGTAAGGATGACATGGTTATCCGTCTGCAGAATGTTGATCTGACCAATAACGGCGGCAACACAGATCTGGATATCCTCCAGCAAATGCTGACCGCCGGCAATCTGGAAACGATGTAGGATTGAGCAGCAGGAAGAAATTCTGAGCATCAAAAAACCACCGTCCGTTACCGGAGGGTGGTTTTTTATTGTCTGAATTTACGTATCAGATCCGGCTTACCAGGGAATGATTTTACCGTTATATTCCAGAAACTGGCCGCTCTGTTCAGGGCCTGCCTGCAGTAAAACCTGCTGTAGTCCCGCAACGCTTTCGGCGGTGCTGATCAGTGCATCAGGGCCGCCCATTTCCGTTTGTACCCAGCCCGGGTGCAAACTGACAACGCTGATATCCAGCGGCGCTAAATCAATGGATAAGCTTTTAACGACCTGATTCACAGCGGTTTTCGATGAGCGGTAGATGTATCCGCCACCTCCCTGATTATCCGCAATACTGCCCACTTTACTGCTGATCACAGCGATCAGTTTCCGCTGGCTGGCTGCTACCTGCTGGACAAACGCCTGTGCCAGCATCAGAGGTGCGACTGTGTTTACTTCCAGCACTTCCCGCCAAGCCTGTGGATCAACATCGCCAAAACCGTAAGCTTTCGGGCCGTATAACCCTGCATTGCTGAGCAGGATGTCGATCGGGGTATCTTTCAGCTGTTCAGACAATGCAGCGACCTGAGTGTAGTCCGTCACATTCAGCTGAAATATTTCAATATTGCTGTGCTGCCCAGCCAGTGCCTGAAGGTCACTGGCATGTTCAGGTTGTCGGCAGCAAGCCAGTACCCGCCAGTTTGCGGCGGCGAACCGGCGGGCCAGTTCAAGCCCGATACCCCGGTTGGTGCCGGTGATCAGAATCGTGGAAGTTGTCATTGTCCGAAGCCCTGTCATGAATACATGGCTGGAGCATATCAGAAACTTAGCGGGTGTTGGCGGGCGGTTCTGCCTGTTTCAGTGCCCGTTGCCAGATACTTTTCATGAAGTTACGTTCCCGGCTGTTCAGTTCGGGCCATTTAAAATCAAAATTAATACAAGCTTCATTGTGGGGAAGGGTACCGGCAGTTTTCAGATCGTTATAAACAGGTTCGCTGGCGGGAAAACTGTGAAGTTCCTGGTAGATAGCCTGCGTCTGAAAGCCCGGGTTCAGGGTGAAATTAATCCATTCCTCGGCAATCTTTTTATGCTCTGGCCGCCCCTGCAATGTTCGGCTGAGGGCGTAGCCATCGATCCATACTGTCGTGCCTTCTTGCGGGCAGGCCATCTTCCAGCGTTCTCCCTGTAAGTGTAAGGCCGGGAATGAAAACCCCCAGGATGTGGCGAGTGTATTGCCGCTCAGATCACTGGCCTGGTCGACACCGCCCCAGAGATTGCTGGCATTGCTGACCAGGCTGGTCAGCATATGCTTGATTTCAGGGGTGTTGAGCTTATCCACATTTTTGATGTCCTCAACACTGAGGCCTGATGCCAGCGCTGCGATGTAAATATTGGCTTCGTAATAGTCAGAGTTGACGGTGTATTGTCCGGCGTAAACCGGGTTCCATAAGCTTTTCCATGAAGCAGGGGCAACGGGCAGCCGCTGCTGGTTATACGCCAGCCCATAGGGTCCGTAGGTCAGGGGGACAAAGAAAACATCTTCGCTGGCGTCAGCATAGCGGAGTGCTTTCAGTGACGGCATGAGGTCAGCGTAGTTAGGGACATTGTTCAGATTGATCGGGATGAGTAACTGGCGGTCGAGAAACTTGTAGCGTGAATCATTAAAGACGCTGTGGCTGGGGGCGATGATATCCGCGCGGTTCGCCCGGATTGCATTGAAGTAATCATCCGAGGAGTCAACATAAGCAATTTCAAAATTTACTGTCAGGCCATACTTATCAGCAATTGCTTGCCGGAACTGAGTGACCTGTGAGGTTGGGGCATAGCCCTGCCAGGTAAGCATGCGCAGGGTAAGCGGGTCAGCAGCCAGGGATGTGCTGACCGCTGACAGTATCAGCAAAGCCAGGCGGCACACGGATATGTTCATGCGAAACAGCTTTATCGGTGTGAACACTATCGGTCTGAGCATTGAGTCCTCGGAAACAGGTATTACATAGCTGATTATAAGTGAGATTCAACATTGTAAAAGCCCGGGCCTATCAGAATAGGCAGTCGATGCCGCTGCTGCAGGCCTTGCAGCGGCAGTAGTCGCGATCAGGGAGGGTAGAAGGGGGCGCCGGGAGTCTTTTCAGGAGTGGGTTGTTTGCTGGAAAAACACAGCCGGTGACCCAGAGATTTTATGTCTTCAATAATGGCAATCAGCACCGGTACCAGTATCAGCATCAGGACAGTGGCAAAGAGTTCGCCGTATGCCAGGGATGCCGCTGCCGGAATCAGATACCGGGCCTGTTCAGAGGTTTCAGATAACAGGGGAACCAGGCCGGTCACCGTTGTGGCAGTGGTTAGAAAAATGGCATTAAACCGCCCGGTTCCGGCATCATGAAGAGCTTTTGAAATATCCATGCCGTTGCGCCGTGCATTGTTATAGCGGGTCATCATAACCAGGCTGTCGTTAACCACCACGCCGGTCAGCGCGAGCATACCGAAGAACGACAGCAGTGACAGGGGCAGATCCATAATCAGGTGTCCGATGGCGGCGCCGATGAAACCAAAGGGGACAATCGACATGATCACGACCGGCTGCCAGTAAGATTTCAGCGGTACCGCCATGAGTATGTAAATCAGCATGGCAGCCAGTGCCAGTGCCTTTACCAGGTTTTTACGGATACCGCCCATTTCTTCCAGTTCACCGGCGGGCAGAATTTCAATGCCGGGGTAACGGATCTGTAAGTTTTTGGCAAAGTCACCAAACACGGCCTGGCCAATTTCTTCCGGTGAAGTTTGACTGCGGTTAATGGCTGCGGATACCGTATTGATGCGTTTACCGTTACGACGGTGGACAGTACCTGCCACGTAAGTACCTTTGAATTCTGCGATTGCATGAAGAGGCACCCAGGCACCGGTACTGCTGCGTAGCCGGGTTTGCAATAAGTCATCAAGGCTGTCCCGGTCAGCCTTTGCGTTCTGAATCAGCACCCGGATTTCATTGCTGTCGCGGCGCAGTTTCTGCACTTCAGTGCCGCCAAAGGCATAGCTGATCTGGCTGGACAGGGTTTCGGTGGTGAATCCCAGCGTACGGGCCTGTGGACGCAGACGGATTTCCAGTTCAGGCTGTCCGGTGGTCAGGCTGTCACGCAGTTCACTGACACCTTCTATTCCTGCAAGGTAATTGCGAAGGTCGTGACTGGCGGCTGCCAGCTGTTGTGTGTCTTTACTTTGCAGACGAATCTGAAAACCGCCGGCAATCTCTTCCGAACCGGCGAAAACCAGCTCAGTGCTGCCTTCCAGCTGTCCGGTGTTTTCCCGCCATTGGCGGGCAATGTCGAGAACGCCCAGTGATGGCCGGTCGGCGGTGGGGATTAACTCAGCAAAAATCTGGGCAGATCCTGGACCCGGTGCAATCAGAAACATGCTGCGGATGGGCGGCTGTTGCAGTCCGGCCTGTTGTTGCAAAAGTTGGTTAAGGGCTTCCCCGGTGGCCTGGATATGTTCGATATGCTGGCGGGTCAGCCGAAACGGGGCCCGGGCATCCATTGTCAGGCTAACCCGGATCAGCTGACCCGGTACATCCGGGAAAAAGACAGTACGGACCTTGCCCATATACAGCATGCCCAGCCCCAGAATGCCGGCGGCAATAAACATGACCAGTACCGCATACCGTTGCCGTAAGGCATGCTTAAGTAAGGGGGCGTATATATAATCCCTGAAACCGAGCAGCCCCCGGCGGGCGGTTTGCTGAATCATTTTCCAGAAGCGGGCCAGCATAAACCGGGGCGGCCGGTCATCCAGATGAATATGCGCCAGGTGGGCGGGTAAGATGAACTTGCTTTCGATCAGCGAGAAAATAAGCGCCAGAATGACAATGCCGGAAAACCCTGCCAGCACCTTACCGAGCGGGTTATCCATTAATAACATCGGAGCAAAGGCTGCAATGGTCGTCAGTACGCCGAAAACGGTAGCCACCGCGACTTTTTCAACCCCCGCTTCGGTACCGGCAAAGGCATCTTTATGTTTCATGCGTTCTTCATAGACGCTTTCACCGACGACAACAGCATCATCAACTAATATTCCCAGGGCGATGATCAGGCCAAAGGTGGTGATATCGTTCAGTGAATAGTCCACCCAGCCTGTGCCAGCCACAGCCAGTGCGCCCATGACGGAAATCGGAATGCCCATGGCGACCCAGAATGCCAGCCGCACCTTAAGGAAGACAGACAGCATCAGCACCACTAATAACAGCCCCTGCACGCCGTTGGTTTTTAACAGGTCCAGACGGTCTGAAATGTAACCGGATGAATCCCCCCAGATACTGACCTTAACATTGGCAGGCAACCGGGATTCAAAGTTATCAGTGACGTCGTGTACCACTGCCGAAATGTCCAGCAGGTTTTCTTTCTTGCCCACCAGAATTTCCATGCCGGTGGTGGGGGCGTTATTAAAGCGAAACAGAAAATCGCCTTCTTCAAACGTGTCCTGGATAGCGGCGATATCCCCCAGCAGAATCTGGCTGCCATCCGGACGTTCTATAACAGGGATCGCAGCAAACTGATGGCTGAAACGGGCGCGGTTATCGGTGCGCAGGTAGAGGGTGCCATCGCGGGTACGCAGGGTGCCGGCACGAAAGTCCAGAGAACTGGCGCGGATTTTAGTTGCGACATCCGCCAGGGTTAACTGTAGCTGGCGAAGACGCTGGGGCTGAATTTCAATGCGGATCTCCCGCGGCTGGATCCCCCAGGTGGTCAGCCGGGATATTTCTTCACGGGCCTGCAGGTTTTCTTTGAGCTGCTCAGACAGGGTCTGCAAAGTGGCCAGGTCAGTTTCTCCATAGAGGTTAATGTACAGTGCCGGAATATCGAAACCGTCGGTTTCAATGACCGGCCGTTCAGCTTTTTCCGGCAGGTCCTGAATGCTGTCGATGCGCAGCCGGACCTTATCCAGCAGTTGTTGCAGGTCTTGCCCGCCGGCTTTTCTGACCGTGACGAATGAAGAGCCGTTGGATGATTCTGAGCTGAGGCTGCGAACACCGGGCAGGCCTTCCAGTGATTGTTCGACCTTGCGGGTAATCAGTTCATCAACCTGAGCAACCGTTGAGCCGGGCCAGGTTGTGTTGATCAGTACTGATTCCGGTGGGATACGGGGGAAGCCCTCAATGCGGATTGTCAGCGTGGTCATAACGCCGGCGAAGACGATAAATGCCATAAGCAGGTTGGCGGCAACCGGGTTGTGGATAAACCAGCGTACAGCAGTTTGCATCTGTTATTTCTCCCGGCCATTCACCCGTATACCGGGCAGAAAGGCAGCCAGTGGGGTGGTGGCAATGCGCCAGCTTGTGACTGTGCTGTCGGGGTTACGGATGATCAGGCGATTTTGCGCCCGGCTGATGATCTGAGGGACTAACGGTTCTAAAAGACCGTCCGGCGTCAGATACCAGAGCTTTCCCGCCTGAGTCAGTGCGCTGGCAGGAATGTTCAGTGCATCAGTAACCGTGATGCCGGGCAGCACAACCCTGACAAAGTCGCCGGATAAAACCGGGCTGTCAGTGGCATTGCTGATCTCCAGAAAAACCCGGTACTGGCGGCTTTTCTGATCTAAAAAGCCTCCCCCCTGACGAATGCTGGCATTCCCCAGAGGGCGGTCGTCTTCAGCGAACAGGCGGGCCTGCCTGCCGGCAACAGGCTGGGCCAGTAATGCCCATTCATGGCGGCTTAATTCAACCGTCAGTTCCAGCTGGCTGTCGTCTACCAGCCGGATCATGCTGTCACCGGGATTAACTGTTTGTCCGGGGCTGACCAGCCGTTCAGTGACAAAGCCGGAGAAAGGCGCGCGAAGTGTGACGTTTTCCAGACGCAGGCGGGCGGTATCAAGACTGGCCTGCGCTGCGGCAACGGTTTTATTGGCAACCCTTAGCTCCGGTAAATGCAGTGCCAGCTCGTTAGCGGGTTTTGTGCTGCGGTTTTTGTATTGTCGCCGGGCGGCTGTGGTTTTACTTTCCGCCCGAAGCAATTGCCGCCGGGCGTCAGCCAGTTGCTGTTCGGCCCGGGCTACATCTGCGATATAGGGTGTGCTTTCCTGCCGGATCAGAACGCTGCCTTTCAGAACATGGCTGCCGGCCAGCGCGGCTTCTGTTACGTCAGTAATCCGGCCGCTGACAGCGGCTTTCAGCTCTGCTGACCAGCGGGGGTGTACGGCTGAATATGCACTGACTTCAACCCGGGCCGGTTGAACGGTGACGGTTTCAACCGTGACCACCGGCAGAGGAACAGGGGCTTCAGTCTGAGTGATGTCCACCGTATCTTCAGTGGTTGAAAGCCAGCCGAGAACGGCGATCAGAGCAGTAAAGGCGATCAGTAACCATAGCCAGCGATAGCCAGGTGCAGGTGTGGTCTGTTGGGGCATTGTTCATTCCTGAATATATAGATGTTGCTGGTGACGGGATCAGCCTGCCAGCCTGCGCATAAGGCTTTCAGCCGGTCCCCGTTTAAAGTGTCGTGACCAGTGATAAGAGAACAGCAGGGAAAGCCCGCAAAAGAGCAGGGCAGCCGCCAGTGATGTGACAACACTGAGGGTGCCGATAGCCCCCAGCAGGGCTGCCGGCCCCATACCGATAAGGATATGGGCGATATAAAGGGTCATGCTGTGGCGGCCTGCAGGGGTGATGTAACCCAGCAGTGAAGAGTGCTGTAATCTTTGTCCCAGTATCAGGCTGATACCGGTCAGTGCCGCCGCTGCACCGCCCCCCGCAAGAATATACAGCGGCATAGCCGGCACAGCCTGGGTGGTTACCAGCTCAGCAAGTTCCGGATCAATGTTGTTAAACAGGGGAACCAGGATCCAACTGATCAGTTCTGCTTCGGCAATAGCTGCGAGGCCACCGGCGATCAGCCACCACTGGGTACGGCGCTGCTGAAGCGGGCAGCGGCTGAGAATGATGCCGAACAGTAAATATCCCAGCCAGGGAATCACCGGGTGCCAGCCATTGAAGAACAGGTTGCGGATGAAACCTTCCGGGGTCCAGAAATCCTGATAACTCAGATCACTGTAATTCCAGCCGGTGTCGAAGTTCAGGGTGAAGATCAGCAGGACACTGAGGATGTTCAGGCACACAATGATTGTAATCAGATAGCCTGTTCTGAGAGTCAGAAGCAGTGCGCCGAAGACGAAATATACCGCGTAATAGTGAAGAATATCGGCATCGAATATCAGCATGTTCAGCAGCCCCAGTGCCATCAGAAAGGCGGCTCGCTTCAGTGTCAGGGTAACGGTTGAAAGGGCTGAGACAGCAGAACTGTACTGTTGTACCTGCTGGCTTGCCAGCCCGAGGCCAATGCCGGCCAGCACCACAAAGGTAGCTGCTGCCCGGCCTTCCAGCAGGCTCAGAATATGTCCCGGGGTGCCGGTATCAGTGGCAGAATCTCCGCTGAAGACTATCCGGAAGTTTACGATAACCATGCCTATAAAGGCCAGAAAGCGGGCGAGGTCCAGCCCGTCGAGCCGGGTAGCCTGTCTGTTGCGGGATTGTGAGTGCTGACGTGTCACAGCGGGACTCCTGCCTGAAAGTTATACTCAGACAGGATGGTGACAGAAGAGATATTAAAGGCGTTTTAAGGTGGTGACCTGTCCCAGTAGACGCTGGCAACGGCCGTATCCTGATCAGTCCGAAACCGGAACTGCCAGCCAAGTTTATGGCAAATACGTTCCACCAGTTGCAGGCCAAGCCCGAATCCGGGGGCCGGGCTTGGCTGCTCCGGTTCTGCAGGATTCGTCAGGCTGATCCCGTGAGAATCCAGATGCAATGATATAGTGCCCGGTGCACTGTGCTGACAGGCATTACGGATCAGGTTTGCCAGCACCACAGTGAACAGTGGTTCTTCAATGGTCAGGACAGGTGTGAGGATATGTTGTCTGATTTCTGTTTGCCGCCCCTGCAGCAGGTATTCATGATCGCTGATCAGCTGATTGCAAAAAGCCTGGCAGTTAATCTGCGTTCGGGGAATGGTTTTATTGCTCTCACGTGCCAGCCAGAGCAGGGCTTCTGACAGTTGCATCATACGGTTACTGGCTTTCAGTGCCCGGTTGACCGGGCGGCTGGAGGCTGTGTTTTCGGTGTGTATTTGCAGAGTATCCAGGCTGGCCTGGATCACCGCCAGCGGTGTGCGCAGTTCATGGCTGGCGTGTTTCAGGAACTGTTTTTCCCGTTCATTTACAGCCTGCACATGACACACGCCTTCCTGCAGTTGCCGGGCTATCAGGTTCAGCTCGGAAATCGGGAAGTGAATGTCGCTGGCTTCGTGCGGGTCAGATTTCAGCTGTCCGGCCCAGTCACTGAGCAGGGTTAGGGGTTCGAGGGTACGGCGAAGCACCCAGGCGATGATCAGAAAAACAAGGAACATTATGATCAGGGTGAACAGTGCTGCCTGCAACAGTGTTTCATTTAGAAATTCGTCGAGCAGGGTGTCTATCTGATCCGCCGGGTGCAGGCTGACCAGATAAAGCGTGCCATGACGGGAATCTTCAATAAATAAAAGATACAGATATTCCGGCTGGCCGGTTGCAGTGATCCGCTGAGTTTCCAGCGAATCACCGGGTTTCAGGTTGCTGATATCAAAAACGTTTTGCAGGTCAGCAGGTACGTCTTGCCAGGTACGCCATGCACTGAGCCCGGGGGTGCGGGGTAAAGGGGCATCAGGGCTCTGACTGACAACCGATTCGGCCTCCAGCCACATAAGTTTGTCCGAAAGGGTTTCCGCAGAATATATCCCCAGACTAAAGATCAGAATCAGACAGCCGCTTGCCAGGGCCGCACCAATCCACAGCAGCTGTCGCCTGAGCGTCTGGGCCAGAGGCACAGGCGGTTTTTGTTTCATTCCGACAGCTCCTTCAGACAAAGGCCTTTTCCGGTTAGGGTATGGATCAGCACTGAATCATAAGGGTGATCGACGACTTTACGTAACATATGCAACTGAACGTTGAAGTTACCGCTGTCGACCTGACCGTCAGGCCAGACGTGCTGTTCAATGGTTTTACGGGGAACCACTGACGGGCTGTGACGGGCCAGCAGCTCAATGATTTTCCAGCCAATGGGCGACAGTTTCAGGGGCTGATTGCTGCGGCAGGCTTTCTGGCGTCGTAAATCCAGTTTCAGTGAACCGATGATCAGTATGTCTGACGGTGGGTTATTGCGCCGGTAGATGGCTTGCAGCCGGGCCCACAGGAGGGGCATGGCACAGGGCTTGGTGACATAGTCATCAACCCCGGCAAGGAAACCTTCCAGCTGATCAGCATCGGTATCACAGGCGGTAAGCATGAGGATGGGGGTGTTATAGCCCCGTTCGCGCAAAGACTGGCAGACACTGATGCCGTTCATTCTGGGGAGCATCAGGTCGAGAATGATAATATCAAAGTCACCCCGGCAGGCCATTTCCAGCCCGGCACTGCCGCTGTAAGCAAAGTCGCAGTCCACCTCAAACAGAGAAAGGTAGTCGGCAATCGCTGCAGCCAGTTCGGCGTCATCTTCTACAATCAGTATCTGCATGTATGTATTCCGGAAGTATTCAGCGCTATTAACTGTTTCAGTGTAAGCATAGCGGGGTTAAATATCCGTTAATATGTTGACGCAGGTATCTGATTGAAAAGGCTCTTTACCTATAGTCTGCCGCTAACTTCTTGTAGAATATCAAACTTATGTCTGAAAATGACAGGTTCAGTCTGTTATCTGAGTAGGCCAATCGGGATTGTGCTGCTAGAGTGAAGGCTGATGATGTGAACAGGGGTTACCCTGAATAATAGCTTGCGTCAGTATCCGTCAGTATCAGGGAGCTGAGACCGCAAAGTTAAAAAAGGATATATAACGATGCTAGGCCGCCGCATAATCGCTGCAACGGTATTATCAGTACTGTCATCTCTCACGTCAGTTGCCTTTGCGCAGGACTGGGTTTACACCACGACTAAAGGGGATAACCTCTGGAATCTGAGTGAACAGTATCTGGACCGTGTGACCCGTTTTGAAGCTCTGCGTAAACTGAATGGCATTGAGAACCCTAAACAGATGCCGCCGGGCATTAAGTTGCGGATTCCGCTGAAATGGATTCGCAGTAATCCTGTACCGGCGACGGTAGACGAGCTGTTGGGCGATGCGCAGTTACAGCGGGCAGGAGCGGCTGAGCGGGTTGCGCTCAAAACCGGCGATGAAGTGTTTCTCGGTGACCAGATCCGTACCGGTAGCGACAGTACACTGGCAATCCGGTTTGCTGATGACAGCATTCTGACCCTGTATGCAGACAGCATGATCCGTTTTGATCATCTCAGTGCCCACGGTAAAACCGGTATGGTGGATTCCCGCCTGAACCTGCTTCAGGGGCGTATGGATACCCGCGTGACGCCAGCGTCCGGCCCGGGCTCCCGTTTCGAAATTCAGACGCCTTCAGCGATCAGCGCTGTGCGGGGGACCGAGTACCGTGCATTGGTGGGTGAAGACGGTAAAGTATCAAATATTGAAGTGTTGCACGGCAAAGTGAAGGTCAGCGGTGCCGGTAAACACACCCTTGTAAAACGCGGCTTCGGTACTCAGGTTGCGGAAGGTAAAGCCCCAATTAAGCCCCGTAAACTTTTACCTGCACCACAGCTGACAGCTTTTGCTGGCCCGGTACGGAACATCAGTGAGCTGGTGAGCTGGCCGGCGGTTGATAAAGCTGAAGGTTATCGGGTGGAAGTATCCACTGATGCTGAGTTCGACATTGTTCAGTGGACGCAGATCAGTGAATACGCCAAAGCGGCATTGCCGGATATTGCCGACGGATCATATTTTTTACGGGTTCGGGCCATTGATGCTTTAGGATTGGAAGGGCTTAACAGTGTGCTGCCGTTTGTTCTGGATGCACACCCACAGCCGCCGCTGCAGTTACAGCCCGTGCCGGAACAGGTATTACGCGGTGAAACTGCGGTGCTGCAATGGACAGAATCTGCAGAGGCTTCCCGGTACCGGCTGGAAATAGCGACCGATGCTGCTTTTGAAAACCGGGTGGTTGATCAGGATGATATTACTGGCAGCCGTTTTGACACGGCTGATTTACCCGTACCGGGTGAGTATTACTGGCGTCTGACCAGCATTACCGCCAGTGGCGAGCATGGCCCGGCAGGTATTTCCCGTAGCTGGCAGGCTAAGCCTGCGCCTGAACAGGTAGACGCGGCTGTTGGTGCTGCGGAAGATGGTAAGCTGGTTGCTTCATGGCGGGCAGGATCCGCGGAGCAACGTTATCAGGTTCAGATTGCATCTGATGAAGCATTTGAAAATCTGTTACTGGATCAGCAGCAGGATGACGCCCGTATCAGCTTTGATGCGGTAGAAGGGCAGGTTCGTTACCTTCGGGTACGCAGTATTGAGTCTGATGGTTATGAGGGCCCCTGGGGCACAGTGCAGCGGATTTTACCGATTCCGGATTATACGCCACTGTGGTTGTCCGGTGCGGCGATGTTTTTACTGATCCTGTAACGTTATGCGATTGTCGGAGTCCTTACGTAGCCGGCTGTATGCGGTTTGTCTGATCCTGTTATTGCTGGCCAGTGGTCTGGGGCTGACATTTAACCGCGGTCTGGAACGTCTGGACCTGATGCTCTACGACCAGATGTTACCGGCTCATGCTGTGAGCATGAGTGATCAGGTTGTGATTGTGGCAATTGATGATTACAGCCTGCAACAGCTGGGACGCTGGCCCTGGTCCCGTAAGCGCCATGCTGAACTGGTCTATAAACTGACCAGCATGGATGCCGCAGTGATTGGCATCGATGTACTCTTTGTTGAACCCCAGAAAAGTGATCCTGAAGCGGATGAAGTCTTTGCTGAAGCGCTGACCCGCAGTGGGCGCAGTGTGCTGAGCATTGCACCAGGCGTACAGATGCCGGGGGCGCTGATTAATGAAGTCATGCCGTTACCGGATCTGGCGATCAGCGCGGAAGCCATTGGCCACGTAGATGTCGAGCTGGATGTGGATGGCCTTTGCCGTCGGTTCTTTCTGTACAGTGGGGTGGGAGATGCCCGCTGGCCTGCACTGGCGATGGCCATGCTGCGGGTGAACGGTGAAACTGATCAGTTAGACAACCTCATTAATGTCGAAAACACCCCTGTTATCCGTTCGGATTACTGGCTGCGCCGCCAGAGTATTATGATTTCTTTCGCGAAAACCGGTGAGCGCCCACAAACCTATTCCTGGGCCGATATCATTGCCGACCGTGTGCCGGCTGAGGCTATTCAGGGGAAATATGTACTTGTCGGTGCGACAGCTACCGGTCTGGGGGATGCTCTTTCCACACCGGCAGCAGCTGCCCATGAACGCATCCCGGGGGTTGAGCTGAATGCTCATATTCTCAATGCGTTGTTGCGGGGAGAAGGGATTAATGAAGTGCCAGTGCGCTGGTATACAGGGCTAACACTGGCCTTTATTGTAATCGTTACGCTGGCGGTGGTGTTATTACCGTTGCGGGCGGGTCTGGTTTTCACACTGGTTGCTTTGTGGAGCATACCGGCACTGAGTCTGACTTTACTCGTAGGCTGGCAGCTATGGTTTGCGCCGGGAGCTGCACTGATCATTGCTGCGTTACCCTGGCCGTTATGGAATGTCTGGCAGCTGGGCATTGATGCCCGTCTGAAGCACCGTTTGTTACAGCAACTGGCTCATCAGGTGCAGCATCATGTCGCAACGGGTTTGCCTAATTCTGTGATGCTGCGTCAGCGGCTGAACCGGGCGATTGCGAAGCAGGAAGGGAGTGAAAGCTGTGTCGGGTTACTGGTGATTCATTTCAACTGGTCCGGTTCTGCCAGTACCACGCTTGAGTGTCCGGTTGATGATACTCAGCTGCAGCAGGTAGGTAAGCGGTTGCGGGAAGTGGTCAGTGATGATTATTTCATTGCCCATCTGAATGGCGATGATTTTGCCGTTCTGCTGACCGATCTGCAGGATATTCAATACGTTAAAGATGCCGCACTGAGTTTATTGCAGGCCCTTCAGCAGCCTCTGAAAATGGGTGATGAAAGCTATCTGTTGCTGACACCCCGTATCGGCGCGTCGGTATGGCCGGATGACTGTTTTGATGCCGATGGCCTGATTCGTAATGCTTACACTGCAATGTTTAAGTCCCGGGTGGATGACAGTGAAACCCTGTGCATTTATTCCCAGGGCGCCGGTTTACAGCTGGAGTTGCGTTCTCAGGTTGAGCAGGCGCTGGTGCATGCTTTGGAACGGAGTGAGTTTGAGGTTTACTAC
Source organism: uncultured Oceanospirillaceae bacterium (assembly GCA_937138495.1). Lineage (GTDB taxonomy): Bacteria > Pseudomonadota > Gammaproteobacteria > Pseudomonadales > Balneatricaceae > Amphritea. The sequence goes on from CAKZPE010000019.1 coordinate 44,887, forward strand.
CAGCCGCAGGTGCGGGCTGAAGATGGCCGGATGGTTGGTGTGGAAGCATTGTTGCGCTGGAACAGCCCGCAGCTGGGCCGTATTCCGCCGGGTATTTTTATTCCTGTCGCTGAGCATGTAGGGCTAATTCCGATGATTGGCAGCTGGGTGCTGAAGACCGCTTGTGAACAACTGCAGGACTGGCATGATGCCGGGCTGCCTTTGCTGCGCCTGGCAATTAACGTATCCCCTCTGCAGTTTGCTGACCCTGAGCTGGAACGGCGGGTCTCTCAGACTCTGAAGCAGCTGAGTGTTGCTCCCGGTAATATCGAGTTGGAAATCACCGAAGGTTCTCTGATGTGGGATATGGATCAGGCGGTGACCATCATGAAGCGGATGAAAGATCAGGGTGTGGATCTTGCCGTGGATGATTTCGGTACCGGTTATTCGTCTCTTAGTAGCCTGCGGCATTTTCCGCTGGACCGTCTGAAGATTGATCAGTCCTTTACCCGTGAAATTGGCAACGATGAGGCCGCCACTGAAATTACCCAGACGATTATTTCGATGGGTAAACGTCTGGGGTTACGCATTATCGCCGAAGGTGTTGAGACCGCTGAGCAGGCCCGTTTCCTGCGGGAACATGGCTGTGATGAGTTTCAGGGACATTACTTTGGTCGTCCGCTGGATGCGGATCAGATTACTGATCTGCTGGTGGATCTTATGATTGCTGACAGCAGCAGGAAGACCGTTTCTACTGAAAATACCGAGGAAAGTTTGTAGGGCTTGCGTCTTTTCAGGAGACGCATAAAAAAGCCGCCAGGGTGAATATCTGGCGGCCTGTTCGGTCAATGGGGCATTCAGGAGTGGATGCCCGTCACCGGAAAATCACTGTGTTCATCGTTGCCGTTCAGTTGCCCATTAAACTGATCTGCGAACCCAGAGATATAAGCAATGTGTATGCCCCGCAGGGCATACGGGTATGACGATCAGATTTCAGCGCGGCCCAGTGAGCGCAGCAGCTGGTTTACTTTGTCCTTGCCGCCAACACTCTCGTAGAATTTCGGCCACACAGCATCCTGAGCACGTTTCGCCCATTCTGCTTCATCCTGCAGGGTGTCGATTTGCATGTTGTATTTGTTGACCAGTTCGTCTTTGATCACGGTTTCCTTTTCTTTCAGCCAGGTGATGCTGTACTGGGTTGCTTCTTTACCGGCTTCCAGAATGGCTTTCTGGGTGGCGGCATCCTGATCCTGGAACAGTGATTCAGAGATGATCAGCGGCTCCAGCAGGAACAGGTAGTGAAGGTCAGCGATATACTTCTGTACCTCACCAAACTTCATCGCGTAAATCGTGGTGTATGGTGTGTCCTGTCCATCCACTACACCCTGCTGCAGAGCGGTAAAGGTTTCAGACCAGGCCATAGGTGTCGGGTTGATACCCCAGGACTGGTAGGTATCAATCATGATTTCATTTTTAGGTACCCGAACCACAACGCCTTCCAGATCCGCCAGTTTCCTGATTGGCTTCTTGGAGTTACTCAGTACCCGGAAGCCGGAGTAAGTCCAGCCCAGGATACGGGTGTTGGAATCACGGATGGTGTTTTCAACCAGCTCATCTGCAATCGGGCCTTTCGTGGCAGCGATGGCCTGATCCAGGTTTTCAAAGATATACGGCAGGGACAAAATGCCCAGGCTGGGTGAAAAGGGTGTCAGGTTGTTGCTGGCCAGAATCGAGAAGTCAGTAGTACCCAGTGCAACGTCGTTGACGGTATCCTGTTCAGATCCCAGCTGGCCGTTCAGGAATAGCTTGGCGGAGTGTTTGCCCCCGGTTTTTGCTTCCAGCAGTTCAATAAACTTCAGACCCAGTGCTTCCTGAGCACTGCTGCCACCATCGCCCACCGCAATATTCCAGTTAGCAGACAGGGCACTTGCAGAAAACAGCAGGCCTGCGGCAAGGGAGACAGCTTTAGCGATATTATTTTTATGTTTCATGTATTGCTCCTAGGGATGAAACCGGTGAATTTTTACCGGCAAAATGTGTCTGTTAATAAGCGCCAGACTGGCCGTGATAATCAGATAAATTTTTTGCAGGCAATTAGATCCAACGTCCTGCGAAATGTAGACCCAACCCGGGTAATCCCATAAACAGTAGGGGCTGCAGGGATGTTTTGTCGTGTAAAAATAACCTGCTAAGCAGATGTTTATAATCAGAATAGTGAGCGGTGGTATGAGTTATGGACGTTAAAAAAACGCTGTGGAGTACTGTGATTGGCCTGTGCCTGTGGAGCAGTGTCAGCCAGGGAAACGAGCAGATATTTAGCAGCATTTCAGAGGCTGATCAGCGTGCAGTTGAGGTGTTGGTTGAGCAGGATGCAACTTTGCTGGAAGCCCGGGACAGCCTGGGGAATACCCCTTTACTGGCAGCGGCACAAATGAACAATGTGCCGCTGGTGAAGTTATTGCTGGCGGAGGGCGCGCAGGTTAATGCGCTGAATTATAAACAGCGGGATATTCTGAATATTGCTGTTTCAGTAAAGAATCCTGAGATTGCCCGGCAAGCAATACAGGCGGGGGCTGATCCCACGCTGATTACCTCTGTATACGAAGGCTCTGCGCTTATTTATGCCACCCATCAGGCTGAGTTGGTGACGATGCAATTGCTGATCGCCGCCGGAGCACCCTTAGACCGGGTGAATAATCTCGGCTGGACGGCTTTACTGGAAGCGGTAATTTTGGGAGATGGCAGTGACAAATATGTCAGTGCTGTACAGATATTGCTGTCGGCCGGTGCTGATCAGGACATTGCTGATAAAAAGGGCAGAACGCCGTTGGATCATGCCCGGGCTAAGGGCTATCACTCGCTGGCAGAGGTGTTGGACGCTGCCGGTGGAGCATGAGCGGTTTTTCCTTCATGTTGCTGATTAAAGGTATCGTTCAGATAGTCGAGCAGTTCATTCAGCACAGCGATGAGCTGATCCTGATTCCGGTCACTGAATGCTGTACAGATTTGCTGATGGAAGGTGATGATTTTTTCCCGGCTGCGCAACCGGACAATGGTCATGTTCATGACCGGTACCAGGGCATCGATAATCGAATAGACGATCATCTGCAACATGGGGTTTTCTGTGGCATCGGTGATGTAGCGGTGAAATGCCACATCCGCCGCACAGAATTCTGCATCGGATAAACCGGCATCCTGCTGATGGGCCAGACACTGCTGCAAACCGTCAGTGTAAGTGTCAGACCAGTTCAGCAGGGCCAGTTTGCAGCACTCGGCCTGGAGAATCTTACGGGTCTGAATGATATCAGCCATTTCAACCGCCCCCATGCTGATCATCAGCATGGTTGAAGATGCCAGGAATTCCGTGGCATCTTTCATTTCAAAACCATTCACAAAGGTACCGCCGGCGGGGCCCCGTTTGGAGCGGATCAGGTTCTGTGCTGCCAGCCGTTTCAGTGCTTCACGGATAGTGGGGCGGGAAACATCAAACTGGGCGGCCAGTTCAAACTCGGTAGGCAGACGGTCATCTTTTTTCAGCTCACCGCTGAGAATTGCCTGTCGCAACTGTTCGGCAATCTGTTTGGTCGCACTGGCGGTCACGATGTTGCCAAACTGTGCCGGGTTACCGGGAGGTGACAGTTTTAATGATGATTTTTCTGAAGACTGATCGGATGGCACAGCGAATTCCTGACTGACAGCGGTTAATCCGTGAGCATTTCGCCGAAAGGGGCGAATGACACGGGCCGGGTTAACAGTATCAACCTTTGGTTGGGCTTGACAATTATTATCCTCTTAAAATATTTTAATATTTGTCATACAAATAGAATTTTAGTATGTTTTTTGTCAAATGCGGCACGACAGGCCGAAAGGGCTATTCTTTGGTTCATTCCCGAAAAGCGGATAACCCTGAGCACAGAGAGAGATTATGAATACTTTTAAAGCGTTACAGATTTCAAAAGACGGCGAGCAGCAGCGGACAGACAATGTGCAGTTATCCCGGGATGACCTGATGCCAGGGGATGTGCTGGTGTCAGTTGAGTACTCAACTATCAATTACAAAGATGGTCTGGCGATTACCGGAAAGGGCCCGGTGGTACGAAAATGGCCGATGATTCCCGGCATTGATTTTGCCGGTACCGTTCTTGAAAGTGACCATGCTGAATTTTCACCGGGGGATGCCGTGGTACTGAACGGTTGGGGCGTGGGAGAGGTGCATTACGGCGCGTATGCTGAACAGGCCCGGGTAAACGGTGACTGGCTGATTAAGAAACCGGCCGGCATGACCCCCAAACAATGTATGGCTGTCGGCACGGCCGGATACACGGCGATGTTATCGGTACTGGCGCTGGAGAAGCATGGCATTACCCCTGATCAGGGACCGGTGCTGGTGACTGGCGCCAGCGGCGGTGTTGGCAGTGTTGCTGTCTCGATTCTGGCGAAACTGGGTTATGAAGTAATTGCATCAACCGGGCGTACCGAGCACGCTGATTTTCTTAAACAGCTGGGAGCCAGCAGTGTCATTGACCGGGCTGAGCTGTCTGAGAAAGGGCGACCTATGGGGAAAGAGCGCTGGCGTGCGGCGGTCGATTCCATTGGCAGCTATACCCTGGCGAATGTTATCGCACAGACGCAGTATGGCGGGGCCGTGACCAGCTGTGGACTGGCACAGGGAGCAGACCTGCCACTGACAGTGATGCCGTTTATTTTACGGGGGGTATCACTGCTGGGGATTGATTCGGTGATGGCACCGAAGGCTGCCCGTGAAGAGGCGTGGGGACGGTTGCAGGATGATCTGGATCTGGAAAAGCTTGAGTTGCTGTCTGAAACCGTTGGCTTTGATCAGATTGTTGAAAAGGCCACAGATATTGTCGACGGTAAGATTAAAGGGCGGGTGATTGTTGAGATTGGCTGACTTTTGTTGATGGACTGTAAAAGCGGCGCTGTTATAGCGCCGTTTTTTTGGGGGGGGGCTTATAGCAGCCTGAGCAGTTCGTCTACTTTTTCTTCCGGTGTTGCCCAGGAAGTAACCAGCCGGACAACTGAACTGTCAGGTGTTTTTCTGCACCAGACATAAAAGGAAAAATGTTCCTGCAGCTGTTCGATTAATGCATCTGGTAAAATAGCAAAAACCTGATTGGTGTCGGTGTCTGCTTCCCGTGCAAACCCTTTTTCTGCGAAACCGTCGGAGAGTTTCTTTGCCATCTTGTTGGCGTGTGCTGCCAGCTCAAAATACAGGTTGTCTCTGAACAGCTCGACAAACTGGATTCCCAGCAAGCGGCCTTTAGATAACATGCCGCCGCGCTGCTTAACGTGAAAGGCAAAGTCTTCAGCCAGCGAGGGGGTATTAATCACAATCGCTTCACCGAGTAACGCGCCGTTCTTGGTGGCCCCCATGGAGAACAGATCCGTCAGTTGGGCAATGTCCTGCAGGGTGAGGTCATTTTTTTCAGCGGTCAGGGCTGTGGCCAGCCGGGCACCGTCGAGGAACAGATACAGGTTGTTTGCCCGGCAGAACTGAGAAATATCGGTGAGCTCCTGCTGACTGTACAGCGTGCCCAGTTCCGTGGCATTTGAAAGGTACACCAGTTTTGGTTTTACCATATGCGGCACGTGGGCGTGATCTGTTAGTACTTGCTTCAGCTGTTCTGTGGTGATCTTTCCCTGCTGGTTTTCAACGCCGATAATTTTATGACCGGTGGCTTCGATGGCACCGGTTTCCCGTAAGACGATATGCCCGGTATTCGCTGAAACAATTGCTTCATGGGGGCGCAGGCAGGCGGATAAACTGATGATGTTTGCCAGTGTGCCGCCTGCCACGAGAAAAACTTCGGACTGTTCAGATCCTGTGTGCTGTTTAATCAGTTGCTTTGCTTCATGGGTATATTCGTCATGGCCGTAAGCGGTTTGCTGAATAAGATTGGTATTTGCCAGGGCGCTAAGAATGTTTGGATGGCAGCCTTCGCTGTAGTCATCCAGAAAACTGTATTGGCTCATAGAGTCAGTTACTCTCAGAAAAGTGTCGGTCAGAGATCCGCACTGTAAAAGTTTGCACACAGTCCGGCTTGTAAAATATTGCAGGTTTATTTTTCTTCACTGCTTTTCACATAGGCACAGCCCAGTTGGCATTGTGATGAGCTGAAGGGCGAGGTCATGGCCTCGGTGATTTCAGGTTCGGTGCAGGTGACACAGGTATGCTCCCGCTCCAGTTGCCGGATTTGCCAGAACACAACCGCCAGGGCAATGGTGCCCCAGACCACGGCTCCGGCCAGCTCTCCTGCTAACACTCCGGCGGCGCCGAACCACTGTGCGAACAGGTATACCAGCGGAATCGTACCAAAGAGTGCTTTGGCAAAGTTAAACAGGGTCGCCTGTGTGGCGTGGTTAAGGTTGTTTGAAGCGGCGTTGGCAATGAATAAAACCCCGTTAAAGCTGAAGCCGATGACCAGCCAGGTGGTGTAAAAATTGATCAGATAGGCGGCATCACCGGTGGCGCTGAAGGCTGTGATAATGGCGTCGCCTGCCAGAAACAGCACGAGCCATACCAGCAGGATATATACAAAGTTGATCAGCAGAGCGTTCAACAGGGTGGATCGAACCCGGTCATAGCGGTCAGCCCCTGCATTCTGGCCGATAATCGGGCCTATCGCGCCGGACAGGGCAAAAATCAGCGCAAAGGCTACAGGCGTAATTCGCCCCAGAATGGCTGCACCGGCAACTGCGCTGTCGCCAAAGCTGGCCATGGTTTTCAGTACATAGCTGCCACCAATCGGTGTGGCAAGATTGGTCAGTACTGCCGGGATGGCGATCGGAAGAATCGCCCCCATATCCCGGCGCATCTGGCTGAAATCCGGCTTACAGTGAATCTGATGCCGCCGGACAACCACATAGAGTGCAATGCCCACCAGTGCTACCCGTGAAATCACCGAAGCAATCGCTGCCCCCTGAATTTCCAGGCCAAAGGTAAATATAAATAAAGGGTTGAGCAGGGCATTGACGATGGCTGCTCCGAGTGTGGTGTACATGGCATTGCGGGCATCACCCAGCCCCCTTAAGGTTGCTGCTGCAGACATACCGCATACCAGTAAGGGTGTACTGGGCAACAGTATCTGGCTGTAATCCATCGCCAGACTGAGGGTGACATCCCGGGCACCGAGAAACATCAGCAAATCTTCCAGCCAGAACCAGGCGGGCGCGGTGACCAGTAATGCGGCAATCAGACTGAACAGCAACACACTGGACGTATACTGGCTGACCTGCTCGCGATTGCTGACCCCTTCAGCGCGGGATACCAGCGCCCCCATGGCGATCTGAATACCAATGCCGACGGAGGTTAAAAAGAACAGCAGGGTACCGGAAAAACCGATAGCAGCAGCCAGCTCTTCCTGTCCGAGTAAGCTGAGGAAGTACATGTCTACCAGATCAACGGCAAACAGCGCCAGCAGACCAACGGTACTGCTGAGTGTCATTACAGAGACATGCTTAAAGGTTGAACCCTGAACAAACTTAGCGCTTTTCATATGCTTCTGCAGTGGACCGGTTGGCGGACTAAAGTGAATGAATGGTTTAATTTACTAGAGAAAATGCCGTCTGTAACCTGATATGCATTGTCATGAGCCTCAGTCCGTGAGTGGTTACTGAAGGCTGGTGGTTAATCAGATCCGGCGCAGATACAGAAATTGCTAGGCTATTGGGAAGATACATCTTCCCAACGGAGAAGTGCTCAGTTATCCAGTGTTTCAGCAATAAACTTTATCAGTGGCTCTATTTCGAATTTGTTGTCGTAATTGTTATTGAAGACACCAAGGCTGTGTTCAGGTAAGGAAGGAAATCCTTCATCAGGCCCCAGCACTTTCATCGTTGGTAATACCGATGATTTACTCAGTACGCCAAGGCTCAGACCGGCCTGAACTGCGCTCTGGACACCTGAAATATTCATGGTTGTGACGGCGGAATACCAGCGGCGTCCCTGCTGATCAAGCGACTGGACGGCGATTTGGCGATAAAAACAGGGCGGTGGCAGTACCGCCAGCGGAATGGGGGCCTCAGCCTCCGGTATGCCGAGTGGCCCTGTTACCCAGCAAAGTTGTTCTCTGAACAGTTCCTGACCCTGCCCACCGCGACTGTTTTTTGCTGCAATGATGACATCCAGTTTACCGTCTTCGAGCTCTGAATGAAGCTGACTGCTCAGGTCGATCCGTAGTCGCAGATCAAGTTTGGGATAGGTGCGTTTTAATTTAGAAATAATGCCCAGTAAACGGTGCGGAGCCAGATACTCAACAACCCCGAGGCGCAGTGTCCCTTCCAGTTCTGTTTCTGTTAACCGAAGCACTGTCTCATCATTGAGTTTTAACAGGCGGTGAGCGTATCCCAGAAGCATTTCACCCTGTTCAGTCAGTACCGGGCTGCGCTTATTTCTTTCGAACAGGCGTTGACCGATTGTTTCTTCCAGGCGTTTGATTTGTACGCTGACCGCAGACTGGGTGCGTAACAGGGGCTTAGCCGCTGCTGTAAAACCGCCTGTTTCAACCACAGTGACAAAGCATCTTAATAAGTCGATATCCAGATTGACGTGTCGCATATTCAACCCACCCGTTATTCGTACACTTTGTATCCTGTTTATGACTGGAATTCAGTGTTCTTAAAAGACAAATCTGACGATGAAATGAGCTTAGCATCATTCTGTTTTGTAATGGTAGGCATTCTGAATATTCGTTTTTTTTATCAATTAAAGGGGTGTATGGTTTTTTGAAACCGCGTTAAAACGTTATTGATATGACTTGTAGTGAATGATTTTCGATTGAGAGTCATCGCAAACAATAAAAATAAAAAAAACAGGGAAATTCAAAAATGATTACTGCTGATCTGGATGGAAAACGGGCTTTAGTCACCGGGGGCGCTTCTGGTATTGGCCTTGCTACCGTTGAAATGCTTGCCCGTTGCGGAGCGACAGTTGCGATAAATGATCTGCCGGGAAGTATTGCATTAGTCACTGAAACAGGGCGGTTGCAAGAGGAAGGCTATGATGTGCATGCCGCACCGGGTGATATCAGTAATCCCGAGGATGTTATCCGGATGATTAATGGCGCGGCAGAAACCATGGGGGGGCTGGACTATCTGGTTAATAACGCTGCCATTCCCGGGACTTCAGAAGCTATCTCCGAATCGGATCTGGAGAGTCAGGATGAGGCTTTCTGGAACACTCTGCTGTCTGTGAATCTGGTGGGCCCGTTCAGGTGTATCCGGGCGGCACTTCCTTACCTGAAAGAAGGGGGCGGCAGTATCGTCAACGTTGCTTCGGTGGCGGCTATCGGTGGTGGATGCAGCAGTACAACATATGCTTCAACAAAGGGTGGCCTTATAACGATGACCCGGGGGCTGGCGCGGGGGCTTGGGCCTGATATCAGGGTGAATGCCGTAGCGCCTGGCTGGGTGAAAAGCTCGGGTTGGGATTGTGCCTGGAGTGAGAGCGAAGCCGATGAGGCTGCCCTGGCTATTCCGCTTCAGCGCATTGGTGTACCGGAAGATTATGCCGAGGCTATTTTTTACCTCTGTGTCGCAGGCCGTTATGTAACAGGGCAGACACTGGTTGTTGATGGCGGTTTACTCGCCTGAGCAGTTCCTCTTTACCGGGCTGGGTAAGGGGGCGTGAGAAACCCCTGCGCAAGATAGACGGAAAATTATTAGCGGTGTTTACGTAAAGGGTACCGGCATTTTCATAGCGTCGGATTTATCTGTCAGAAGCCAGGGTGTATGTCGAATCTATCACACCGTTCCGGGCATCTTCCGGAAACGGAGTGTCAGGGCTGCCGGCGTTGTCGGGCAGTTGAAATGATGAATAAGAAAAGTATCCCCCTCATGAGGGGCTTTAGTGGTAAAGAAGGACGTTATGTATGAAAGCAGCATTTTTTGAGCAGTTTGGAACGGCTTCTGAAGTCCTCCATATTCATGATCAGATCAAACCTGAACCTTCCCCGGGTGAAGTGTTGGTGCGGCTTTATGCATCCGGAGTGAACCCTTCTGATACCAAAAAACGAGACGGGGCTTTTCCTGATTTACTCAATAATGGCCCGGTTATTCCTAACAGTGACGGAGCGGGAATTATTGAAGCGGTGGGCAGCGGTGTGTCAGCTTCCCGGATTGGTGAACGTGTGTGGGTGTATCAGGCCCAGTATGGGCGTTTGCATGGGACGGCTGCTCAATATATTGCCCTTGACAGCCAGCGGGCAGTGACGCTCCCTGATAATACCGATTTCAGTGTAGGGGCCTGTCTGGGAATTCCTGCAATGACTGCACACCGCTGTGTGTTTTCTGATGGACCGGTTGAAGGACTGATCATACTGATAACCGGCGGCGCAGGCCGGGTCGGGCACTATGCTATTCAGTGGGCGAAAATGGCCGGCGCTACTGTCATTGCGACAGCAAGCAGTGAGGTGGCCAGACAGCAATGTGCAGAGGCTGGGGCCGACTGTATTGTGGATCATTCTGAAAAGGGAATGGTGGATAAAGTCCTTGAGTATACCGGAGGTGTGAAGGTAGACCGGATAATCGACGTTGAGTTTGGTGCCAATCTTGATAACAGTTTAAAGCTGCTTCGGGTGGGGGGGATCATCGCGTCTTACTCATCGACAGTGGTGCCTGAACCTGCGTTGCCTTTTAAGCAAATGATGTTTATGGATCTGACCATTCGGTTGGTAATTGTCTATGCAATGCCTGAAAGTGCTAAGCAGAAGGCAACCGAAGACATAACCCGGGCACTGCAGCAGAACCGTCTGCAGCACAGAATCGCCGCACGCTACCCGCTGGATGATATAGTCAGTGCTAATAACAGGATTGAACAGGGTGGTTTTTACGGCTGCGTTGTTATTGATATCGCCTAACAGGTTGTTCGTGTTCAGGATATAGGCGGCCCCGGAGGGCTTGTAAACATGAGGGCAGGAACGCTTTATCGGCGAGTTAAGGCCGGAGAATAGCGGTTCTGTAGGGTTTTTCAGGAATATAAGATTTGAAGTAATCGCTTTTCAGTTTTGAAGCGACCGTTTTTACTGAGTAATAGTTTGATAATAAAAAGAGGTTCAGAAATGCTTAAAAATGTATTTTTTAAAGGACTTATTGCCTCCGCTGTAATGGGGGCCTCTGTTGCTGCAATGGCAGACGACTGTGGAGATGTGTCGGTTGTTGAAATGTCCTGGCCATCGGCAGAATTTGCCGCCAACCTGGATAAAATCATTCTTGAAGAAGCTTTTGGCTGTAACGTCACTCTGGTTCCGGGCGCTGCGATAACCAGTTTGGCATCGATGGAGTCGAAAGGGCGTCCACATATCGCGCCGGAATTCTGGGCGAACGCCGTTATCAATCAACTGCGTAAAGCGGAAGACGCCGGTAAGGTAGAAATTACTACTAAACTGATTCCGGATGCTTACGAAGGCTGGTATGTATCGGAATACGTTGCTGATAAATATCCGGAGCTGAATACCGTTGATGACGTTCTGAAGCGTAAGGATTTGTTTCCTTCTAAAGAAGATCCAAGTAAAGGGGCATTTGTAAACTGTCCGTCTGGCTGGTCATGTCAGGTACTGAATGACGGCCTGATCAAGCCAAGCGCGTATAACCTGGAAGGTAACGGGTTTGTCAGTGTTGATCCAGGCTCAGGGGCCGGACTGGATGGCACGATTGCTAAAGCATATGACCGTAATGAAGCCTGGTTTGGTTATTACTGGCAGCCGTCTGCGGTTATCTCGAAATACGAGCTGAAGAAACTGGATTTTGTTGACGGCTATGATCAGGATAACTGGGATAACTGCGTCTCGAATCCTGAGTGTGATTCGCCGAAACGTTCCCGCTTCCCGGCCTCTGATGTATTCACAGTTGTTGCCAGTGAATTCTCTCAGAAGCACCCGGACATTGTTGAGTATCTGAAGAAACGGGCATATAACTCGGATCAGGTGGGCAAGGTGCTGGTGTATATGCTGGATAATCAGGCTGACGGTGAATCCGGTGCAATTGAATTCCTGAATACTCAGGAAGATGTCTGGACTGAATGGCTGAGCCCTGAAGCGGTAGAGAAAATTAAGTCGGCTATCTGATCGTAAACTGATCGTAAACTGATCGTAAAGTTCTGTTACGTATTACGGCGATAACTAAAAACGGGGCGATTCGATGCCCCGTTTTTTTGATCCTGAATTCTTAACCTCTATGTCTGCCATTCTCTGTCTGTGGGGTGTGATTAAGCGTCTCAACCTCCGTTGCAGGCGACAGTTATAGCGCTAAAGCGTCTGTACAGACACTTCAGTCAGATACGGGTTAAAGGGTTATTGTAGTTTGGCGAGAAGGGGACTGTCCTTAAGTGCCGCATTTTCCTGTGCCATCAGCATTGCCGTATCGTCAAATACGTCAGTGACTGATTTGTCGGCACCTGCTTCAAGCAGGAACTCCATGGCTGACGTGTCTTTACCCAGCAGGGCTGCGTACATCAGTGCCGTGGTTTCTTCACCGTCCTTCGCGTCCAGATCGACGCCGGCCGCAACGATTTTCTGCAGCAGCTCGATTGGCTGGCCACCTTTGACCGCATAGGTCAGGGCGGTGCCGCCTTTAGCGTCTTTGTCCGTCAGATCAGCATTTGCTGCAATCAGGCGATCAATAACCGGCGCAAAATCTTCACCCCGCAGCAGGGCTGCCAGCAGTGGTGTGATGCCTTTTTCATTGGCGGTTAGCGGATCTGCACCGGCATCCAGCAGGGTTTCGATAACAGCAGGTTCTTTAAATGCCAGTGCCAGAAGCAACGGTGTGTTGCCGGCGTTGTCTTTTGCATTCACGTCAAAATCACGCGCCATCAGTGCTTCATAGCCTTCGGCTTCTTCTTCCCGGTTGGCCATCAGCATGTGCAGCGCGGTTTGACCGCGATCGTTTGTGATGTGCAGTTCAAAGCCCTTATCTTCAAGAAATGCCAGGCGCTCTTCTGAGGTGGCTTCGTCAGCAACGGTCAGCAGAACCCCGGAATATCCGTAGTTGTCGGCGACTTCCGGTTCTTCGCTCATGTCGTAGAATTTTTCGAGCATTTCGACATTGTCGTTCTTGGTGAGTGCCCGCATGAACAGATCCCGGCCTTCACCGTCGATGTAGCCCGGGTCGTAGCCTTTATCTTCAAGCAGTTCGAACATTTCCATTGCCCGCTTGTTGTAGGCGAAGGCACCCAGAGGGGTGATACCTAAACGGCTCTGCTGATCGAAGTCCAGGCCGATTTCCTCAAAGTACTCGACGATACCCGGGCGGAATTTTTTGTTTTTTGACAGCCAGTATTGTGGGGTTTCACCCATATAGTCTTCTACTTTATAGTCGGCACCGAATTCGGCGAACAGCTTAATCAGTTCCAGGTCACCGTAGCGGGCGGCATACAGTTCAGCATACACACCTTTACCCCCTTCAGGCCGGTAGGGGACGCCCTGTTCCAGTAACCAGCGCATGACGTCCAGAGATGCACTGCCACGCAGCGCGTAGTGCAGGGCCTGGCGACCAATCTTTTGCTTTTCGAGCAGGCTGTAGCCTTCATCCATCTTGGCCTGCACGTCCTCGACAGTTGCGTCTTTCCAGAACTTTTTCGTCAGGAAAGGGTTTTTAGCATGCGCGCTGGTGGCGAGCATTGCTGTAACCGCGATGGTGGAAATCAAGGTTCCGAGTTTCATTGCAGGGTCCTCTGTCAGTAGATATCTTCAAGGTAACGGCCGCACAGACGTAATTCAGCAAGGCTGAGTCCTGTACTGGCGGAGATAATGTCAATTTCCTGTGCGACAGCCTGTGCCATGCGGGAAGAACCGCAGACCATGATTGTCGCACCTTGTTGTAAATGTTGAGCCACAGTGTCACAGGCACCGCGCAGGCGGTCCTGAACATAGGCCTGGTCGTCATGCCGGGAAAATGCCGGATGGAATCCGGTCAGGCGTCCGTCACTCTGCCATTCCTGAATGGCGTCACGGTAATAAAAATCGTTGTCGGGGTGGCGCAGTCCGAAGAACAGTTCTATGGGCTGTTTCCGGTTATTGCGGATCATGCCCGCAAAAGGCGCAATGCCGGTACCGGCACCGATCATGATGGTGGGTGCCCGACGGGCGGGCCGGAAATCAGGGTTGTGCTCTACATAGGCATCGATGCGTTGCCCGGGTTCGAGACCCAACAGGTAATTCGAGCAAATCCCTCCTTTAACACTGGCAACGCAAAGCTCCACCATCCCTTCACGTTTTGATGAAGCCAGGGAATACAGTCGCGCGACCGGATCTTGTGGAGGGACGATACCTAAAAGATCTCCGGCACTGAAGCCGGGGAGACGACGTTTCTTTGGTGCACGGAACCGCAGGATTGCTGAAGCGGTGCCGTCATAACCGGTGAAGTCTTCCCGTTCAGCCAGTTCAAGTTGTCGTGTTTTCGGACGGGGCGGCGTGTAATCAAGTGCCAGACTGTTAAGTTCCAGTGTGGCGGCGAGTTTGTGTCCCCAGGCAGTGAAGGCCTGTGCGGAACGGCGGTTAATGTCTCCCATAGGCAGCAGGCTGGTGCGGCCGGAGGCCGTTAGCGCATGCTGGCAATTAGTGGCAAACGCACAGTATGCCGGGAATGCTTTATCACCGAAGCCCAGCACGGCGAAGTGCTGACCACCCTGATAACCGGGTAAGCGTTCAAGGAATTGTGACGCCCCGGAAGGGGGAGTACCGTCGCCATAGGTCGCCGCAAGCAGCAGTAAGGTCGCGTCTTCGCGCATATGGCAGGTTTTATTCATCCCGCTGAGGTGAACGCTCTTTCCTGCATCCCGCAGCTGTTCTGCCAGGTAGACGGCGAACCCCCAGGTAGTGCCTGTTTCAGAGCCAACCAGTATGACGATGTCTGCGCTTGCAAGTGACACCATGCCACGGGGTTTAGGGTGGCGGCGACGTAACCATATGATAAATCCTGTCACTGCAAAGAAGGGGACTGACAGGGAAACCAGACCTGCGATTGCACCCCAGGGGGAAGCGCCCTGCCCGGTATGTAACAGGGTAAACAAATCCAGCGCGCGGGTTAAAAACGGTACACTTTCCTGGCTGAGAATGTCTCCGGAATGACGGTCAATGAAGGTGAGAGTGCCTCCCTGACGCAGTACATAAACATCCCACCAGTCGGACCAGATAGGGAAGCTCAGCTCTGTCAGTTCACTGAGCTGAATGGTATCGAATACAGCCAGTTCGGCGGCAGGAACCGGATCTGCCTGGGTCAGTGTTTCCGGGTAGTCAGGTGTATCATC
This sequence comes from uncultured Oceanospirillaceae bacterium, assembly GCA_937138495.1. Lineage (GTDB taxonomy): Bacteria > Pseudomonadota > Gammaproteobacteria > Pseudomonadales > Balneatricaceae > Amphritea. The sequence continues at coordinate 60,131 of CAKZPE010000019.1, forward strand.
CACACCGGATGGTAATAATCCGTTAGACACCAGTGACATCCAGGTGCCGGAGAGCACGGTCACAAACAGGGGAATAATCAGCAACCGTCCTGCAACTGTATGCCATTTATCGAGCCCCCGGCCTTTAATCTTGCCAAGAATCCGGCGGTATCCTCCCAGCCGTCGGGCTAACAAAGTAAGGCCGGTGATCATCATCAGCAGCATGGCAATGACACCGATAAGTGTCACCGGGCGACCGTCGGGGCCCAGCGCCAGGTTACGGTGCAGGCTGTTAACCAGATCCATAAAAGGTTCGGGTCTGTCTTTACGAGCCAGCCGACCGTTAAAGGGGTTGAAAGGTACTTCGCGTGATCCGGCAGCATCCGCCCCGCGCAGGAGTACGCGGCCGGAGTAATCGATCCGGATTCGGTCAATATCAAAATAGGGATTTTTTTTGGCAGACAGGCGCAGTACATCACCGACGGTCAGGTTACCGAAGTCATGAACATTGCGGTCGAACCGTTTCAGCAACGGATCGACTGATAAGATTGAGCCTGTTACTGCCAGAAAGATCAGTAACAGACCAGGAACGACCCCCGCCCAGCGGTGTATCTGACGCCACATTGTGATTTAGAGCTTGTAACGGATGTAACGAACGTAGCCAGTGCCGGGTGTTTTTACCCGCTGACTGGCTTTGGTCAGCTCGATTTCGGCATCGGTCTGAACGTTATCAGCATTTTCTACGGATGTTTCCACACGCAGTTTATAGCCGGCATCTATCCAGCTTGGGTCAATATCAACGCGCATCACTGAACGTGCGCCCCCGGCTGTTGATGCGCCGGTAATACCGTCGACATTTTCCCGTGCACGGGAGTGGTATCCGAACCAGCGTTTTGAATCCGGCCACCAGATTTTATCCGGACCGGACACCCATAAAGTGCGGTCAAATTTACCTTCCGGGTTTACCAGGTAGAGATGAAAGTATGCTTCAGGGCCGTTGTATTCGTTTAACTGAACCAGCACGACTGCTTCATCTGCTTTAGCGGGCGCGGTGAACGCCAGTAACGATAGCAAGACAAGAAGGGATGAGCGTAGTTTAGCCGGTAGTAGAAGCGACATATCAGGTCTCCAGTGGTTTTTTAAGTACATCACCTGATCAGATGACCGGGTGCCTTGAATCTGTGTATTACCGGAAGCTTCTCTTGGCATTGAAGAGGATTTTCCAGTAAATCTAATCTAAATGATAATGAGAAGGTGATGCATTATTGGTATTTGATGGCTTATGTCAATAGGTAATGAGAATAGTTCGTAATTGAATGATGTATGTCACTTTCCGAACATAACGGTTTTGAAATCAGTGGGTTACAGATGTGATTGAGACGGCTTGTGAAGCCTCTTAAACAAGATTTTCACGCCAGAACAGGTTTTGTTTTGTTTGAAATATTTCCGTTTACCGCTTCCCTTTCGTTTGAATAAGCCCTGGGGTTACCCAGATAGCTGCGGGTATTGCTGAAGGATATTTGCCTGCCAGTGTAAAAATTTTTAGTACGAATTAACCGAAATCAATAGTTGTAGCTGCCCGGGGGATTATTCTGTGCTCATTCTTAGTTAATTATTTATATCTGTACCTTATTAATAAAAAGCGTCGTCTGTGACTGTTTGAGAACAGCAGTGGTTGTTTCACTTTTTATTGTCAGGTGCCGGAGGAGCATTCCGCTATGGCCGATAGCAGCGTGATCGCAGGTAAAGGGATTCCGGAGGTAGGTCAGCCGGTTAGTTTCCTGCCGAAACCGAACCGGATTCCGGGTAACGGGGCCGTGTGGGTGGGGATTTACGCCGAAATGACAGAGTTTGCTCTGATGTTTCTGGTGTACTTTATCGCCAAAGTATTTCACCAGGAGGTTTTTAATGAGGGGCCTCTGCAACTGAATACTCTGGCGGGTACCCTGAATACACTGGCCCTGCTGACCAGCAGTTATTGTGTGGCCAAGGCGGTAGCCTGTGTCCGTATGAGCCGGATCACTACTGCCATCCGCTGGCTGTGGGGCACAATTATCTGCGCGGTGTTTTATCTCGTCGTTAAAACCTGGGAATACTACTGGAACATCGAACAGGGTATAGAGATAGAAACCAGCCTGTTTTTTACCGTTTACTACTACATGACATTTAACCATTTCCTGCATGTGGGCTGGGGTGGCGGTGCAATACTCTGGGCGATTTACCGGCTCAAAAGCGGCGCTTATTCCGCGGATAGTCATGAGGGGCTGGAAGCGATTGCCTGCTACTGGCATATGATCGATCTGGTGTGGATTATTATCTTCCCGCTGCTTTACGTATTGAGGTAATCACTATGTTTACTGCACTTAAACGTCTTTCATTTCAAGGCGCTGTATTTAAAAGCCCTGCAATTAAGAACTGGGTATGGCTGGCACTGATCACTATGACACTGGGCAGTGCGCTGATTGCTGAGTCGGCCGATCCCAGCCTGATTGTAACGCTGGCAGTTGCCATTACCGTGGGCGTAAAGGGTTGGCTGGTGGTCGACTACTTTATGGAACTGCGTAATGCTAACCGGTATTTTCGATTCACGATGAATCTTTATTTTGTGGTGTTACCGCTGATGATTTTGCTGGTGTACCTTTTCCCGGAAGGCATCGCCAGTCTGGTGGATCTGGAAGGCTAAAGCCTGTAACAGGTATTCAGCCAATGGGTAAAGCCGCCGTTCATCGTTATGATGAAGGCGGCTTATCCGGTTTTTAGCCGACAAAAAATGAATTTTGGACAGGCATAACCGTTTTGGTATCAACCCCCAGGGTTTGTGCTGCATGAAATGGCCAGTAAGGATCGCGTAGCATTTCACGTCCTAGCAGGGCGATATCGGCTTGTCCGCTGGCGATAATATTTTCAGCCTGTTTTGGGTCGGTAATCGTCCCTACCGCCATTGTCTTAATACCGGCACCTTCTCTGATATCGGCAGCAAGTCCGATCTGATCGGCATTTCTGTTACCAAGTGAACTGCGGGAAGCTGGACTGGCGCCTCCTGCACTGCAGTCGATGATATCCACGCCGAGTGCTTTAAGGTTCCTGGCCATTTCAATGTTATCCTGAATACTCAGCCCCTGATCGTCCCAGTCGGCTGCAGATAACCGAACGGCTAACGGCAAATTCTCCGGCCAGACATTCCGGACTTTTCTGGTCGTTTCCAGCAGCATCCTGGCCCTGTTCTCAAAACTGCCGCCGTACTGGTCATTCCGGTTGTTGGCCAGAGGTGTGAAGAAACTGTGCAGCAGGTAGCCATGAGCCGCGTGAATTTCCAGCAGTTTATAACCTGCTGCCAAAGAGCGCTTTGCGGCTTCTGCAAACTGATTCTGCGTCTGTTCTATTTCCTGTAACGTCATCATTTTCGGTGTTTTCCACAGCCTGATACCGTCGCTGTCGAAAGGCTGGTCTCCCGCGGCAATGGTTTCATAGCCGCCTTCATGAGTGTGCAGATGCTGGCCACCATCCCAGGGTTTGGCTGCACTGCCTTTACGGCCTGCATGGGCAATCTGAATACCCGGCACAGCCCCGTGTTCTCTCATGAAACCTGTGACCGGAATCAGTGCTTCAACCTGATCATCGTTCCAGATCCCTGCGCAGCCGGGGGTGATACGTCCCTGTGCGGTAATAGCGGTTGCCTCAGACATAATCAGCCCGGCTCCGCCGACGGCTCTGGATCCGAGATGAACCATATGCCAGTCGGTGGCAATGCCATCGGTAGAGCTGTACTGGCACATGGGGGAGACACCTATCCGGTTTCTGAATGTGACATCTTTTATAGTTAAGGGTGAAAAAAGCTGAGACATGGTCAGTTCCTTGTTGTGAGCCGTTTAGCGTAAGAGGGATGTGCTGTTTTATCCGGTGCTTTCCGATTGAGCAGAAATATTGCTAAAAAAATCAGGCCGGTCGCAAAATATTCGGTTACTCCGATATCTTCTCCGACAATGACTGCGCCGATAATGAGGGCAACGACGGGGGGAATATAAGTCACAGATGCCGCGGAAACCGCCCCCAGTTTTTCAATAATGAAGTAATAGATGAAGTATGCGAGGCCGGTTCCGAGTAAACCCAGGCCCAGCACCATACCGGTCATCGCATGGAGGTCATCTGTAATCTTTCCGATACCGCTGAAATCTGTGATCAGACAAAGAATGGCCAGACTCATCCCCAGCTGATAGGTGGCCAGTGCGGCTGAGGGGATCTGTAGCGGAACTATGTATTTCCGGGCATAAATAAATGATGCCCCGATACTGAGAGAGCCCGTTACCATATAGATGACGCCTTCAATGTTCGTGCTGGCGATTTCACCGGAGAAAGGCCGGGCAATCAGGACAACACCGGAAACCCCTGCCACTAAACCCAGAACCCGTTTGGTGGTGACCGTTTCTTCGGTAAGAAACAGCAGGGCAAGCAGGAGTGCAAAAATGGGAATGGTACCGCTGAGTGCACCAGCCACACCGGAAAGCAGCAGCGAAGTACCTTTTGCGAAGCCATAGTAATAGATCACGGTCGCCAACAGAGACATAACGAAAAAGTGCCCGGCATGCCGGATATGAACCAGTTTCAGTGTGCCTGTCAGGTAAGCGTAAACCGCAATGGGTATAAAACCGAATGCCACTCTAAGCAGTACAATCTGTGACGGTGTTATCAGCTCAGATGCCATTTTCATGTAAATGAAGTTGCTACCCCAGATAACCCCTAGCGACCAGAAGGCCACAACTGGCAAGTATTTCATGTCGACCTCCATAAAAACCGTGATAACCGGTGGCAACTGATCAGTGAAGTTTATATTTTGGTTATTTATAGCGAAGCGACAAACGATTTAATCTTTCTCATGAAATAGATTATCTATTTCATAGGCGCTAAAGTGGTGAAGATTATTGCTTCGTGAATCTCTTATCAGGAATCTGACAATGCATAAGCCTATGCCGCCACTCAGGGCACTGGTTGCTTTTGAGGCATCAGTACGTCATGCCAGCTTCAAACGGGCTGCCGATGAGTTGCATATCACTCCGGGAGCAGTGTCTCAACAAGTTCAAAAGCTTGAACAATGGCTGGGGTATCCGTTGTTTGTACGCCAGATTCGCCAGTTGCATGTTACTGACCGTGGTATGAGCTACTTCAGCCGTATAGCACCGGCGTTAGAACAGATATGCATTGCCAGCGAAACCAGCAGGGAACGGGCATCAGATTCAGTGTGTTTGTCCTTATCGCAGACTTTAGCGGCTAAATGGCTGGGCCCCCGGCTGGGGGATTTTGTGAGCCGGCATCCAGCCGTCGAGGTTCACATTAATGCTTCTAATAACCCCGTTGACTTCCAGCGTGAGGCGGTGGATTTGGCAATACGGCATTTTGACGGCAGGGATTCTGCGCTGGAATCACATCTGATTTTTAATGATGAGGTCAGGTTATTTTGCTCTCCGGCATATCGGGATATGTTTGAGCTGGAACATGCTGACAAGCTAACCGGAGTTACGTTGATTGTTGCCAGCCTTTACCCTTTCTGGGACGACTGGCTAACACGGTTTACATCTATCGGCACCACAGCAAGAAAGCAGATAACCACACTGCATTTCGATCAGACACTTCTGGCTATTGATGCCGCTAAGCGCGGGCAGGGAGTTGTGCTGAGTAATGCTTTTCTGACGCAGGAAGAGCTGGCCAGAGGAGAACTGATCGAGCCGTTTGAGCACCGCTTACCTTTAGATAAAAGCTACTTTCTGGTTCATCCAAAAGGTCAGCCTCTGAGTCAGGCGGCTATGATTCTGAAGCACTGGTTACTGGAGCAATTATCCGGTTCAGAGGCGGATGGAAATACTTAACTCAGTAATTATATGCAGGCTACCCTGTGATCGTTGCGGTTATTCTTTGCCTCCCAAACGAGCAGTCAGAAGACTGCTTATTCAGGCAAACTAGTACAACGTTTTGACTGCCGGGCTTACTGAAAGCCTTCTGTGAAGCGGAGACCGGCAGTCATAAAAGCCTTTAGTAAGACTTTGAAATTTCTGAAAAATCCAGACGTGGCAGACGGGGATAAACGCCGTTAGCTTCACCGTATCCGACATTAATAATGAAGTTGGCCGTCAGCGTTGTATCAGCAAAAAATGCATTGTTGACGCCCGCAGGATCAAAGCCTGACATCGGCGCGACATCCAGACCCAGAGAACGCAGTGCGATCATGAAGTATGCCGCCTGCAGCGTACCGTTTCTGTCTGCATTTTCGCGGGCCATATCGGCATTGTCGGCAAACATCGCAGCGGCATCAGGCATGATCGGGAAGACACGGTCCATCTTGTCATAGAAAGCCTGGTCGTTTGCCAGAATCACCGTAACCGGTGCTGTACTTGTTTTCGCCTGGTTTGAGTCGAGCATTAAGGGCACCAGGCGTTTTTCTTTGGCTTCTCCCCGCAGAATTGTCAGCCGCATTGGCTGAATGTTCATACCGGTAGGGCCCATTTTGGCCAAGTCATAGGCCTCTTTTAAAATGGCATCGGATACCGGCTGATCTGTCCATGCATGATGGGTGTGAGCCTGGCCAAGCAACAATGCCATTGTATCGCTATCGGCTTTCGAGATCCGTGCGCGCAGCGCGTTTACGTCTGCAATCGCTTCAGCCTGACCGGGAAGAAGGGTTGTCATGATATTAAGTCCTCATCAATAAAAATATTGTTATTAACCGGGGAAGTGGCTGATAACTATAAAGTCCCTGAAACCGGTTCAGGGGGCGTGTCACTAGCCGTGCTGTAGTCAATGGTTCCGTACTTACCCAGATAGTAATCATCGTATGATTGCTGTATTTCCAGGAGGGAGTTCATCACAAAAGGACCATGTGAAATCACGGGTTCTTTGTATGGTTCGCCACCAAAGATAAGAATATCCAGTGCATCAGATGTTGGGTTTTCAATGCAGATACCTTCATATTTACTATCAAAAACCAGAAATTCATTTTCAGATGTATGTGTGCCGTTAACGGAAGCGCTGCCATTGAGGATATAGCCACCGTATTCGTGTCCGGTAGTGGTTTGCAGGCAGGTTTTCTGACCACTCTTTAAGGTGATGTGCCAGATAAACTGTTCAGTAAATGCCGGAATGGGAGAATGCGCATTCGCATACTGTCCAAGTAATACCTTTAATGTACCCACGCCGTCCGGCAGGTGGATTAGAGGCAGCTGTTCAGACTCAACCGGCATATAATCAGGCGATTGTGCTTTATGTTTGCCGGGCAGGTTTACCCAAAACTGGACGCCATGAAATGTGCCGCCCTGTTCCCGAAAGGCATCCGTGGCTGTTTCATCGTGAATGATGCCGTTGCCTGCATTCATCCACTGTATGCCGCCGTCTCTGACATGCCCGTGTCCGCTATGACTGTCAAAGTGATTCAGTTCGCCGCTTAATAAATAGGTAAAAGTGGCAATGCCTCTGTGGGGGTGAGCAAAGGATCCGTCATGTGCCGGAAATTCATCCGGTGCAAACTCGGTTGCAGGGATATGCTCCAGAAAAATGACCGGGCCAACAGAATCCTGAGTACTGTTCGGTAATACCCGTAAGATATCGAAAGGGCCGAGTGTTCCGGGCTGAGCCATACTTTTGCCGGTGATATTTTTCATAGTGTCGTATCCGTCATAATTGTCAGGAGGTGAATATTCAGGCGGCTTGCGGACGGCGAAACCATGTCAGAACTGCGCATAAAATCAGTAGAACCAGCCCGGGTAAAAACGCTTTATCAGGGTCCAGTGTCAGGTGGTAGCCAATGGCTCCCAGCATTGTTGCTGACAGGCCGAGCAGGGCAGCCAGCTGAAACCGCGGAATAAACAGAGCAACGGCGAGCGCTATTTCACATAATCCAACGAGCAGTGCAAGGGAAGGCATGCCAAGGCGTTCAAAAGGAAGTATTACCTGCTCGAGGCCGGCCAGCTTGGCTCCGCCAGCGGCAAGAAAAACACATGCTAAAAGTCCCGTTAATCCCCGGATTACAGAGGTGTGTTTTGTGAGTGTCATTGACTGATTCCAGAGTGGCTTGTGAGAATTGATCAATTATCTTCGATCAGAATAAAAAACAAAGTTATAGTTATTGAACATCAATATAATTAAGGCTTATATTCTTGCGGATGAAACTTGAACAATTAAAAGTCCTCAGGGCAGTGGTAGAAACCGGCACGGTTAAAGCCGCTGCCGAATATCTGAATAAAACACAGCCGGCGATATCACAGGCGCTGAAAACGCTGGAGTTTCAGGCGGGAGTTAAATTGTTTAACCGGTCTGAATACCGGCTTGAGCTGACGTCGCTGGGAAAACGGGTGTATCTTCAGTCACTCCGGGTGATGAACGAATCGGATGATCTGGCGCATTTAATCAGGCATTTTGAAAAGGGTAATGAAGAACAGCTAACCGTGGCGGTAGATGCGACCGTTGATATGGCTCTGTTATTGCCAGCATTACGGAGTATTCAGACCGGGTTTCCGGAAACGAACCTCATTCTGCGGACCGAAATGTTATCCGGAACGCTGGATTCAGTGAAAGATGGCAGGGCAGACCTTGCCGTTGCGCCTCTGCCTCTGTTTATTCTTGAAGATAGCGGCATGGATTATATACCCGTCTCAAAGGCGGTATTACGAAACGTAGCTTCACCGGATGTATTAAAGACATTGCCGGATGTCAGTGACATATCTGACCTTCGGGGGCTGCACCAGATTTTAATCAGTGACACAGGCAAGCAGGGGGATATTTTCAGCCTGGAATTTGGGGTTCAGAAAGGACAGCGCCGGTGGTATGTCAGTGATCCGGAAACTAAAAAGCAACTGATTCTGGCCGGCCTTGGCTGGGGGCGTTTACCTGATTATCTTATCAGGGAAGATCTCAGGTCCGGACGTTTAGAAGACATTCAGCTGGAGCATTCACACCATACGATGCATCTCGACATTGTTGCCTTCCGTAATCCTGCCCCGGTCATCGGGCCTGTTGCGTCAGCTTTTTGGGACGTTATGAAGGCGCAGACGTCTGATAGTGCTTAACCACTATTCATAACCGGCAGGCTGCCGGGGTGCAGTATGCCCGGGTAAACCTGAATCCGGGTAAGGCCAAGGCCAGGGCCAGCCGGCGAGCTGTTAAAGGTTTATAAAAAGTGAATCCCCCGTGTATAAGAAGTTAGCGGCAGAGCGGACATAAAAAGCCCTGATTTTCTTAAAGAGAAACAGGGCTTAACCGGGTAATACTTGTTGGGTTTACCTTATAACGGTCACTGCGGCTGGAAGTAACCGAGCCTGAAAGTTTAAGTCTGTTCAGAGGGCTGATTACCCTCTGAAATTCTCTATTGATTAAGACCGGGTCAGATAACCGGGTGACGTTCAGTATATGTGAGACGTCAGGGATTGATGGCCAGTAACTCAACCTCAAAAATCAGAGTGGAGCCAGGCGTAATGATGCCCGCTGAGCCATTACCGTAGGCCAGGTCGGCCGGGATAAACAGACGCCGTTTTTCCCCGACAACCATCAGCTGAACACCTTCGGTCCAGCCTTTAATGACCTGATTAAGCCCAAAACTGATTGGCTCGCCGCGATCGACTGAACTGTCAAACACCCGGCCATCAATCAGAGTACCGTGATAGTGAACCCTCACTTTATCTGATGCTTGCGGATGTTCTGAGCCACTGCCCGTCTGCAGAATCTCATATTGCAGGCCGCTGGCCGTTGTCGATACTTCGGGCTTCTCTGCATTCATTTTCAGAAAATCAGAACCTGCTGAACGGTTCGTTTCAGCTAACTGTTTATTTTGTTTCTGAGAGCGTATCAACAGCCAGCCAATGCAAACGACCACAGCGATCAGGATTATTTCAGTCATAGATTCAGGGTTCCGGTTAAAAAGTTTACTTTAAATACAAGGTAATAGTTATGTAAAGGGATTCTCAGTGTGTTGTCCCGGAAATGCCGTAAACTATTATTCGCCGGGACGTTGTTTTGCTTATTTAAAACGCTCAGAGGCCGCTGTATTTGTTGCCCCGCTAATCCAGCCCCATAAGGTGTTAATGCCGTTTCTCCCGATACAGTCAGACTGTTATTTCCAGAACCCTCAGTTAGTGCTTTTTCGGGGAGCGACAGCCACGCCTGTCGTCTTTGATGTTTGAGCTTTTCTCTTGAATTTGTATGGGGTGAAAGCTAAAGTCATCAGCTGAATTCTTTGCTCTGAAAAGGACTTGCTAATACATGAATTCCATCACGGTTTTACCTGTCGATAAAACACAGCAATCGTATCTGGGTAAACACCTTATTGTTGAGTTCTGGGGGGCCAGCAATATTTCAGACGCCCTCTCTGTTGAAAAGGCTTTAGTTCTTGCCGCCCATAAAGCAGGTGCGACCTTGCTAAAATCCGACGTCCATGATTTTGGTGATGGCATGGGGGTGACCGGTGTTGTTATGCTGGCGGAATCACATATCTCTATTCACACCTGGCCAGAACGTAATTATGCGGCTTTAGACGTATTTGTTTGTGGTCATCACACCGACCCTTATTTAGCCATCAAAAGCATGGAAAAGGACTTTATACCAACACAGGTTGAAATCACCGAACACCGCCGTGGTGTTCAGTAGAGCTGGATCAGATACGTTGCAAAACAGCGTATAGGGTAGGGCTTTATTTTAGTCGCACACTCATACTCATGTGTACGATTAAATTACGCAGACATACTTACAATCAGAAGTCGTCAATATAAGGATACGCGATGACCTATTCAATGAGCTGTAAAGCAGGCTCAAACTATTTAACCCAACTGATACGCATCATGGCTTCATTGCTAACGATTGTGTTACTCGCGGGTTGTAGTTCTGACCAAGAGCGTTGGGGGAAACTGCTCGCTGAGCACCAAGCCCTTACCACCAACAAACTCATGAAACTGCAAACAATGATTGAGGCGCAGCGCATTCCCAATACCCAAATGTTGGATATTTATGCGCAAACGGTTGCCAGTTTGGAGCCTGATAAAGCGAAGCTGATCAACCTGCTAGCCGCTGACAGCCGTGTTGACGGGCCTATGTTCAGTAATTTAAAGCAACGTCTGGACATCGCTAACAGTGAAGTAGCGGGTGCGCCACAGCTGGGTCAGGTGGCGACCGATGACTTGCTCAGTGAGTTTGCTTCCATATCATCGGCTGCCGACCCGCAAAATTTTAATATGATGCTAACCGACCCTCTGAATGTACTGGCTGATTTATCTAACGGTGCTTTACCCCGGGTGGCAGCTCTTTCTCAGGAAGCTAACGCTCAGATAAATAAAGATGCTGAAAACTATCCAGGCCAGCAGCTGGTAGGTAATCCTCAATACGGTGAGTGGCAAACAGACAGCTCAGGAAGTTCTTTCTGGGCATGGTATGGCGGTTATCGTTTATTAGGTGATTTGTTTGATAACCGACGTATCGGTTATGACTCGTGGGGACGTCATCGTAGCTACAGTTATTACAATGACTATGGCCGAAGCGCATATACATCTCCGAGCCAGTATAAAAATCAGCAAATGGTTGATGCCCGCGCCAAGAAAAAATTTCAGAGTTCGGGCAAAACATTCCAAAGTCCGTATGCGAGAACCCGCACAGGCCCTGCTCAGGCCGCTGCTGTGGCAAAATCTGCTAATTCATCTTCTTTTCGCAGCAGTTATTCATCCTCGAGTACTTCTACCAGTAGCTCACGTAATGCATCGCGCAGCTCATCGCGCAGTTCATCGCGCAGTAAATAATTTTTGGAGATTATCATGATTCATAGTTTTTCAACCTGGACATTGGTTATTCTGATTATTGATCTTGTCATTGCGATAGGTGCGATAAGCGCCTTACGTTATTTACAAGCACTCTTTGCAGGAGTCAATGCGGACCATGAGCTGGCTCAAAAAGATAACCATGCCTTTGGCCTTTCGACGGCGGGTGGCGCCATAGCCATTGCTCTGGTCATGAGTGCAGCAATTAGCGGTGATGATAGCGCGTCTTTTTTCAGTGAAGTCTTCACTGTGATCAGCTTCACGCTTGCGGGAATGCTCATGCTAAAAATGGGCATGCTGATTAATGACAAGGTTTTGTTCAGCGAAATCGATATCAAACAGCATGTCAGCGACAAAAACTATTCGGCGGGTTTGCTACAGGCCGCCAATTTGATCGCGTTAGGGATTATCATCAGGGCCGCAATCAATTGGGTTGAAGGCGACGGTGCGTTCAGCCTTGTTATGGTGTTAGCAATCTTTATAGCGTCCCAGATTCCATTACTTCTGGTTACACGTCTGCGTATGATGGTTTACAAAAAACGTAACCGTATCAGAACCTTACAAACAGCTTTAATGTCTAATAATTTAGCGTTAGCTATCCGTTATTCCGGCCATGTTATTGGGGCCGCTCTTGCCGTAAGCGTTTCTTCAGAAATCGTTTTCTATCTAAGCAATAATGCTTTCGCCAGTCTTGTGAGTTGGTTATGGGTCGCCATTATCATGGCAGCCGTACTGAGTGGTTTGGCATTAATCGTCAGAAAAGCAGTACTGCCTAATATCAATGTTGGCGAAGAAGTCGACCAACAGAACAACATTGGGGTAGCGGCTATCGAAGCCGTTATCTTTATCGCTGTCGGTATTATCATGGTGGCTTTGCTTAGTTAAGGCCTTCCTTTACTGTCCGGCTTATACGACCAGCCGATAGCCGGACAGTGTTTTATGTCTAAAATTTTTCTGTTTAACCTTTCGATACAGAGTTTCATGATTGATGCACGCTAACGCCGGTACTAAGCAAGGTATTTTATGGGGACACGACCTCTTTCTGATTAGCGTCATGGGGGTGCTTGCTGCTTGCGGGCTTATTTACGAATATTTATTGGCTCATTATGCCGGGCGAGTGCTTGGCGCGGTGGAAAGTAGTATCTACTCGATGATAGGCATAATGATCGTCGCTATGGGAGTCGGGGCTTTTCTTGCCAAGTGGATAGACGATGCCTTCAGTACTTTCGTGTGGCTTGAGATCAGTATCGCTTTTCTCGGTGGCTGCGCTATTTTAATGATGTCCGGGGCGACAGCCATCGCTTATACCTTACCCAGCTGGTTAGCCGCTCTCTACGGCCTGGATCCCCAACTCGCGCCTGATGGGGGTGTCGTAGAACTATTGCAAGCTTTCAGCCGAACACTGCCTTTTATTGCGGGTTTTATTCTTGGCTTAATGATCGGTATGGAAATCCCTTTAATTGCCAGAATTCGGGAAACTCTTTACGGACGACGACTCTTACACAATACCGGCACTATCTATGGTGCTGACTATATTGGTGCAGGCATCGGCGCAGCAATATGGGTATTGTTCTGTCTCAGCATGCCAATAGTCTATGCAGCCGTTGCAACTGCCGCCGTTAATGCCTTTGTCGGGATGATGTTCCTATACCGCTACCGCCATCAGGTGGCTAACCCAAAGCGTTTATGGAGCGCACATATTTTAGTGGCCGGAGTATTGGCGCTAATGTTTACCAGCGGTAGCGCGTGGATGGAACAGCTGAGCTACAGCTTATTTAAAGATGAAGTGGTCTACAGTAAATCGACTAAGTACCAACAGTTAACCTTGACCCAGAGAACCATCGGGAGAGGCTTACCTAAGGTTACTAGCTTGTATATTAATGGCCATTTACAATTTTCCAGCAGCGACGAGTCGATCTACCATAGCTATCTTACTTATCCTGCGTTGCTCGGTTCTGCTCGCCAGGAGAATATTTTAATCATTGGTGCCGGTGATGGTCTGGCGGTACGTGATGTACTGCGCTGGAACCCTAAAGAAATTACCCTCATTGATCTGGACGCACAAATGCTTGCGTTGTTTAGTGGTCAGGATAAAGCCGCGCCGCCAAGCGTTAGCCGCACACTGTTAGCCCTAAACGAATCTGCATTTCTTGATCCAAGAGTGAATGTCGTTACCGGCGACGCGTTTATAGAAGTGGAAAGCTTAGTGAGTGACCGGCGCTCCTTTGACACGATTATTATTGACCTGCCTGATCCAAGCCATCCTGATTTAAATAAACTGTATTCAGACTTCTTTTACAGTCGTTTAAAAGAAATACTGGCCGGTGATGGTGTGATTGCGGTGCAGTCTACTTCGCCTTTTCACGCGAAAAAAGCCTTTATCTCCATAGGTAAAACCCTTGCGTCAGCAGGTTTTATCACCGAACAATATCACGCCAATGTTCCCACTTTTGGTGAATGGGGTTGGAGTATAGGGGTTAAAAGAGGTTTGCCTGTATCAACGCGTATCGCCCAGATTAGTGCATTACCGGTCGCTAATGATTGGTTGTCTAAGCGGCAAATCGAAGCGGCCTTTGTGTTTTCTAAAAACTTTTTTAATGATCCGGATATCCAACCAAACCGTTTAGGCAGTCACACGGTTTATAACTATCATCATCAGGCTTGGGAAGTTGATGACGGTGTATTTTTCAGCCAGCCATAAATAATTGACACATGACATAATATGTCATAATGTATCGGCAGTGACATAATATGTCATAAGCTAAGGAGACAGCTAGATGAGTATTGTTTTTGAAGACTTAGTGTACCGCCTTAACGAACATACTACCGCCGAAGGCACCAGCTTTGACGCGGTGATGAATGACAACGGTGTACTGGAAATAGTCTGTTCTAACAATGATGAATTTTCGATTCATATGGTACAAACAGACACTCAGTTATTAACGGTTACGCCGTTATTTCATGTCAGCGAAGTTAAACCTGACATGATTGATGAGCTCAACGCGCAACTATTACACTTAAGCCCGGCGATGCCTCTCAGCTCAGCGGGCATCCAGGGTGAGCAATATATTTTGTTCGGTGCTATGGCGCTTAATACCTACTTCGAAAACATTGTCCATGAACTTGAAGTACAGGCTGAAAACACGTTGGAGCTGCTCGAAGCAGTCTCGCCGCTACTTAATTAGGAGAGATTATTATGGGAATTTTAGGAAACATTGTTAAGGCATTTAAGGGCGGCGCCAGCGAAGTGGGTGAAGCGATTGTTGATGCCAATGCAGTACGTATTCTTGAGCAGGAAATTCGTGAAGCAGATCAGGCTATCCATAAAGCTAAACAATCATTAACTCAGCTTAAAGCGACCGAAATAAAGCTTAAACGTGAAGTAAGTAGTCTTGCCCAGGATATCGCAGATTACGAAGCAAAGGCTATACAGGCCCTTGAGCAAGGAAAAGAAGATCTTGCCCGTGAAGTTGCCGAACGTATTGCTGATATTGAAGCGGAGCACAATGATAAAGCTGCCGAATTCAGCACGCTAAAGGATGAAGTAAGCGGCATTAATAACATGATTCGTAAGCGCGAACAGGTTATTCAAAAAAATAAGCGAGAGCTCGACAAGATCAAAACCGTTGAGCAATTGCAGAAAACGACCGCAAAAATGTCAACTAACTTCGCCGCTACCGGTAACAGTCAGCACCGTGTTTCTGACGCACTGGACCGGGTTAAAGCCAAGCAACAAAACTGGCGCGATAAAGTGGAAGCAGGGCAGTGGATGGAAGAACAGGCGTCCGGGTCAGACCTTGATAACAAGTTAAAAGCCGAAGGTATTGGGGAAACCAGCTCCGGAGCTGATGATATATTGGCGCGTTTAAAAGCCAAAAAATAATCCACAACTGCCGGACACAAAGGGAGCGATATGCTCCCTTTGCTTTCATTCTGCTACATAAGTATTTTCTGTTGCCCGCTTTCTTGCCAAGGAGTTTAGCGTGTTTAAAAAATTATTCGGTTTTGGTAATAAACAAGAACCCCGTCAACTAACATCAGTTAGCCAGTTAGAGCAGCGAGATATTATTACCTTTAAACATCGCCAGATATTGCCTGAAAATTTACAGGGCGGCTCTTTTGAAGTCACTAAGGTAGCAAGTTACCAATACGATGATGGTTCTGTTAAAGAACTCACCCTTCGTGATGAACATAATGTCAGTTATTTTCTGGCCCTTGAAGATAACGATGGTGATCCTCAGTTAGCCCTCAGCCGAAAGCTTCCCCGTAAGCAAGTATTGAGCATATTTAACGAAGATGATTTTGCAGATCTTTGGCAGCCAGGTTTTAGTGAGCTTGTTTGTCAGACGACGCCTGATGAGCTTGCTGGGTGGCTTAACGGCAGTTATCAACAAACGGTCAATGAGGGTGAAGCTTACTACTATGAACGAGACCTTCAGCTAGCTTCAGCATCTGCTTATCAGGATGATGACGGTGAACCACTGCGTTACCATGAGTGCGAAGGTGCTGATGACCGTTATGGATTAAATATCGAAGTCTGGAGTGATGGCAGCACAGATGTCGCTGTTACCATATATTGCCCTGTCGACATCATAGAGGCATTTCATCCGCATGACTAAATCCTTAAAGCCAAAATGGCAGGCTGAGTTGGCCGCGCTTAAAAAGATTCAGATGCATTTTGATTTTCAAGAAAACCTGCGTAAAAAAGTTCGTCTTGAAGCCGCTGAAGAAGATATGAATCCGAGTGATGTTATTCGTAAGATTGCAGGTTTATCCTTCAGTAAGATACAACGTCCACGGATTGGCTTATCGTTAACTCCGGAAGATTTGGTTTATCTTGCCGAACGTTACAATCTTGATCCTTCTGATGCCACTTCGGTTAAAAAGCGACTGCTATCAGAAGTTGAACAGCACTATACAAATGAATGAATACCGTTAGATAGCCCCCAGCGGTTAATGGACTCCAGTGAATAATTCAAGATGAACAAGCCTGTAGCAGCCACTCGCAAAATGCCAGTTGTGGTATACCTTCTCGCCATGATGTGGCTACTTTATGGCATCGACACATTCATTTGGGACATCAGTTATTGGGGAATACAGCCCAGGAGCACGGCAGGGCTACCTGCAATGTTCGTTGCGCCCTGGTTACATCACGGTTTATATCACCTTATCAGTAACAGTTTACCTTTCCTTATTCTCGGCAGCTTAGTGCAATGGCACAACCCGAAACAATTTTGGTTTGTAACTTTGTTCATCATTATAGGTGGCGGTTTAGGCACTTGGTTATTTGGCTCAGCGGGCATCCATTTAGGCGCCAGTGGTTTGATCTTTGGATATTGGGCTTATCTGATCACTAATGCTTACTATCAACGCACCTTTAAATCTATCGCTATCGGGCTGATCACCATTGTTTTTTATGGTGGTATGATCTTTAGTTTATTGGATCTGCGCAGTCATATTTCCTGGAGCGGTCATGTTTTTGGGGCGCTCGCAGGGTGTATGGTTGCCAGATGGTTCAAGTCTGATCGCCCGTTAAGTTAGGCTTAAAAATATGTCTGGGCAGTCCAGTTTAATGTAGTACGGTGTCTGCTAAAGACTGGCCGATTCACTGCTTATATATCAAGACTTTAGAAGTGGTACCGGTGGGCGGACTTGAACCGCCACGCCCGAAGGCAACGGATTTTGAATCTTGAAAAAAATCCGCCTGCAGGCTACGCAATCCGAGGGTTTAAGGGAAAATGCCACAATTTTTGACAGCAATTTGACAACATTTTCGGGCTAAATAAGTACCTGGTTTTCGAATATTATAAAGAGTGAGGTTTTGAGTCAGCTAAGTGTCAATAGGGGACATTAACGCCTCAATAAACAGCGGTCTGTGGCGAAGCCATGTCTAGGTTGCTTGGCGTTAAAAACGCGCATTTAATTGACTTACTATGTGCTAACTACAGTTAGTCAACTTCTTTAAGTAACTTATGAATGTGAGGCAATACATGGTCAACCCATATTTCATTTGCCATTTTATCGAGGTCACTGTCCGAAAAAATTTTCTTCGTTGTATCGTAATACTCTTTATATTCTAGAAGAAACCAAGTTGCAGCTATCTGCTCAGCTAAGTTTGGTGTGGTTGAATCTGCTCGTTTACCGGAAATAACTCCAATTAAGTCCATGTAAGTTTTATAGCGCTTTTCTTTTAACTCTCGATTTCGAGCATCAATCCACTTAACAAAGACAAAGAGCCCTGCTAGGGAAACTGTAAATACACTTATTAAATCTTTATTCTGTGTAATAAAATCTAACATCTTAAATGCTATCTCCTTGAGTAAGCATATAACGCCTTGCGAAGGGGGGGGGGCGATGCAACGGGTACTCCAGCTACCCACCAAATTTAACTATATCGTATTAATTGCTATGACGTTTGGGTAGACGGCTAGCTTTGGAAAACGCATTGGCTTTAGCAAAACTTTTGGGGGTTAAGAAAAGCTCTACCATGCGGTACCAATCATAGAAGAAATTGTCAGTTTCTGACACGCATCAGTAGTATATGGTTGAGCATGTTGTATGTCTGCTTTGGGTTGTTGGTTCGGTAGGGGGAAGGTAACAAACGACCTGTAGTGCCAAGATGGAGTGCAAAACACAACAAATAAGAACAGAGATTGAGTATACGGACTGCTAACCAAGAAAATTAAGAGTAAATTGAAATGTTCTCTTGGGACTTGAGGGGACAGAATTAAGGAGTTAATTCGTTGTCTTTTTAAAAGGCCCAAATCTCAAAATTGACAGCAATTTAACAACAATTGACATTAATATCGAAGAAAAGTTAGCGGTCGCTAACCCTGTAAGTGTTACCGGTGGGCGGACTTGAACCGCCACGCCCGAAGGCAACGGATTTTGAATCACCCGTAAAGCCCTGTATTTTATGAGGTATTCATGGAAGCCGTTGCTTAGTTCAGCTGCCAACTATAGAGTTTAATAGATATTGTTGGATAAAAGTATATTGTAAAGCGTATAGAATCTGCACAGCAGGATATTGTAAATGAGCTCGACCACCCTATAGGGTAATGTACCCCCTATTTCAAGTTGCATCTATAAATAAATATTTAGCTCCATTAAAAATGAATTTCATCATTGGCTATTTTTTTGATTGCAATAGCGCTATTAATGCATCATCAAATTCTTCAGGATTTGTATTAAGTTCATTTTTGAGCCCTGTTAGAGTGTATTTTTTCTGATGAGCACTTTTTTTCAGAGGTACCAAGTATTCAGAATAATTTGCCACCATGAACTTTAAATCTTCGGTAAAATTATTAGGGTTTTCTTCTAATTCGAACTTTAGTTCGTCCATGGAGTACGACATTACTCCTTGACTTTCGCCATCAACAAAGCTGATAGGTCCGTCATAATAACCAACATACATCCCTGTCATATAGGGTTGCTCTATAATCTGGCCATTACTTGAAACACGAATAGACAGAAATTCTTCTAGTAAATCGATTCGATAAAAAATCCCAACGGTTGATAAATCAGTCGTTCGGTATGCTTTTCTATACTCTTCTTTTTCAACAAGTGCTGCTGGGAACCCAAGCTCTTCAGCGCATTCTTTAACAACAGTGAGAGCATAGCTATCACCAGCTTTTACATGCCCACCAATTGATTTGTCTAACAAACCAGGGTTGGACTTCTTATTTCTCGCGCGATACTGGAGATAAATTCTACCATCTGAATTTAAAAGCATTAGCCTGATTGCTTTTAACTTACGGGTGATTTTCTTAGTATCTTTATATTCAGCTTTAATTTCCTTCTCGAACTCCTTTCTGTCTTGGAGTGCGAGTAAATCACCTTCTAAATCATAAACTTCTACAATCTCAGCCATTATGGACTCCTCATTAAAACTAATAACAGTAATGCTCAAGCAGATTCGATGCTTGGTCATATAAATCTTCTTTTTCAGCAGTGTTCAAAAGTACATGATCGTATATGGATATATTTTCTATGTAATCTTGCTGTAATTCTTTGATACCGCTTAACCTTGCTTGGTACTCGGTATTGCTTATCCCGCTTATAATCATTTTTTTTTGGATTTCATCGATATTAAAGCTGGCATGAAGGTGCAGAACTGAACAAAGACTTCCAAAGTTTTGTTTTAAGCGTTTTATTACATCAAGATCACTGACAACTACTAACGCGATCTTTCCATCTGAAAAAATACTCCATAGCTCTTCAGTGCTAATGGAATATATGTAGCCTTGCCGTGTGTACTGGATGTCATAGCGATCCGGGATACCTTTTGGAAAATGTAGGAGTTCATCAGCATCCCCTTTACGCTTCGGGCGATTAGATCCTTTTTGATACATGTTTACTTTTTGGGCATCCATTTGTTGAAGTGCTTTTACCAATTCATCTTTACCGGAGTACGAAGCACCAGCAATAACAAACAGCTTTAATGGTGATAACTGGCGTCTAGTCTCCAAGTGATGATCATGGATAATACCATCAACCTGCTTTTCCAAATCACTAAAGCTACCAATATTTAAGATAGTGTAAGTTATAAGAGCACTGTTCTCGATATATCGGCTATGCGTGGTTTTTATCTTATTAATACGTTTTTCAATATCCTTTGCCAGAACAGTCGAGTCAATGTCTGTGTGTCGTTCAGCAGCAAGTAATCGTATACTGTCGCTATTAACATTTGAATGTACATATATTGTTCGAGCAAGGCTTCCGAATTTTCGTAAGAGTAGCTTGATTGTCCTCATGTCATTAACAATGACTGCAACACTTTTACCTTTCTTAAAGCACGACCAAACGGCTTCCGAACGGAATCCGTAATCAGTTCCATACTGAGTATAACGAACATCGACATCATCAGAGATGGCATTGACATGAACAACCTCAAATGAGTCATTTTGTCGCTTAGCACGCGTAGTTTCTTTTGCAATTATTTCGATTTTTTCTGCATAGCACCGCTTCATATAATGAAGTACGGATGACTTACCACTACCAGGAGCACCGAAAAGTAAATAAAATTTTGGCGGCGTTTGGGTATCAATCATCGCCACTGTCTCCTAATACGGTACGAATTCCTAGTGATATATTGCAAAGCTGGGAGAACAGATCATCCTCCTTACCGTTTGAATAGAAATAAGTCCCGAGATCGTTGGTGGTAGCGCTTGGTAATACATCGCTTCCGAGCTCCATGCTCACAGGAATCCACTTAAAGATTGATTGGTCAACATAGTTTTTATCAAACTCATTGGTCTGTGTTGCGAAGTCGCGATCACAAATGACGATGAAAATGTTCGCGTACATATGCGGATGATTTCTGATCAAATTAACTTCTTCTTTTCTAGGGCCTGGAAATGACCACAGTGCCCCATCTCGGCGATTTAACTCGAACGTGTACCACGGACTGCTGTCCTCTAAGCACTCTGAGAGACCTTTTGGTCCACGCCAATCACCAAGGTTCACTAGTTCTCGAGGCTCAGTAACAATTCTTCCTGCAGTGTAATTAATAGTAGATATAATTTGATTGAAAACTTCTCGATTAACACAGCGCCTCAAAGCATGTGCGGGCGAATGATCGGCGGAACGTATAATCGATCCACAGGATTTATCATAGAGGTTAATATTATCCCTATCGAGTCTTTCGTCTCGGTAGCGAAGTAGCATTCGGCCTTTCCGGTCGAATACAATGCCGTGAACTACGCGCTGCTGTAATGTTGGATCTTGCTCTAAAGTACTTCGCCTTACCAGGCCTCGGTAGGTTATACCATTGTTGCTATAAACAGGGACTTTCGCTTCTTCTTCTTCAGGTCTACCAACAAATTTACTAGCTTTGTTGTTATTGTCACCAGCCAAACGCCAAATGTACTTTATATAGTCACGATATTGCTCATACCCTGCGTTAGGGTATTTGGCATCGAATGTGATGGTATGAGCCCCTGTAGCGCGTAGATGAGTTCGCGGCGTTACGTAGAGAGTGTCGTCAACTTGGATAATATTTGTATAGATAGGGAAGTCACAATCGAACAGGTATAGACGGTTTAATACCTGGCCCGCATTCTGACAACCCTTTTGGCTTAGGTGATTTTCGACTTGGTCCTTCAGTTCTCGAACTAACTTTTCATGCTTTTGCACCAAGGTTTCGAAGGGTCGAGCATCACTTTCTTTTTTTTCATCCAAAGATGCTGATCGCCAAAATAAATTTTGAGGTGTTTCAATGAACAGTGAGATTTTTAGTTCGTTATTATTAAGTAGATGGTTAGCTAAAGAGCGGTACCATCCCAAATTCAATTTGGTCGAAGAAATGCTACCGATAAATGTAATGCTGTGTTGGGCGGACTCCATATCTCGTTCAATTACATTGTCCATTTCTCCGCGGTTAAAAGCGACTCTATGGTTAATCATGGAGCAGCGGAGCTTCATTAAATCAAAGATGCGAGGATTATCATCTGATAGCGCTGCTTGATGGACAGACTCAGGATCACCGTGTCGTTTGGCTCCTTTAAGGAATTTCGTCGGATTCAACGCAGTAATAAATGCATCTAACAAGTCTTTCACATTGGATTCTGTCAAAGGACTAGGGTTTTCAGACTTTGGAGCAATTAGATTGCTGATTGTTTGTGGGCTTACAGGGCGAGGGAAGCTGTTGCCTAGTAGAGTCTGTGAGACTCGGTGTCGATCCATTGCATCTTTAAGTTCTTTCCGTAAGTCAAATTTATCCTGTTCCATTGATCTTCCAATTGCTGTTACGAAAAAATCGCAGTTTTTACCTAATTACTGAATGTTTAGGTAGTTTTGACGGTATTACTATATCGATAAAATATGGAATTTGTCAATTATTGGGTGATACTTGAAATAAATACTAATAAAAAATATTTTTTTGTAGAAAATATAGATGTCTAATTTCTTTTCTCTACACCGTTTTTAACAAAACCCTAAAATGTGGTTGATTTTGCATGTTTCACCATGTAGTTTTATTAGTATTAAGAGCGCGAAATTAATCCTATCAGGGGAGCTTGCTATGCTTTCAAATGCATCTACGTCCAGTTTTGATTTCACGGTTGTTGACTTGGCATTAGCTATTTCCCGTACTATTGGTCGAGTCCACAATACAGAGCATTGTGTGGAGCTTCTTTTTTGCTGTCACGGCATAAAAGAGGTTTCTTATCCTAATAGCCGCGCAAAATTCACTGATAGTCAGCGTATTCTCGAAGTATCTGAGGCCGTGTTTCCGAAACTGAGGAAGTGCATCGAGGACGCGCTGTCCAAGAATCCTTTCCCTGTACTGGTTCTGATCGTCCGTATCAATGACAACGTGAGTGTTCATTGGGAGTTTAGAGCTAAGAAGAGCCGAAAAAGTCCAATATTTATGCATGGTCATATTGTTGTTTAAAGCTTGACCTACTAACCGATTACCCGGTAACGCCTGCCTTCAGGGACGCCCGATTAAACCGTCACGAATGTGACTTAATATTGGGACCTGGAGGTGACTTATGTCACAAGATGAACTCAGCCCTGCGCTTATGCGACTGCAATCTCGAATGCGTGCATCTTTAAGAACTTTGCTCCGCCGACACAACGGTATAGTAAAACTACATCAGTTAGAGGTTGCTTTCGGTGCTTTACCGCCGGCCCTCATTCAGAAGAAAATTCAAAGGCTAACTACGCAGTTGAATCCTGTTCATTACGAGTGGAAAGCTGAGCTGCAGACTTGGGATGCAGTTGTTAAGAAACTGGGGCCTGATGCTAAGGGCGTCAATTACGATCTACTGCGTAATCTGTTCCATAATACTCGCGCCGCTGAGGAGCGGAGCCAATATTCTTATTTGGCAACATCCAATAGTAATAAATTGGTATCGGTGTACGACTTCAACCGTCCTCCCGTCTTTGGTTTTGATGTTCTTGTACGCCCACCAAATGAATTCACTGATACAAGTTCCAACCACGCCCCCACGCATAACCTTAAAGTCAGTGATGAGGGAGTGGTGTTTGTAATTCATGGTGACTTTATAGGTGATCGTCTAGATCCCGTTGGGGAGTATATGACGCGGATTGTCTATGGAGGCTATTTTGCGGCTGAACCGTGGTGCGAGATGTTAGCCACCGCAGCCTTTATGGTGGAAACCAACGCGAAAAAGTATCTGTTGGACGGTGATGCGCAAGGGGTGTGTACAGTTGCGGTGACTAGCTTTAATCAGGCAGTTGGTGAGATTTTCAACAAAAAGTTGGCACGTGCCTAAGTAGCTGATGAGGCCTAGGGGCCGGAGGATATGATAATGGCTTTAAAAACTACTCTTTTTCCGCAGCAAGATCTAACTCAATACTGTCAGGATGTTATTCTAGATCATATCGTGTGTGAGTTGCCTAACCGTTTCTATGGTGCTCCAGGCGTCTTGGATATTTTTGTTAAGGGACGCCTGACGGGTGACTGGGATAATAATAGTAACCCTCGGCTGGAACAGGCGAAGAAAGAAGGTGTTACTCGTTATCAATTACTAGAGCACTTTCATTTGGCGATAGAAGGATTACTTCGTTGTGGGATGGTCAATTCTATCCGCGATATGGGGGGGGCTTTTATCGAGATTAGCGAAAAGGGGTTGCGAGAGGCACAACGCCGCGCTAGTGAGTCGCGTGGAGATGAGTACAACCCGAAAGTATTTGAAGAGTTTTGGCAGATGACGTGGTGTCTCTATCAGCGTCACAAAGCACATAATCCGGGTGATGCGAATTTTGATGTATCAAAACCCTCCTACTATGTGCTGAGTATGTTTCCGTATCCATCAGGAGCAGGTCTGCACGCGGGGCACGTGCTCTGCTACACAGCTACTGATGTTGTTGCTCGAAAAAAGCGGCATGAAGGTTTTAATGTTCTCAACCCAACTGGATGGGATGCAATGGGCCTTCCAGCTGAACAGCATGCCATTAAAACGGGGGTTCATCCAGAAGTGTCCACCAGGCAGAACTGCAGTAATTTTAAAGGTCAGATGGAGCGTATCGGACTGTCTTTCGATTGGACTCGCGAATTAAGTACAGCCGATCCTGAGTACGTCCGTTGGACGCAGTGGATTTTTGCGCGATTGTATGAAGCGGGGTTGGCTTATCAGTCTGAAGAGCCAGTGTGGTGGTGTCCTGAATTGGGGACAGTTTTAGCTGATGAGGAGGTCACTTCTGATGGCCTCAGTGATGTTGGAGGTCATCCCTGTGAAAAACGAAATTTACGACAGTGGATGCTCAAAATTACTGAATACGCTCAACGTTTGCTTGATGATCTGGAGGATTTGGATTGGCCAGAGCACATCAAAAAGATGCAAAGGGATCGAATTGGTCGCTCAGAAGGAGCTGATATCTTGTTTGACCACCCTGATCTGGAGAGGTTGGGTGTATGGGTGTTCACAACTCGTGCTGAAACCTTATTTGGTGCTACCTATGTGGTTTTAGCTCCAGAGCACGATTTGGTTGATGCGCTGACCACGAAGAATTGTCATCACGATGTCATGATCTATCGGGAAGCGGCATTGAGGAAAAGTGACACCGATAGAAAAAAGGGTGCGAAAACGAAGACCGGGGTGTTTACGGGTTCTTATCTGAAAAATCCTTTATCTGGTGATTTGGTGCCAGTTTGGGTCGGCGATTACGTACTGGGTGGCCATGGTACCGGTGCGATCATGTCTGTCCCTGCTCATGACGAAAGAGACTTTGAGTTTGCTACCGAAAAGGGATTGCCGGCTATTACTGTCATTGATGGTCCGGATGATGGAGCTGTTATGGGTTGCTATACCGGAGAGGGCGTAATGGTTAATTCTGGTCCATTGGACGGAATGTATTCAGTAGATGCTCGCCGTAAGGTTGTAGAGCTACTGGAGTTGAGCGGCACTGGTAACGGAATTGTTCGCTACAATCTTCGTGATTGGCTGTTTTCTCGTCAACGTCTGTGGGGGGAGCCTATACCAATAATTCATAATGATGAGGGTGGTACTGTCTTGGTGCCGGATGAGGACTTACCTGTCCGCTTACCAGAGATTAATGACTTTAGTCGTGATGGTAGTTTTGAGCCGCCATTAAGTAAAGTGGCTGACTGGGCTTTTAGTTGCCTGGGCATCCGTGAGGGGAATGTCATGCCCCAGTGGGCGGGTAGTAGTTGGTACTACTTGCGTTTTATCGACCCTTTTAATAGTGAAGCTCCATGGTCAGCAGAGGCGGAGAAATATTGGATGTCAGTAGATCTCTATATTGGTGGCGCCGAACATGCGGAAAGTCACCTGCTCTACTCCCGCTTCTGGCATAAAGTTCTGTATGATTTGGGTTTGGTGAGAGATAAAGAACCGTTTCAGCGCCTGTTTAACCAGGGAATGATCAAAGCAACAGCCTATAAAGCTGCCGATGGCGCTTATGTTAGAAATGAAGATGTTTCATTGTTAGATAACGATCTTTTTTGTCACCGTGTTACTGGTGCGCTGCTTGAAAAGACGAAAGCGAAAATGAGTAAGTCGCTCGGTAATATCGTTAGCCCTGATGATATTATTGATGAATATGGTGCAGACGTTTTGCGCTTGGCGGTTATGTTCGCTGGGCCAATTGAAGCTGAAATGGTATGGGATAACAAAGCTTTGGTTGGTGTGCAGCGCTTATGCAGACGGATCTACAAAACAATAATCAAAGCCATCAGTGATGATCGAGAAGGGGTAATCGATGCCCAGGCTGAGGAGGAGATAGAAAGCAAACTGAATAAATGCATCAAGACGGTGTCTAGTGATATCGAAGAAATGAAAATGAATACCGCGATAGCCGCGCTGATGATCTTTGTGAGTCAGGCTGGTAATAAAGGTATGACAATTGATCAGGCCAAGCGTTTCACTGTAATGGTGTCACCGTTTGCCCCTCACTTGGCTGAAGAGTTGTGGATGCGTCTAGGCGAAGAGTCGGGAATCACTTATGCGCAGTGGCCCGCTTACGACGAAGCCTTGATCGACGAGAAAGAAAAGGAAATCGTAGTTCAGGTGAACGGTAAAGTGAGAGATAAGTTGCTTCTTGCCTCTGATCAGAGCATCGATAGTGCTAAAGATAGCGCACTCGAATTGAACAAGGTTAAAAAAGCGATAGGGAATACAGTTGTGAAGCAGGTCTACGTTGTCGAAGGCAAGCTTATCAACTTTGTGACCCATTGAAAGGGTGGCGCGACCTGCTTTGTCATGAGTAAAGTGTATTAGTTCAGACCCAATCTGATACATCCTCTTGAAAAAGAGAGGGTTACCGATTTTGATCGATGGTGACGAAACCTAAAATCAAAATCATAAAAGAGGTAACCTTCATGCTTCATACTAACGACAAGATCGTTAAACACAAAGTTGGTTTGCTTAACTTAGCTGACGAACTGGGATGTAGTGGTCAACTAATTCCGGACAGTAAGTTAAGCTTTTCTTCTGCTCGCGTTGGAGTTAACCCGTTGTTGTATTG
>CAKZPE010000020.1 GCA_937138495.1 uncultured Oceanospirillaceae bacterium
GGGGCTGACGCAGCTGAGGGTAGATGACAATGTATATGAGTATTTTCCGGAAGATTACAGCTTTCGTCAGTCGGTCAATATCATTGATGCAGAGCTATCAGGCGCCTCCGGGATCAGCTATGTGATCAGTGCCGGTGAGGGCAGGGCATTCGCCGACACCGATCTGAATCAGCTGAATAGCTTTACTGACTGGCTGAAGGCGCAGCCCGAAGTGCTGAAAATTGTGCCGGGCAGCCGGATACTGAAGCAGCCGGACAGCTGGCTTCGGCTGGCGGAGGAACAGCTGTATAACCCTGATACTCATATGCTCAAGTTAAGGGTGCGCATGCCGCAACAAAGCGCCCGGGCCATGATTGCCTTTGACAACAGAGTACGTGAGTGGGTGCAGGATAATTCCGGTTCGCTGAATATTTATACCGGCGGCAGTGCTGACCTGATGTTTGCTCACCTGAGTATCAGCAATGCCCGCAGTATGCTGCTGTCACTGCTGGTTGCGCTGTTTGCGATCAGTCTGTTCATTGGCCTGATGTTCCGGGGCTGGCGACTGATGGCGCTGGTGTTTATCTGTAATTTTGCCCCGCTGATTCTGGCCTATGGTTTGCTGGGTATCAGTGGCGGTGCTATTACCCTTGGCAGTGCGGTGGTCATGGGAATGATCATCGGCATCATTGTGGATGACAGCCTGCACATTCTGTTTAAGTATCGCCGTTACCGGCGCAGTGAGTCTGAAACGGCGGCACTGAAACGGCTCTGGACGGATGTGATCCCGGCGGTGTTTATCAGCAGTCTGACCATGATACTGGCACTGACCGTTGGTCTGCTGTCAGATTTTAAGCCTATCTTTGAAATCAGTCTGTTCAGCATCGTGATTATTTTTATCGCGTTACTGGCTGACATGTATTTATTACCTGGCCTGTTAAAGATGCGCTTTTTTCAGCGGCATTTCAGGTAGATCCTTAATATAGATGCTGGGCAATCTGACCGTTATGTTTACCGGACCGTTATATGAACCAGCGTTGTTTTCCGTTACCAGAGGCATCTATTACCGAACCGGATAATCATCCGGTGCGGCATTGGCTGGAGCGCCATCCGGATCTGTCTGCAGGCCTGTCGGCCAGCCAGCAAGCCGCACTGGCCCGGCTGGTGCCCCTGCTGTTGTGTGGGGAGCAGTCGGCTATTCATGTGTTCCATACGGAGTACAGCCGTCAGGAAAGCTCACAGTTTTATCTGGCACAGATTGAAGCGGATGAACGCCTTCATGAACTGGCGCTGCAGCGCTTGCTTCAGCAATTACCCGAGTACAGCAAACTTCACCGTCTGAAGCGTTATGCGCAACTGTTCTACGCCCGTATTCAGCAGGACAGTGACAGCGTCGCACGGCACTTTTATACCATCAGCCAGTTAGATGCCTGTGTCTGTGTGCTGATGAATGCGGTGGCCAACAGCAGCATTAAAGGAACGGCAGCCGCCGGACTGTTTAGCCTGATCAAACGGGATGAGGCTCGGCACGTCAGTATTGCCCGCCGCCATGCGGTGCGGTTGCAGTCGGATATTTATGAGCAACCTCCGGGGGGCTTTAATATCCATCAGGGGCTGGTGGACTTACTGCGTCAGCAGGAAAACGCGTTTCAGGTACTCAGTATTGATACCGGAGTACTGTTTCAGCGTTTGCTACAGATGGCTCCGGCATCGGACTCAGATATTAAGGGAGCAGCATAATGAGTGTTCAGGTAGCACCCGGCCGGGTGAAACTGCGTAGCTGTGGCAATGCTTTTCCGGGAGAACATATCAGTAATGATGTGTTACTGGAGCATCTCGAAGAATTATGTGACCGTAAAACAGCCCGTCAGGCGCGGATTATCGCCCGCCGGTTAGGCATTGAGGGACGGTATGTGAGCCGTCGGCTGGACTCCGCCTTATCTGTCCCACAGGAAACGGCGCCGGTGCTTTCAGCCCGGGCAATCCGGCAGGCCCTGAGCAGCTGTCCGGCGGATACTGAGCTGGGATATCTGATTTCCCATACGGCATCGCCTCATACATTGCTGCCTTCCAGTGCCGCCTGGATAGCAGAAGAGCTGGCGTTACAGGCTCCGTATATGGAGCTCCGACAGGCCTGTACCGGTTTTGCCAGTGCATTGCAGATTGCGGTACCGATGCTGCACCATAACCCGCAGATGCAGCCGGTCTGCATTGTGGGCACAGAAGTAGGCTCGGTGTTTTTCGATATCGACAATGATTTTATTGATACCCCACAGCTCATTAATTATGTGCAGATGGGGGATGCCGCTGCGGCAGTTGTGCTGGACCGGGATGACGGCAGTGATGAGCAGATAATCAGCCATTGCTTCAGTGGCCACATGGGGCTGAACAGAGCCCCTGGGTTTGAGTTGTGTGGCGGTGGTTCAGCTCAACCGGTCTGTGAACAGAAATTACCCTATTTCTTACACCGGGCAGACAGTGTCCGGGAAGCGGGGCCGCAGCTGTTCCTCAAAGGTATAGAGGCCGTCATGGATCAGGGCTTCTCGCTGAATGAGTTTGACTACATTCTGCCCCATCAGGCCAATGGGCATATTGATGCTTTACTGAGTGAGTATCTGCAATTACCCCCGGAGCGGATTGTGAATGATGCCCGGCGCTGGGGAAATCTGGGGTCTGCCGCCATCTGGGCAAGCCTGAACGGGCTGATTTTATCGGGCAAGCTTAAGCGCGGTCAGCGGGTGCTGGTGCTGGGTGCTGAGGCCACGAAATATATGTATGGCGGGTTTATTTATCAGCACTGAGGAAGGCGCTTCCACAGTGCTGCTCTAAAAGGGTTTGCGGGTTATTTCAGTGTGTTAAATATACCGTTTGATCCTACCGCAAAATATTTGCCCTGGCCGAATCCGACGGCGTAAACCGCGGTACTGTTGGGGCCATAGGCATCGCGTTTCTCAATCGCCCACTCCCGTAATTGTTCTCCGGTTGCCACGTTCCAGAGCTGTACAGACCCGGAATTGGTACCGGTCAGCAGACGCTGGCTGTCAGCAGAAAATTCAGCGGCGGTGTAGGTAACACGGCGGGCAAACAGATCCCGGTTATCGGTCAGGGTGTGAATGATTTTGCCTGTCTGGGTATTCCAGATGATGGCATCATCCAGACTGGCTGAGCTGAAGGCTTTTTCGTTATTCGGCGCCAGGGCGACGGTATCGACAACATTGCCCAGTTCAAGAGTATGCAGCAACTCGCTGGTTTCGACGTTCCAGAATTTGGTTTTCCAGGCATCGGAGCCGGTCAGGGCAAATTTGCCGTCTTCGCTCAGATCAACGGCTTTTACCCGGGCCTGATGGCCAAGGGTGCGTTTTACGCCACCGTTTTTAATATCAAAATAGACGGCAGTATGATCCGCCAGACCGAGCAGGGCGTAATCACCGTTGGGGGATAAGTCCATGCCGAGAATTTCGGCGGGAGAACGCCAGAATCCGGCAGGCCGTCCGTCCTGCAGGCTCCAGAGTACCAGGTCCTGCTGGTTTGCGGTCGCCGCGTAGCTTTCATCCGGCGCAAAAGCCGTTGCCGCAATGAGGGTGTATTCACCGTTGGCGTGGTTCCAGTTATACAGGCGTTCCTGCTGGAGGTTATTCCATAAACTGCCGCCGTGATTAAACGATCCCAGTACGGTAAATGTGCCGGTGGGGGATATTTCTGCTGAATAGGCACCTTTCTGTGCGTATTCAAACGTTTTTTCAGGTGAGTCACCGGAACCGCAGCCGGATAAAAGTCCGGCACTCAGCAGTGCCGTGGCAAACACGCGAACAGAATTCCCCATTATTTTTCCTTAGGTCGTGCTGGTATCGTAAACCTGATCTTTGTGCGCAATGTGCAGGATTTCAATCATCTGGTCTTCCAGTGAGAAGCGCTCTTCCAGCGATTCTCCCAGATGGGACAGGCGGTCGGCCAGTTCCTGCATGTCTTTCAGCGTTTCGCCATTGAAGCTGGAGAAGTTATCATTGAAATCCAGTGCTTCGTCGGTGTTATTCTGAATTTTCGGAAACAGGTCCTGAGCGGCTTCCAGACTGCCATCATTGAATTCACCGCCTTCCTTCAGAAGCTGTTCATAGACTTCAAAGTGCCCGGAAGACAGATAATCCATCAGAATCTGACAGAACGTCTGGATAGGAGCAGCCAGGTCGTTAACCGGTGTTTGCGGGAGGCTGACGAAGTGACTGATCAGTTGCTGGCGCTCGGTAAGCCAGTTGTCGATGATTTCACTGACACCGCCCCAACGTTCCTGAGCGGTTTTGCATTTTTCTAACATGGTGGTGTTCCTTGTGTTTAGAAACCCGCAGGAAGGTACCGCTGACCTGCAGGTGCTGTCTCCAACTGATGACATCAGGCAGACGCCGTCGGCCCGTTCACTATACGCCGGGTTCATCTGGCAGTTGCCTGAATATCTGGTTTTTCCATCCCTGCAATACATACTAATCCCAACGGATTGCAGGTGGCAAGGATCAGCTATATGGCAACGGTAAAGGTTCGCGGTATACTGGTGCCACTTTGGGGATGTCTGCTAAGGCAATGTGAGCAAAAGTCATTGATTACTGTGATAATTAATGCGTTCAGATAAATAGACGGGGAAGGGTGAACTATGCTGCGGCGCTGGTTTTTAATATTGATGATGGCCTGTTTTGTAACGCCTGTCTGGGCGGCGGATGAAGATGGGGAAGAAGCAGTACCGGAGGATTACATCAACTATATTGAGATGAAGCCTTTTATTGCTAACTTTTCCAGCACCGGTAAGTTACGGTTTCTGAAATGTCAGGTCACTGTGCAGGTGGCCACACCGGCTGCACACCACGCGGTTAACTACTATAAGCCGGAAATCCGGCATGAAGTGCTGATGCTTTTAAGTGACAAGCAGGAAAGTCAGCTGAAATCTGTTGAAGCGCAGGATGCACTGGCAAAAGAGTTGCTGGCGGCGGTACAAAAAGTATTGCTGGCGGAAGAAGGCGAAGCCTTTGTATCGGATCTGTTCTTTACCAGCTTCGTGATTCAGTAAGTTTTAAAAAGGTCTTCTGACGGCGCCCTGTTTGTATAAACCCGGCGCCGTTTTTATATCTGCAGTTTGCCGTGTTGAAAAAGTAATCAACACCGCCTGCACAGGTGTCTGTCTTCTCCCTATACGTTGAAATCTCTGTGTTGAGAGTACATATGTAAATAACAGGGAAATTTTATGAAGATGGCAACGGTGCCGGTGTTTCAGCCGCCATGGCATACCAGAATGACAGGCATTGTATTTACAACGGAATTCAGCATGAAGGCTTTCATTACTTTACCGGCAGTTTTACTGCTGGGCGTTACGGCTACCGGTGCTCAGGCCCGTCCGCCACAGGCGGCATTTGATGCCTGTGAGAACCGGGCAGCAGGTGACAGTTGCCGGATGAATACACCGCAGGGGAGGCTGCAGGGCCGTTGTGAAATGCCGCCCCGTGACAACCGTCTGGTGTGTAAACCTGCGGGTGCTCGCCCTGGCGGTAAATTGCACGGCGGTTTTTCGGATCATCAACAGGGGCAGGCGCAGGGCGGTGAAAGACGGCAGCCCCGTCAGCATACTGTGGTGCAGTCAGATGGTGATCTTAATCTGATTGTGGCGGATACTGCGCCTGTTGCCGCTAACCGTATCTCGGTAACGGTGTCGGGAGAGACCCGGATACTGACGGCCAACGGCATCTCTGATCACCCTACCGGTGCATTTCCTAACCGTGGCAATCCACATTCAATTGAAACTCAGAATTATCGTTTTCGGATACCGGCGTATCCTGAGGTGAATGGCTGGGTTACCCCGCTGACGCTCGGGGATTTTGGCATCAGTGTGAACGGGGTTCCCTTTGATCCGGGGGCGGCGGAATGGTACCGGGGCGACCGTGACAGTGGCTGGCAGTATGAGGCGCTGTCCGGGGCTGTTACGCTGGGGCTGGATGAAAACCATGCCCATGTACAGCCCAGCGGTGCCTATCATTATCACGGTTTGCCCAGCCTGTTACTGGAAGGGCTGAATGTGCAGGCCGGCGAGCATTCCCCTCAGATTGGCTGGGCGGCAGATGGCTTTCCTATTTATGCCCTCTATGGCGACGCCGATGATACATCAGCGGCTGTGCGTGAGCTGATGTCCGGTTACCGGGTTAAAGCGGGGCACCGGCCGTCAGGCGGAAGCAATCCCGGTGGCCATTATGACGGAACCTTCACGGCGGATTATGAGTATGTGGAAGGGCTGGGAGATCTGGATGAATGCAATGGCCGTGTGGTGGTAACACCGGATTATCCGCAGGGAATCTATGCGTACTTCCTGACCAACAGCTGGCCGGTGATACCCCGTTGTTTTAAAGGCACACCGTCGGCGGACTTTACACGTGGCCGCCGGTAATCTTTTCTTCAGATACAAAAATGCCGTCATGAAGACGGCATTGTTGTTTACGGCTGCGGATCAGTCACAACTGAGCTGATACACGGAACTGTCACTGGTGTTGATGGCCAGATCAGAACTGCCGGAAGTCTGGTTGGTGGTCGTGCTGGGAGACGTGTGCGTTTCAACAACTTGCTGTTGTGGGGCGCGGGCGTACATGTTTCATCCTTGACTGATGCCAGTCGGTTCACTGTGTGCTTACAGTGGCCTTCATCTTGAGGCTTAATATTTAAAAGTAACTTCAGCCGGGTACAGCCTGTTCTCTCGTCTGAAGGCCGGGAATTATAGCAGGTCGTTTTTTAACCGCCAGCCTTTATGGCGAATCAATTCCGGTTTTTGAATGACAGGTTCCCCAGAGTGGGGAGCGTATTAAAAAAAGGGCCTGCCAGGGCACCGTGGCAAGCCCCTGAAGCGCAGATATACTGCGGGCTGATCAGAATGCGGGGGTATTTTTTTCGATATGCTGTTCGATGTGTTGCTGCATCACATCCGCATGTATCTGCAGGTTACTAAACAGCTGCTCAGTCCACATCAGTGCGCCGGAACAGAGCAGGAAAACCTCGGGAATCACCAGCCATTCACCGATCATGGCCCCGCCGGAGCGCTCATGCTGTTGCAGAGTCAGTTCGCCGATCTGCTCTGCCCGCTGACGGGCCAGCCGTGCGGTGGCTTCAGCAAACTCAGACGCCCGCTGGTTTTTTTTATGGGCCATGGATGATGATGCGCCCCGCCCGTCTGTGTGACCTTCGCTGATCTCACCGATGTCGGAAGAGGCCAGCAGGTTGGCATTCTGAGCAATCTTACACAGGCTGGCGCTGAGGCTGCCCAGTGCCATCAGCATATCGGCAATACCATCACGGGCATTTTGCCAGTGGGGGGCTGCGAAACTCATATTGAGTTTCTCGGCCATCGCCGCTTTTATCGCCGGTCCGCTGTTGTCCGGGTACTTTGACAGATCCCCGACCGGGCCGCCAATCTGTACCATCAGCCCATGGCTGGTGGCGTACTGAAGGGCATCCCGGCGACGTTTCAGTTCGGCTGCCCAGACATCCAGTTTGGTACTGAAGTGCAGCGGAATCGCATGCTGACCGTTGGTACGGCCAAGCATCATGGTGTTCTGCTGCTCTCTGGAATGTCGCTGTAACTGGATCAGTACGGCTTCAAGTTGCAGCTGAATTTCGGCCATTCCCCGCTGCATTTGTAGCATACAGGCGGTATCCATGATGTCCTGGGTGGTGGCCAGATAATGAACGTAAGGTGCGTAATCCGGACCAATCTGCTGACGCAGCTGCTCAACTAATCCGACGATCGGCCGGCCGACCAGCTGCATTTTATCCCGCAGGGCCTGTTCGTTTAGCTGGCAGGCGGAAATCTGAGCCAGCTGCTCGGCAGCAGCAGAAGGGATCAGCCCCTGCTCTGCCTGACAGCTGGCCAACGTCTGCTCTACCTTCAGCCAGGCTGACAGCATGGCCTCTTCAGACCATATCTGGCGCATGTGCAGGGTTGAAAAACAGGATTCGTACAGTGCCCAGTTAAGCATCGGCCAGCGCCCCCTGAGCCTTACGGCGCTGCTTCATAATGCTGCGTACCCGCAGGGCTATGGCTGCGATACCCAGAATCAGGAAGGCCAGTGCAATCGGCCGTTCAATGAAGATCATGGCACCGTCTTTGGACATCAGCATGGCCTGACGGAAGGTTTCTTCGGCACCTTTAGCCAGGACAAACGAAATCACGAAAGCGGCGACATTGAATTCGTACTTGCGCATCAGCCAGCCGGCAAAACCGGCACAGGTCATTACCGTGACATCGAACAACGACCCCCGGGCTGAAAAAGCAGCAATGAAAGCGGTTAGGAATATCAGCGGATACAGAACCTGGGTCGGGATCTTCAGAATGATCCGGGACACGCGGGTGGCACCGAAATAGCCGATCAGACCGTAGGCAAAAATGCCCAGAATGCCGCAGGCAAACAGTTGATACACCAGCTCTTTATCGGTCAGGAACAGAGTAGGCCCTACCTGAATACCGTGGATCAGAAATACCCCTAACAGAATCGCACCGATGGTTGAACCGGGAATCCCCAGGGTCAGTAACGGCGCCATGGAAGGGCCGGATACCGCATTGTTTGCGGCTTCTGGCGCAGCAACACCTTCCAGCTTGCCTTTACCCCATTGCTCAGGGTCTTTGGCACGGCGCTTACCTTCACCGTAAGAAATGAAGGCGGCTATCGCTGAACCCAGGCCGGGCAGTACGCCAATCGCCGCACCGATAACGCCGCCGCGCAGGGCGTGGGGCAGGCAGGGCTTATATTCCTGCCAGCTCAGCTGATTACCGTCCGGGTCAGTGGTTTCATTGCTTTTGATCTTCGCCGGATGGTTGCGGCGTTCTTCCATCTGCGCGAACACTTCACCCAGCACGAATACACCGATCATCAGGGGCACCAGACCAATACCGTTAGACAGTTCAAACATGCCGAAGGTATAGCGCTCTTCACCGGAAATTGGATCGATACCGATCATGGCGATGATAATCCCCAGCAGGGCAGACGCCAGGCCTTTAAGCACGGAGTTGCCGATGACGGAGCCAATGACCACGAATGCGGCGAAATAGACGGCAAAAATCTCCGGTGGACCGAGTTTCAGGGCCAGTGCAGCAATGAAGCCGACACCGATAACCAGCATGATATCGCCCATGAAATCACCGATGACCGATGAGATTGTGGCGACCTTCATTGCCTTACCGGCTTTACCGGCGCGGGCCAGCGGATAGCCATCGATCTGGGTAGCCGCGGAGGCAGCGGTGCCCGGTGTATTGAACAGGATAGCGGCTATTGAACCGCCATAACGGCCGGATTTACCGATGACGTAGAGGAATGCCAGCGCAAACAGCGGTGGCATGTGAAAGGTAATTGGCAGCAACATGGCAATGGCGGCGGATGCGGTCAGGCCGGGTGTCGCGCCGACAATCATCCCGACGATGGCTGCCAGCAAAATAGCGCCGAGCAGTACCGGGTCGGTGATTACCGATAACAGGGCCGGAAAAATTTCCATAATACTTACCCCTGAATAAATTCGTTCAGGTCGAATACTTCACCGTACGGTGGGTAAACGCCCAGTAACATAAAGAAAATGACGTGGAACGCCAGTGGGCAAAGCACCACTGACAACGCCAGCCCCAGCGGGCTGCGTACGCCAAACATATAGAGGGCTACCGGTGCCACAATGGCGGTGGGTAACAGGTAACCAAACCAGCTGAAAGACTGCTGATACAGAACGGCAATGATGAACAGGATGATGACATCCCGGGCCCCCCGGTTACCCGTGGACGGGGTGTCACCGGCGGTGTTTGCGCGGCGCAGCGCACCGAGCAGGGAAATGACGGCAATAGCACCCAGAGCAAGCGCGGCTCCGAAAGGCACGATGCCGGCCCAGGTTTCACCCGGAGAGGCTTCGGGTACCTGCAGGGCACCCCAGATAGCGACTGTACTGAGCAGGGCCAGTACCAGTGCTTCACTAATATTTCGAATGGCCATAACGATACCCGGTAATCAGTGTGAGTGAGAATCGTGCCAGCCCCTGCGGGGGCCGGCATTCATGGTATTCCGTTACTTCTTGGCCAGCCCTTCGACCAGAGGCTCTGCATCGGCCTTCATTGCTGACAGTGTGGACTTTGCGTTTGCACCTGGCTGGTACACCGGACCGGTACCCCGCTTGATCAGCAGTTCAGCAAACTCAGGCTTGGCAGCGATTTTTTCTAAAGCGGTTTCCATCTGGCTGACGATATTGGCCGGCGTACCCTGTGGTGCAAATACGATGACCGGTGATGAAACGGCTGCAAAAGGCACACCCAGCTCACCAAAGGATGGCACATCTTTCATGATGGCGTCCCGGGCTTCACTGTTAACGGCCAGGGCACGTAACTGGCCTTCAAAGCCTGCCAGCTGCTGGACACCCAGAAAACCAAAGTCCGCCTGTTCACCGATCAGTGCTGCGCGGGTTGGGCCACCGCCTTTATACGGCACGTCCTGCACCTGAATGCCATTCTTCTGCATAAAGCCTAAACCACCCACGAAGTGGAATCCGCCACGGCCAGAGTGCGCCCAGCGCAGATCTTCAGGGTTAGCTTTTGCTGCAGCAATGACATCCGAAACGTTCTTGAAGGGGCTGTTTACCGGCACCATCAGTGAGGTTTGCAGCAGACCTATCTGTGCCACAAACTGGAAAGATTCCAGTGCATCCAGTTTGGTTTTGCGGGTCAGGGTGGAAAGCAGGAATGAACCGCCGGAAGTCATCATAAAGGTGTATCCGTCCGGCTTGGCATTGACAGCCGAATTGGCACCGTTCAGGCCACCGGAGCCCGGCTTGTTCACTACGACAACCGGTACTTTAAAAACGTCTTTTGCGGCAGCGGCCAGTGCACGGGCATAGGCATCGGTACCCCCGCCGGCTTTATAAGGCACGATAATGTTAATCGGGCGTTTTGGCCAGTCAGCAGCCTGAGTAGCAGCGGCGAATGTGCCTGCTGCCAGTGTAAGTGCCAGCCCTGAAGCCAGTTTTTTGAAGAAGGAACGGCGTTGCATAATTGAGTCTCCTTATTTTTCTTATACTGATCAAATTAGCAGCAATATTCATTTACTAAAAATGCAAAAATGTTTAGTTTATTTGCATAATTGTAAAGAGTTGAGGTGCCGGATATGAATATCAAAGCGTTACGCGCATTCAGGGCAACCCTGAGCGGTGGCTCGTTAGGGGCCGCTGCGGAGAAACTGCACCTCAGTCAGCCGGCGGTGAGCCGCCTGATCAGTTCGCTGGAAGGTGAACTCAAACTTGACCTGTTTGACCGTTCAGGCCGTAACCTGACGCCTACTGAAGAGGGGGTTGCCTTCTATCGGGAAGCGGGGCGGATTCTGGATAACCTGGATGAGGTTCCCCGCATTGTGGCGGAAATCCGCGCCGGGCGTACCCAGACTCTGCGGGTCGTTGCTATGCCACGGGTATCCCAGGCGCTGGCGTCTCCGGCGGTGGCGTCGTTTCTTCAACAGTATCAGGATATTAATGTCAGCCTGGATGTCAGGGCCCGCCGGGAAGCCGGTGAATGGCTGGTGGGGCGGGAATACGATATCGGTGTGGGGGCGTTGCCCGTTGATCACCCTGATATTCATACCGAAGTCCTGCTCAGGGCACGGCCAGTCGCGATTTTGCCTGCAGACCATCCGCTGGCAGAGTGTTCTGAACTGAGGGCGGAAGATCTGGCGGAATATCCGCTGATCCGTTTGATGCGGGGGTTGCTGTTGCGGGATCAGCTGGATGATATTTTCAGCGCGGTGGGGATCACGCCCCGGCACCTGTGCGATGTGTCATCGTCGCAGGTGGCCTGCCAGCTGGTAGCAGACGGCGCGGGTATCACCATTGCGGGTCAGGTTGTGGCGGCAAAAATCGATACCGATAAAATCGTCACTGTGCCGATTATCCCCAAACGCTGGATG
Source organism: uncultured Oceanospirillaceae bacterium (assembly GCA_937138495.1). Classification (GTDB taxonomy): domain Bacteria; phylum Pseudomonadota; class Gammaproteobacteria; order Pseudomonadales; family Balneatricaceae; genus Amphritea. The sequence goes on from CAKZPE010000020.1 coordinate 11,922, forward strand.
GCCTTTGGTTTACTTTATCCAAAAGCCAGTGTGGCAACCCCCGGCCGGGATGCGTTTGTCCGTGAGTTACGGGTACAGGCCCGCAGGCTGGCAGCGGACTGTCCGGGGATTGAAGTGATAAATACCCTCTGACCCCTGCATCTTTTGTGAAAGTTTATACACAAAATCTGTGGATAAACATGTTCGTAAGCTGAGCAGTTCTGCTGCAGCCCCCTGAAGTTCTGGTGTATGACCTGACTGGCTAATTGCCGGTCAGAATATGTTTTGTGCTGGCATTCCGGCCAATTGATATGCTAAATTAAAGCAAAATCATTCTCATTTAGATTAATCTATCATGAATTCCCGTCATTACCTGCCTGCTTTCACCGTGGGTCTTGCTTGCTTCTGGTCGTCTGTTTCCGGTGCGGCTGCGCTGGATAAAACCCAGCAAACTCTTGCGAACGCACAACAACAGGCTGCCGCTAAACAACATCAGATTGACAGACTGGACAACCAGATTGTTGAAGATCATCGGCAGTATCTCGATACCCTGCGTCAGGCTGATTTGCTGGATGCCTATAACCACCAGCTGGAAAAACTCATCAGCGCACAGCAGCAGGAACTGGACAGTACCGACAGCCAGCTGGCCTCACTGGAGCAGACTGAACTGACAGTCTTACCGTTACTGGAGCAGATGCAGGCAGGGCTGCGGCGTTTTGTTGCCGCGGATTTACCCTTTCTTCCGGATGAGCGGGAGCAACGCTTAGTGCAGCTGGACAGCTTGCTGAACCGTGCTGATGTCAGCCTGGCAGAAAAATACCGCCAGTTGCTGAATGCCTACCAGACGGAAGTTGAGTATGGCCGCACACTGGAAGCCTACAGCGGCAAAATGCTGACAGCGGATGGCAGCCGGGAAGTAAACTTTGTCCGGTTGGGACGTGCCGCGCTGTATTACCAGTCCCGGGACGGCCGTGAGAGCGGTATCTGGAATGCAGGGGCTGGCCAGTGGGACAACCTGCCAGCCAGTCAGAATGCGGCGGTGCATAAAGCGATTCAGCTGGCCCGACAGCAAGTTGTACCCGATTTACTGACCTTGCCTTTACCGGCGATTACCCGGGAGGTCCGGCCATGAAAAGTCCAGCCATGAGAAGTCCTGCCATGAAAAGTGCAGCCATGAATATACGCACTATGTTTGCAGCGCTGCTGTTTGGCAGCAGCCTGAACCTGTTCGCCGCAGAAGCCGATATGCAGGCACTGTTAAATACCGTTCAGGACCGGGTTGCCCGGGAACAGGCAACCGATCAGCAGCGGCTGGCAACCTTCCGTCAGTCCAGCCAGGAACAGGCAGCATTGCTGCAACAGGCTAATGCACGGCTGGCTGCCAGTCAGCAGCGGCAGGCTGAGCTGAAAACGCTGTTTGATGAGCAGGAAGCCTTGCTGGCAGAGCAGCAGAATTTGCTGAAGAACCGGACCGGACAGTTAGGTGAGATTTTTGGTGTGGTTAAACAACAGGCGAAAGATCTGCAGGGGGTTCTGACGGATTCTCTGGTCAGTGCCGAGTTACCCGGCCGGGCGGCACGTCTGGAATTCAGTGGTCAGCAGGAAGTACTGACCCGCACCGAGTTGGAAGCGTTGTGGCAGACGTTCCAGCAGGAGCTGATTTACAGCGGCCAGGTAAAAGCATTTACGGCGCCGGTGATTATGACTGACGGCGAAACCCGCACCGCTGATGTTGTCCGGGTCGGTACGTTTAATGCAGTTACCGCTGACGGTGAATTTCTGATTTATGATGATGCCCGGCTGAAGCAGCTGGCCCGGCAGCCGGACAGCAGTGTCCGGACGCAGGCTGCAGCCTTTGTGCAGGGCGAAGGGGATACGCTGCTGGTTGATCCTAACCGTGGTGGATTACTGCAATTGCTGGCGCTTAAACCGACGCTTCAGGCACGGATCGAACAGGGTGGCGGTGTCGGTTATCTGATTATCGGCCTGGGTGTTCTGGGTATGTTTGTCGCACTCTGGCGTGTACTGGTCAGCAGCTATACCGGGCTGCGGATTCGTCGTCAGCTGGCGGCACTGCAAACCCCGCGTAAAGATAACCCGTTAGGCCGGCTGTTACTGGCTGCGCAGGGGGGCAGCAGCCGGGAAGATATGGAAGTGCGTCTGGATGCGGCTTTACTGGCAGAAACGCCCAAACTTGAACAGGGGCTGGCGATACTGAAACTGATTGCCGCCGTCGCGCCACTGTTAGGCCTGCTGGGTACGGTCACCGGTATGATCGGAACCTTCCAGAGCATCACCCTGTTTGGTACCGGCGATCCTAAGATGATGGCCGGAGGCATTTCTCAGGCACTGATCACAACCGTTCTGGGCTTGTGTGTCGCCATTCCGTTGCTGTTCTGCCACAGCCATCTGTTCTCCCGTACCCGCCGAACGCTGCAGTTCCTGCAGCAGAAGAGCCTGGCCGTTCTGGTTGAGCGTGAAGAAGCGCAGCAGCCGGAGCCGTTAGCGGAGGATTATCCGGAGGCGGCCAATGCTGCCTGATACACAGTTTATGCAGCTGGTACTGGAAGAGTTCTTTCAGGCTGGCGGACCTGTACTGCTGGTGCTGGCCGGGCTGGCGCTGTTGCTCTGGACTCTGTTGCTGGAACGTTGCTGGTTCCTGATGCACAGCTTTCCGCAGATGCTGAAGAGCTGTCAGAGCGCCACCAGCTATGGCAGTTTTCTGCAGCAAAAATGTGCCGCGAATACCGCCTTGCAGGCCTCACTGGCGATGATTAAAACCCTGATTGCCCTGTGCCCGTTGCTGGGGCTGCTGGGCACGGTCGTCGGCATGATTCAGTTGTTTGATGTACTGGCGCTAAGGGGCGCAGCTAACCCGCGCTTAATGGCTGCCGGCGTTGCACAGGCAACCCTGCCAACCATGGCCGGTATGGTGCTGGCGGTCAGCGGACTGCTGTTTTACGGCCGTTTGAAGCGTTACAGCCAGCAACAGTGGCAACGTTTAAATATCTTAAGTAATAACTGGCGGAGCCGCTGCTGATGGCCGTTCGACCGAATTTTGAAATGCAGGAAGATGAATCCGGCATTGATATGACCCCGATGCTGGACATCGTTTTTATCATGCTGATTTTCTTCATTGTGACCACCACCTTTGTCCGTGATGCCGGTGTGGAAATTAACCGGCCTCAGGCGCAGAGCGCTGAGCCGGTGAAAGCGCAGGGGGCACGCATTGCGATTACAGCAGAGGGTGAAATCTGGCTGGATAAGCAACAACTGGATATCCGTATGGTGCGTCCGGCGCTGGAGCGGCTAAGGGCAGATGAGCCTGGTTTGGGGGTGCTGATTCAGGCGGATAAAGAAGCCGGTACCGGGCTGTTAATTGAAGTGCTGGACGTGATTAATCTGATGGGCATTGAGCAGGTAGCGGTGGCTACCCGGGATGACAGCTGATGGTACGGCAAATTGCCTTTGTCCCCGTGGCCCTGCTGGTCACACTGATGCTGTTTCTGATCATGGCCCGGCTGGCAGGAATTGGTGTGCCGGTTGAGCAAGTGATTCAGGAAACCCTGACACTGAACATGCAGCAGTTACGGTTCGATGATGAATTGCAGGTCCGCCAGCGGGAAGCGCTGACCCTGCCACAGTTATCCCAGCCTCAGCCCCGGCCCGATCAGCCGGAGGTTGATTTCGAGCCGCAGCTGGATATACAGCCGGTGGCGGTCAAGCTTGATCTGCCGGACATTGATCTGGATATGGCACTGAAGATATCGCCTCATACGGATCAGCTGGAGGTGGCTAAACCGACACCGCCTAAGCCGGCTAAGCCGGAACCTGTGGCGGAACCGGTCGAAACGGTTGCCGCACTTGCCCCGGTAACAGATGCCCAGCCGACACCTGTACTGGCGCCTTCTGCTATGTCTGCAGAGCTGCCGATGAATCTATCCGCTGCACCGCAGGTTCGGGTAAATCCTCAATATCCCCGTCGAGCTCTGCGTCGTAAAGTTCAGGGCTATGTTGTAGCGGAATATGAGGTGGATGATCGGGGGAATGTTTTGCCGGACAGTCTCAGAATTGTAGAGTCGAAGCCCAAAAAAGTATTCGACAAAGTGGTACGGCGGGCCATTTTAGGCTGGCGTTATGCGGCGACAGGAAGCGCATACCGTACCCGCCAAAGATTAGAGTTTAAGATCGAAAAGTAATCTGAACAGGCTCTGGCGATTGCCAGCCAAGGGAAACAGGTTAGGTGTATGAAAATACGTTCACTGATATTGATATTACTGGCCAGCGCTGCACTGGTCATGACATCTCCGGCCATGTCCAAAGCCTTGTCTCCGGCGGTGTACAAACAGTTGCTGGCGGTGCATGAAGCCTATAACGCCGGGGCTTACGCTAAAGCCCTTAAACAGGTGAATACCCTGCTGGACAGTCAGCTGTCTGACTACGCCCGGGCACAGGCACTGCAGATGTCCGGGGCCGTTCAGCTCGCACAGGAAAATTATACAGCGGCGCTGCAGGCATTCAGTCAGGCCTATCAGCTTAAACAGCTGGAAAAGCCCCGCCAGTTACAGTTGCTGCACAACATTGCCCAGCTGAGTTATCAGACTGAACAGTGGCAGCGCAGCCTGAAGAATTTTTCAGCCTGGCAACAGGCGGGTGGTAAGCCCCGGGCGAATGACTACCTGATGCAGGCGCAGGCTTACAGTGAACTGAAAAACTGGCAGAAGGTGATTCCTGCAGCCCGGCAGGCCATTGCATTGCATGCATCGCCACCGGATGCCTGGTATCAGATTCAGCTGGTGGCACACTGGCGTCTGAAGCAGTTTAAACAGGCGACAGATTTGCTCAAAGTACTGGTAACCCGCCAGCCTGAAAATGCATTTTTCTGGCAGCAGCTTGCCTATGGTTATCAGCAGCAAAAGGATGATAAGTCAGTACTGGCTACCCTGCGTGGCGCGTATGTTAAAGGCGTATTGCAAACGGACCGTTATGTCCGCTGGCTGGCTCAGTTGCTGATTCAGGAAGGCGCGCCCCAGCGGGCCGTAGAAGTTATCCGGGAATCCATGGCAGCGAAGCGGCTGAAGAACAACCGCCAGACACAGAAAATGCTGGTTCAGGCCTATTTGCTGGCGAAAGATTATCAGGCGGCCCGGCCGTTGCTGGAAATGCTGGCGGAGCGCACCGACGATACACGTATGTATCAGCAACTGGCGCAGGTGAATATGCACTTGCGCAGCTGGCGGGCAGCCTATCAGGCGTTAGGTAAGGCCATTGCAGCGGCACCGGATAATATCGGGCAGTTATATATTATGCAGGGCATGGCCAGCCTGAATGAAGCACAGCTGGATAAGGCCCGGCAGAGTTTCCTTCAGGCCAGTGAATACCCGTCATCTCAGGACAGTGCCAATAACTGGCTGAGTTATATAGAGAGACTGGAGGAAGAAGCGGATAACCCGGCATAGTTCTCTGTGGCTATACAGGCAGGCTTTGTCGGCCTGACACCCGGTTGAGTTCTCTGTGAAGTTTTTGTTCTGTGGTTAAAGGTAATTGTTATGAGTGCAGGTACACATAATGGTTGCTAAATATATTGCAAAATGATTAAATGATAATACTTATCATTAAGAATAGCGTTTGTGAAATTGATACAGCGCTATATGTATTCAGTGAGAGACTCAAAAGTGACCGATAAACCCGTTGTAGTTGCTTCTCAGGAAGAAAAGCGGATTCAGCTTCAGGAACTGATGTCGCAAAGCAATCAGGTGATCATCGTACATAACGGAGAAGATTACCGCTTGCGTATTACCCGTAACGGCAAACTGATACTGACGAAGTAGTATTTATCCGGATAACCTGACGGTTGTCCGTTGCAGATTCTGCAAAACATATCCCCGCTAAGATAGCCACCACACCGGCAGCCAGTTAGTGGATCGTTCAAAGGAATGATCAGGGTGCATCAGCCAACACTGGTGCACGTTTACGTACACAACTAACTGACAATTTAATTATGAAAACCATTCCCTCATTGCTGGCAACAGCTGTGCTGCTTTCGCACGCTCAAAATTCGCTGGCTGAAGACGATAACACCATTTTAGTTTCCGCAAAGGCCCCTGTAACGGCTGAAGAATATTCGGGGTCGGTCAGTGTGGTGACCGCCGCTGAAATTAAAGCCAGTGGCGCAACTAACCTGGTGGAAGCACTGGAAACAGCACCGGGCATTACCACCGGTATCTCCGGTAACAACTCTTCCAAAGTGATCAAAATCCGTGGCATGGAAGCGGAATACAGTCTGATTCTGGTGAACGGAAAACGTATTCCGAACAGTGACCGTAACCTGCCGTTTGGCCCGGGTTATCGCTATAGCTGGGTGCCGGTCGAAAATATCAAACGCATCGAGATCATCCGCGGTGCTGCCTCAAGCATTTACGGTTCGGATGCGCTGGCCGGTGTGATCAATATCATCACTAAGCAGGCTGGTGATGAGTGGAGCGGTTCGGTGACGGTTGATGCACAGCGTCTTGACGGTTCCGGCGGTGATGGCGACGGCGTGACTGTTACCGCCGCTGGCCCGCTGAGTGAATCAGTGGATCTGAGCATTGCACTGGAAAAGAGTAAGTCTGATTCGGTGAAAGACGATGACGGCCTGACGATTAAATCTGCCCGTGATGTCCGAAACCTGCAGGCCGATCTGGGCATCAATCTGGATGAAGTCAGCCGTTTACAGTTCGGCGTGATTGCCGGCGATGAAGACGGTGAAGACATTGATAACAGCCGCGGCACTGTCGTCCAGAATGAACTGGATCAGGAGCGCCGGTTATTCAGTGTTGATTACAGCACGGTGGTGAGCGGCTTTAACCTGAGCACCGGTGCCGTGAAGGGTAAGACGGACCTGACTGAAGGGACTAACGAGTGGAAAATCACCGAAGAAAATTACTCGGTGGATGTGGACGGCGCACTGAGTGACACACACTACCTCAGTGCCGGCATCGAACGCCGCATCGAAGGGGCTGACCGATTCGACCGCGACTTTGCTGACGAATTCCGTTCCTGGGCACTGTATCTGCAGGACCGTATTGATCTGAATGATGCGCACAGTCTGACGCTCGGTGCTGCCTACGACGACCATAACCGCTACGACAGCGAGATCAGCCCGAAGGCTTACTGGAACTGGCAGATCAATGATGCCTGGAGCATGAAGGCGGGTTACTCCCATGGTTACATCGCCCCTTCAATCCGGGAAGGTTCCAGCCAGTACGTTATTCCTGCCGGCCCGCGCCGTTATGAGGGTAATGATGATCTGCAGCCGGAAACCAGCAAAACCAAAGAGCTTAGCCTGGCCTATATCGGTGATGAGTTCGATGCATCTGTTGCCGTATTTAATACCGAAATTGATGACCTGATTACCACCACTGACACGGTAGATGGCGGTATTACCGTTGCGCAGTACAACAACGTGGATAAAGCGCAGATCAACGGTCTGGAAGCGTCTGCCGGCTGGCAGCTGACCAATACCAGCAAGCTGAGTTTTAACTACACCTTCCTGGATACCGAGAACAAGAGCGGTGATAACGACGGTAAGGAGCTGACGAAACGGCCCCGCCATACCGCTAACCTGAAACTGAACCAGATGCTGCCATCAATTGACAGCAGCCTGTACATGGCAGTGCGGTCGGTAAGCAAGCAGTACAACGATGCTGCCAATACCAGCGAAATTGACAGCCATACGCTGGTCAACGTCGGCTTTACCAAACACCTGGGTGACAAAGTTGATGTTCAGGCGTCGATTTACAACCTCGGTAATAAGCGGGTGATGGATAACACCGAAGCCGTCGAAGTCGGCCGTGAGTACAGGTTATCCCTGTCTTATAACTTCTGAGGTCTGATCCTGAAACCATCAGGGTTTCAGGTCTCCTCCGTAAGCCGTATGCCGTGTTGTTTTTATCCCCCTTTAAGCAACACGGCATCGTGCGTTAACAACATACTTTTGATGATGAACCTGAGACCAGGTACCAGTGGAGCACACACAATGCCATTAACCGATGTATTTACCCGTCCCGTGACAGAAAGCCCGCTACAGCAGCGTTTTACCCAACTGATGGCCGCCGAGCCGGAAATCCGCCGCCGGGACGTTGCCCATAAACTGGAGGTGTCTGAAGCGGCGCTGATCGATCAGCAGTGCGGTGTCCGGAGTGTCCGGCTGAACGATCAGTTTGCTGACATGATCCGTGCGATGCCACAACTGGGTTACATCATGACCCTGACCCGCAATGAATATGCTGTTCATGAGCGTAAGGGTATATACGACAACGTCCGGATTGGCGGCCCGATGGGGCTGGTGATTACTGAAGACCGCAAGATTGACCTTCGCATCGTACTGAGCCGCTGGGCGTTCGGTTACGGGGTACGTGAAGAAACCGCCCGGGGCGACCGTTTCAGCCTGCAGTTTTTTGATAATACAGGTACTGCCATTCAGAAAATTTTCCTGCAGCCGGACAGCAATGAACAGGGCTACGCAGAGCTGGTGAATAATTTCCGGGCCGCTGAACAGGGCGGCGAGCAGACCTACAGCGACAGCGTAGAAGTACCGGAATATGCGGCCGATGATCAGGTCGATGTCGCTAAGTTAACGGAAGAGTGGCTGGGGATGACCGACGTACACCAGTTCTTTGGTATGCTGCGTCGTCATCAGGTGAGCCGTGAACAGGCGTTCCGCTTAGTGGGTGCACCGCACGCAGAGCCTGTTGATCCGGCTGGCATCGTGACATTGCTGGAAGAAGCCGCGGCAAAAGAATTATCCATCATGTGTTTTGTGGGTAACCGCGGCAATATTCAGATTCATACGGGACCTGTGAAAACCATTAAGCGAATGGGACCCTGGCTGAACGTGCTGGACCCTGAATTTAACCTTCACCTGCTGGAAAGCGGTGTGGCCAACGCCTGGCTGATCCGTAAACCCACAGAAGATGGCATTGTGACCTCGGTTGAGCTTTATGATCATGCCGGCGAAACCATTGCTCAGTTCTTTGGCCAGCGTCAGGAAGGTAATCCTGAAAATACAGTCTGGCGTGAACTGGCGGAGAGCCTGCCAGGGCAGGAGATCGCCGCATGATCCGCCGTTCTTTGTTTACGCCTTTGTTGGCGGGGCTGGTGTTGCTGGCGCCGGCCTTGCAGGCGGCGCCGGAACGGATTGTGTCTGCCGACGGTTCACTGACGGAGATTATCTATGCGCTGGGTGAAGAGCACCGTTTAGTAGGCGTTGATACCACATCCGGTTATCCACAGCGGGCCCGCGAACTGCCACAGATCGGCTATAAACGGAATATCTCAGCGGAAGGGACATTATCGCTGGCACCGCAGGTGCTGATTGCCACGGAAGATTCCGGCCCGGAAACCATACTCCGGCAGCTGACGGCAGCCGGAGTGGTGATTCACCGCTACAGTGCAGCACCGACACTGGATACGGTCAGGGATAAGATTACCGGCCTGGCAGCACTGGTGGATAAGCCGGAAGAGGGGCTGGAACTGTGGGACGCGGTTGAAGCTTCAGTGGCGCAGGCACAAACGCGGTTACAGGCCATCGAACAGCCGGTGCGGGTCATGTTTGTGCTGAGTAATGCCAATGGCAGTGCCATTATCGGCGGTGAAAATACCCATGCAGATACCATTATCCGTCTGGCCGGCGGTGTGAACGCAGCGACTGGCTTTGAAGGCTATAAACCCATGCCGGATGAAGCCATTGCTGCCGCTCAGCCGGACATTATTCTGATGATGACCCGGGAAGGGAATCATGAAGTAAACAGCGAGATTCTCAGTAAGCCCGGCTTCGCCATGACACCGGCCGCGGCAGAGCGCCGTTTGGTGAAGATGGATGGCATGCTGATGCTGGGGTTTGGGCCGAGAATTGGTGAAGCTGTCGAAGGTCTGATCCGTGCGTTTTATCCAAATGCCGGTCAACTGGCTGTGCAATCTGCCGTTCAGACGACACAGTGATGACAGGCATGGTATTAACCGCACGGGAACGCCGGGTGAAGTGGTCGCTGCTGAGTCTGGTAGCTGCTCTGACCCTGAGTATGTTGTTGTCTGTGGGCGTCGGACCGATGTCAATCAGCATGGCTCATTCCTACTATGCGGTACTGGCGAGTATCGGCGTGGTGGTGGCGGAAGTGCCCGCACATATGCAGCTGGTGATCGAGTCAATCCGTTTACCCAGAACAGTGCTCGGGATGTTTGTAGGCGCTGCGCTGGCGGTTTGCGGTGCGGCGATGCAGGGGCTTTTCAGAAACCCTCTGGCAGACCCCGGCCTGATTGGCGTCACCGGCGGTGCATCGCTGGCTGCGGTGGCGATGATTGTGCTGGGCGGCAGTTATTTTACAGCCCTGTATCAGTGGCTGGGGCCGTATGCGCTGATGGCTGCTGCATTTGCCGGGGCTTTTCTGACCACCCTGATCGTGGCACGGATTGCCACGACCCGTTACGGCACATCGATAACGACTATGCTGCTGGCGGGGATTGCCATTGGCATTGTCACCGGTGCCGGTGTCGGCATCATGACGTACATGGCGGACGATGCGCAGCTGCGAACCCTGACGTTCTGGAGCATGGGCAGTCTGGGAGGCGCGACCTGGGAAACGGTGATTGCTGCCGGCCTGCTGATTACGCTGACTTTAGTGGGCTTGCCGTTGCAGGCAAAAAACCTCAATGCACTGCTGCTGGGTGAATCTGAAGCCCGGCATCTGGGGGTTAGGATTGAAGCGGTGAAGAAGCGCATCATTCTGCTGACTGCATTGGGGGTAGGGGCCAGTGTGGCGGTCTCCGGCATGATCGGTTTTGTGGGCTTAATCGTCCCGCACATTGTACGCCTGACCCTTGGGCCGGATCACCGTTACCTGTTGCCAGCCTCCGCGTTACTGGGGGCGCTGTTTCTGTTATGTGCCGATATGCTGGCCCGGACGTTAATTGCACCGGCAGAGCTGCCCATCGGCCTGATCACAACCATTATTGGCGGTCCGTTTTTTATCGGTATGGTGATTTACCGTGCCCGTAAACTGGGCTGAGTGGAGATTTTAATGAGTTTCTGTGCGAGCCATATCTGCTTTCAGGCAGGGGAAAAAACCATTCTTGATGATGTCTCCGTGCAGATTCAGCCCGGTGAAATGGTGGCTGTTTTAGGGCCAAACGGGGCAGGGAAGTCATCCCTGCTGAAAATTATGGCCGGTGAACAACGCTTCTTCAGCGGGCAGCTTTACCTGAACGGGCGCAGTTATGCTGACTGGTCTGCCAATGATATCGCCCGGATGGTCGGCATTCTGCCGCAGTCTTCTGAACTGGTGTTTCCGTTCAGTGTGGCGGAAGTGGTCATGCTGGGGCGTCTGCCCCACAGCAGCGGACGGGTAAAAGACCGGGAAATTGTGACTCAGGCATTGCAGTTACTGGATGTCAGCCATCTCAGTGAAGCGCTGTATCCGGCGCTTTCCGGCGGTGAAAAACAGCGGGTACAACTGGCCCGGGTGCTGGCTCAGATCTGGGAGCCGTCATCAGCCGGTGATCGCTTTTTGCTGCTGGATGAGCCTACTTCAGCACTGGATTTATCCCATCAGCATCAGACGCTGGAAGTTGCCAGAGATTTATCCCGGCAAGGGGCCGGGGTGATGGCAATTTTGCATGATCTGAATCTGGCGGCGCAGTATGCAGACAGAATTATCCTGCTGGGGAATGGCCGTCTGGTCTCTGAAGGTGCGGTGGATCAGGTACTGGTGCCAGAACAAATCCGGGCATTGTATGACATTGATGTCACGGTGATGCGTCATCCCCGTGAGAACCGACCGTTAGTGGTTACGCTGTAATAAGGTTTCGGGCAGAGCTAAAAAAGCAGCTGACATATCTGCCAGCTGCAAGTGTTGTGGCTGGGAATGCTACAACAGAGAACGTGTTTTAAGTCTTTATTCGCCGGCAGGTTGTCTGAAATCTCTACGCGGCGGTCAGCCAGTTCCAGGCGGCTTCGGCCTCGGCCGGCTTAAAATGCCGCTCTTCCACGCCAACATATTTTGCAATCCGGGCATCCTGCTGAATCAGCCAGGCCAGTACGTCTGAGTCGACCACGATTGCCAGGCGCTCTACGGCGGTAATGTGGGAGCACATCCATTTCAGGTCTTCCCAGAGTGCCGCCGGAGATGCGCCGGTAAAGTCATTTACATCCACCAGTACGCGCACCTTACCGTACGTGGCGATACCGTCGTTTAGCAGATGAACCATGGTTTTTTCATCGTCTGCTGACAGTTTGCCGGTTACTTTGAAACCGAAAACGCCGGCTTCACTTTGTGGGAGTAATTCGAACATGGGCTTTTGCTATCGGTTAATTTGCTGACAGTATGGCGGGAAACGTGTGGAAAAAATGTTAGCCAGCTAACACCGCCAGCCTGGGATATAAAAAACATAAAAAAACCGGCTCAGATGAGCCGGTTCAGATTTAAAGATATGAGTTAATCAGAAGAATCCCAGCGGATTGATGTCGTAGCTGACCAGCATATTCTTGGTCTGCTGGTAATGATCCAGCATCATCTTGTGGGTTTCCCGGCCAACCCCTGACTTCTTATAGCCGCCGAATGCGGCGTGGGCCGGATACATGTGATAGCAGTTAGTCCATACCCGGCCGGCCTGAATGCCCCGGCCCATGCGGTAGGCTTTGTTCATGTCACGGGTCCATACGCCGGCACCCAGACCGAATTCCGTATCGTTGGCAATGGCCAGCGCTTCAGCTTCATCCTTAAAGGTTGTCACGGATACCACCGGGCCAAAAATCTCTTCCTGGAAAACCCGCATGCTGTTATTGCCTTTGAGCAGGGTCGGCTCAATGTAATAGCCTTCGTTAAAGCCCTGATCCAGTGCCGCAGCACCGCCACCGGTCAGCACTTGCGCACCTTCCTGACGGGCTATTTCGAAGTAGCTCAGGATCTTGTCATATTGCTGCTGTGACGCCTGTGCACCGACCATAGTGTCAGTATCCAGCGGGTTGCCCCGTTTAATCTGCCCCATGCGCTCAATCACTTTGGCGATGAAGTCATCATAGATGTCTTCCTGCACCAGCAGGCGGGACGGACAGGTGCAGACTTCACCTTGGTTGAAGAATGCCAGTACGGCCCCTTCGATACATTTGCTGACGTATTCATCTTCCTGATCCAGTACGTCGGAGAAGTAAATGTTCGGCGACTTACCGCCCAGCTCGACAGTGGAGGGAATGATATTTTCGGCGGCGCACTTAAGAATGTGTGAACCGGTTGGGGTGGAGCCGGTAAATGCGATCTTATCAATCCGGGTATTGGCTGCCAGTGCCTGACCGGCTTCCGGACCAAAGCCGTTGACCACGTTCAGTACGCCGGCGGGCAACAGGTCTGCAATCAGTTCGGTGAGCAGTAAGATACTGGCAGGGGTCTGCTCTGCGGGCTTCAGTACCACGCAGTTGCCGGTCACCAGTGCCGGTGCCAGTTTCCAGGCGGCCATCAGCAGCGGGAAGTTCCAGGGGATGATCTGGCCGACGACCCCGAGTGGCTCGTGGAAATGATACGCCACGGTATTGGCGTCGATTTCACCGATGCCGCCTTCCTGGGCACGGATACAGCCGGCGTAATAGCGGAAATGGTCGGCGGCCAGTGGCACATCGGCGGCCAGGGTTTCCCGGACGGCTTTACCGTTATCCCAGGCTTCGGCGACGGCCAGTGCTTCCAGATTGGCGTCGATAACATCGGCAATTTTCAGCAGGATGTTAGAGCGTTCTGTGACGGAGGTAGCCGCCCAGCCTGCCTTTGCGGCGTGGGCTGCATCCAGTGCCAGTTCGATATCTTCAGCACCGGAGCGGGGAATTTCACAAATGACTTCACCGGTTACCGGGGTGGGGTTGTCAAAATACTGACCGTTAACCGGGGCAACCCATTCGCCGCCAATGAAGTTTTCATAACGGGCTTTGAAGCTGACAACGGCATCGGCTGAACCAGGTTTTGCATATATCATTTAGTCGACCTCTTATTGTTTTTTTCCGGTAATACACATACTTTTGTCTGATAAGGAATCAGCTGTTTAACAGCATACGCGGGGGCAGTTTGCAGCACTGTTCCACCAGTCCAGAACTGTTGCTTGTCGTTCTGGTGCGTTGCACAAAAAAATAACAACAAAGGATATGCATATGATCTCTTCGCAACGGCTGGCGCAGCTGCGGCGACCGCAGGTGCTGGTAGAAAACAAGGTCAGCTTTGGCGGTGCTGACTCGGAGTTATCCATTTACGATACTTATCTGCCCGCTGAGCAGGTTGGCCTGAAAGCCGATCAGCTGCTCTACTGCGGCATGATCAGCGGCCGTAAAATCATGCACAGCGGACGGCGTAAAGTGGGGGAGCATTTTCTGCCCCATGAGTCGTTTGTCATTGCGCCCGGCGAAGCGGTGAATATAGATTTCCCCGGCGCCAGTGATCAGTCCCCCACGACCTGTATGACGGTTGAAATCAGTAAAGAGCGGGTACAGCAGATAGCCGACCGCATGAACCGGCAACTGGGCAATGCTGAAGGGCTTGGCGAGTGGCGTTATCTGCCGGAATATCTGCATGTGCACCATGCCTCTGCGACCCAGTCATTGCTGGAACATCTGGTGCATGTGTATGCGGAAAATCATCCGGACAGAACTCTGATGGTTGATTTGGGAGTGACGGAACTGGTGATGCGGATGCTGCGCCATCAGGGGCGGGAGTTTATTCTCCAGCACTGTGCTGATCAGCCGGACAGCTCCGGCATGACAGCCGTTATTGATGCCATTCAGCAACAGCTTAATGAGCCGCTGGATATTGACCGTCTGTGTCAGCTGGGCTGTATGAGCCGCAGCCGTTTATACAGTGAGTTTAACCGTCAGATGGGGTGCTCTCCGGGGGAGATGCAGCATCAGTTACGGATGCAGGAAGCCGCCCGCCGGCTGGCAACCTGTGAACCGGTGACGACCATTTGTTATGACCTGGGATATACCAGTCCCAGTCACTTCAGCCGCCGCTTCAGGCGAAGCTTTGGCTGTTCGCCCAGTGAGTTCCGCCAGCGCCAGCAGTGCAACTGATAATATTGCGTATATCGCTGCCTGAAGGTTTTGAGTGATCCGTAATGACTGCCCCTGCGTAAAGATGCTCAGAGGTGATCATTATGAGACGGCACATCTGGCATGGGCTGAGCGAAAATATCTGGATAAACCTGCTGTGGTTCCAGCTGCTATGGTGGCTGAGTATTCTCCAGACTGACAGCGCCCGCTGGCCGGTTTTGATCTTGCTGATCGTGCATCTGTTAATGCACCGGCATCTGTTTACCGAAGCGCTGGTCATTACAGCCTGTGGCTGTGTGGGCTTTGTCGTTGACAGTATTCTGACCCTGCTGGGTTTCTTCCGTTTTTCTCCTGATCATGTGCTACCGCCTTTCTGGTTATTCCTGCTCTGGCTGGGCTTTGCCGCTACCCTGCGGCAGGGGCTTAAATATTTTGTCGGTCGCTGGTATCTGGCGATGACTTCAGGGGCGGTCGCCGGCGCTGCTACCTATTTTGCTGCCGCCGAACTGGGGGCGGTAACCCTGGGCTGGAGCGATATTGAGAGCTTGCTGTTACTGGCGACCATCTGGGCGCTTATGTTTCCCGGTTTATTGTGGCTGAGCCATTCACTGGGGCGGCGCTATGTGTAAACCGTTGCGTCAGAGCCTGCTTTTCCTGTTGCTGCTGTTACCGGTACCGGCGTCTGCTGAGTTACCTAAAGGCCTGCGGCCTGTGGGGGAAGCGAGTCTCAGCTTTCTTTGGTATGACGTGTATCAGGCACGTTTGTTTAACCTGCAGGGGCAGTACGACGGCCTTAAAGCGCCGCTGGTATTACAGATCATTTACCGGCGGGAGATCAGCCATCAGGTACTGATCGAGCAAACCGCCAATCAGTTGAAAAATAAAGTGCCGGAAGCAGAGATGCAGTTATGGCTGCAGGAACTGGCAGCACTGTGGCCGGATATTCGTACGGACGATCAGCTGACCTTTCATATGAAGAACGCTGACAGCGGTGATTTCTATTTTAATGGCCAGTTGTTAGGCAATGTTGAACATCCCGGTTTTGCCCGGGCGTTTATCAATATCTGGCTGGCGGACGATGGCCGTTATTCAAGAATGGCTAAACAGTTACGCGGCGAAGCGGATAGCTGAGGAGGCTGTGCCATGAATATTGCCATGAAGAGCTACCGGACTTTATCACTGTGTTTGCTGGTATTACTGACAGTGTCTCTGTTGTTACAGGGCTGTGCGGTTTCACTGGACAGTTATAAAGCGAATACCCCCCGGCTGGATATGGCCCGTTTCTTCAGTGGTCAGCTTAAAGCCACCGGTGTGGTGCAGGATTACCGGGGCAAAGTCATCCGGCGTTTCAGTGCAGATATTATCGGCCACTGGGAAGGGGATCAGGGGGTGCTTGATGAACGCTTTTATTTTGCCGACGGTGAAATACAGAGCCGTTGCTGGCGGCTGAAAAAAGACGGTGATGTCTTCACCGGAACGGCGGCCGATGTGGTGGGTGAAGCACGGGGCCGGGTGGCCGGGAATACGTTGCACTGGCGTTATGTCTTGCGGGTCCCGGTGGGCGGTTCTGAGTGGCAACTGGCACTGGATGACTGGCTCTATCTTGTCGATGAAAATAATCTGATCAACCGTACCCGGATGAGCAAACTGGGGCTGGGAGTCGGAGAGATTACCTTACATATCCGTCGCACAGGTGAAGGGGAAGCCCTGCCTGCAGACGGTACCTGCCAGCTTTAAGCGGAGATCCTTATGCGTCATCAGCAACAATTACCCTGGAAGCGGGTGTGGGTAACCGGTGCGGGCCGGGGGATCGGCGCAGCACTGGCCACCAAACTGTGTTGGGCAGGCGTGGATGTGCTGGCTTCGGCACGGTCGGCGAACGAGCTGGAAGCACTGCAGGCGTCGCTGGCCGGTGCGCCGGGTAAACTGCAGATCGAGCCGCTGGATATCTCTCAGCCGGAACAGATTCGCAGTTGTTTTCAGCGCTGGCAGTATGCCGGTACCTTACCTGATTTAGCCGTGCTCAATGCCGGTACCCATGATCCCTTTCCTGTTGAAGCCTTTAAGTCGCAGCGCTGTCAGGCGCTGCTGAATGTAAATCTGTACGGTACGCTTAATTGCCTGGAGCCTTTGCTGGCCCGGTATCTTGAGCAGCAGCGGGGGCATATTGCGGTGATGGCATCGGTGGCCGGTTACCGTGGCCTGCCGACCGCCGCTGCATATGGCGCCGGTAAAGCAGCACTGATTAATCTGTGTGAGTCCCTGTATCTGGATCTGGCCGGTTCAGGTGTGACCATTCAGGTGATTAACCCGGGGTTTGTCCGAACACCGCTGACGGATAAGAATGATTTTGCCATGCCTGCACTGATGGAGCCGGAAGATGCCGCCCGGGCGATTATAGAGGGCCTGCAGCGCAAGCGTTTTGAGATCAGTTTCCCGGGTAAATTTGTTATCTGGCTGAAATTACTGCGTGTATTACCTTATAGCTGGTATTTTAAGGCGGTGAAAAAAATTACCCGGAGTAATCCTTAATGACCCCGTTAGCCCGCTATGCACAGGCACTCAGTGAACTTACCCCGGACAGGGTTAGCGAGCTTGCAGCGTTGCTGAATGAGCAGGCGGCCTTTTCTGATCCCTTTAACCGGGTAACCGGCCGTGCGACTTTTCTGCGTATCTTTGAGGATATGTACAGCCGCCTGGAGGATGTGAGTTTTGACGTACACCGGATTGCGAACACGCCGGAAGGCGGTTTCATTTACTGGACGTTTAGCGGCCACAGCCGCCTGACGGGTACGCTCAGCATCGATGGCGTTAGCCGGATAGAACTGGATGACGCCGGTAAAGTGCGGGTTCATGAAGATTACTGGGATGCAAGTTTACTGTTCGAACGCCTGCCCTTGCTGGGGCGTATTATTGCTCGGATCAGACGTAAGCTGGCATTGCCCGGACAGGCACCTTTCTAAGACGGTTTGTTACGCTATACAGGTTCGTTTCCTTCCCTCCATTTTCCCTGATTAACGGCCTGAACAGGTCTTTGTACGGGCCAAAAATATCCTTCATTTCAGTGGCTTATTAAATCTTTCTGCTTTGGCTATTAATTCCATACTTATAATTAATTTTATATATATGGCGTCATTCTCTTAAGCTGGTTCTGTCAACAGGGATAGCATTAATAGGAGAAGATCATGAAGAAGCTTACGACGGTAACCGGATGCCCGGTCGCCGATAATCAGAACATTATAACCGCAGGCCCGCGCGGCCCTCAGTTACTGCAGGATGTCTGGTTTCTGGAAAAAATGGCGCATTTTGACCGGGAAGTTATTCCGGAAAGACGGATGCATGCGAAAGGGGCAGGGGCCTATGGCACCTTCACTGTTACTCATGATATCAGCCAGTACACACGTGCCAGTATGTTTTCAGAGGTGGGTAAAAAAACAGAGATGTTTGCCCGTTTTACCACCGTTGCCGGCGAACGGGGGGCCGCTGATGCGGAGCGGGATATTCGCGGCTTTGCTCTGAAGTTTTATACCGAGGGAGGCAACTGGGATCTGGTGGGTAATAATACGCCGGTTTTCTTCATGCGTGATCCGCTGAAGTTTCCGGATCTCAATCATGCGGTAAAACGTGATCCGCGTACCGGTATGCGCAGCCCACAGAGCAACTGGGATTTCTGGACATTGTTGCCCGAGGCACTGCATCAGGTGACTATTCTGATGAGTGACCGCGGTATACCTGCGTCTTTCCGGCATATGCACGGGTTTGGCAGCCATGCCTTCAGTATGGTGAACGCGGATAATGTACGTTGCTGGGTAAAGTTTCATTTTAAATCCTGTCAGGGCATTCAGAACCTGACGGATGAAGCGGCTGCCCAGGTGATCGGTAAGGACCGGGAAAGTCATCAGCGGGATTTGTATGAAGCTATTGAGAGCGGTGATTATCCCGCCTGGACCCTGTACATACAGGTGATGACCGAAGCCCAGGCGGAAAACAGCCCCTTTAACCCGTTTGATCTGACCAAGGTCTGGCCAAAAGGTGAGTACCCTCTGACGGAAGTGGGCAGAATGGAGCTGAATGCGAATCCGGAGAACTTTTTTGCCGAGGTTGAGCAGTCGGCTTTTAATCCCGCCAGTGTGGTGCCCGGTATCGGTTTTTCACCGGATAAAATGCTACAGGGACGGCTGTTTGCCTATGGTGATGCCCAGCGTTACCGGCTGGGGGTGAATCATCATCAGATTCCGGTGAATGCGCCCAGGTGCCCGGTACACGGTTACCACCGTGACGGTGCCATGCGGGTAGACGGTAACTATGGCAGCACCATTGCTTATGAGCCTAACAGCTTGCAGGAATGGCAGGAGCAGCCGGAATATGCGGAACCGCCCCTGGCGGTAGAGGGTGCAGCATCGCGCTGGGATCACCGCACCGATGAGGATTATTTCTCGCAGCCCGGTGATTTGTTCCGGTTAATGCAACCGGCACAGCAGCAGTTGTTGTTTGATAATACTGCCCGTGCGCTGGAAGGAACTTCGCCGGAGATTCAGCGCCGTCACATTGCGAACTGCCTGAAAGCTGATCCGGCATACGGTGAAGGTGTTGCCGCCGCGCTTGGTCTGTGTGTCTGTGTGGAGTGACAGCAACCAGCAGTGTTGATTCAGGGCGCCGTGCCCTGAATCAGTTTATGTAACCGGTGAGGGGTATTCAGTCATGAATATACTGTATAAAGCAGCAGGGTTTATGTCTTTAGGGCTGGGGATACTGGGGATTTTTCTGCCACTGATGCCAACGACGGTGTTTGTGTTAATGGCCGCGTGGTGTTTTGCGAAATCGTCCCCCCGGCTGCATACCTGGCTGGCCGACAGTAAGGTTTTCGGGGTGATTATCACACAGTGGGAAAGCCGCCGGTGTATTCCGCAGAAGGCCAGATACCTTGCCACCGGGTCGATGCTGGTTGCCGGGGGTTTTGCTTTTCTGGCGATGGACGGTGTGATTCTGAAGTGCGTGGTGGTTCTGACCATTGGGCTGAGCATCTTTACGGTGATGTCCGTCAAAGTCTGTCCGGTTCTGCCCCGGGGTATCAGGGCCGGGTATCAGAGTAATGTCCGGGCCGGCCGCTGAGCAATTATGAGTGCCGTGTGTCGGCTCCGTTATCTTCAGGGGTGATGACAAACAGGCCGACGTCTATGCTGCCGGACAGAAAGCCGCCTTCACAATAGGTGAGGTAGTAACGCCACAGGCGGCGGAATTCCTCATCAAAGCCATGCGGGCTGATAGCCGGCCAGTGCTGTTCGAAATTGTGCCGCCAGATGTTCAGTGTGCGGGCGTAATCCATGCCAAAGAATTCTTCGTGGTGCAGTGCAAAGCCATGCTTTGAAAAGGCTGTATGCAGTGCTTCCCGGCTGGGCAGCATGCCGCCCGGGAAGATATACCGCTGGATAAAATCCGCCTGCTTCCGGTAGCTGTGAAAGCGCTGATCATCGATGGTGATGATCTGTAATACTGCTTTGCCGCCGGGCTTAAGGCTGCGGCGCAATACCTGAAAGTATTCATCCCAGTGTTTTTCCCCTACCGCTTCAAACATTTCAATGGAGACGATGCCGTCGTACTTTGTATTCAGGTCGCGGTAGTCCGTCAGGCTAAGGTATACCTCGTCCTGCTTACCTGCATGGGCGATACGTTGTCGTGCCCAGCTGAGCTGTTCGGTAGAGAGGGTGACGCCGTGGACCCTGAGCTGATGCTCGCAGCTGGCCTGTTCGGCAAAGCCTCCCCAGCCACAGCCTATTTCAAGGATATGCTCGCCTTCCCGGGCGCCGAGTAATGCCAGGATGCGCTGATATTTGTTGTGCTGTGCCTGGGCCAGATCTTCTTTATCGTGTTGGAACATTGCCGCTGAGTAGCTCATGGTGCTGTCCAGCCAGGGGGCATAAAAGTCATTCCCCAGATCATAGTGGGCGGCAATATTCTCACGGCTGCCGGTACGGCTGTTATCCCGGCGCAGGTGGTACAGATTATCCAGCAGGGTGCTCAGCCAGCTTCCCCGGGTCATACGGTTTAACAGGGGTTCATTGGCCAGCGCCCAGCGGGTCAGGGCGGTCAGGTCATCACTGTCCCATTGGCCCTGTACGTAAGCCTGTGCCCAGCCGCTGACATTGCCAAAAAACAGGTTCTTCAGGGCGGCCCAGTGATTGATCCGAAGGTTTGCTGTGGGAGATGACCGGTGACCGGCCTGGTGAACAAATCCGGACGGCAGCGTGATGTCCAGCCGGCCCTGCAGGCGGTCGCTGAACCCCTGCAGGTAGCGCAGAAAGAGTTTGTCCTGCCAGCCAGGGGCTTTATCCGGATGTTTATATTCACAGGCTTTCATTATGGAAGTCTCCGTTCTGGTCATACCAGCTGATGCTGTTTCGGGGGCCTTTTTCCCGGGGCTGCAGTCTGAGTTTTTTACGCCACAGTTGCAGGGCTTCCCAGTGGATACCGGCCATAACTTTGAGGGTCATCAGTGGATGGCTGATAAAGAGTCTCAATAAGGCCGCGTCGCTAAGTGTCTGATGCTGCCCGGCAAAGGTTGCTTTGAAGAGTAACTGCTGTTGCATGTCATGTTGACGTATCCCGACACTGACCGCACCGGCAGGCGGTTTGATGCTGAAGCTGTAACGGGTATCCAGTGGCATAAAAGGGCTGACGTACATTTGCTTATCGCAGCTGTGCTGTAATTGCTTTTCATTGCCGGCCGGGATCAGGTAGGTATGTCGCTGCTTAAAGGTATTGGTGACTTCATAGAGAATAACCTGCAACTGGTCACTGGCGTCGTAACAGAAGTAGACGCTCAGCGGATTAAATACATAGCCGAGGATCCGCGGATAACAGAGCAGTCTGATCCGGGCGCCGGCCTGTTCATAACCCCGCCGGGTGAGTAACTGGCGGACGTGAGAAGCCAGGTCTCCGTGGCCATTGCCGTGGTCTTTTTCGAAGAATGACAGCAGATTAAAGCGGTTAACTGAGAGCAGCCTGAGCTGTTTCAGAGCAGGCAGTTCATCGAGATCAATACACAGGGAGAATGTCCGGTAATGAAAGCCGTGCTGCTCCGGCTGTAAACGCTGGTGCATCACTTTACCGGCATAGATGCCTGACCGCAGTGTGCCCTGATTAGCCATGTTGCAGTACCTCTGCAGCGGTATACCGGGCAGCCGAGGTGTGAATCCGTCCGTTAGCGTCTGGCACAATCCAGGGGCGGTGCATGCTGCCCAGTTGTTCGGCTACCGCCAGGCCGGCCTGCAGGCCGTCTTCATGAAAGCCGTAGCCGAAGTATGCCCCGCAGAACCAGGTGTTTTGTCTGCCCTGTAACTGCCAGAGCTGCTGTTGAGCCAGCAGTGCCTGCTGATTAAATACCGGGTGATCGTAAAACTGGCTGTGGATAATGGTATCCCGGGCCGGTGGCACAGGCGGATTGAGGGATACCAGTACCGGTGTATCTGTCGGCAGTGGCTGGAGCTGATTCATCCAGTAGGTCACGGCAACCTCCTGATGATGCTGGTTGCCTTCGGCCAGATAATTCCAGCTGGACCACACCGCTTTGCGCCGGGGCATCAGGTTTGTATCCAGATGGAGGAATGCCTGATTGCGCTGATACGGTAGCTTGCTCAGTAAGTTCTGTTCTGCTTCGCTGGGCTTTTCCAGCATGGCCAGAGCCTGATTGGAATGACAGGCGAGTACCACGTCGTCGTAATGTTCTTTTCCGCCATGCAGGTCTTCCACGGTGACCTGACCTGGCTGACGGATGATCCGGTGAATGCGGCTGTTGAGCCGGATATCATCCAGTTCTGCGGCTATTCTGCTGACATAGGCCTGACTGCCTCCCACAACCGTGCGCCACTGGGGACGGTCTTTGACCTGCAGTAAACCGTGGTTTTCGCAGAAACGCATAAAACTGTCGGCAGGGTAATCCAGCATCTGTTCAACCGGGGTGGACCAGATCGCCGCGCCCATCGGGAGCAGGTGCTGATAAATAAAGTTGCTGCTATAGCCCTGTTCAGCCAGGAGTTCCCGCAGGCTGAGTTGCCGAATACGGGCTTCTTGCTGAATCAACAGGGAATGCCGGTAAAAGTGGTGCAGGTCTTTAAGCATGCGCCAGAATGATGGCCGTAGCAGATTACGCTTCTGAGCAAACAGCCCCGCCAGTCCTGAACCTGAGTATTCCAGTTCGCCCTGATTAACAGAGACAGCAAATGACATATCTGTTTCGCAGTTGGGTACATTCAGGTGATCAAACAGGGCGACCAGATTGGGATAGTTAACCGGGTTATACACAATGAAGCCGGTATCCACGTTGATATGCTGGCCGTGAAGGTCAAAGCCTATGGTATTGGCATGACCGCCGAGGCGGTCGTCTTTTTCATACAGGGTGACCTGATGCTGACGGCTCAGTAACCATGCGCAGCTCAGCCCGGATATTCCGGCACCGATGACGGCGATTTTTTTAGGCTTTATGGCAGTTACATTCATGGCTCGGTCCGTTTTGCGCTGTGTTGGATATCTGTACGGCAGGATGAACACATCAGATCACGCTGTGTTTGCCTGAATTAGCTATGTTATTAATTAATTTAAATATTTTAGCGGTAAAAAGGGTTAAATCCGTATCATATCTGTCAGAGTGAGCTATTTTTATGACAACTGATCTAAACGGGCGCGGGTGGCGTAGAAAGGGTTATGAATCACGAGCAACCGGATGAAACTGTGAATAATGTTGTTGCATTAAAAACCGCAGATGCCCCGGAATCCGCTTCAGCCAATGACTGGAGCGGACTACTGGCCGCACTGGGTGCCAAACAGGATAAACAGCTGTTTGTCAGCCTGTTTGGGCATTTTGCGCCCAGAGTGAAGGCATATATTCTGCGACTGGGCCTGGTAGAGAGTGTGGCTGAAGAGCTGATGCAGGAAACCATGTTACTGATGTGGCGTAAGGCGCATATGTACAAGCCTGAAAAAGCCGCCGCCAGTACCTGGATTTTCACCCTGGCACGGAATCAGAGTATCGACTGGATGCGTAAGCAAAAGTATCCGGAGTATTCGTTTGATGAAACCTTTGATCAGGTTGATGAAACGGCGGAGGATGCCGGTGAGCAATTAGTCGTGAGTGGCCATCTGGGCGCGATCATTGACACCTTGCCGGAAAATCAGGCTCAGGTGATTTATATGTCATTTTATGAGGGCAGGGCGCACGGTGAAATTGCTGAAAGGCTGGGGATTCCCCTGGGCAGTGTGAAGTCCCGGATACGCCTTGCCTGTGAAAAAATTAAAGCCGCCTGGAGGGACGTATGAGTATTCGTCACCATCTCGATGAGGCAACACTGCTGAGTTACGCCGCTGGTTCTCTGTCGCAGGGCATGGCGCTGGTCGTTGCCTGCCATCTGTCAATGTGTTCGCAGTGCCGCAAACGCGCGGCTGAACAGGAAGCGGTCGGCGGTTCGTTACTGGAAGATCTGGCGCCTGCTGAAGTCTCGGCACATGCGCTGGATAATTTGCTGTCTGCACTGGATGCCCCTGTATCGGCACCGGAGGAGAAGCCGGATGAGTGCCGCCGGGTAAAGGACAGCCGTCTGCCTGCCCCGCTGGGAGATTATTTGCCGTATACGCTGGATGATGTTCCCTGGAAAAAGCTGGTGGCCGGTATCAGTTATTACGACATTGAGTGCCAGACTGGCGGTGTGTCCCGGCTGATGCGCATTGCCCCCGGCAAAAATCTGCTGCCGCATACCCATAAAGGGAATGAGCTGACACTGGTCTTACAGGGTTCGTTCTGTGATGAAATTGGGCGCTTTGCCCGGGGTGATGTAGCCGATCTGGATGATCAGGTTGAGCATCAGCCACTGGTGGACAGCAATACTGACTGTATCTGTCTGATTGCGACGGATGCACCACTGAAATTTACCACGCTGCTGGGCCGGCTGGTGCAGCCGGTGACCGGTTTCTGAAGATGCGTCCGCTGAATCCCAACAAACTGTTGCTCAGTAAATGGACTGCGGTGACGCCTCACAACCGTGAGCGGCATTTTATGGTCACGACATTGTTACGGGATGAAACCGAGACGGTAACCGGCTGCGTGTTGCAGGCGGTTATCAACGGCAATGATTATCCCATCGACTGGCGGGATCTGAAAAACAGTGAAACCTGGTTACAGGGCTGGAAGTAATGTTTACAGCCCTGTTGAGCAGCGGTCACGGCAGCGGCGGGTAAACCGCCAGTGTGCGAAACGCAGGTATGCAGCCTGCATGACCGGCTCAAGCCGTAACAGCCGCACTGTTTTGGCCAGGTGCCGGTATCCCGGCAGGTGCTCCCAGATAATCAGGAAACCAGGTACACCGCGATGCAGTACGCCTTGCGGGTCCGCCACATGTAATACCTGCATGGCTTCACGTTCGCTGATGTTGTGATCCTGCAGGGCATCTGCAGCGCGGTGCAGGTCCAGCCAACTGATCCGAAGGGCTTTGTCCAGCCGCTGATAATGCCCGATTTCTTTACGGCACAGTGGGCAGTTACCATCAAAAAATACTTTAGGTTTTTGCATGGCCAGGGCCTTTCGTTTGTCTGTCGGAAAACAGTATACGTGATGACCGGGTCTGCGGTTCACCGGGCCCTGTCCGGAAGAGGAGATTATCATGCAATATTTCCCCCAGGCGATGAATGTCGCTGTTATCGGCGCTGGTGGCGCAATTGGCCGTGCGATGGTCTCTGCGCTTGCCAGCCATGACAAGGTAAATACTGTGTATGCGTATGCCCGGGAGCCGGTGTGCTTTGCTGATGTTGCCGGTGCCGCAAAAATCAAAACAGCCTGTATGAATCCTTTGTGTGCGGTGTCTTTGGCAGAGGGGGCGGAGCGGGTGTGTCAGGCGCTGGATATGGTAATAGTGACAACCGGGTTATTGCATCAGGATTCCCTGCAGCCGGAAAAACGGCTGACAGAGATTAACCGCGATAATTTTTTGCAGGTGATGCAGGTAAATACCCTGTTACCTATGTTAGTTGCTCAGGCGTTTATGCCTCTGTTCCGTACCGGCAGCCATCGCGTATTTGCGGCGCTGTCTGCCCGGGTGGGGAGTATTTCTGATAACCGTCTGGGGGGCTGGTACAGCTACCGCTCCAGTAAGGCGGCGCTGAATATGTTATTGAAAAATATGGCGATAGAAATGCGGCGTAGCCGGCCGGGTATGATTGTTTGCGGGCTCCACCCCGGAACCGTCGACAGCGGACTGTCACAGCCTTTCCAGCGTAATGTGCCCGCGGAAAAACTGTTTACTGCCGAGTATGCGGCGGCGTCTCTGTTGCAGGTGATTGGTCGGTTGCAGGCGGATGATTCCGGTAAGGTTTTTGCCTGGGACGGCCAGACTGTTGAGCCGTAAAGCCTGGCCGTAAAGCCTGGCCGTAAAATATATCTGCCGTGAAGTGACAGTTGATCTGTTCAGTGGTGGGTTGCGTATACCGGTGGTGATTGTCAGCAGGTATTTTTTTATGGACGAGTCCTCTTTATTTCATCCTACTCCACACTGTAATGCCGCCGGTGAGCGAGGGTTTTCCCTGCCGTCTCAGCTGGATATTTATCGCTATTTTCAGGGGGAGACACTGGCGTACGGAATCTTTGAAGACCGGTTTGGTAAGCTCAGACGCAGCTTTAAAGTGTATATTCACGGGCAGGTTGAAGGCAGAAAACTGCGTCTCACGGAAGATTTTTACTATGACGACGGTGAAGAAAGTCAGCGGATCTGGTTAATCTCGGATGAAGGTAATAACCGGTTTACCGGTGAGGCGGCTGATATTCAGGGGCGGGCACTGGGGGTCCGGGAACGTCATATGCTTTCCTGGCGTTACCGTATGGATCTGAGCATTCAGGGGCGCAGCTGGAGGGTGCAATTTGATGACCGGATGTACCTGCTGGATGAGACGGTTATGGTTAACCGTGCCCGGGTGAGTAAGTGGGGGATGACACTGGGCACGGTGAGCATTTTCTTCCGTAAGTAGTGGCTGCCGTAATCATCCCCGAATTCTGTGGGTAAGTCTGTTTGCAGTCTGCGCATCAATGGCTGCAGCCCTTCATATACAGGCGTTTCAGGCTCCTGGTCAGAGAACAGCCAGTCATGGGTTTGCAGTGGACAATCAGTCTTGCGGATAGTGAATCAGGTTGTGGAAAACCCCCGGTGCCGTGCTCATATTTCTGTACCCGTGGGGGGTGTCGGCAGCAAACCGGATTGCATCACCTTTGCTCAGTGCCTGCCACTGGCCGTCTGCATAAATCTCTACGTCACCTGCTGTCACAATCACATGTTCGATGACCCCCGGTTCGTGAGGGTCAGAGTAGCGTTCGTAGCCGGGTAACAGGGTCAGTTCGAACATTTCGAAGCCCAGTGCCGGGTTAAAGGGAAACAGTGTGGCGACCAGCATCCGGTCCTGAGTAGGCTGTTCCCGCAGGGCATCAGCATTACGGAAAACCGTCGGCGGGCCGTTCAGTGCCGGTCCGAGAAGCCCTGACATTGACAGGTTAAGGCCGCTGGCAATTTTCCACAGGGTGGCGAGCGTTGGGCTGGATTCGCCCCGTTCAATCTGTCCCAGCATGGCTTTGCTGACGCCGGTGGCTTTAGCAGCTTTATCCAGGCTCAGGTCTTTTTCTTTACGTGCCTGTTTCAGGGCACCGGCGAGATAGGTATTAACTTCCTGCATGATCTTTCTGCTTAATTAAGGCTTGTACGTTATAGCGCACAGCTGCTACGCTTGTCTATATCGTGCGCTATAACGCACAAAGTATCAGGCAGACCGAAATGTATTTAGCGGGGTAAATATGCGGCAATGGCTAAACCTTTCCCATATATCCAC
This sequence comes from uncultured Oceanospirillaceae bacterium, assembly GCA_937138495.1. GTDB lineage: Bacteria > Pseudomonadota > Gammaproteobacteria > Pseudomonadales > Balneatricaceae > Amphritea. Next base: position 39,817 of record CAKZPE010000020.1, read on the forward strand.
AGGCTTTGTGGTGGTGCTGGTGGGGTATTCAAGTTCAGCAATCATTGTGTTTCAGGCGGCGGCAGCGGCCGGAGCAACGGCGGCTGAGCTGAGTTCCTGGTTGTGGGCGCTGGGGATCGGCATGGGGGCAACCAGCATTGGCTTGTCGCTGTACTATAAAAAACCGGTGGTGACGGCCTGGTCGACGCCGGGCGCGGCGCTACTGGTGACGGCGCTGGCCGGACTGAATATGCAGCAGGCTGTCGGGGTGTTCCTGTTCAGTTCCGGGCTGGTAGCACTGTGTGGTCTGACCGGCTGGTTTAATCTGATTATGCGTCAGGTGCCGGTCTCTCTGGCGGCCGCCATGCTGGGCGGGGTGTTGCTGAACTTCGGGCTGGACCTGTTTATTGCGGCGGATTCTCATTTCTGGCTGGTACTGTCAATGCTGGCCTGTTATCTGCTGCTCAAGCCGGTGTTGCCCCGGTATTGTATTCCGCTGGTGTTATGCGCAGGTGTTGTTGGCAGCGCGCTGAGCGGGGAGCTGATGTGGCAGAGTGTTGAACTGCAACTGGCCACGCCGCTGTTCATCATGCCTGAATTCAGTGTTGCCGCCCTGATCGGGGTGGGGGTTCCGCTGTTTGTGGTTACCATGGCATCACAGAATGTGCCCGGGGTAGCGGTGATCCGTGCAAACGGTTATGACACGCCGGTGTCACCTCTGATTTCTGCTACCGGGCTGGCCGGGGTTTTACTGGCGCCTTTGGGGGGCTTTTCGTATTGCCTGGCGGCGATTACAGCGGCTATCTGTATGAGCGAAGAAGCCGATCCTGATGTCGGGCAGCGTTATCGCAGTGCTGTCTGGGCAGGTGTGTTTTATGTGCTGGCGGGCATATTTGGCGCGACGGTGGCAGCGTTATTTACCGCTTTTCCGCAGGCACTGATTATGAGCATTGCCGGGCTGGCGCTGTTGTCCACCATTGCGAACAGTCTGAGTGCCGCCTTCAGTGAGGCCAGCCACCGGGAGGCCGCGATGCTGACGTTTTTACTGACCGCATCTGGCGTGAGCCTGTTGGGTATCAGCAGTGCTTTTTGGGGGTTGTTGCTGGGGTTGCTTGCATACCACAGTGCTAAGCGGTGGGGGCCGGCAAAAACGGTTGCTGCGGCGGACGGTAAAGGGTAATGAGTCAGCGTTTTGGCAGGCCTGTCACCAGAGCTTCCAGACCCGGCAGGGTCAGGTCCGGTTGCTGATCCCATGGATCAAAAGGCACCGTTAGATCCCGCTGTATCCAGGCAGCATACCAGCCTGCGTGCCGTGCGCCGGTGATGTCAAAAGGGTTTCCGGAAATCAGCCAGGTGTGCTGACGGTGGCTGTGACTGCGGTGTAAAAAGTGCTGATATACATCGGGAGAGGGTTTAAAGCTGCGGACGTCGACAACGCTGATGACGGCTTCAAAGTAAGTGTGGATGCCCGCCTGTTGTAAGAGTTTTGTCACCGCGTCGGCCTGGCCATTGGAGAAAGCATACAGGCGGTGTCCGGCCTGTTGTAACGCCATCAGGGCAGGCCCGGCATCTGTAAAGGCGGGCAGTTGGGTATACGCGAGCATCAGGTCTTGTTGCTGAGCCTGGCTGAGCCCGGTTCCGAGCAGGCTGTCGGTATATTGCAGGGCATCCAGTGTGCAGCGGCTGAAAGGTTGGTAATCCTGCATCAGTCCGCGGCGAAAGCTGTATTCCAGTTGTTTATCCCGCCAGCACCGGGAGAACTGTTCAGCCTGTTCGCCGATCATGTGTTGCAGCTGAATGACCACGCCGCGGGTATCAATCAGGGTGCCGTAAACATCGAATGCCAGTGTCAACATATGTTGTTCTTCTGTGGTGATGGTTTATGTCTGATCCGGCTGATTACTATAGATCATATTTTCATGCCGGCTGTATCGACTTTAGAGGTAGTTGCTGTGCTGGGTAAGTGCTTGCTGGCGATACTGGCCGGGGGATACGCCGACAGCTTTGCGGAAGGCCCGGAAAAAGGCGGTATCGCTGAGGTAGCCCAGCTGATCAACGATTTGTCCGATGCTCAGGTGATTGTTTTCCAGTAGCTGACAGGCCAGCCGCATACGCCAGCGGGTCAGGTATTCGCCGGGCGGGCAGCCTACGGTGTCACGGAAATGCTGGTTAAACGCGGTGCGGGACATACCCGCTTCATTGGCCAGGGTTTCAACACTCCAGCGCTGTTCCGGCTGGCTGTGCATCGCGGTAATCGCCCGGGCCAGCCGGATGTCGGACAGCCCGGCGATAACACCGTACTCCAGTAACTGATGCTTCATCAGAAAACGCAGCATATGTACCAGCAGTACTTCTGCCAGCCGGTTGAGAACGGTTTCGTGCCCACAGCGGTGCTGCATACTTTCCAGCAACAGTAATTGCAGGGTGGGGTTCAGGGTTTCCCGGGCCTGATCATCGGCATGAATCTGTACCACCGGTGGCAGTTTATCGAATACTGGATTGAGCTGGCTGGGGCCAAAATCCATGTTGCAGCACAGTAGCTGCAGGTCTTCACTCTGGCTGGATAAGGTCCGGTATTCGTCCTGAGTGATCCATAACAGATCACCGCATTTGATCTGTGTGTCCGGGGCTTCATCAATGCTCAGTTGCCCCTGATTCAGAAACAGTATATTGGAGCCTTCCGGCAGGAGCATTCCGTGGGGGCCGTATTCCAGCATGCCTATTTGCCGGGCGGTAGGGGTGAAGGTCTGCAACAGTGATGAAAGACGGTCCATAGTGTGTTATCCGGCTGTAAAAATAAGGTAGATGGCTATCAGCAAATGAATAACGGTACAAAGTGATAGTAAATCCGCACAAAATGCATACTAATCGTACAATTCCTGAAGGTAAAGTAGTAACTATCAAAATGTCAGTTTTCTGGAGAGTTTAAATGGTTGTGCTTAAGACCCGTCAGGCCGTGCCGGCGCTGAATGTGGATACACTGAATGGCGCCTGGTCTTTGTCAGATCAGACACCGGAAAATTTCACGATGCTGGTGTTTTACCGCGGTTTGCATTGCCCGCTGTGTGCCAAGTACCTGAAAGAGCTGGATAAGCTGGCTGGGGACTTTGCCGCTGCCGGTGTGTCTGTGCTGGCCCTGAGCAGTGATGATAAAGCCCGTACTGAGCAGGCACTGGCGGACTGGGAATTAAAGAATATTAATCTGGGCTATGGCCTGACCACTGAACAGGCTCAGGCATGGGGTCTGCACCGTTCAGCCGGCCGTGGTTTAACGTCTATCGGTATTGAAGAGCCGGCAGAGTTCAGTGAGCCGGGTCTGTTCCTGGTACGCCCGGATAACACCCTGTACTGGGCGCAAATCAGCACGATGCCATTTGCCCGCCCATTGTTCCGTGAGGTATTGGGTGCTGTTAACTTCGTGGTGGAGAAGGATTATCCGGCACGTGGTGAGCTGGTATAAAACCGGCGAGCTGGCGTAACTGGCCGGTAAATCTGATCTGCAGTGCTCCGGTTTACTGAACTGAGCTTGTCAGTTCGCCAGCATTTTCTCCCTCTCAAAGCCGCCTCTCAGGCGGCTTTTTTATTGCTGCACACCGCTGATATCGATAACCGGATCGACGGCGGAGCTTGCGGTCATGCCACCATCGACACTGAGTAACTGGCCACTGATGAAACTGGCCTGATCACTGGCCAGCCATACGCAGGCTTTTGCGATTTCCTGTGGTTCTGCCAGCCGTTGCAAAGGATGACGGCGGGATACGCCCTGCCGGGCTGCTGCCGGGTCCGGTTCAGCATCAAAAAATTCGGTGGACATCTCTGTCAGGGTCCATGTAGGGCAGACCGCATTGCAGCGAATGCCATGTTTTCCGTGATCGGTGGCTATGGCCCGGGTTAAGCCGTGAATCCAGGCTTTTGATGCGTTATAAATTGCCAGCTCATGGTCGGCGGCAATCCCTCCGGTGGAACCGATATTTACAATGGCGCCGCTGCCCTGCTGACGCATTATCTGTACCGCCCGGCGAGAGCACATAAACGGGGCACGCATATTGATATTGCTGAGCCATTGCCAGTCTTCGTCGGTGGTGGCGTCGATCGTTTTTGCCAGCTGTACGCCCGCGTTGTTGATCAGTACGTCCAGCCTGCCAAAGTTATTCATTGCTGTGTCGAATAACGCCTCTATCTGTGCCGGGTCGGCCAGATCAGTGGGGTGCCAGTAGGCATTGGGATGGCTGAGTGCCGGGTCTGTACGGCTGGCAAGTATGACGGTGGCACCGGCAGCCAGGAATTGTTCGCTGATAGCTTTCCCAATGCCCTGACTGGCACCGGTAACAATGACTGTTTGTGCTGAGAAACTGTAATCGCCGGGCATGGTCGTCATCCTGTGTGTTTGTCTCCGGTTTGAATGTACCACAGTTTTTTACCGGAACAGGTGATCTGTCAGCAAGGTGAGCGCTACAGGGTGAGGCTGTGTTTGCAGGCGTGATGTGTTTTACCTGAATTTTACCTGGCTTTGGCGATACTCCGCGGTAAATACGGTATTCAGAGGTAGGTTATGAGGGTTTTAATCACTGGCGGTACGTCCGGGATGGGTCAGCAACTGGCGATGCAGTTATCAGAGCTGGGTCATGATGTGGATGTATTTGGCGGGATGAATCAGGTTAAAGGTATGAATCTTGTCGCCCTGAGCCGGGGGAGGATTCAGTATTATCCGGTTGATCTGGGCAACATCGGTGACGTGAAGCGGGTTGCCGCTGAGTATATGGCAGAGCACGAAGCCCTGGATTATCTGGTGCTGAATGCAGGGGTTTATCCTGACAAACAGGGGGCTGATCATTTGGGTGTGGATAAAGCGTTCGTGGTGAATTATCTGCACCGTTTTATGCTGGCGCTGTTATTGCGGCCGCTGTTGCTGAGTGCCGCCGCTCCCAGGGTGCTGATTAACGGTTGTAGCCGCCTGGGAGGGCTGAATAAGGATGATCAGGGATTTGCCCGGATGTACAGCGCTCAGCAGGGGATGTCTGAGGCGTTAAAAGCCAATGCGTTGCTGGCATTCTGGCTGAACAGCCCCTGTGGTTATGGCATTGACGTTGATGGTTTTCATCCCGGGTTTGTTAATAGCGGTTTTATCCGGCAGGAGGGCCGCCTGAAACCTTTGCTGGCAAAGTGGTTTGCCCGTTCCCCCCGGCAAGTGGCGGGGATGATGTGTCAGTTGCTGACCGAGCCGCAGTTATCGTCCGGAGGCCGTTATATTCATGGGCTGAAGGATGCGGGGTATCACCACAGTATTACCGGCAGACAGCAGGATTTTGCCTGGTTATGGCAACAGAGCTTGCAGCTGACGAATATGATTCAGCCTTACTGGGCAAAAGGTCTGTGGGCTGAAGGGCCTGATCTCCTGTGAGGCATTTGCAAAGACGTCAGCCGTGAAGCGGTTCCCGTGGCTGGAATATTGCTTAAATGCTTTTTCACATCTGTTTTACATTCAGGTTGATATGCTGGCCCCGAAATTAAGTTTACAGGTAGTGGGCAGTGCACATTATCAGTGCATCCCTGACAGAAGATAACCGGAATATTGCCCGGGCCCCTGACGGATTATCTGTCGCGACCGCATGTATCTGTCGCTGAGGTACGGGGCGGGCTGCTGCCGCGGATGTATATATCTGCGTGGCAGAATCGCACAGCTTCAGCGTGGGTGGTTATGTAATATTTTTTTAAGGTTGCGCTGTCAGTGGGCCGGCTGAATGTGTTTTCAGGTGTAGTCGATGGCAAATATAAATGTACTTCTGGTGGAAGATAACTGGGACCTTGCCGGGTCGCTGGCGGATTATCTGTCTGAAACCGGATTTGAGGTGGACTTTGCATTTAACGGCCAGAGCTGTATTGAGTTGCTGAAGGCAAATACTTATCAGGTAATCATCATGGATATCATGATGCCGGTTAAAGATGGCCTGACAACTTGCCGGGAGCTGCGTGAACGCTACCACATCACGACGCCGGTGCTGTTTCTTACTGCACGGGATAATCTTGACGATAAACTCACCGGCTTTGCCAGTGGCGGCGATGATTATGTGGTGAAGCCGTTTGCGCCGGAGGAAATTGCTGTACGTTTGCGGGCGTTACTGAAGCGGCAGCTTGCGGATCTTTCCGGGGTACAGCAATACGCGGATTTGCGGGTAGATTACCGGCTACATCAGGTGAGCCGTCAGGGTCAGCCTGTTCACCTCTATGAATTGCAATTCCGGATGTTAGTGCTGTTATTACGCATGGCGCCGGAGCCGGTCGCTAAAGCTCAGCTGGAAGCCGAACTCTGGCCGGACGGGCCTCCCGACAGTGATCCTTTGCGGATTCATGTGTATAACCTGCGCAAGGCATTAGACGGCCCGTTCAGCAATCCACTGATTAAGACTGTGCACGGCAGGGGGTACCGGATTGCTATTCCTGAATAAGTCATTTTTTCGTCGGGTTATGCTAACCCTGATGACCTTTATTGTCTTGCTGACCGTCCTGTATACGGTGATTATCTCCGTCGCAGTGGGCAGCATTGAGGACTACATTCTGCGTGCGTATCTGCAAAATGAGCAGCAGGCGTTTATCAGTCAGTATCAGCAGGATCCGACGGTTTCCTTACCGTCCAGCAGTTATTTGCAGGTGCTTCCGGCCGGTGATGTCCGTTTACCGTCTGAAGTGGCTGCCTTATCCCCCGGTGAGTATGAGCTGGATATACGTGAAGGTTTGCATGTGCTGGTGACGGTGATACCCGGGGCGGAGAATTTGTATTTCATGCTTGAAGAGCGACAGTGCAGCCTGGCGACTCAGTTTGAATCCCGGATGCAGTCAGCCTTGTGGCTGGTGGCGGTATGTATGATTGTGCTGGGGGTGTTTCTGGCGATCTGGATTGCCCGGAAGATCAGCCGGCCGGTGTTGTTACTGGCGGCGGAATTACAGGCGGATCTGCCAGAAGGGAGGGCCTTTTATGGCGCCGGGCGACAGGATGAAATTGGCCAGCTCAGCCGGGTGCTGACTGATCTGGTTCAGCGGCTGACCCGCTCTTTGCAGACAGAAAAAGCCTTTACCCGGCATGCCAGCCATGAGTTGCGTACGCCACTGGGGATTATCCGTAATTCACTCTCGGTACTTAAGTTGCCAGGCTGTCCGGCAGAAAAACAGTTACGCAGTGTCCAGCGGATTGAGCGTGCCTGTGAGCAGTCGGAACGGATTACCCAGGCTTTTTTATTACTGGGTAACAGTCAGCAGCGGCTGGAGTGTATGCCGGTTGATTTGCATATTCGTTTACAGGAAATGTTCACTGAGTTTGAGCCTTTGGCGCAGAGCCGGGCTATGCGGTATACACAATTCGGCAGTGCCCGTATTCATGCTCATACTGCTTTGCTGGATGTGTTGCTGGATAACCTGCTGCGTAACGGCTTTAACTATGGTGAGACGTTTTTACAGGCCCGGCTTTCTGAGCAGAAGTTACAGATACTGAACCCGGTGAGTTGTTCTGAGCCTGAGCTGGACCGGTATGGCTACGGGCTGGAAATTGTCCGCCGCATCTGTGAGCGCTGTGGCTGGCAATTAAGCCACGGACTCTGCAAGCAGGCCTATGTTGTAAATATTGATTTTTCGCCCCTGAGTCCGTCTTCCTGACGGGCTGCTGACTGTTTTTAGCGGTCGCTGCTGAGTGGCCTGAATCTGACTGATGACGTATTCAGAAACTTGATGACAAGAGGTTTTACTGTGTCTGAAATAAATCAAAAATCTAATTTAAATAATCAATATTCATTATTGGTTAAATCTGTTCACTGGCTGATGGCCTTTGGCTTTGTACTGATGTGGAGCAGCGGTTTTCTGATGCATGGTTTTTTTGCTGAAGATTCTGCCGGTGAAGAGTTTATCTTTGCCATGCATATTTCAACCGGCGTGTTGCTGGCCATGTTACTGATTGTGAGAATTGCTGCCCGTATGCTGATAAAACCCCCTGCGTTACCTGAAGGGTTTACGGCACTGGAAAAACGTATGGCACATGCCGGACATCTGGCGCTGTATATTCTGCCCGCGCTCATTATCACGCTGGGCTGGGCGGAAACAGACTTTGGCGGTCATGGCGTGACTCTGTTTGGTATTTCTATGCCTAAGCTGTTTCCCACTATGGATACCTGGATGGGGATAACACTGGAAGACTTTACCTCGGAGAATCATGAGTTTCTGGCCTGGACGTTGCTGGCGGTGGTGGTTCTGCATGTGGCAGCGGCTGTGAAACACCGTATGGCTGGCCACGACGTGCTATACCGGATGGGCATCGGGAAAAAGTAAACCGCGGTTGTGTCTGTCGCCGGTCAGTGGATAATTGCATTTTTGTGTGTGGAATTGTCTGTTTATGCGTGTACTTCACTCTGCTGTAAAACCTGAGGGGTTAACCGGTGATGCCGGTCTTTTTGTACGCACCGCTGCCCGGGGTATTGTGCTTGACGGAGAGAATATACTGCTGCTGTATACCGCCAGATATGATGATTATTCGCTGCCTGGCGGTGGCATTGATGATGGTGAAGAGGCTGTTCAGGGTTTGATCCGTGAATTACGGGAGGAAACCGGTGCTGCTGATGTGACGGATATTCAGCCTTATGGTCAGTATGATGAGTATCGCCCCTGGCATAAGCCCGGGTTTGACTGGGTGCTGATGCGCTCACTGTGTTATCGCTGTGAACTGGTGGGAGAGCTTGGCGAGCCGCAGCTGGAAAGCCATGAGCTGCAGAATGGTATGCATCCGGTCTGGATGAATATTCATGAGGCTATTCGCCATAATGAGGCCATCATTGCGGGCAGCGATAAGAAAGGCCTGTCGATCGACAGAGAAACCTTTTTGCTACGGCTGATCGTTGCTGAGTTACTGGACTGATCAGCCACTGAGAGCATAAAACTGAAGCGATAAAAAAGGCTGCGCGGGAAACCGGGCAGCCTTTTTTGTAAGCAGCGCATTCTGTGTTATCCGAAAATCTGTTCCGGTAACCAGAGGGCGATCTGCGGGAACATGACGACCAGTGCCAGACCAATTATTTGCAGGAATACGAACGGAATCGCTGCTTTATAGAGGTCATAGATGCTGACACTTGGCGGTGCCACCGATCGCATATAGAACAGGTTATAGCCAAAGGGCGGTGTCAGATAAGCGGATTGCATACTGATGATAAACAGTACGGCGAACCAGACGGTATCAAAGCCCAGCGTATCCACGATTGGTACGAACAGCGGCACGGTAATGAAGACAATGGCGAAGTCGTCCAGGAACATGCCCAGCAGGAAGTAGCAGGCCAGCATGGCGATGATTACCCAGTAGGCTGACAGTTCGGCATCTTCAATGAATTCTTCCAGTACCATACCGGCGCCCAGGCCAATATACACCTTACTGAAGAAGACTGCCGCCAGGGTAATCCACAACAGCATACCCATCAGCTTGGTGGTGCTGATCAGTACGTCTTTCATCACTTCACGGGTCAGGTTTCGGTACAGTGCGGCACAGATAATTGAACCGACGGCGCCTACCGCTGATGCTTCAGAGGGTGAGGTAATACCGAAGATGATAAAACACAGTACCGTGGTGATCAGAGAACCCGGCAGGATCAGCGCTTTCAGGGCAATCAGTTTACCTTTCAGATCAACCCGTTCTGATTCGTCGATTGGCGGTGCCAGTGACGGATTCATTTTGGCACGGATAAAGACGTACAGAATGTAGATGCCGGCCAGCATCAGCCCCGGCATCAGGCCGGCAGCAAAGAGTTTGCCGACGGATTCCCGTGCGAGGAATGCGTAGATAATCATCAGGACACTTGGCGGAATCAGGAAGCCCAGTGCACCGCCGGCCATGATGGTACCGGTGGCGAGTTTTTTATCGTAGCCACGCTTGAGCATAGCGGGCAGGGCGATTATCCCTAAGCTGACGGTAGCTGCACCGGATACACCGGCCATGGCTGCGATCAGGGCGCAGACGATAACTGTCCCCATGCCCAGGCCACCGGGGGTGCCGCCCATCAGCTTGTTAATCATATCAAACAGGTTGTCGGTGATGCCGGAGCGTTGCAGCATCAGGCCCATGAAGATAAACATCGGCAGGGCGACCAGCAGGAAGTTGTCCATGGAGGCGAAGGTACTGATAGCCAGTAGCTCAAGGCCGGCCGCGCCCCACAGGAAGTATGCAGAACCGACACCGACTGTCAGCAGTGCCCAGGTAAGAGGTGCGCCGAGAATCAGCATCAGCAGCATGCAGCCGAACATTCCGCCCGTGACGACTAAAGGATCGAGATCTAACACCGTTAGTTTCCTTTATTTAATTTTATTTATTCGGAAGCAGCGGTCGTTTGCGACGGCTTATCCATATTCAGAGCAACGCGCAGATCACGGATAAAGTGAGCCAGGCTCTGTAACCACATCAGGCCAACGGCCAGGGGTAATACAGATTTAAACGGGTAAATCGGTGGTGCCCAGGTACTTTTGGATGACAGTTCGCCACTGCGCCAGGAGTCGGCGGCAAATTCGAACGCCACATTAAAGAACACGGCAAACACAACCAGACCGATACCGCCGGTAATGACGTCCAGTATCGCTCTGCCACGGGGTGAAAACAGGTGGTAAATTGCTTCACTGCGGACATGGCCATGGTGTTTGTGGGTGTAGACACCTGCCAGGATACAGAAGGTTCCGTACAGCATGGTGGTGGTTTCGTGCGCCCATGAGGTTGGGCTGTTAAACAGATATCGCGCGGAGATCTCGTATACGAGAACGCCCATCATGGCAAGGCACATCCATGAGATGGCCTTGCCGATGAATTCGGATATCCCGTCTTGGAGGTCAAGTAAGCGAGATATCCCGGCCATTATGCTCTCCCGGTCGCTTTAGCAGCTTCTTCCAGGATCTTGATGGCAGCGGCGTTACGCGGAGATTTAGCGGCTTCTTCGTCCCAGATAACACGGGCAGCTTCACGCAGCTGAGCCTGATCAGCTTCTGGCAGGGTGCTGAATTCGAACAGACCGGTTGTACCGGCGTCGATAGAGCCGCTGACCATCCAGGTGTGCATCTTACGGGCGTGCTTGGCGTATGCCATTTCGATGATGCGCTTGTGCTCGTCGGACAGAGAGTCCCACTTCGCTTTGTTGATCAGCATGTCATCGGTATAACCCGGATTAACCATACCCAGGAAGGTGTAGTACTTGGCAGATTCGTACAGTTTCATTGCCTTGTATTCGTTGGTACCGGCATAGATAACGCCGTCAATGGTACCGGTAGACAGACCCAGGTACAGCTCGCCGCCTGGCAGGTATACGGTAGGGATGTCGAATTTTTCCAGAACCTTGGCAACAGAAGGTGTTGCACGGATCTTCATGGTTTTCAGATCTTCCAGGCTCTTCACAGGCTTGGTGGTCAGCAGGTCGAAAGGACCGCCCATGATCGGGCCCAGGTAGTGAACGCCTTTTTCAGCGTAGGCTTCACGGATCAGATCGATCAGACCTTTGGATTCCATGATGTACTGTGCTTCGTCGTAATCAGTCCAGGCACCTGGCAGACCTGCTTCGATGGAAGCGATATCCAGCTGACCCGGCCAGTAACCAGAGTAACCCTGACACATATCGATAGTGCCTTTACCGACTGCCTGCAGCATGTCGGCATTAGGGACCAGTTCAGAACCACGGAAACGCTTCACCCGCAGGGTCTTGTCGGAAGCGGTTTTGATGTCGTCGATGAACTCTTTATGGATGTCGTCAGATTCTGTCCCCCAGTAAGTCTGCATACGCAGGCGAACGGTAGAGGCTTCAGCTTTTGTTGCCGTCATTGCCAGAGGGGCTGCTGCAAGACCGGCAGCAGCTGCTTTTAGCATATTTCTTCTTTTCATAGTTATCCCTAGTCTCACGCTTGGCTGTTGATGGAATATAGTCTGCTATCGCTGCCCGGACCAGAGTCTGAGAGCGGGTACTTCATGGTGCACTAACATTGTCAGATGACAGGATGATTACCGTAGCGATAGCCTGAACAAAAATTATATATAGCAGCTCCTGCGCTTGTCTGTACCTGTTTGCGACGTAACGGTGAGCAGATCCGCAACTGCCAGCGTGTATATTGATCTTAATCAACAGCGCTTACAGTACTACTTTAGGTAAAGCTGAAAAATAGCCCAAAAAGGCTAGTCAAAACGGATTTTTGTCTGACCTAAAAAAGGCGTTTTCTCCAGTGTATACAGAATGATATTCAGAGGTGTTGTGACACGCGGGAGAAAAATAATTTCTAAAAGTGTAAAAAATAACACACAAAAAGGGTTTTGTGGTTAATTTTCCCATCTTTATTCTGTGGGTTAGGCGGAAGAAATGCTGGTGGCGGTAATATCTGGACGCATCAGCCAGTCTGAGCTGTGCTGGCTGATGCGTTTGTTAAGCCGGGAGAATCAGCCACATATAATGGCTTTGGTTTCCATATATTCATCCATCCCGTGTTCGCCCCATTCCCGGCCATTTCCTGATTGTTTGTAGCCACCAAAGGGGGCATCCATCGAAAAGTAGGCGCCCTGAATATAGCACTGGCCGGCCTGCAGGCGGCGGGCGATAGGAATGGCTGCGGCGGCGTCTTTCGCGTAAACACCCGAAGAGAGCCCGTAAGGGGTGTCGTTGGCAATGGCGATGGCGTCTTCAGTGTCGCTGTAAGGAATAATACAAAGGACCGGGCCAAAGATTTCTTCCCGGGCTATGCGCATCCGGTTGTGCACGTCGGCAAAAATGGTTGGCTGTACAAATGCACCGTCCTGCAGGGCTTCAGGTAAGTCTGCCGGGGCACCGGGGCCACCCGTGACCAGCCGGGCGCCTTCTTCCAGCCCCAGCCGGATGTAGTTTTCAACGGTGTCTTTCTGGCGGTGCGAGGCCATTGGTCCCATGGTGGTCGCGTCGTCGGTTGGATCGCCGACGACCTGCTCCCGGGCAACCTCTGCCGCCAGATTAACCGCTGCTTCGTAGCGGCTCTGTGGTACCAGCATACGGGTCAGCGCATTACAGGTCTGCCCGGTATTTGCCATGACATCTTCAACGCCGTAGCGCACTGCAGCCTCCAGATCGGCATCTTCGGTAATGATAAAGGCGGATTTACCTCCCAGTTCCTGACAAACCCGCTTGACGCCCGGTGCGGCGGCTGCCGCTACCTGTACACCGGCGCGTGTAGAACCGGTAAAGGACACCATATCCACTTCCGGATGCCCGGACATCACCGGGCCGATTTCCGTGCCGATACCGGATACCAGATTGAAGACACCGGCCGGTAAACCTGCTGTGTGGAATATCTCTGCCATGAGGAAATCCAGTTCCGGTGTTTGCTCAGCCGGCTTGGCTACAATGGTACAGCCAGCAGCCAGTGCCGGTGCTACCTTGCCGATTAACTGGTGCAACGGATAGTTCCAGGGATTAATAAAGGCGCAGACACCTACCGGTTCTTTCAACAGTAAAACATTATTACGTTCTTCTACCGCTTCCATCTTGTACGCGAGGTCGGCGTAAAACTCCATGGCTTCGATGGGCGCGTCCACATGGAAAGCACCGGTGAGGTGGCGTGGACAACCCATGGATTTCACATGGGCATCGACCAGTTCGTCGTAGCGATTACGCATTTCGTTGGCGACAGCACGCATCAGATCGGCGCGGATACTGGCCAGAGAGGTTGCCCAGCCGGGCAGTGCCTGTCGGGCGGCCTGCAGGGCTTTTTCTATATCGTCGCTGTTGCCCTGTGGCACACGGAGGAATATCTGATTATCAGCCGGGTTAGTGACGTCGATAAAGCGGTCGCTGGCGGATGCTTGCCACTGGCCGTTGATGTAAAGTTTGTCGAGGGTTTTCATTCGTCTGCCTGCTGTCTGATGAAACGGATAAAAGCGTACCGGACGCTACTGAGTATAGAAGGACAAACGCCAGTCAGGCTGACCGGCGTTATTAAGGTGGGCGGTATCAGTAATCCTGACGTCCCGCTACAACCACTTCGTAGCCGGGTTCTTCCGGTTCATCGTCGACCATCTCGGCCGGGAAGTTTTGCCCCAGTACCTGTACGTCGCAGGCTTCTTCCATCCGACGGATAATATTCGGAGAGAATTCCCGCGGGCCATACCGGTCCTGACCGTCCCGGAAGATATCAACCATTAGCGGCGCGATTTCCAGTGGCATACCTTTACGTTTGGTCACTTCGTCAAAGATACCGACATCTTTCAGTACCAGGTCCATGGTGAAGCTGATATCCCGGCTGCCGTTAAGGATGACCTGGGATTCGGTTTCATGGACGAACGAGTTACCGGATGAGGCCTTGATGGCTTCATAGGCTACATTCATATCCATGCCCAGCACTTTTGAGGCGGTTAATGCTTCAGCCAGTGCGGCCAGGTGGACTGTACACAGATAGTTAGTGACGACTTTCAGGATGGATGCTGACCCCAGTTCGCCGGTATGCAGAATGCGCCGGCCCATGGTGGTCAGGATGGGCAGAACCCGGTCGAAGGCTTCCCGGGTACAGCCGGCAAAGATTGAGATGTTACCGGTGCCTGCACGGTGGCAGCCGCCGGATACCGGGCAGTCTACCGGCATCGCGCCTTTGGCTTCGACCCGCTTGGCGATACGGCGGACTTCGGCTTCGTCGGTGGTGCTCATTTCCATCCAGACTTTGCCTTCTGACAGGCCGGCGATAACGCCGTCTTCCGCTTCCATTACTTCTGAGCAGGCGGCAGGGGATGGCAGGCAGGTAATGATCACGTCACATTTTTCAGCCATTTCTTTCGGTGAGCCGGCACTTTCTGCACCGCGGGATACAAAGTCGTCGACAAATGCCTGATTAAGGTCCCGTACGGTCAGGTCTTTGCCGTTCCGTAATAAGCTGCCCGCCAGTTTGCCACCTACATTGCCCAGGCCGATAAATCCGATTTTCATGTGCCACCCTCTGCTTTTTATTATGTGTTTTACGGTTTGGAATGTTTCTGTAAGGAATGTGTTTAAAGGTAGGGGGAGCAGGGGGTGGCAACAATTGATCTTTTTTTACATGACTGGTTAAAAAATTCTTCCAATAGCCGGACTGGTAAGTTAAATATTATGTTGATGCCGGTGACTCCGGCGTCCTCTGTTATTTTGGCAATTCAGATATATCCGGACATTCCCGATGGCGATTGATCTGCGCAAATTACCGCCGCTTAAGGCGCTGAAAGGTTTTGAGGCGGCTGCGCGGCTGCATAGTATCCGTGGCGCAGCAGATGAGCTGAACCTGACCCATCCTGCGATCAGCCATCAGATTCATACGCTGGAAGATGATCTTGGGGTGAAGCTGTTCGCCCGGCAGGGACGTAATGTGGTGCTGACGGCTGCGGGGGAAGCATTTTATCCCGGTGTACGGGCCGCACTTGAGCTGTTAATCAGCACTGCTGAGACCGTTAAAGAGCAGAGTGCGAATCCTGCATTGCGTTTACAGGCGTATATCACCCTTTCAATTCGCTGGCTGGCCAGCCGGCTGAGTGATTTCCGCAATCAGTATCCTGAGATTGAAATCCACCTGCAGGCAAATAATTCCGCCTGGGAGTTTGATGAGGCCAACGCGGATATCGGCCTGATATACAGCCGGACTCAGATGCCCGCACATTTACACTGGATAGAGCTGTTTCCTTCTAAGGTATATCCCGTATGTTCCCCCGGTTTACTTAACAATGCTGACACGCCTCTGGCGGTAGAGCAGCTGGAAAATTATCCTTTACTGACGGTTTCGACCGAGAAGGGGTACTGGGGCTGGGAAGCGTGGTTTAAAACACTGGGGGCTGCTAATCAGATGCGGCAGAGCCCGCTTGTGGTGGATACCCTGGCCGTCGCGCTGGAAATGGCGGTTGCCGGTCAGGGAATCGCGCTGGTGAATGGCCCGGTTGCTGAAGATGATCTGACGGCGGGGCGGCTTATTCGTCCGGTGACAGAATTTACCGCCGGAAACGGCGAATGGGGCATTGCGGTCCCGAAAGCTTTATTGAATGATACCCGGGTGCTGACCTTTATTGACTGGCTGCGGGTACAGGCTGGCGGCGCAACAGACAAGTGACATTTTAATTTTTCCGGATTACCGGCAAGGAACATACATGGAACAGCAGGATAAGGTTGAAACGATACTGGCGCAGGCCGGTCATTATCTGGATAAAACTACCGGTGCGGTTGTACCGCCGATCCAGCCGTCAACGACGTTCGCCCGTGATGAGAGCGGAGAGTTGTATGACAGTAGCCGTATTTATGCCCGTGACCAGAGCGTCAATGCTGAGATGGCTGAGGCGCTGCTGTGTACGCTGGAAAAAGGCGCTGCCTGTAAATTGTTTGCATCCGGTATGGCAGCGGCAACAGCACTGGTTCAGACCTTGCGCCCCGGTGACCGTATCGTTGCGCCGAAGGTGATGTACTGGTCATTACGGGGCTGGCTGATTACCTTTTGTGAAGACTGGGGCATTCAGCTGGATTTCTATGATGCCGGGGATATGGAGAATCTGGCACAGGTGATTCAGGCGGCTCCGGTACAGCTGGTCTGGGCGGAGACGCCGGCAAATCCGACCTGGGAAGTGGTCGACATTGCCCGCGCGGCTGAGCTTGCTCACCAGGCCGGTGCGCAACTGGTGGTGGATTCCACTGTGGCAACGCCGTTACTGACCCAGCCGATTTCGCTGGGTGCTGACTATGTCTTTCATTCAGCCACTAAGTATATCAATGGCCACAGTGATGTGGTGGCCGGTGCGCTGATCTGTGCCCGTGAAGATGAGCGTTGGCAGAAAGCGGCGCTGATTCGCGCGCAGCATGGCGGAATTTTAGGCCCCTTTGAAAGCTGGCTGCTGCTGCGCGGTATGCGCACCATGCATGTCCGGGTGCAGCGGGCCTGTGAAAATGCGATGGCGTTTGCCCGGCATTTTGAAGGGTATCCCGGCGTAAAGGCTGTGATGTATCCCGGCCTGGAAAGCCATCCGCAATACCGTGTTGCTGCCGCGCAGATGAAGGGCGGTTTCAGCGGTATGTTGTCGGTCCGTTTTGAGGGCGGCCGTGAAAATACCGCACGTATTATGGGACGTTTACGGCACTTTGTACGTGCCACGTCGCTTGGCGGTGTAGAAAGTCTGGTAGAACACCGTGCCCTGATCGAAGGGGAAACCAGTCCGGTGCCGGATGATTTATTACGGTTTTCTCTCGGCATTGAAAATATCGATGATCTTATTGCTGATCTTGAACAGGCTATTGATGCTTAATCAATTGATTTTTATGCGTTAATTTATTTGAGTTGCCTGTATTTTAACGACATAGGCACGTCGTAAATGTGTTAAACGATGGCGATTTTCAACGTGTTTATGGCGATTCTGAACAATCTTCTGGCGTACCGCTTTGCTACCGTGATTTTCGGCGCATTTGCTGAATTTGCTATTTCGCTGTGATGAGAAGCATATTTTTTGTTTTTCGTCACCGGCGGGTAGTTGTTCAATTGTTCATTTGAACAGGTGTGATCCGTTAGCGGTATGCATTATCGGGCGGTTACGCAGCCGGACGCTGTTACTTTTCGTAAGGGAGGTATCAGCCGTCTGCCTAAGGGTCCGTTACCGGCACTGGCCGGATACCGCGTGGATCACTTTACATTACCTGGCCTGTAAGGATATGTCGCTTTCTGCAAAGGAGGTTGCCCGGTGATGTTTCTACAATAATTATAAAAAGGATGCATGATGTATAACGATGAAGAGTTAGACCGACTCATAGAGAAGCGGGGCATTCTCAAGGGCCTCAATTCTACGCTCGGCATCACGGCCATTGTGATGGTCGGGGTGTTTATTCTTTACACTGTGTTACTTGGCAAGGCTGCAAGTGAACAGTTTCTCGGCCTGAAAGCATGGATTGAACAGACTTTAGGCTGGTATTACATTGCAGTGATGCTGATGGCATTTGTTGCCTGTGCGTATGTAATGTTTTCAAAGGTTGGCCAGATTCGTCTGGGGCAAGACGGTGACCGTCCGGAATTTACCAATTTTGCATGGTTCTCCATGTTATTTGGCTGTGGTACCGGCGCGGGTATGCTGTTCTTCTCTATGTCTGAGCCGCTGATTCATTTTGCCAGTGGCTGGAGTGGCGGTAACCCGTTTCTCAGTTCTGAAGTTAAGGCCGCTGTAGCGACTTTCTTTGAAGCGAAGCAGACAGCCCTGAATGCCGGCCTGATGCCGGGTGATGAAGGTTTCCCGGTTCCTAATGATCTGGTGGCTGATGCCGTTGCCGGCGGTCTGAAACTGACTATTTTCCACTGGGGTACCGTTGCCTGGGGCATGTACGCGATTGTGGGCCTGTCACTGGCGTATTTCGCTTTCCGTAAAGGTTTACCGCTGTCTATGCGCTCTTCGCTGTATCCGCTGATCGGTGACAAGATCTACGGTCCGATTGGCCACACTGTCGATATTCTGGCGGTATTCGGTACTATCTTCGGCATCGCAACGACGCTGGGCTTAGGGGTTGAGCAGATAGGTTCCGGTCTGGTGTCCCTGGGCGTACTGGAAGAGAAGTCTCAGACGGTTACTGTTGTGTCTATTTTGCTGATCACTGTTATCGCAACTTTTTCTGCGACTACTGGTGTGGCAAAGGGCATTAAGGTTCTGTCTGAGCTGAATACCTGGATTTGTATTGTCATTCTGGCGTACTTCCTGGTGGCCAGTAATGCGAACTATCTGATCGCCAGCACACTGACCGGTCTGGGTGAGTATGTGTCTGAAGCGATTCAGATGACACTGTGGACGGCCCGTAGCCCTGAAGAACGTACATGGCAGGGTGGCTGGACTATTTTCTACTGGGGCTGGTGGATTGCCTGGGCTGCGTTTGTCGGTATGTTCATTGCGCGTATTTCCCGTGGCCGTACTGTTCGTGAGTTTGTCGTAGGCGTGATGCTGGTGCCTTCTATGGTTGCGGTGTTGTGGTTCGGCATTATCGGTTCTGCAGGTATCTATGAAGGTATCTACGGCGCTGATATGAGTATCTATAATACGGCGGTTAATAACTGGGATTATGCCGGTACGCTGTATGCTGCATTCGATGTGGTAACGCCGGGTGCGATTGCGACGGTTGCCAAGCTGGCAGCGCTGGTTGTGGTGGTTGTGTTCTTCGTCACCTCTGCTGACTCCGGTACGCTGGTACTGGGTCGTCTGCTGTCATTCGGCCGCCGTCCGCCGGTTCAGCAACGTATTATCTGGGGGATGCTGCTGGGTGCAGTAACACTGATGATCCTGTTACTGGGGGGTAAGGAAGCGCTGAAAGCGTTGCAGGCGGCCTCAATTGCCGGTGCCTTGCCGTTCACCTTTGTAATCATTGCGATGACCATTGGCTTGCTGAAGTCACTGCGTGAAGAAAGCAGTGATATGGTTCAGGATGAAGAGCAGATTCGCGAGATGATCAACAAGGAAATTTCTGATATGTCCTAGGCTTTCCTGCCAGGTTCATGACAGAAACAAAAAAGCCGGTATCGAAAAGATACCGGCTTTTTTTATGGGCTGTGAAAGCTGTTTAGCCAAGCTGGAAAACGACTTTACCTTCCAGCAGGGTGTGGCTGACCTGACCTTTCAGGGTATGGCCCATGAACGGGGTGTTCTGGCCGGCTGAGTGACAGGTTTCCGGTGTCAGTGACCATTCTGCCTGTGGATCAAAGATACACAGGTCTGCTGGCAGGCCTTCGGCGATCTGACCGCTTTCAATGCCAAGTACTCTGGCCGGGCCGCAGGTAAGCTTAGACAGCATCTGTGAGAGACTGATCAGTTCTTGCTCGACCAGAATCAGTGACAGTGACAGCAGGGTTTCCAGACCGGTCATACCCGGTTCGGTTGCTGCAAACGGCGCTTGCTTGGCGGCTGTTTCATGTGGCTGATGATCGGAGCAGATGGCCTGGAAACCGTCGCTGAGCAGTGCCTGACGCAGACCTGCCCGGTCCAGCTGGCTGCGCAGTGGCGGAATCAGGTGGAAGTTCGGATCGAAGCCGTTGACGTTTTCATCGGTTAACAGCAGGTTCTGAATGGCGATGTCGGCGGTAACCTGCAAACCACGGTCACGGGCGTCCATAACCATTTTCACAGATCGCTCGCAGGACAGTTGGCCGAAGTGTGCACGGACACCGGTCTGTTCGATCAGTAGCAGGCAGCGGGCCACTTCGATGGTTTCCGCGGTTTCCGGAATGCCGTTCAGACCTAAACGTGTGCAGGTGGTGTCTTCATGCATGGCGCCGCCTTCAGACAGGCCAGCGTCTTCTGCCTGAAAGATAACCAGCAGATCGTGGGTCGCGGCGTATTCCAGACAGCGGGTCAGCACCAGTGAGTTTTTTACCGGCAGGCGCATATTGGTAAACGCGATGCAGCCGGCCTGGCTGAGGCCATGCATCGGGCTCAGCTGTTCACCGGCCAGTCCCTGAGTCAGCGCGCCCATTGGCAGAATGCGTGCGCTGCCGGCTTCCCGGGCGCGGTCCTGAATCAGGTCAACCACGGCGGTGGTATCTGCGATAGGCTTGCTGTTCGGTGGCGTGCACAGGGTGGTGATACCACCGGCGGCAGCGGCCGCTGTTTCGGTGCTGATATTGCCTTTGCGGGTGTAGCCCGGTTCACGGACGTGGGCGCACAGATCGATCAGCCCCGGGCTGACGACCTGATTACTGGCGTCGATGGTCTGGTCGGCTGTGAAGCCTGCCGGCGCATTTCCGATGGCGGCAATTTTACCGGCGCTGATGTACAGATCGGTTACCTGGTCAAACTGGCTGGCCGGATCAATGACACGGCCTCCCTGAATTTTGATATTCATGTTTTTCATTCCCGCTTATTCTGTACGGCTGGCGTGCTGTTCAGCCCGGCGTGCTGCTTCGGTGGTCTGGCCGCTCATGGACATAGACATGACGGCCATCCGTACCGCGATCCCGTTAGTGACCTGATTGAGAATCAGGGAACGGGGGCCGTCGGCAACCGCGGATTCAATTTCCACACCGCGGTTAATCGGGCCGGGGTGCATCACAATGGCGTCCGGGTGGGCATGTTTCAGTTTGTCTTCGCTGAGGCCGTAAAGCTTGTAGAATTCGGCTTCGCTTGGCAGCAGGGCGCTGAGCATGCGCTCGCGTTGCAGCCGGAGCATCATGACGACATCGACATCTTTCAGGCCTTGCTTCATGTCGGTATAGACCTGTACACCGAGGGCTTCGATATGACGTGGCAATAATGTATGCGGGGCAATGACCCGCACTTCAGCAGCGCCAAGAGTACGCAGGGCGTGTATCTGGGAGCGGGCAACCCGGGAGTGCAGTATGTCACCGACAATGGCGACCTTCAGCGGGCTGAAATCTCCTTTGTGCTGACGGATGGTCAGCATGTCCAGCATTGCCTGAGTTGGGTGGGCATGGCGGCCATCACCGGCGTTAATCACTGCTACATCAGGGGTGACGTTTTGCGCGATATAGTGCTGTGCCCCGCTGTCTGAATGCCGAACGACGAACATGTCGGAGTGCATGGCTTCCATGGTCATCAGGGTATCTTTGAGGGTTTCGCCTTTTGCTGTAGAGGAGGTGCTGATGTTCAGGTTCAGGACGTCAGCTGACAGGCGCTTGGCGGCCAGCTCAAAGGTGCTGGCAGTCCGGGTGCTGGCTTCGAAAAACAGGTTAACGACGGTTTTACCCCGCAGCAGAGGGACTTTCTTCACCTGCTGGGCACTCATGTCGACGAAAGAGTCAGCGGTGTCGAGGATTTCACTGAGCAGTTCACGGCTCAGACCTTCGGTGGTCAGAAAGTGTTTCAGCTGACCTTCGCTGTTGAGCTGTATTAGGTTTGGATCTTGTTGTTCAAACATGTTGGGATTCCGCAGTGTTTGCCAGGATTCAGTCGGCACGTTTGCTGATTTCGATGGATAAAGGTTCCGGTCCGGTAAGCTTTACCCGCTCATCGGCTGCCAGCAGCATTACGTCGCCGACTACATCTGCCTGGATGGGCAGTTCGCGACGGTTCAGGTCGATCAGGGCGGCCAGGGTAATTGATGCCGGTCGGCCATAATCGAAAATTTCATTCATCGCCGCCCGCACGGTACGTCCGCTCATGAGAACATCATCTACCAGGATGATGTGCCTGCCTTCTGTGGCGGTGGGCAGTATAGACGGCTGTACCTTCGGATGCAGACCGACCCGGGTGAAGTCATCCCGGTAGAAGGCTATATCCAGAACCCCCATGGGGCTTTTCAGTTCAAGGTTTTTTTGCAGCGCTTCTGCGATCCAGACACCACCGGTACGGATGCCAATGATCATCGGGTTGTCGATCTCTCTGGCTTTCAGATAGTTTTGCAGTTCGAGGGTCATTTTTTCTAATAACGCGTCGACCTTAATTACGCCCGATACCATAGAGGTCCTCCAGTCGGGTTTCGCTGGTGATACGGGTGTCGCTCGCCAGCCAGTCTTCCAGAATCAGTTGGGCGGCGATGCCGTCCACAGAGTTTTGTTTGAAATTATTGCTGCCGCCACGGGATACACTGATGCGTTTGGCTTCATCTGAGGTGAGCCGTTCATCCATAAGGTAACAGGGGAGTTTGCTGCGCTCTTTGAGCCTGTTGGCAAACTTACGGGCGCGGCGGGCCATATCGCTGATGGTTGCATCCATATTCAGGGGAATGCCAACGACCAGCGCGGTAGGCTGCCATTCAGCAATTAACTGATCAAATATTTGCCAGTCGGGAATACCGTCACGGGCGGCAACCGGCTCAAGTGGCGCGGCGGTGCCTGTCAGGCTCTGGCCAACAGCCACACCGATGCGGCTGGTACCAAAATCAAATCCCAGAACGGTTTGGGTTGTTTCGCTCATGAATACTTCTTATGAAATTTATGCGTGGCCGCTTTGGGCCGTCATAAGATCCAGATTAACGCCGAGACTTGCTGCAGCGGCATGTAACCGCTGCTCGGCAGGCATGTGGAATAGTATATCTAAATTTGCGGGGCAACTTAACCAGGCATTCTGACGGATTTCGTCTTCAAGCTGTCCGGCCCCCCAGCCTGCATAGCCTAATGCAATCAGGCTGGGCAGCTGTTCTTTTCTGTTGGCCAGATCTTCGAGAATATCCAGTGAGCTGGTAATGCTGACGCTTTCGCTGACATCGTAGGAGGATGACCATTCCCGGTCGCCGGTCAGGTGCAGGACAAAGCCTTTGTCGGTCTGCACAGGGCCACCGGCGAAGACCGGCTGATCGCTGGCTTCATGGTCGGCATCAATTTCCAGATGGCTCAGGAGTGCCTGGAAACTCAGGTCCAGCGGGCGGTTAATGATGATGCCCATGGCACCGTGTTCATTGTGATCGCAAATGTAGGTGAGGCTCTGGGCAAAGTTTCCGTCATGCATATGCGGCATAGAGATCAGAAAGTGGTCACGCAGGCACATTGTATCCTGCTGATTGCCGGGTGCTTCGGAGTCAGTCGGTAAGGACATAATGGGGGCTCCTTTTTGGCAGCTGCGTCTGGCTGATGCAAAAACAGCCGTGCTTAATCAAGCGGGTGGGTTCCCGGCACAGTGGTCATTTGTTATGACCTTAGTACTAGGACTAGTACACCCGGGTGGTTTTCTCAAATTTCCAGGTACGAATTATTTCCAGAATATCGGTGTTCTGGCGCATTTCTTCCGGGAATGGCTGGAAGGGGGATGCAAGTTTAACAATCTGAACCGCTGCGTTGTCCAGCTGGGTGCTGCCGGATGAGCGCCGGATCTGAATATCTTTGACGCTGCCGTCAGGCTTAATGGCGACTAACAGTATCAGGCTGCCGTACTGATGTGCCTGCGCAGGATAGTTCAGGTTACCAACTGCCTCGATCCGGCGTTTCCAGCTCGACAGGTATTCAGCATCCTTATGGCTCAGGGTGCTGGCGGAGGTCATCCATTTGACCCGGGGGCGTTTTGCATAGGCCTGCTGTTGCAGGGCGAGCTGCGCTTCCAGGCTGGCGATCTCCAGACTGCGGCTCAGTATTGTATCAGTGTTTCCTGCGACGGATGCGCTGCTTTGTTTTTGCTGTTGCTGAACCTGATTTTGTGGTGCCGCCTGTTGTTGCTGTTTTGCCAGGCTGGTGATGACTTCATGCTGGCTGTTGCCTGGCTGTTGTTGGCTGATCCCGTCAATTTCTGCCAGTGCGGTATCGATTGCTGACATTTCATTTTGTGTGATCTGGCGATTATCCACGGCCAGACGGGAGGTGACATCCTGGATGTCGTCGGCCTGAAATTCTGCCTTTTCCCGGGTGGACGGGAGTTGCTTTTCTTCTAACTGACCGCTGCCCAACTGATTGTTCTGGGCAATGAAGTCGGCATTCTCCGGGGCTTCGTCACTTTTGAAGTTAGCCAGAGTGACTTCCAGTGTCTGGGGAATTTCACTGACATCAGGGAGTGAAAAGCTGATGCCTAAAATCGCAACGGCATGAATGGCCACCGCCATAAAAATAGTGAAACCCAGGCGGTCGGCTGAGGAAACCGGATTTTGCAGAGCGCTGCTCATAAGCAGCGCTCTGTGAAAGGTTTCAGATGGTGACGGATAACCGGCATCAGCTTCCCTTAGTGCCGGGCGGCCAGTTTAGCTTCTACAACGTCCAGCAGTTGCATGCCGATGTCCAGCCCGAACTGTTCATCCAGTTCCCGTATACAGGTTGGGCTGGTGACGTTTACTTCAGTGAGGTAATCGCCAATCACATCCAGGCCGGCAAACAGAATGCCCTGCTCTTTCAGGGTTGGGCCTACTTGCCTGGCGATCCACATTTTCCGTTCAGTCAGAGGGCGACCAACACCAATACCGCCGGCGGCCAGGTTTCCGCGGACTTCTCCGCCCGTCGGAATGCGTGATAAGCCGTAGGGGACCGGTTCACCGTCGACCAGTAAAATACGCTTATCGCCATCGACAATTTCAGGCAGGTATTTCTGTGCCATGATGGTCTCTGTGCCGAACTTGGTCAGGGTTTCGATAATAACCCCCAGGTTCACCCCTTCTTCCTGAATACGGAAGATGGACGTACCGCCCATGCCATCAAGCGGTTTGAAAATGACGTCTTTGTATTCGGCGTGGAATTCCCGTAACAGGTCATCCCGGCGTGTTACCAGCACCGGTGGGCAGCATTCCGGGAAATGAGTCGCGAAGATTTTTTCGTTGTAATCCCGCAGAGCCTGCGGACGGTTTACCATCAAAGTGTTGCCGGCAGCCGCTGCAATTTCCAATAAATGTGTGGTGTAGATAAATTCGTTATCGAATGGTGGGTCTTTACGCATCAGGACGGCGTCCAGTGTGGATACTTCCCGGATCTGATAGTCGCCGCGCTGGAAAAAATTATCCGGGTCCATGGCGACTGTCATCGGGGCCATTTTCGCCAGCACCTTACCGTCGCGCAGGTACAGGTCCTGTTGTTCCATGTACCAGATTTCCCAGCCTTTTCGCTGTGCTGCCCAGAGCATGGCCAGGGAGCTGTCTTTTTTAAAGCTGATGTCCTCAATAGGGTCCATCACGATGCCGATTTTAATAGTCATTCGATAACCTGGTTGTTGGTGAGCCGCCGGTGACCGGCGCGGAGCCGGATCACATCAGTGTGGCGTGTATGCATGAGTGCAGAGTTTACTTGGCTGCAGGTGTCTGTGCCAGACAGAGTATCAGAAAACATCTGTCACTCTGGTGTCAGAATGTATTGCCCAGATCGCCCCATAAATACTGCAGCACAGATAATGCGGCAACGGGAGCCGTTTCGGTGCGAAATACCCGGGGGCCGAAGGCGACGGGTTTAAAACCGGCTGCCAGCGCCTGTTCGACTTCTGCTTCGCTTAAACCGCCTTCCGGGCCAACGAGCAGGGCGACTGAACCAGGCGCTTCCAGTGTTTCCAGTGGCTGCTCGGTATGATGGTGCAGTACCAGCTTGAGATCTGCCTCTACCGTATTGATCCAGTCGCTGAGTGTTTGTGGTGACTGAATGGCTGGTATGTCACAGCGCAGGCTTTGTTCACAGGCGCTGATGGCAATTTGCTGCCAGTGGCGCAGACGTTTGTCCTGACGTTCACTGTTGAGTTTGACTTCACAGCGTTCTGAAAACAGCGGTGTCATGCCGGTCATGCCCAGTTCAGTGGCTTTCTGAATGGCATAATCCATCCGTTCTCCCCGGGACAGGCTCTGACCGATCTGAATATTCAGGGGCGATATACGGGCCGGTTGAGTCACCGCTTCGATGCGGGCGCTGACACTGCGTTTGGCAACGTCGGTCAGACGGGCGTGATATTCATTACCGTCGCCATTGAACAGGGTGAGCTGATCATCCGGGCGCATGCGCAGTGCCCGGGCGACATGCTGTACGACTGCATCGCTGAGCTGAATCTCCTGGCCGTTTGCCAGGGGCTGGTCTTCGTAAAAGCGGGGGATTCTCATGGCGGTGTTTGGCCTGATCTGATCGGTGTTTATCTGTGACGGGAATGATAGCGGGTTTGGCAGGCGAAAAAAAAGCATCTGCGAAAGACAGATGCTTTTAATGGCTTAATTAAAGCACGTATATTCAGTGCTTATATGCAATGCTTCTTAAGACGTGCTTATACGGTCTGCGGTGTTTATATACCGGCGTCGGCCCGCAGGGCATCCGCTTTATCGGTTTTTTCCCAGCTGTAAGCCGTGAATGTCTCGTCGTTAACGGTCATCTCAAACGGGTTTTTACCGAAGTGGCCGTAAGCGGCTGTCTGGCGGTACATCGGGTGCAGCAGGTCCAGCATACGGGTAATCGCATGTGGGCGCAGATCGAAGTGCTGGCGAACCAGTTCAATGATCTTGTCGTCACTGATTTTACCCGTGCCGAATGTATTAATTGATACCGAGGTTGGCTCTGCAACACCAATCGCGTAAGACACCTGGATCTCACATTTGTCAGCAAGTCCTGCAGCAACGATGTTCTTGGCAACGTAACGGCCGGCGTATGCGGCAGAGCGGTCTACTTTAGACGGGTCTTTACCTGAGAATGCGCCACCACCGTGACGGGCCATGCCGCCGTAAGTGTCTACGATGATTTTACGGCCAGTCAGACCACAGTCGCCCACCGGGCCACCAATGACGAATTTACCGGTTGGGTTGATGTGGAATTTAGTGCTGGCATCAATCCATTCTGCAGGCAGGGTATGCTTGATGATCAGTTCCATCACCGCTTCCTGAAGATCTGCCATGGAAATGTCCGGATCATGCTGGGTAGACAGTACAACGGCGTCAATGCCGGCAGGCTGGCCGTTTTCGTAACGGAAGGTTACCTGGCTCTTTGCGTCCGGACGTAACCACGGCAGTAAGCCGGATTTACGCGCTTCAGCCTGACGCTCAACCAGACGGTGTGCGTAGCAGATCGGTGCTGGCATCAGTACGTCTGTTTCGTTGCTCGCGTAGCCAAACATCAGGCCCTGATCCCCGGCGCCCTGATCTTCAGGCTTGGAACGGTCTACACCCTGGGCGATGTCAACGGACTGTTTACCAATGATGTTCATCACACCGCAGGTGTTGCCATCGAAGCCTACTTCAGAAGAGGTGTAGCCGATATCGTTGATGACACCCCGGACCAGATCTTCCAGATCGACCCAAGCAGAGGTGCTGACTTCGCCAGACACAATTGCCACACCGGTTTTAACCAGTGTTTCACAGGCGACCCGGGCGTATTTGTCTTCAGCAATAATGGCATCCAGCACCGCATCAGAAATCTGGTCGGCAATTTTATCCGGGTGACCTTCAGAGACGGATTCAGAGGTAAACAGGCTATATTCGCTCATGGCGTTCAGGAGTCCTCAAAGTTTCTAAGTTCCCCGGCATGTACCTGGCTTATGGCTGGGCGGTGGGGTCGCTGACTCTGTGCGGGTCTGACCATCGGGGATGAGATAAATAAATTGGCGGATAGTTTAATGATCTTATGGCCCGAATGCATGGGGAATATGTCTGTTTGGGAGGTTTTTTTTGCAATTCATCATGAATTTGGCTCAATTTTATGAATTTTACTCGAAATAGGTTTGAAGCTGTCTGCCGGTTGAGGGAAAATACCGCCACTTTTTGTTGACGTCGCCTGTGGTGGCATCAGTGTATTTCAAATGTTTCAACCTCAACTAGGGTTTTAACCCCGGAGTGAATGAATGTCCTCGCGTAGAGAACTGGCGAATGCGATCCGTGCACTGAGCATGGATGCTGTACAGCAAGCTAAATCTGGCCACCCTGGTGCGCCAATGGGTATGGCAGATATCGCCGAAGTACTGTGGAATGATTTCATGGTACACAATCCATCCAACCCGCACTGGATGGATCGCGACCGTTTCGTCCTGTCTAATGGTCACGGCTCCATGCTGATTTACAGCCTGTTGCACCTGACCGGTTACGACCTTTCTATCGATGACATCAAAAACTTCCGTCAGCTGCACTCTAAAACAGCAGGTCACCCGGAATATGGCTATGCGCCAGGTGTTGAAACCACGACTGGCCCTCTGGGGCAGGGCATTACCAATGCGGTAGGTTTTGCGATTGCTGAGAAGTCTTTAGCAGCGCAGTTTAACCGTGAAGACCACGAGATCATCGATCACAATACCTATACGTTCCTGGGTGATGGCTGCCTGATGGAAGGTATTTCTCACGAAGCCTGCTCGCTGGCCGGCACGTTGGGTCTGGGTAAGCTGGTTGCGTTTTACGATGACAACGGCATTTCTATCGACGGTGAAGTTGAAGGTTGGTTCACGGATGATACGCCGAAGCGTTTTGAGTCTTACGGCTGGCAGGTTATTCCGAATGTTGATGGCCATGATCACGATCAGATCCGTGCCGCAATCGAAGCGGCTCACGAAAATACTGAACAGCCTACCCTTATCTGCTGCAAGACTATTATCGGTTTCGGTTCTCCGAACAAGCAGGGTAAAGAGGATTGCCACGGTGCACCTCTGGGTGAAGAAGAAATCGCACTGGCCCGTAAAGAACTGGGCTGGGAACACGATTCTTTTGTCATTCCTGAAGATATTTATGCCCAGTGGAGTGCACTGGAAGCCGGTCAGAATGCTGAAAATGACTGGAATGAAAGTTTTGCTGCGTACAGCAAGGCATACCCGGAACTGGCCCGTGAACTGATTCGCCGTTACAGCGGTGAACTGCCGGCTGATTTCTCTGAGCAGGCTGATGAAATTATCCAGAAGCTGCAGGAAAAAGGCGAAACTATCGCCAGCCGTAAAGCGTCTCAGAACACGCTGAATGCATTTGGTCCGTTACTGCCTGAACTGATGGGCGGCTCTGCTGACCTGGCAGGTTCCAACCTGACACTCTGGTCTGGCTGTAAAGGCGTGACTAAAGATGATGCGTCCGGTAACTACCTGTTCTACGGTGTACGTGAATTCGGTATGTCTGCAATCATGAACGGTATCGCCCTGCACGGCGGTTTCATTCCTTACGGCGCTACCTTCCTGGTATTCATGGAGTACGCCCGTAACGCGCTGCGGATGGCGGCACTGATGAAGCAGCGTGCGATCCATGTTTACACACACGATTCTATCGGTCTGGGTGAAGACGGTCCGACGCACCAGCCAATCGAACAGATTGCTAACCTGCGTCACACGCCGAATATGAGCACCTGGCGTCCGTGTGATGCGGTTGAATCTGCGGTGGCATGGAAGTCTGCACTGGAGCGTAATGACGGTCCTACAGCAATGATTTTCTCCCGTCAGAACCTGCCTCATCAGAACCGTTCAGCTGAACAGCTGGCGAATGTTGCCCGCGGCGGTTATATCCTGCGTGATACGCAGGGTGCGCCTGACGCAATTCTGATTGCGACCGGCTCTGAAGTGGGGCTGGCGATGGATGCAGCGGCTGCGCTGGAAGCGGAAGGTAAGCAGGTACGCGTGGTATCAATGCCGGCAACGGATATCTTCGACAAGCAGGATGCTGCGTACCGTGAAGCGGTTCTGCCAGCGGCTGTTACAGCCCGTGTTGCCGTAGAAGCAGCGCAGGCGGATTTCTGGTACAAGTATGTGGGCCTGAACGGTGCTATCGTCGGTATGACCAGCTTTGGTGAGTCTGCACCTGCAGGTGAGCTGTTTAAGCTGTTCGGCTTTACGGTTGAAAACGTAGTTGAAAAAGTTAAGTCAGTACTTTAAAGGCTGACAGGATAACGGCCAGTCTTTTGACTGGCCGTTTTTTATTATGGCGGGTAGTCAATGACATACAGAGTAGCAATTAACGGGTATGGGCGCATTGGTCAAAGTGTGCTGCGGGCGATTTATGAGTCCGGTTTCCGTGATCAGCTGCATGTAGTTGCTCTGAATGAGTTGTCAGATATTGATACCGTCTGTTATCTGACTCGTTATGACACTACCCACGGGCGTTTTCCGGTACCGGTGGACCATGATGGTGAAAACCTGCTGATTAATGGCGATAAGGTGAGGGTTCTGAATGAAGAAGATCCCCGTCAATTGCCGTGGCAGGAGATGCAAGTTGATTTGGTACTGGAATGCTCCGGTGCTTTCAGTGACCGGGCTACAGCACAGCAGCATCTGGATAGCGGTGCTAAGCGCTTGCTGTTTTCCCAGCCAGCTCAGGCCGATGTTGATGCCACTATCGTACATGGGTTTAATGACCGGATTTTGACGGCTGAGCAGAAGGTTGTCGCTGCCGGTTCCTGTACGACTAACTGCATTGTTCCGGTACTGGATCTGCTGGACCGTGAGCTGGGCATTGAGAGTGGTGTAACGACGACGGTTCACTCGGCGATGAATGACCAGCCGGTGATCGACAGTTATCACCAGACGGATCTTCGTCTTACCCGCAGTGCGATGCATTCCATTGTTCCGGTTGATACCGGGCTGAATAAGGGCATTGAGCGATTATTGCCACAATTGTCCGGACGTTTTGAGTGTCTGCACCTGCGGGTGCCGACCATTAATGTTTCGGTACTGGATATCAGTCTGAATGTCCGTACCGCCACCGATGCACAGCAGATAAATCAACTGCTGCGGGAGGCTTCACAAGGGCCGTTGCAAGGGTTGTTGGGCTATACCGAAGAGCCCCACGCCTCGGTGGATTTTAACCGGGATCCCCGTTCAGCAATTGTGGACGGAACCCAGACCCGGGTCAGCGGCGGTTCATTAGTGAAACTGCTGTGCTGGTTTGATAACGAATGGGGTTTTGCCAACCGTATGCTGGATGTGGCAAAGGCCTGGCTGGCGTGTCGTCCTGAGTCGGATGGCCGCTGAAATAAGTTGATAGGAAGCCTTATGAGCGTACTGAAAATGACAGATCTGGAGCTGCGCGGTAAGCGGGTTCTGATTCGTGAAGATTTAAACGTGCCGGTTAAAGACGGCAAGGTGACCAGCGATGCCCGTATCCGTGCATCTCTGCCAACTATTCAGCACGCACTGGAAGCGGGCGCAAAAGTGATGGTGATGTCTCATCTGGGCCGCCCGACTGAAGGTGTGTTTGATGAAGCCAGCTCACTGGCGCCGGTTGCAGCTCACCTGTCTGAGCTGCTTTCCCGTGACGTACCGCTGGTTCGCGACTGGCTGGAAGGCGGTTTTGATGTCGCTGAAGGTGATCTGGTTCTGCTGGAAAACGTTCGCTTTAACAACGGCGAAAAGAAAGACGACGAAGCCTTGTCTCAGCAAATGGCGGCGCTATGTGATGTCTACGTCATGGATGCATTCGGTACAGCACACCGCGCCCAGGCATCGACCCACGGTGTTGCCAAATTTGCACCGGTAGCCTGTGCCGGTCCTTTGCTGGCGGGTGAGCTGGATGCGCTGGCAAAAGCGCTGGATAATCCTGCCCGTCCTATGGCGGCGATTGTTGGTGGTTCTAAAGTATCGACCAAACTGACGGTGCTGGAATCACTGTCTGACAAGGTTGACCAGCTGATTGTTGGCGGCGGCATTGCCAATACCTTCCTGGCTGCTGCCGGTAAGCCGGTGGGCAAATCTCTGTGCGAGCATGATCTGATTGATACTGCTAAAGCGCTGATGGCTAAGGTGAACATTCCTCTGCCTGTGGATGTGGTTGTGGCAAAAGCGTTTTCTGAGTCTGCGGCTGCTGAAATCAAATCGGTTGATGATGTCGCTGAAGACGATATGATTCTGGACATCGGTCCTGAATCTGCGGCACAGCTGGCAGCCTTACTGGCGGATGCCGGAACGGTCATCTGGAACGGTCCGGTTGGCGTATTTGAATTTGACCAGTTTGGCGACGGTACTAAGGTATTGTCGGCTGCGATTGCAGCAAACAAAGGCTTCTCGATTGCCGGTGGCGGTGACACTCTGGCGGCTGTTGATAAGTATGCGATTGCTGATCAGGTATCCTATATTTCTACCGGCGGTGGCGCTTTCCTTGAGTTTGTTGAGGGTAAAGTACTGCCAGCGGTTGCGATGCTGGAAAGCCGCGCGTAAGCGTAATGAATTATTGCCTGGTTGATGAATCAGCCGGGCAGACGGAATAATGATGGCCTGCGGGCCGTAAACACAGATAAAGGTGAAAACATGGCTCTTATCAGTATGCGTCAGCTGCTGGATCACGCGGCAGAAAATGGCTACGGTATTCCAGCGTATAACGTTAATAACCTGGAACAGATGCGCGCCATTATGGAAGCGGCGAGCAAAACCGATTCTCCGGTCATTGTGCAGGCGTCTGCTGGTGCCCGTAAGTATGCAGGGTCTAATTTCCTGCGTCATATGATTCTGGCGGCAATTGCTGAATTCCCACATATCCCGGTATGTATGCACCAGGATCACGGTACGTCGCCTTCTGTTTGTCAGCGTTCTATCGCAATGGGCTTCTCATCAGTCATGATGGACGGTTCCCTGATGAGCGACGGTAAGACACCATCCAGCTACGAATACAACGTTGACGTGACCCGTCGTACGGTTGAAATGGCGCATGCCTGTGGCGTGTCTGTTGAGGGTGAATTGGGTTGCCTGGGGTCTCTGGAAACAGGGCAGGCCGGTGAAGAAGACGGCGTTGGTGCTGAAGGCACTCTGTCTCAGGAACAGATGCTGACTGATCCTGATGAAGCGGCTGATTTCGTAAGCAAGACAGGCGTAGATGCTCTGGCGATTGCTTGCGGTACATCTCACGGTGCTTACAAGTTCACCCGTCCGCCTACCGGTGACATTCTGGCGATTGACCGTATTCGTGCAATTCACGAACGTATTCCGAACACTCACCTGGTTATGCACGGTTCTTCTTCTGTACCGCAGGAGTGGCTGGCAGTGATCAATGAGTTTGGCGGAGAGATTCCGGAAACTTACGGTGTGCCGGTTGAGCAAATCGTTGAAGGCATTAAGCATGGCGTGCGTAAAGTTAACATCGATACTGACCTGCGTCTGGCGTCTACCGGTGCGGTGCGTCGTTTCATGGCGGAAAACCCGTCTGAGTTTGATCCGCGTAAATTCCTGAAGGCAACCATGGTTGCGATGAGTGATATCTGTACTGACCGCTATGAAGCATTTGGTGCCGCCGGTCAGGCAAGCAAGCTGACGGCGATCTCTCTGGAAGATATGGCTGACAAATACAGCGCAGGTGAGATGTAAGTCTTCCTGTTCTGTGAATTAAAAAAGCGCCGGCAGGCGCTTTTTTATTGTCCGTAAAATGGGCTTAGAGCATGGCCAGCAGTTGTTTGATCAGATCGTGATGTTCGCCGTGAGGAGAATAGGCGGCATAAGCTTTCATTTCCAGCCGGGGAGCATCTTCCACGACAAACAGTTCGCCGTTGTTAATACGGTCGGCTGTGCTGATGACCGGTAAATATGCCGAGCCACCGCTGCTGAGCATCAGCTTCATGGCGATACGCATGCTGTTGACCCGCACCGGGGCCAGTGGCCGTTGGGGAAAGTAACGTTCATGCAGTGAGTTAAAGACGCTGCCCCATTCAACCCGGATATAGCCACTGGACGTCGCCTGGTCAGCATTCAGACCTGGCTGAGTCGAGACCAGTTGCAGTGGAATAGACTTAAGTTCTTCTATGACCAGGTTGGCTAATTTGGGCTGTTCATAAATAAAGCCGATATCTATGGAGCCCCGTTCGAGTTTTTCCATGACTCGCAGGGTGGTGCTGTCTTCTGCCCGCAGGGCCAGCTCGGGCATTTTACTGTGCACTTCGTTCAGCCAGTCCTGCACGAAAATATCCCACAGGCTGGGTGTGCCGGCGACGACCAGTCTTTTATTCAGATTGGCACTCAGGGCAATGTCTTCATAAGCCCGTTCCCAGGCATTCAGAATAAAGCGTGCATGACGCACCATGTGCTCCCCGGCGGGGGTTAAACTCACCTGTTGATGGTTGCGGATAAACAGGCTCAGGCCGAGTAATTCTTCGAGTTGTCGGATGCGGGCGCTGACCGTGGATGGTGCGACGCACAATATTTCTGAGGCTTTGCCGAAGTTTCGGGCGTGTGTGACCTCAAGGAAGGTTTTCAGTAAAACAGTATCCATAATTGCAATTCGATTTTTTTGTTCATAGTCGCTTGTTTTTTTCGTTTTTTAGAATAGCAAAACATAACTAGAATTACGCCCGGAATCTTTCTGTATGAATTTTGGTGAGGGGAATAAGGTCTGTGAATACAAGCACAGAAACGCAATCCCGGGGTTTGTCACTCCGTTGGTTAAAGCGTTTGCCTATGAAACAAACCGTCGCGGGCGCGGTATTTTTGGTGTTAGCCATCCTGATGAGTCAGGTTGTACCCAGCATAGAGATTGCCTGGGTGACTGCAGTATTGATACTGACAATTTATCTGTTTGCATTTGAAGTTGTAGGCGTGGACGTTGCCGCTATTCTGATTATGGTGCTGCTGGGCCTGACCGGGCTTTTTGCGCCGGTTATGGGGCTCGAAGAAGCGCTGGTGCCAAGTACCGCTCTGTTTAATGGTTTTTCCAGTAACGCGGTTGTATCAATTATTGCGGTAATGATCATCGGTGCGGGTCTGGATAAGACGGGCCTGATGGGTAAGGTCGCCAACTGGATTCTTAAAGTGGGTGGGCGTACTGAGAAACGTATTATTCCGATTGTTTCCAGTACTGTTGGGTTTATTTCCTGCTTTATGCAGAACGTCGGTGCTGCGGCACTGTTCCTGCCGGTAGTCAGTCGGATTTCCGGGCGTACCGGTTTGCCAATGTCTCGCTTACTGATGCCGATGGGCTTTTGTGCGATTCTTGGCGGTACTATGACGATGATTGGTTCCAGCCCGCTGATTCTGCTGAATGATCTGATTCTGACCTCGAATCAGGCATTACCGGCAGATCAGCAAATGGATACCTGGTCTCTGTTTTCTGTTACGCCGGTGGGTATTTGTCTGGTACTGACCGGTATTCTGTATTTTGTTGTCGCTGGCCGCTTTGTTCTGCCGAATAATGAAGGTGACAGTAAGGCCGTGAGTACGCTTGAGTACTTTAAAGATACTTATGGCGTTGATTATGAACTGATGGAAGTCCGGGTACCGGAAGACAGTACGCTGGTGGATAAGACACTGGCGGAAATTGAGCGCCCTTATCAGGTTCGGGTAACTGCTGCACAGTTTACGAACGGTATTCGCCGTATCGGTGCCGGTGGCCTGGAACGAAGTGTTGGTATTGAGTCGAACACTATTCTGGCAGTGATGGGGTCCGCAGATGCGCTGGATAAGTTTACTGAAGACTTTAATCTGGATCGCCGTCCTGAACTGGATTCCTTTTCTGATGCACTGTCAGCAGCCAAAGCCGGTATTGCTGAAGTGGTTATTCCGCCGAGTTCTCAGTTGGTGGGTAAATCAGCACAGGATGTTCGTTTACGTAATGCGTATGGTTTGGCGATGGTTGCCATGCACCGGGCCGGTGAGACATCAATGGCCGGACAGGGTATCCGTACAGTAGAATTCCAGGCCGGTGATACCCTGGTGTGTCATACCACCTGGGAAGCGCTGAACCGTGTTGCGCAGGATAGCCTGAACTTCATCGTCGTCACCAGTAACTATCCAAAAGAAGACCTGCGGCCGCATAAGGTTGGTTGGGCGCTGGGTTTTTTCCTGATTGCGTTAACCATGGTGCTGTTTACCGATATCCGTCTGTCGATTGCCCTGTTAACCGGTGCGGTGGGTATGGTGCTGTCCGGTGTAATGAGCATTGAAGAGGCGTATGAATCGGTTAGCTGGAAAACGGTATTCCTGTTAGCCAGTCTTATACCTCTCGGAATGGCGGTGGAGACCACCGGAACGGCGGCCTGGATTGCCGATCAGACCCTGAGTTTACTGGACGGTATGCCGATCTGGGGATTACAGTTGGCGGTAGCGGTACTGGCAACCTTCTTTACACTGGTTATGTCGAACGTGGGGGCGACAGTGCTGTTGGTGCCGCTGGCGGTGAATATTGCCATTGGTGCTGGCGCTGATCCTGCGGTGTTTGCGCTGACGGTTGCGCTGGCTACATCGAACTCCTTCCTGATCCCTACCCATCAGGTGAATGCGCTGATTATGGGACCGGGTGGTTACCGGGTGCCTGACTTTATGAAGGCCGGCGGTGTAATGACGCTGCTGTTTCTGGTTGTGTTAATCGTCATGATGAACATTGTGTTCTGATATCCGCTCAGAAACCTGTAAAAAAGGCGCCTTATGGCGCCTTTTTTAATGCTGGGTGTTCAGTTTTTCTCAAGCAGGTATTCATAGCGCTGATCGGTCAGCGTTTTCATGAAAGCAACCAGTGCGTCGATACGTTTGTTATCCAGAGCCGGGCCTGACTCCAGTTCTTTCAGAGCAATGTTTTCAGGTACTTCCGGCACTTGCCACTGTGTAGCTGTTTCCGGATTGATCTGGCGTTTGGCGCTGCGGCTGTTGTATTTGTTATAGAACAGTACCACGGTACGCAAATCCTGAAAGACGCCGTTATGCATGTACGGACCGGTGACCGCGATGTTACGCAGGGTCGGTACTTTAAATTTGCCTGCCTGTGCCGGGTCGGTGACTGCGGGGTTATCCAGCAGACCCAGGTCCTGATGATCAGAACTGACGCCATTGACGGTTCGCAGTGCGGTATTGGTAGGCGTGCCGATATTGAAGTACTGATAATTAGTGAAGGTTTCCTGATCGGCACCGGGGCGGGTTTGTAGCTGGTGACACTGATTACAGTTGGTAAACTGCTGAGAGAAAAACAGTGTTCTGCCCAGCTCTTCCCGGGCAGTCAGTTCGTATTCTCCTTTCAGGTAACGGTCGTATTTAGAATCAAAGGGAGAAAAAAATTCACTGCTTTCAAAAGCTTCAATGCTGTCAGCCATGGCCAGATAGGCTTGTTCAGCATCTTTCAGTACTTCAGGGCTATAGAGTGCTTTAAAGCTTTTTTGATACGTCGTGTTTTCCAGCAGGCGCTGCAGGATGGCGGTTTTATCAGCCATGGCCATTTCAACCGGATTCGTGGGGGGCCCCATGGCCTGTTCCGCCAGCGTATTTACCCGTCCATCGTGAAACTGGCCGCCCTGGTATTTACCGTTTTTCAGTTCAAATAGCGGGCTGAATACAGCGTAAGACGCGGTCGGTGCATTTCGGTCGCCTACTGAAATGTTGTCACTGCCCAGTGATGCAGCCCCTGCGACGCCATTATCCCGCGGATCAGCGAAACCGTTGCCGGGGTCGTGGCAGGTGGCACAGCTTTGATTGCGGTTTGCTGACAGGTTGACATCAAAAAAGAGTACTCTGCCAAGCTCTGCTTTGGCTGTCTGTGTGGGGTCGGCTGCCTGCACCTGGCTGATGGCAGTGATCAGCGGGATTGTGCAGAGCAAAAGGTTCAGTCGGGTCATATTTGTAAATCAAATGATAATTAGTTTGATTAAGAATTCTATCATAACCCTGTGAAAATCAGGTGAATTCCGGTTGATCCGGATCATGTGTGCAGGATGTTTTTCCACAGAAGTCATATTAAACATGCCTGACGTACAAGAAGGACAGAAGGGTGCCGGGTTATGAAACCATTGTACGTTCTGCAGTGTTTCCTGACCGGTTGGGTTTGGTTGCTGATTGAAGGGCTTCTATGATGAAAGGATACTGAGAAAGTTTGCCGGAGCATGAAGGGGTATTCAGGGGAATGATGATGCAGAGTATCGTAGAAATTAGCAGGCAGGCAAGGGCATGCAGAATATGTGAGCCGGTGTTACCGCATGGTGTCCGGCCGGTGTTTCAGGTATCTGCGCAGGCTCCGATTCTGATTGCTGGTCAGGCACCGGGGCGCAGAGTGCATGCCAGTGGTATTCCGTTTGATGATCCGAGTGGCGATCGCTTACGGCAATGGTTGGGAGTAGATAAAGCTACCTTTTACGATCCTGACTGCTTCGCGATTGTGCCGATGGGGTTTTGTTATCCGGGAACCGGGAAGTCCGGGGATCTTGCGCCCAGAAAAGAATGTGCGGTGACCTGGCGGGAGCAGATGCTGTCAGCGCTGACAGGGC
Organism: uncultured Oceanospirillaceae bacterium; assembly: GCA_937138495.1. Lineage (GTDB taxonomy): Bacteria > Pseudomonadota > Gammaproteobacteria > Pseudomonadales > Balneatricaceae > Amphritea. The sequence goes on from CAKZPE010000020.1 coordinate 78,214, forward strand.
TGGAACTGAATTTACTCATTGGTCAGTATGCACAGGCATGGCATCTGGGCAAGAGCGACCAGAATCTTACGGAGCGGGTAAAGGGCTGGCGGTCATATTATGATGTCCTGCCGGGACAGATCAGAAATCTGCCGTTACCTCATCCAAGCCCGCGAAATAATCTGTGGCTAAAGCGGAATCCCTGGTTCGAAGAAGAGTTGGTTCCAGAGTTGCAACGGACGGTTGCGTTGCTGTTAAACAAAAAAAGAGCACCCTGAGGTGCTCTTAAAACGCTTAGCATGTGAAAAAGCGTGAGGCCTGATATTTCTGTTTACTTTCTTGCCAGGCTGGCAAATTTTTCCTGCTGTTCCGGTGTCAGCTCGGCGTAAATTTTTTGTTTGAGTTCTGCTTTGTTGCGAATCAGTGCTGCCGCTGTATCCTGACCCTGCTTAATCAGATCTTCAACCTGTTGCGAGTAATTGGCATCAGCTACATTCAGATTGCGTAAGTCCTGACGCAGGGACTTCATTCCCCGCATTTGCTCTCGCATGTCTAAGAACTGCTGATCGAACAGTGGTGCCAGAGTGTCTTCCTGTGCATCTGTCAGATCCAGTTTCTTGTCGAGCCGCTCCAGAGACATTCCCTGCATACCAAATTTACCGTGACGGCCTTTGCCGTGGTCGCCGCGGGAATACTCAGCGTGTTCGCCTTTGCCGCAGCCATATCCTTCTTTATTGTCTGCCTGGGCGACTCCTACTCCTAAGGTTGTCAGGCCAACGGTTGCTGTTGTGATTGCAATGATGAGTGATTTGCGCATGATCTTTCTCCTTTGAAAACTGCGTTTTAATTCGATGACTGCAGTATGCGGGATGTCTGTGCTAACTTGGGTTAAGTCGGTGTAAAGTTAGGTAAAGCCTGTGCAAGGCAGGCAGGTTTTGCTTATTCTGGCTGACATAGAAATAGCAGCAGAGATCACTGAGGCAGGAATGATATGGCCGAACAGCCGCAGATTTTATTGATTGATGATGACCCGGAACTGTGTCAGTTAATGGGTGAGTATTTGTCCCATGAAGGGTTTGAAATCAGTTTTGCACACAGTGCAGAACAAGCATTGCCATGCCTGAAAAATCAGACATATAACTTACTGATTTTAGACATCATGATGCCTGGGCAAAGTGGTCTGGAATTGCTGCAGCAGATTCGCCCTGCGGTGCAGACACCGGTGATTATGCTTACTGGCCGGGGGGACGATGTTGACCGGATTCTTGGTCTGGAAATGGGCGCGGATGATTATCTGGCCAAACCCTGCAATCCCAGAGAGCTGGTTGCCCGGATCAGAGCAGTTTTGCGTCGGGTTAAGCCTCAGGAGCGGGCTGACGAACAGCATCAGTTAAGCTTGCATGGAATTACGCTGGATACCGCATGTCGGGAAGTGCTGGTGAACGGTCAGAATTTGTCACTGACCAGTGCTGAATTCAATGTCCTGGCACAGTTAATGGTTCATGCCGGGCAGATAGTCAGTAAGGACACGCTGACTGAAAAAGTGCTGCACCGTAAACTGACGGCGTATGACCGGGCAATTGATGTGCATGTGAGCCGGGTAAGGCAGAAGCTACAGCAGCAGTTACCGGACACCATTATTAAAACGGTGCGCGGTGAGGGGTATTTATTTGTTGCTGACAGTGCCGGAGTCGCCGGATGAAACGGTTTAGTTCGCTGGGTTGGAAAATCTTTTTGTCGGTATGGCTGACCAGTTTGCTGGTGGTATTAATTACTGCGTTTGTGATGGGCAGGATTGTTGAGAAGGAAAAGCATCAGGAAGTACTGGCTGCAAAAGCCATGGGGTTTGCTGAGATACTGGTAGATCGCTATGAACGAACTGGCTCTGTGCAGCGCCCGGATGCCTGGCATAAAAAACCGTATGGACGCGATGATGAGGATGATCGCAGTGGCGATGGTCGCAATGACTTCGGCCATAAAGATGCTGGCCGCAAAGACTATGAACGTGATCATGAGAGCCGTGAACATAACCAGCGTAAACGGCAATATCTGCCCTATTTCAAACTGCGGATTTATGCCGCAGACGAAACACAGATAGCGGGCCCTAAGCGGCCTGCCGGTAAAGAAAAGCCCGGCAGTATGTTTTTGAAACTGCAGTCAGATACAGGCAATGACTATCTGGTAGTAGTGGATATCAATCCGCGTAAGTCGCTGTACTGGTCTGTATTCAAATTTATGTTGTCGGTCCAGATGATCGTTATCATTATTGTATCTGCCCTGGCCAGTTTGTGGTTAACCTGGATTGTTATCCGGCCCATTAAGCGATTGCGTCAGCATACTGAAGATCTGTACCAGGGGAACTATTCGGTCCGTACTGATACCCGTTTATCTGCCAGAGCCGATGAGATAGGTGACCTGGCCCGGGAATTCAACCGTATGGCGGATCATGTTGAGCAGGCTTTAAATGCTAATCAGCGTTTATTACAGGATGTATCTCACGAGCTGAGGGCGCCTCTGGCTCGTTTGCAAATGGCGACCGGGCTGGTGGAGCAGCGACTGAGCGAAGAAGGTCAGGCGTTAGTGACCCGGATCAATCTGGAGTGTGAACGGTTAAGCCGGTTAATCGATGAAATTCTGAGTCTGGCACGCCTTGAAAGTCAGTCCGGTGAGGCACATCTGTTTGAGCTGGAGCCGTTGCTGAACAGCCTGATTGAAGATTGCCGTTTCATTGCTACTGATCACACTCTTAAATGGCAGGCACGGCAAGAGCGTTTAGGTGTATACGGGCAGGCTGAGTTGTTACGCCGTGCGGTGGATAATGTTTTAGGCAATGCGATTAAGCATACCCCGCCGGGAAGTGAGATTTGTATCAGCGTACAGCAGGTTAACGGGCGTTGCCGGATCAGTATCGAAGATAATGGTCCCGGGGTTGATGATGCTCAGTTAGGGCGGTTGTTTGATCCGTTTTACCGTCAGCAGCAAGTGAATAACGGCTATGGTTTGGGCCTGAGTATTGCTAAGCGTGCAGTTGAGTTGCTGGGAGGGCGTATTGAAGCGAATAGCCCGCCGGGCAAAGGTCTTCAGGTGTGCATTGATTTACCGTTAGCTAAAGATTTATGATTCTGTGATTAATCAAAAGCCATTTTTGATTGTTTCTCCTGTTTGTGAACGGCGATGTATAAAAGATATTGTTTTTTAAGCACTTATTTTAAAAAGTAAGATTGATTGTGGCTGGATAGCACTTAAACCTTTGCCTGTCTGGTGATTAGATTAGTCATTTTTTAATATTGAAATGTAAAATTACATATTTAATTTGTCGTGAGATGTTAAACAGTTCGTTATTCAGGGCTGTCGTTCAGGGTTTGAGAGGCACTGCTCTTACCTGATCGCCGGGCCGAATGTGTAACTGGCTGATACAGCGTTCCGGCAGATAAATATGTCCGGTGTCCCGGCAGGCGTCAGCTAGCAGACAGCGGAATTCCTGCAGTCGGGTATTGCTTACCAGAAAGCGGTTACTGATGACTGCTGCAGGCGCATCGGTCTGGAGTAATGCCGTGAGAGTTTCGCTGTCCCGGATCGCTCTGATATCACCGAGCTTACAGGCAAGTGTTGGCCCGCCATCAAAAATATCCACATAGTTTTCATAGCGAAAGCCTTCGTGCTCCAGCATTCGTTTGGCAGGTGCGGTCTGTTCGTGAACCTCGCCGATTACGTTTTTGGCTGTTTCAGGTAACAAATGAATATAAATAGAGTGCTTAGGCATCAGTTCGGCAATGAATACCTTGTTGCCTGTGCCTGTCAGATAATCGGCCTGAGAAAATTCCATTGAAAAGAAATGTTGTCCCAGCCCGCTCCAGAAAGGAGACTCTCCCTGATCGTTACTGACGCCCCGCATTTCGGCAATAACCTTCTGGCTGAAGCGCTCAGTGAATTGCGCCATAAACATAAAACGGCTCTTGGATAACAGGCTTCCGTTCTGGTTCACTCTGGCTTCCGGCCGTAAATAGAGCGTACAGACTTCGGCGCACCCTGTGTAATCGTTGCACAGATACAGTGTTTCAAAGGTGTTGTGTACGTCGAGTTCACGGGATGCATGTACCACGATGCCGATGCGATAGTGATAAAAAGGCAGTTGCAGCCCGACCGCTGATTCTATGCCGCAAACGCCGACAACTTTGCCTGAATCTGTATCTTCCATGACAAACAGGTAGGTCTCGCCTTTCGGAGATGAAATATCCCGCTCCATTGCACTGCAGCTGTGGCGAATTCTTTCTGCCAGTAAGTTCCGGTTAGCGGGTAAGGATGTGAAGCCTGGTCCGCTTTCCCGTGCTATCTCGTAAAGAACATCCAGGTCTTTAATGGTAATCGGTCTGATCAGGTTCTCAGTTGTATCCATATATTACCTCCGGTAGCCCCGGGGAAGGGAGTGGTCCGGTAAAAGTGCGGCTATGTCACTAAGTGTAGACCGGATCTTTTATCCGGATACACGGCAACAATTGTGGATAAGCAGCATGGCTGTGTATTGAATTACGTATTTAATATATTACTATATTCGCATAAGCAGATGTATTGATTTGCTACAAATCTGAGACTCAGAAGGTAAGTAATGGAAGCCAGTGCACAGTTTTTTAAAGCCTTATCCGAGCCTGTCCGGTTACGGCTGCTAAACATTCTGAATCATCACGGGGAAGTGTGTGTTTGTGATCTGGTCGATGCACTGAATCTATCTCAGAGCCTTGCATCCCGGCATCTGGCGTATTTGCGTAACAGTGGCCTGGTTCAGGCGAGGCGGGAAGGTGTCTGGATGTACTACCGTCTGCAGGGGGATATTTGGCAGATGCAATGGCTTAAAGACATTCTGGATCAGTTGGCTAAACATGAACAGCAGCTAATCACTGATTTACAGGCCCTGACTGAACTTGCCTGTTGTAAAACTGCTGAAATCTAATCAGGAAATATAGTTAATTTGGAGAGATAGCGATGAGTATCCGGGTAGCGATAAATGGATTTGGCCGTATGGGGAGGCTGGCATTAAGAGCCTGCTGGGACTGGCCGGAACTGGATGTCGTGTTGATTAATGATGTGGCAGCGGATGCTGCTACTGCAGCACATTTGCTGAACTTTGATTCCCAGCATGGCCGTTGGGCATACGAAGCGAATGCTTCTCAGGATGGTGCGGCTGTTCAGGTTGAGGATAAACAGCTTACTTATTGTCAGCACCGGAATGTATCCGACCTGCCATTATTGGCAAGTCAGGTAGATATAGTGGTTGATTGTACCGGTGTACATAAAACCACACCGGCACTGCAGCCGTACTTTGCCCAGGGGGTTAAGAAAGTTGTTGTATCCGCCCCCGTAAAAGATGGCCCGCTGAATATTGTGATGGGGGTTAATGATCACCTGTATGATCCTAAGCAAAACCACATTGTAACTGCAGCATCCTGTACGACGAACTGTCTGGCCCCGGTAGTTAAAGTCATTCATGAAAAACTGGGGATTGTTCACGGGTCTATGACGACCATCCATGACATCACCAATACTCAGAGTATTCTGGATACACCTCATAAAGATCTCCGTCGGGCGCGGGCATCGGGTATGTCACTGATTCCTACCAGTACAGGTTCGGCGACAGCGATTGCGCTGATCTTTCCTGAATTACAGGGCAAACTGAACGGTATTGCGGTTCGGGTACCTCTGACAAACAGTTCGCTGACTGACTGTGTCTTTGAAGTATCACGGGACACTGATGTCGCGGAAGTGAACACCGTATTAAAGGAAGCAGCAGATACTTACCTGGCGGGGGTGCTCGGTTATGAAGAGCGTCCACTTGTGTCGGTAGATTATGTCGATGATGTTCGGTCTGGCATTGTCGATGCTCCATCCACAATGGTGATCAATAAGCGTCAGGTTAAATTACTCGTCTGGTACGACAATGAAATAGGTTATGTGAACCGGATGATGGAGTTGACAAAAAAGGTTGCTGTTCAACTGTGAGTAACCTGGTTAAGAAAATGCTGTCTCCCTGGCAGCAGTATCTGTTGGTTACCCTGAGTTACTGGAGTTTTACGCTCACCGACGGCGCATTAAGAATGTTGGTGGTGTTGCACTTCAGCAGTTTGGGGTATAGCCCGTTTGCGATTGCTATGCTGTTCATTCTGTATGAAGTTTGTGGCGTGGTAACAAACCTGCTGGGTGGCTGGCTGGCCACTCACCTGGGGCTTAACCGGACGATGCATGCAGGCTTGCTGATACAGATAGTCGCGCTTGTGATGCTTACGGTACCGGATGAGTATTTGACGGTTGTATATGTCATGTTTGCTCAGGCCTTATCAGGGATTGCTAAAGATCTGAATAAGATGAGTGCAAAAAGTGCAATCAAGACGTTATTGCCGCAAGAACAGCAAGGGCGTCTGTATCGTTGGGTGGCATTGCTGACTGGATCGAAAAATGCTCTGAAAGGTATCGGGTTCTTTATGGGAGCATTGTTCCTGCAGACTTTCGGATTTTCAGGCAGTCTTATTGTCATGGCTGGTGCACTGATTTTGGTGCTGATGTTTACCGCAGGTTTGGTCAGTGGTGATCTGGGGCAGATGAAGGTTAAGCCAAAATTCCGGGAAATATTTTCCAACAGCGACTCTGTCAATGTTCTTTCAGCTGCACGTTTGTTCCTGTTTGGTGCGCGGGATATCTGGTTTGTAGTGGCGCTGCCGGTATATTTGCAAATGGTGCTGGATTGGAAACACACTGAGGTCGGTACCTTCATGGCTGTGTGGGTAATCGGATACGGTATGGTGCAAGTCTGCGCTCCGATGATTACAGATCGGAGTAAAATATCTGAAAGGAGTGCCGCTGGTGTTCCTGGCGGAAAAGCGGCTTTTGGCTGGGTGCTTGCTCTGAGTGTAATTCCGCTGTGCATGTTACTGATTGCTCAGCAGTCAGGCGGGCTGTCCGGAGAAATACTGATTTCTGGCTTGCTGGTGTTTGGTGCGGTCTTTGCTGTGAACTCTTCGCTGCATTCCTATCTGATTCTAAAGTATGCCCGTGCGGAAGGTGTTTCACTCGACGTTGGTTTTTATTATATGTCGAATGCGGCTGGGCGCTTATTCGGGACAGTGCTGTCGGGTGCGGTATATCAGCTATGGGATCTGGAAGCCTGTTTGCTGGTCAGCGCAGTCAGTCTGATCATCGCAGCCGGTATCTCGTTAAAATTGCCGGGAGGCAGATAATGTAAAAAGTAGCCTCTTACTGCGTTATCTGTGCCTGCAATATAAGTAATAGACAAGATGACTGTTACGGTTCCAAAGCCTGTTTTATTGCACTGCAAAAACTAATTGCAGCTTTCTGCAAAAAGCCTGTTGACACTTTTGGCTGCGTGCCTATAATACGCCCCCACATTGAGACGCAGGGCCGCGGCAACGCAGCCAGATGCACTGGATGAGAGTCAGAATAAATCACTGAAAAACAAACTGTTTTAAAGTGAGTAATTGCTGATTCGACCGGAACGAAAAAGGTGTTTTCCGGTTTTGATAAGTTCTTCGGAATTAATCAAAATCTTCTGAAAATAACCGTTGACTTCCACCGGGTGTTGAGTAGAATACGCACCTCGCTTGAGACGACAGCAACGACGGTTACACCGGTTGCAGACGTGGTTTTAAGCAACGCTCTTTAACAATTTGATCAGATAATTCGTGTGGGCGCTTGTTGAGATGAAGCACAAAAGCTTTATCAAAGTAAGCAACTTTCGTCTTCGGACGAACACGTGAATTCATTTAAGATGTTTTTATGAAAAGTTAGTGTAACTTTGAGCTAGATTTAAGACACCCAATTCCGGTGTCGAAAAAATTAAACTGAAGAGTTTGATCATGGCTCAGATTGAACGCTGGCGGCAGGCTTAACACATGCAAGTCGAGCGGTAACAG
>CAKZPE010000021.1 GCA_937138495.1 uncultured Oceanospirillaceae bacterium
TTGCTGATCCTGGTTGCTATGCTGCTGCCGGATGCTGCGCCACTGCTGGGTATGTTCTGCTTCGGTAACCTGATGCGTGAGTGTGGCGTGGTAGATCGTCTGAGTGATACCGCACAGAATGCACTGATCAACATCGTTACTATCTTCCTGGGTCTGTCTGTAGGTTCTAAATTGTCTGCAGATAAGTTCCTGGATGTAGAAACGCTGGGTATCCTGTTGCTGGGTGTCGTTGCATTCGGTATCGGTACGGCGTGTGGTGTTTTGATGGCTAAGATCATGAATAAGATGGCAGGTGGTAATGCTATCAACCCGCTGATTGGTTCTGCGGGTGTATCTGCAGTACCAATGGCTGCGCGTGTATCGAACAAGCTGGGTCTGGAAGCAAACTCTCAGAACTTCCTGCTGATGCATGCGATGGGACCAAACGTTGCCGGTGTAATAGGCTCGGCGGTTGCCGCAGGTGTGATGATCAAGTTTGTTGGCTAATACTGACAAACAGTAAAAAAGGCTGCCATTGGCAGCCTTTTTTGTGTGTGCGGTATGGCTTTGTTTTGGTCTGTGTTATTTGCCGTTTAGCGCTTCGAGATGAGACTGAACACTGAAAGCCAATGCGACAGGGTTATAACCGCCTTCAAGGATGGAAACGATTCTGCCCTGGCTGTAGCTGTTGGCAACGTCCATGATCAGCTTGGTTGCCCAGTAATAATCTTCTTCACGCAAATTAAGGTCTGCCAGAGGGTCTTCCTCATGGGCATCAAAGCCGGCTGAAATGAAAATTATATCCGGTTTGTGCTGCTGTAATGCCGGTAACCAGACGTCCTCCAGCTGCTGGCGAAACGCCTGGCTGCCACTGCCTGCCGACAGTGGGCAGTTGATAATATTGTCCCGCTGAACATCGTGGAGGCGGCCGGGATAGTATGGGTGCTGGAAGGTCGAGCACACCATTACTTCCGGTATGTCTTTGAAAATATCGACGGTGCCGTTGCCGTGATGAACGTCAAAATCGACAATTGCCACACGGTTGATACCTGATTGCTGCAGGGCGTGCATCGCGCCGATTGCAACGTTGTTGTACAGACAGAATCCCATGGCCAGCCCGTGTTCGGCATGATGCCCGGGTGGGCGTACAGAGCAGAACGCATTAGTGACGTGCTGGTTAATTACCTGGTCAGTTGCCAGTACGGCAGAGCCGGCTGCCAGGCTGGCAGCGTGAAGGCTATCAGGACACAGTGCAGTGTCGGCATCAGCATGGACAATGCCAGATACAGGCGCGAGCTCCAGCAGATCTGACTGGTGGTGACTTGAGTGAGCAAGCTTTATCTGTTCAGCAGTAACGTGTACCGATTCCATCGTGTGCAGATCATCAATCAGTCCTGTTTTACTGAGTACTTTCTGAATGGCGATGAGTCTGACCGGGCTTTCCGGATGTTCTGGCCCCATATTATGCAGGCCGCAATCCTCATGGCTTATGAAGGCTGTAGTCGTCATTTTATTATTATCCCTGTATTTTTTTCAGTGTACTGAATTCGGCTCGCCCGGGCGCTTAGTCAAAAGTGTAACTAATTTGCTTTATGGTGCAGATATTGACATGGATCATGGTGTGCTGGCGAGTAGCTGCGTAATATGATCATCACAGCATAGAACTGTATTTAGCACCGCGTGTTTCACCCTACACCGGTGCTTTTTTTTGCCCATTTTAAGACGCTTTGGGCAAAATCCCTGTCTGCTTGGCTCCACCTGCTTTTGACATTCTGATAACCTGAATAAAGTTATGTGTATATCAGCTTATTGTTAGGAAAAGCGTTTCTGTGCCACTTGTTTCGGATTTAAAGCTTAATCGCCAGATTGATTACAGTGATACCAGTGTTTTGCTGGTGGACAGTAGTGGCAATATGCGTGCAACGGTGTATTACATGTTGCGCGAGTTTGGTATGCATAATATTAAAGCTGTCACCAGTAATGAACGGGTGATTCCGCTTATTTCGCGTAATGATTACGATATCGTGTTACTCAGTCATAACGTGCGCGACTCAGTAACGGGTATTCAGATACTGGAAGAAGCGCGTTACCGCGGCTTTATCCGGCCCAGCTCTGCCTGGATATGCATGACCAGTGATTCTTCTCAGGAAGCGATTCTTCAGGTAATTGACAGTAATCCGGATGATTTGCTGATCAAGCCTTTCACGATGGAAGAGCTGAAGCAGCGTATTGATCAGGTGATGCGGCGCAAAGCAGCATTGCGTCCGGTGGACCTGGCGGTTGAAGCCGGCTCTATCGGCCAGGCCCTGAAAATTTGTGAAAACCTGATTTACCGTGAACATCCTGAATTTGACCATCTGCAGATTGTCCGTGGTTCTCTGTTATTGCAGCTAGGCAGGTTTGAAGATGCCCGGCGATTATTTGAATCGATTTACAGGGAAAACGGAGAAAAAGAAGCAGGTCTTTATCTGGCTAAGACGTATATTGGGATGGAAGACCTTTCTCTGGCGCAGGAGCAATTGCTCAGGCTGATTGAAAGATCGCCACTGATGATTGCAGCTTATGATCTGTTAGCCGAAGTGTATGAAAAGCAGGGAGATCTGGGTGAAGCGCGGGAAATGTTACGTGAAGCGACAGCAAAGGCACCTCTGGCGATTCCGCGGCAGATGAAGCTGGGGCGGGTGGCCACTAAAACAAAGGTAATGGAGGTGGCGAAGTCCGCTTACCGTCGCTCAATCTCGTTAGGTAAGAGAAGCAGCCTCCACTCTGCTGAGCCGTACCTGTGCTTGGCGAATGTTTTTATGCTGGAAGCAAAACACTCTGATGAAAAGACGCAGTATCAGCTTTCCCGTGATATGGATGTGCTGTTGCAGCGGGCGAAGCAAAGTTTTCCGAATGATCTTGGGCTGGAAGTGCGCAGTAACCTGATTCGCAGCCAGTTTGCAGAGAGTACCGGTGATTTTTCTGAGGGTGAGCGTTTGCTTAAAGAAGCAATTCTGGTGAATGATCGTCTGGAGATGCCGTTGGATCTTGATAGGGAAGTGCTGGCTCTCTCCGGTGATGCAGTGCCTATGCTTGAACCGGAAAAAGCTGCAGTGCCGGTGCCTGAGGCAGGCAAGAAAAAAGCCAGGGATGCGCAGATGAGCCTGAAGGCAAACCGTTTAGGTATCAAGCATTATATGAGTGGTAAGGTCGGTGCGGCGATAAAGTCTTTTGGTGCTGCTGTTGAATTCGACTTTACGAACTTTGCAGCCATGCTGAACCTTGCTCAACTATTCCTGGAAACTGCCCGGGATGATGAAGAGCGCAGGGAGGGGCGTCTGAAGATGGTAGACCGGTATCTGGGCTTGCTTCGAAACGGGCAGTTGCCGGATGATCAGCAGCGCAAATTAAATGTGTTGGAACGTTTTCGCAAGCTGCCAGTGAAATCGCTACCGCATGGCCCGCTGGGGGAATTGATAAAGTAGGAGGGGGATAAGTGGCCTCCCCGAGAGGACTCGAACCCCTATCTAAGCCTTAGGAGGGCCCTATTCTATCCGGTTGAACTACGGGGAGGCAGGTCGCTGATTCTACTAATGTTTCGGTGAGGAGTCACGGGGTAAGCGTGGAAAATGTTAAGCTTTTCCTAAACGCTGTTGAGCTGAGTAATTGCCTTTACCGCCAGCGTTATCATAAAGCATGTTCTTTTGGTTTTGGCCGCGGATGATGCTCATCAGGTGATCCAGGTTCCGGCTGTTGCGGGTAACAACAGTCTCATTCCGCTGGTTTTTTTCATTTACTTCCAAAAGTAAAACTTCTAGCGGTTTCCAGTGTTTCAGAAACTCAGCTTTAAGCTCCGGGGGTAACGTATTGGAAAACGTTTCCAGGCCTTGCTTACTGGCGGCTACACCCAGCAGCGCAAACAGTTCATTGCGGGATCTGCTGTTGGTTTCTAACTCACGCAGAACGTCCGTTTTTTGCTGAACGGTTTGTTGGATTGTCTCGACATTCCGTTTGGACAGTGCCTCATACTCCTGATCCAGGAGTGTACTTAACTTGCTGATGGTCAGCTGCCCCTGTTGATTCAGGGCATTAAGTTCGCTGAGTTGTATAGGCGTTGCTGTCTGCATGTTCCGTATGTTGCCTAGCCGAGTTGTGTTTCTATCTGAAGCAAGCCTTTGGCTGTGCTCATAGCATCAACCTGATAGCTACCGTCTTCAATCGCAGCTTTCAGCTCAGCAACACGATCAGCGTTTACGCCGTCGTCAGTTGTGCTGTTGTCGATTGTTTTCTGAATAGCCTGCGCAGTATCGCTGATGCTGACATTGCTTGCCGGCTGGCTGGCAGGTGCCGCACCAGTGGCTGGCTTGTTTCCCGCTGCAGGTTGCTCATTCACCTTGCCACGAGATAGGGTCGCCTGATTGGACGATAAACCCGTGATATCAATAACCATTTTCTGAACCTCATTTTTCTATGAGTGAGTATATCGGCGCAGTGTGAATAATCTTTAGTAAAAAAATTTAAAAAGTTGTACAAAATTTAAGCCTAAGTATATCAGCGATGTATCGGTGGTGCGAATCGCTTAACGCGTCACTGATACAACGCCTACACGGCTGACATAGGCGCGAACTGTTCGGCCGGAACGGGTATTACGCACATTGATCTGTTTACCCTGTTCACCGTCTTCCAGAGCGGTACCGTTCATGCGGACAAGCATGCTGCCGTTTTTGGCTTCTATTACAACCTGATCGCCTTTACGTACCAGAAGATGTTTAGCCAGTGTCTGGGCGGTGATGACTTTTTTGCTGTTGAGTGTGCGTTTGAGTTGCCGTCCATACAGTTCAGCACGGTCAGTAAAGTAGGTCCGGTTTACTTTGCGGACGTCTGTTTCGATAAGTGCGAGGTCCTTAGCCCCCAAAATGGTGCCCTTGTTTAACGGCCGGGTTGTGTGCACGACCGGCAGCCATTGCTCGACGGTGCCGGTAAGGAAAACTTGCCACTTCGGTTGGCTGCACTGTGCGGCAATGCTTACTCTGCTGGCCCGTGATGGCGCGTGTTTGAAGCTGATTGGCTGTTTGCACCGGGCGAGTTTAAGTTGCGGGCTGGGGGGGCGCAGTTGAATGTTGGTGCGGGCCAGTGGCTGCTCCACGGAATAGACGGAATACAGATAATCTTCGGCCTGTTGTTTGATTTTAGCCGGGTAGGCGCTTGCGTGGGCCTTTACTGCCAGTGTGAAGATCGCTATAAAAGTAACTATTAATGTGATGGTTGGGTGATTCACTGGATAATTTAAACCATTACTTACCATTTGAGTAAACTAAGCAGGTCCACTCAGTACGTAGGAACAATCATGTCAGTAAATAAGATTAGTGTAAACCAGCGACAGCGGGTGAGTGATGTTGGCCATAACCGCCTGGAGTTATTGCTATTTGGCCTTAATACTGAGCAGGAATATGGCATAAACGTATTTAAGGTGCGGGAAGTACTTCCCTGTCCGGATCTGACAGGAATTCCCAAGCAGACAACGTCTCTAAAAGGTATGGCTCATATCCGTGGCGAGACAATTCCTGTTATTGATCTGTCAGAAGCTATTGGTGAAGAGCCTGTCAGTGCGGACGAACGTAAAAGCTGCTTTTTGGTGGTGACTGAATATAGCAGGCGTACCCTGTCATTCCTGGTTCGCCGGGTCGACCGGATTCTTGCGACTCACTGGGATAATGTTACACCGCCTCCGGTTGAACTGGTGGGACAGAATTACCTGACCGCTGTTTTAGAGCATGATGGCAATTTGATCGAGATTCTCGATGTCGAGCAGATTCTGGCGGATCTGATTCCGACCAGTACTGCGGTAAGTGAAGATATCGCCACGGAGGAAGTGAAGAGTCATGCGAAGGAATACCACGTTATGGTGGTGGATGATTCAAATATCGCCCTGAAACAGGTGCAGCAGGTATTTGAAGGTATGAGCATTAAAGTAACCACGGCTAAAAACGGTAAGGCAGCACTAACGCTGCTTGAGCAACTTGTTGCTAAAGGGGTGGATGTGCCTTCATTATTCCTGATGGTGGTTTCTGATATTGAAATGCCGGAAATGGATGGCTATACCCTGGTAAACCGTATTCGTGACAATGAAAGCTTGCGTAAGCTGCACGTTGTGTTGCACAGTTCTCTGAGTGGGCGTTTTAACCTGGCCATGATTAAGAAAGTAGGCGCTGATGCATTCATAGGTAAGTTTGACGCTGATGAATTGGCAACTGCAGTTGTAGAGCGTATGAAGGCTGTTGAATCCGGTCTTTGACCGGCGGTGGAGTAAAGGTTCTGGATACTTCTAAGTTAAAGATTACCGATCAGGAATTTTCCCTGTTTTGTGATTATCTGGAAAATGCCTGTGGCATTTTGTTAGCCAGACATAAGTTGTACCTCGTTGAAAGTCGTTTGGGGCGCCTGATGAAAGAGCGCGAAATCCCAAGCTTGGCAACGCTTGTAGAGCAGCTGAAACGGCCGGGTAGTCGGGCTCTGAATGAGCAGGTTATCAATGCGATGACGACTAACGAAACCCTGTGGTTCCGTGATATTCATCCGTATACCATTCTGAATAATCAGGTGTTGCCTGAACTGGCTGCTGCCGGAAGCAGGCAGCGTTTGCGCATATGGTCGGCTGCCTGTTCAACAGGGCAGGAGCCTTATTCGATCAGTATGTCTATTGAAGAGTTCAGGCAGTCGGGTAAGGGTAGCTTCGGTGGTGAAGAGATCGTCGCAACTGATATTTGTACCCGGGTGTTACAGCAAGCTAAGACCGGTGACTATGAGCGATTGGCTTTGGGAAGAGGGCTCTCGCAAGAACGTCTGAACCGTTTTTTCTCACCTAAGGGTGATGATATCTGGACGATTAAACCTGAACTCAAGCGCAGAATTAACTTTCGTGAACTGAACCTGCTGGGGCCATACAGTACGATGGGGCAGTTTGATATAATTTTTTGCCGTAATGTACTGATCTATTTTTCTACAGATCTCAAATTAGAGATTTTACGAAAGATGCATAAATCGTTGAAGAAAGGTGGTTATCTCTTCCTGGGAGCGTCTGAATCGCTGTCCGGACTGAGTGATTGCTACGAAATGATTCATTGTCGGCCAGGCATCATTTACAAAGCTATCTGATAAATTTCATACGGCAAACCGAACCCTGAACAGTTTACTGTTCAGGGTTTTTTTATGCCTGAATTCCGTCTGTGGGCTTTAAAAACAGGGTGCTTTTCTGCGTTGCCGCTCTGTTGCCGGTGTGTTGCCGCTTTCGCTGTTTTCAGGAATTTTATTGCCGCCCGGTAAAAGTGTTTTGTTTTAAGCTGTTGAATTATTTATGTTTTATTGAGTTGGCATTTAGTTTGCATTTAAGTGCTCAGTTATTTTAAGGAGTGTCGGCATGGCAATCAGTTTTGAATCAGCACTGGGTATTCATGAGCAAGCGGTCTACGTACGTAGTCAGCGTGCGGAAGTGTTGGCAAATAACATAGCCAATGCCGATACCCCGAATTTTAAAGCGCGGGATATGGATTTTCAGGCCATTTTGCAGGGAAAAGAATCGCAAATGCAGATGGGTCAGCTTGAGATGGCACACACTAAAAATGGCCATAGTGAAGGTTTGGTGAATCCGGACTTTGCCGCTGAGATGTTGTATCGGATTCCAACGCAGCCAAGCATTGATGGCAATACAGTGGATGCGCAGGCTGAAATGGCGCGTTATACCGAAAATGCTTTGGATTATCAGGCTTCCTTCCAGTTTCTGGACAGAAAGTTCAAAGGGCTGAAAAGCGCGATTAAGGGTGAATAATTATGTCATTGTCTAATATTTTTGATATTGCCGGTTCAGCCATGAGTGCGCAGACGGTCCGGTTAAATACGACAGCCAGTAATATGGCGAACGCCGACAGTGTCAGCAGCAGTTATGGTGAAACATATCGTGCCCGTAAGGCTGTTTTTGAGCTGGGACGTCAGGATGAATTACAGCCGGGTGTGCCGTTAGGTACCCAGGCCGGTCAGGGTGTTGAAGTTGCGGGTATTGTTGAAAGTGACGCACCGTTACGTCAGGAATACAACCCGAATCACCCCATGGCAAATGAAGAGGGGTATGTGTTTTACCCCAATGTAAATGTTGTAGAAGAGATGGCGGACATGATTTCCGCATCTCGCTCGTTTCAGATTAATGCTGAAATTATGAATACTGCGAAGCAGATGACACAGCGTGTACTGACCCTGGGTCAGGGCTGATAACGTCGGGTTTGCGTGAGAGTTTAGAGGTAATTAATTATGTCTACTATTAATACGAATCAGACAACCAATGTCTATGATCAGATTAATGAGGCGAATAAAGCGAAGTCAACGCAGACGTCTCAGACATCCAGCGATAGCGATATGTTTATGCAGCTGATGATTGCTCAGCTGCAGAATCAGGATCCGACCAGCCCTGCCGAGACGAATGACTTTATGCAACAGATTTCAAGCATGAGTCAGGTTGAAAGTATCAACAACCTAAATGTCACGATGAATAATTTGTCGAATTCTCTGTTGTCCAGTCAGTCAGCGTTACAGGCTTCATCAATGGTTGGGCAGAACGTCTATGCCAAGACAGATGTTGCCACTGTTACTGCTGATAACAAAGATGTGAAGGGCATTGTTGAGCTGCCCATTTCAACAACGAACCTGCGAGTCAAAATCTTTGACCCGAGCGGTAATGAGATTGAAACCCTTGATTTGGGTCCCAAAAATGCCGGTGATCTGAACTTTGCATGGAATGCTGGAGATGATGCGGCCTCCGGGGATTACCGGGTTGTTGCAGAAGCGGCAACATCTGATGGCTATAAGGCGGTGAACAGTTATCTGGCTTACAACGTCAACAGCGTCACACTTGGGCAGAATGGCGTTGGTATGAAACTGAATACTGACGCAGGATCCATTGCGTTCAGCGACATCAAACAGATTGGGTAAGGAAGGGGAAGTATCATGGCGGGTTTTAATACTGCAGTTACAGGTTTAAAAGCAGCAACAACCGATCTGGATGTCACAGGTAACAACATTGCTAACTCCAGCACCATTGGTTTTAAGTCATCGCGGACGGAGTTTGGTGATATTTATGCCACGGCGGTTGTTGGGGCTGGTTCCAGTAACGTTGCCGGTTCCGGTGTAATTGTCTCGGATATCGCGCAGGATTTTCAGGCCGGTACCATTGAATTTACCAACAATAACCTGGATCTGGCGATTAACGGTTCAGGTTTTTTCCAGCTGGATGATGGTCAGGGCGGTGTCACGTATACCCGTGCCGGCGCATTTGAGCTGGATAAAGATGGCTTTATTGTCTCTAAGTCGGGCAAGCGTTTGCAGGGCTATGGCTTAGATAGCGATGGCAACCGTTTGCCAATCGGTGATCTGGCTGTCACGCAGAAAGAGAGCCCACCGAAGGCGACTGAAGACATTAATTTATCGTTCAATATTGACGACCGTGCTGATGCCGCTGCGTTGGTGCAGCCGTATGACCGTGATAACCCGGCGACTTTTACTTACAGCACGACAGTCCGTAGCTTTGACAGTCTGGGTAACGAGCACACCATCAAGTTTAATATGGTAGAGCAGCCACCGATACGGGAAGTTCAGACGCTGGATTTCAGTGGTGCTACACCGGCAAATCTTTCAGGCGGTACGATTGTTGTCAGCGGTCAGACGATTGATAAAGATGTGCTGCGTACCGGTATTGGTCTTGATCCGGATGGTACGCTGGTGGATGGTGATTACCGGTTCCCGGGACAGGTTCAGGCGATGACGATTACTGGCTCTGGTGCAGGTGTAACGGGTGTGGATATCGCACTTGGTACGCATACTGTAAACCTGACGGGTATTACAACGACCGGTACGAATGCGGATTTAGGTAATCAGATTGAAGCGTCAAAACAGACTGTTATTGATGACTACAATACTAACCTGCCGGCCGGTCAGCCGCGTCTGATTAATATCGTGACCGATCCGGATGATTCATCAATCGTGTATTTCCAGTTTGATGACTCTGAGTCGGCACCTGCGACAAGCATTTCAGGTGCAACGGGCGGGGCCGTGACAGAAACAACGGCAATGAATGATTTTGGCAGTGAAGTTCAGTCGTTACTGAATGCTGACAGTCGAATTCGTTCTGTTCAGATTGCTGCTGATGGTGAGTCATTGGATATCCGCTTTAAAGCGTCTGCGACGGATGTGGATGACATTCAGGTGCGTGATGGTGCGGGTAACTTACTGTCAGATGTCGCGATCACATCAGCAACTCTGTCAGCAAGTGAAACGCATACGTATGCCTTTAACAGTGCTGCTTTTGCCAGTGGTACGCTTGATGGTTCACCGGCAATCTCAATCGGCGGTGTTACGATTCAGTTAGATACAGCGGATACGCAGGAAACAGTTTCTTCGAAGATTGATGCTAATCAGGCAGCAATTCTGGATGCTAATCCGGATGTAGCATCAGTGCAGTTTAATACTTCAGGTGAGCTGGTGATTACTTACAAGCCTGAGTCGGGCAATGTGCCAAACGATGTTCTGGAAGTTGATTTTGGTGACGGTTCTACCACGACACCGGGGAATCAGCCTGTGATGGCTATCTCGACCATCGACTCCGGTGACAATTCCTATGAGGGGGTATACCGGATGTATGCTTACCTGAATGGAACCGAGACGCTGGACCTGGGCAAAGCACCGGATCCGGGTGAGCCAGGTGGTGATTCTGAGCCGGGCCCTATTCTGGTGACGTTTAACCCGACTAACGGTTTATTAAGTTCAGTTAACGGCACGAATGTTCCACTGGGCGGCACTGCACCGAATATCTCTATTACAGGGGCAGATCCTGCGGACCCTACAACGATTATTGAGCTGGATATTACGAATACCACCCAGTTTGCGTCTGCTTCTATCGTTAAGGCGGCTACGCAGGATGGTTATACCAAGGGTGATCTGATCGGCGTAACTTTCGCTGAAACCGGTGAAATGGTTGCCAGTTTCTCTAATGGTCAGACTCAGAACTTAGGTGTGGTTGCGTTTGCGACCTTTGAGAACCAGTCAGGCCTGCAGCCAGCAGGTGATACTGAGTGGATAGCAACACTGACATCCGGTGATGCGATTCTGAACCCGCCGGGCACAGGTCTGAACGGCAGTTTGCGTTCAGCGGCGCTTGAGCAGTCGAACGTTGACCTGTCCAGTGAGTTGGTGCGGCTGATTGAGGCGCAGCGAAACTTCCAGGCCAACTCGAAGACGCTTGAAACATTGAATACGGTGACGCAGGCGATCCTCCAGATTTAATTTTCTTCTCATTTTTAATGCCCGACCGGCCTGTGGCCCGTCGGGTATTTGTGTTTTTGCTTTCTTGGCACATTAATTGCTTTCTATTATCTATTGAAAAAGCGGCAATGCGTTTCCGCCTGAGCTGATATGTAGAGAGAGAGTAATGGATAAAGTGCTGTATCTTGCCATGAGTGGCGCGCGGGAAAATATGCGCTCACAGCATGCGCACTCAAACAACCTTGCTAACGTAAATACTACCGGCTTTAAAACAGATCTGGCTCAGGCCCGGGCAATGCCTGTGTATGGGGAAGGTATGCCGTCCAGAGTGTATGCCATGAGTGAGCGTCCCGCGACGGATACGACTTCCGGGGTGTTGACGCCTACCGGTCGGGAGCTGGACGTAGCCATTGAGGGTGACGATGGCTGGTTTGCAGTCATTAATGCTAACGGACAGGAAGTCTATACCCGCTCCGGCGAGTTTGCGATTAATGAGCTAAATCAATTGGTAACGGCGGGCGGAGTGCCTGTGATGGGTAATGGCGGAATCCCTATTACCTTGCCTGCATTTGAGAAGCTGGATATTGGCGGTGATGGCACCATTACCGTTCAGCCTCTGGGTGAAGGGCCGGAGGCGTTAGCCGTTGTTGACCGCATCAAACTGGTAAATCCTGACCCCGGCACGTTGTTTAAAGGCCCGGATTCTTTCATGCATAGCGGCAATCCTGTGCCTTTGCCGCCGGCAAATGATGTCAAAGTGGTTTCCGGTTTTCTGGAAACCAGCAATGTAAATTCCGTTTCTGAACTGACTTCAATTATCTCACTGTCCAGACAGTATGAGATGCAGGTGAAAATGATGAAGACAGCAGAAGAGAATTCGACTGCTGCGGCACGTATTTTGCAATTGCAGTAATACCGGTTAATCAGTGAGTGTTCGGTAAGCAAGTGTAGCTTTCTGACTAAGAATAAAAAAACAGCGATGACTTAGCTGTTTAGAGAGGTAATAAATGAACAGTGCGTTATTTGTAGCGAAAACAGGTTTGTCGGCGCAGGATACATCATTGCGGGTCATCTCCAACAACCTGGCAAACGTGAGTACTGTTGGTTTCAAACGTGACAGGGCAGTGTTTGAAGACCTGATGTATCAGACCCAGCGTCAGCCCGGCGCAGAGTCAGCAGAAGGGTCGCAATTGCCTTCCGGTTTACAGCTGGGAACAGGGGTGCGGGTGGTTGGTACGCAGAAACTGTTCCAGGAAGGTTCGATTGAAAACACCGGCGATGCATTTGATGTGGCAATCAATGGCCGCCGGGGCTTTTTCCCGGTCACCCTGCCGACCGGTGAAACAGGTTATACCCGTCACGGTCAGTGGCAGATTAATTCAGATAACGAACTGGTAACGGCTGAAGGCTTTGTATTACAGCCAGGCATCACGTTACCGGCGGAAGTACAGACGCTGACCATTGGTCAGGATGGTCAGGTATCCGTGGTCACCGCAGGTAACACGGCTGCACAGAATATTGGTCAGATACAGCTGGCTGATTTTGTGAACCCGGCGGGCCTTGAAGCAATTGGTCAGAATATGTTTCTGGAAACCAATGCCAGTGGTGCGCCTATTCTGAATAGCCCGGGAGAAGGAGGAACAGGTTCGCTTTTGCAGGGATCGTTGGAAGGGTCCAACGTGAATGCTGTGGAAGAGCTGGTTAACCTGATTACCACTCAGCGGGCGTATGAAGTTAACTCTAAAGTGATTTCCACAGCGGATGAAATGTTGTCCTTCGTGACTCAGCAACTGTAAGTATATTTGGGTGAGTATTATGAATAAGGTTCTTATTCTTATCGGTTTTGTATTGGTGCTTAGTGGGTGTGTAAATACGCCTCCCAAGCCTGATAACCCGCATTTTGCGCCGATTCGTCCACAAGCATTGAATGCACCTAAATCGGTGAACGGTTCGATCTTCAGCAGTGCGACCAATATTAATCTTTACGGTGATGGCCGTGCACACCGTGTGGGTGACATTATTACGGTTGTTCTGCAGGAAAGCACTTCATCTCAGAAGAACAATAAGACTGAAATTGATAAGAGTAATAATCAGACAATTGCACAGCCGACAATTCTGGGGGAAGCCCTGACAATTGATGGCAGGCCTTTATCCGCCAGCTTCGGTAACTCCACCACGGACTTCGACGGTGAAGGCAAAGTGAATATGAGTAACAGTCTGTCAGGCAATATCTCGGTTACCATTCACGAAGTGCTGGCAAACGGCGTGCTGATTGTGAAAGGTGAAAAATGGCTGACCCTGAATCAGGGGGATGAATATATCCGCGTTAGCGGCATGATTCGTCCGCAGGACATCAGTGCGGATAATACCGTTAACTCGACTCAGATTGCCGATGCCCGAATCTCTTACAGTGGAACCGGGGCCGTGCATGATTCAAATACCATGGGCTGGCTGTCGCAGTTCTTCATCGGTCAGTTGTGGCCATTTTAATCAGGAGAAGACCGATGCTTAAGTCATTCATGGTTGTTGCTGTTTCGTTTCTGCTGAGCACGGTGGCAGTCGCTGAACGTTTAAAAGATATTTCAACTGTTGCCGGTGTGCGCAGTAACCAGCTGGTTGGCTATGGTCTGGTTGTGGGTCTGGACGGCACAGGGGATAAAACCACTTTTACCTCTGCGACCTTTAGAAACATGTTGAATAATTTTGGTATCGCGATTCCGCCGAATATTGATCCTTCGTCTAAGAACATTGCAGCCGTTGCGATTCATACGGATTTACCGCCGTTTTCCAAGCCGGGTCAGGTCATTGATGTCACGGTGTCTACTTTGGGGGATGCCAAGAGCCTGCGGGGTGGCAGTCTGATTATGTCGCCGCTGAAAGGGGCTGACGGGCAAGTGTATGCGGTTGCGCAGGGCAACCTGGTTGTATCAGGTTTTGGTGTGGAAGGTGCTGACGGATCCCGTTTATCATTAAACGTCCCCAGCGTTGGCCGTATTCCGGGTGGAGCAACGGTCGAACGGACGGTGCCCAATGCTTTTGCGCAGGGTGACAGCCTTGTGCTGAACATGAATCATCCTGATTTCACAACGGTGCGTCGGGTATCAGAAACTATTAATAGTTTACTGGGGCCCAATATGGCGAAAGCTATCGATGCAACCTCTATCAGGGTGCGCGCGCCACGGGATCCATCTCAGCGGGTTTCATTCCTGTCTGTGCTTGAGAACCTTGAAGTTCAGCCTGCACAGGAAGTGGCAAAAGTTATCATTAACTCCCGTACCGGTACCATTATCATTGGCCAGAATGTACGGGTATCTCCGGTGGCAATTACGCACGGCGGTATGACTGTTGCGATCAATGAAAATATCGACGTAAACCAGCCTGACCCGCTCTCGCAGGGTGAAACGGTTGTGACCCCGCGGACCGGTATCGAAGTGGATGAAGGCAGCGGGCACATGTTTGAGTTTGCTCCAGGTGCCTCCCTGCAGGACATTGTTGAATCGGTGAATCAGGTGGGCGCGGCTCCCGGCGACCTGATGGCCATATTAGAAGCGTTGCGCCAGGCCGGTGCATTAAAAGCAGAGCTGGTGGTGATTTAAAATGAAGACAAATGCCAGCCAGAACGCGCAGCTTTATACTGAATTCAATGAAATGAATAAGCTGCGCCAGCAAGCGAAGGATAAAGATCCTGAGGCGTTGCAGGCCGTTGCTGAACAATTTGAACAGCTTTTCATGAACATGATGATGAAAAGCATGCGTCAGGCGAATGACGTTTTCAGTTCTGATAATCCGTTGAATTCTTCCAAGGTGAAGTTTTACCAGGATATGGCGGATACACAGTTAACGAAAGATTTGTCTGAATCTGGCGGTATTGGTCTGGCGGACATCATCGTTAAGCAACTTAGCGCTGGCTATGGCATTGAAACCCGTCCGGATAGTGAAGATTCTGAAGAGGAAACGAATCGTTCGGAATCTGAGCAGCTGCTAAGCCGGGCATTTGACAGCACTGCCAGTGCAGCAGCCTCTGCAATTTTAGGGCAGGCGCAACAGCGCCCGGCGGCTGAGGCAGCAGAGCCTGCTCCGGCAGTAAGTGACACCGGGAAGGCAGCAACAGTTAATGAAACGCTCCCGGGCCGGTTTGAAGCCCCTGAGGACTTTGTCGAATCTCTGATGCCTATTGCTGAAAAAGTGGCGGGTGAGCTGGGGGTGGATCCTAAGGTTCTGCTTGCTCAGGCAGCGCTTGAAACCGGCTGGGGCAAGCATGTAATTCAGCAGGACGGCAGCCGTAGCAGTTATAACCTTTTCAATATTAAAGCAGATTCGCGCTGGCAGGGTGAGCAGGTTCAGGTCAGTACGCTGGAGTATCGTGACGGTGTTGCTCAGCGGGAGCAAGCCGCTTTCCGGTCATATGATTCTTATGAAGACAGTTTTAATGATTATGTGTCCTTCCTGAAAGGGAGTCCCCGTTATCAGGACGCATTACAGCAGGCGGCAAACCCTTTTGCCTATGTGGAGGCCCTGCAGCAGGCCGGTTATGCCACTGATCCTGAATACTCTAATAAGATTGGACGTATTTATAGCGGTGAGTTAATCAGCCGGGCTGACAATGTTGGCAATTTATCCGCAAGCAGCAGCATAAATAGCAAAGAAAGTTAACCGTCGGCCGATAACCCGGTTTGAGTCAGATGCAGCACCAGAGCGGTGGCACGTTATCCCTGACGAGGAGTTTTAGATGAATTTATTAAATATTGGTAAGCAAGGATTAATTGCCAATCAGAATGCGCTGGCAACCACCGGGCAAAACATCAGTAACGTTAATACCGATGGCTATACACGCCAGCGGGTGAACTTTGACAGCCTGCCGGCCTATGGCGGTGTTGAAGTGAGCAGCATTGACCGTCTGGCTGATGACTTGTTAACCCGGCAGTTGTGGAGTGATCTGTCCAGCTATAACCAGTCATCGACTTTCTCTACCTTAACCGCTCAGTTAGATGATTTGCTGGCGCAGCAAACCACCAGTGTGTCTGATGCCATGGATAAGTACTTCAGTTCTCTGCAGAATGTCGTTGATGATCCGGTATCCAATCCAAACCGTGAACTCTTTATTGCCGAGACAGAAGCTCTGGTACAGCGGTTTAATAACCTGGATGCAAATTTGCGCATTCAGGAAGCCAACGTGAACACCATGATTGATGACTACACCAGTCAGATTTCTACGCTGAGTGAAAACATCGCAGATCTTAATGACAAGATTAATATTGCTGTTGCCGGTAATAAACCGACCAATGAATTAGAAGATCAGCGTGATCAGATGGTGAACGAACTGTCTGACCTTGTGTCCATCAATGTACTGGAAGAAGGCAATAAAAATTACAGTGTGTTTCTGGCAAATGGTCAGCCGCTGGTTGTTGGTGCCACCGCTAATCAGCTCATCAGTACCCCGGGTGATTCTGTGCCCACCGAGCGTTCGGTCAAGCTTGTTATTGCCGGGAACGCCACGGAAGTGACAGACCAGCTCAGTGGCGGAAAACTTGGTGGTGTCCTGCGCTACAGGGATGAGTCACTGAACGATGCCCGGGATGAACTGGGCCGGATGGCCATTGCTTTATCTGAAACGATGAACCAGCAACACCGCTCAGGTATCGATGCAAACAATAATTACGGCGGTGATATTTTCAATGATGTTAATGCCTCTTCCGCGCAGTCGAACCGGTTGCAGTCGCATGTTGCTAACCGCTCATCTCTGGCTTCATCCAACGTCTCAGTTGAAGATGTGAATTTACTGCAGGCGTCAGGCTATGAATTAACCTATGGCGGAGAAGGGCAGATAAGGCTGGTGCGCGAGGAAGACGGTAAGGTTTTCGACATCGATCAGTTAACGACCTCAACAGATGACAGAACAATTCAGGCTAACTCTGTTGGAACCGTTGCCGGGATTACTGCTGGTAATAGTGGGGTAACCGCGCCAGCGGAAAACCTGACAGTTACTCTTAACGGGGTTGCAACTGCCTTTCCGGGTGTGGACTCTGCTAAAGATGTTGCCGCTGCATTGAACGGTACCGAAGGTGTATCAGGTGTCAGTGCTGCCTCTGCTGTTGGTATTGCCGACATTACAGAAGCGGGGGGCAATGGTGCTCAGTACACCGTGGAGGTGCTGGATAATACCGGTACCCCGCGGACGATGACGATTACCTTACCTACCGGCGGTACGGGCGCGGTGAACAGTAAGGCCGCGTTAGATGTTGCGCTGGCGGGGCTGGAGACCGCCGGGCATGATATGTCGAATATCAGCATTGCGATGGACGGTTCGGATGTAAAAATTACCGACTCCACTGGCGGTAATATCAGTGTTGAGTTTACGGATAATGCTGATGCTGATGTGATGACCGTCAAGCAGTATACCAATAGCACGACACCGGGGGCCGGTACTGCTTTAACGGCAAATAATGCTGCGCAGGTGAAAGCCGTGGCGTCAGGGTATCTGGATGACTCCACGGCCACTGTTGCCGGCAGCGTCACTTCCCTGAGCATCAGTTCAGACGGCACAGCGCTGATTGGCGGTGCCAGCGTGAATATGGTCGATGCGACAAATAATGTGGCGTCTACAGTCGGTAATGTTGCACAGGGCGTTGCTGATGTTGATGAGGGTGAGTATTACCTGGATCCGAATAAAGGCACCTTGTCCTTTCAGGTAGACGGCATCAAAGTTACCTTAAAAGCTGACGGAACTTTTGTAGAAGGTGACCGGTATTCAATCAATGCCGTTCGTACCGGCGCGGAAGACCTGAAAAGAGTCATTCAGGACGGTGATCAGCTTGCGCTGGCATCTCCGGTACGGGTATCTCCTGGGAATGATAACCAGGGGACAGGCGTTGCAACTGTGGATATCACTGATACAAGTGCCACGTCTTTCGCGGTTGATGGTGAACTGAAGCCTCCGGTAGACGTTGTGTTCGATAACGCCGACCCGATTCGCTATACCGTTTATGACATGAGTGAGCCGAGTAATCCGGTTCCTCTGGATGTCGGTAACGGCCCGATGGTGAATCAGGCGTTTACATCAGGGCAGGTAATCAGCCTCAACGGTTATGATATTACGATTGCGAATCAGCCTTCATCGGGTGACCGCTTCAGCTTCGAATTTAACCAGGACGGTATCTCTGATAACCGTAATGCGTTAAAAATCTCTAACTTGCAAAATACCAAAGTGGTTGGCGGTTCAGATTATCAGGATCTGTATGGCAGCCTGGTTGAGCGGGTGGGAACAACGACGGCAACAGCCAAAATTTCGACTGATGCCAGCAAGGCTGTTATGGATACAACAGCCAATACAAAAGCCAGCGTGAGTGGTGTGAATCTGGATGAAGAAGCGGCCCGGTTGGTGCAGTTTCAGCAAGCGTATCAGGCGACTGCGCAGTTAATTCGGGTGTCACAGTCAATTTTTGACAGCCTGCTTCAGGCCGTATAGGTCTGTTTCGCAGTGTTTGCTTTCGGCTGTTTGAGTAAAAGGTAATCAGGTCATGAGAATTTCAACACAGCAACAGTTTTTGAGTTCAATCGACGATATGCAGCGTTCTCAGTCGAGAATAGCGGATCTGCAGGAGCAGATATCCACAGGTAAGCGGCTGCGAAATCCATCGGATGACCCTGTAGGGGCCGCTCAACTGGTGAAGCTAGAGCGTGAGCTTTCGCAGTACAACAAATATGACGACAATATTAATGTCACTAAGAGGCGTCTTGAGCAGGAAGACTCCATACTGGATTCCATCAATATTGCCACCGACCGGATGCGGGAACTGACCATCAGTGCCGGTAGTGACACGATTAATGACGCCGACCGGGCAACGATCGCTCAGGAGCTGGATCAGCTGGTCAATTATGTTGCGGGTCTGATGAATACTCAGGATGCTCAGGGCGAATACCTGTTTGCGGGAAACAAGGGGGGCGATGCGCCTTATGTTAAGCAGGGCGATGGCAGCTATGAATATGTCGGTGATGACGGTCAGCGTCTGATACAGGTAGGCTCCGATTTATTCGTTCCGTCGAATGATTCTGGCGAGGTGTTATTCGAGTCTATCGATGGTCCGCTGCAGACTGAACTGACCGGACAGGCTGTTTTCAATGCCGCGCAACAGTCACCACCCGTCGAGCCCTTTGTCCGTAATACGGAATTCGCTACCCTTGCTGCTGAAGGTACATTTAAAGAAGCGACAGAAGGTTTGGGTGAACTGACGATCAGAGTGACAGAGCCGACACCGAATAACTTTGAGTATTCTGTTTTTGACAGTGCCGGACAGCCGGTAAAAGACAGCGATGGCAATGATATAGCAAATATTGCTGTTGGGGATTTGGCGACGACACCTGCTCAGATCAATATTCATGGCCTGAGTCTTGAGCTTCACGAACCAGCAGATATTGCCAGCGCGAATGAAATTAAAATTTCAGTGACGCCAGAAAAAATGAATGTACTGGATGCTGCCTCGGCACTTTCATCGGTTTTGTCCCAGCCAATTGAAAATGATCAGATGCGAACTGAAAGAAATGAGGCCGTTGCCCGGGCGCTTGAGCAATTTAAAATGTCCGCAGAACAAACAACGGAGTCGCAAACGGTAGTAGGTTCACGTTTGAAGACACTGGAAAATGTCAGTTCATCTAACCTGGACTTTAAGCTGTTCACAGAAAGCGCTATCTCAACCATTGAGGATGCAGATCTGTCCAAAGTGATCAGCGAGTTTACCCTGGAGCAAACTACGTTGCAGGCCGCGCAGGCGACCTTTGGCAGGGTGAGTTCGTTGTCTTTATTTAACTATCTGAACTGATAGCCATCTGAATGGAAAAGGAACAGGCAGAAGAGCATTCCTTCTGCCTGTTTCAGAATTTGGGCTGGTTTGAGTACGCCTGAGCCATTTTATTGCGCTTGTTCGAGCGCAGCTTTTCCTGAGCCACTTCCTGTTTATTGCCTTCTATCAACCCCAGTGACTTTTCATCCACCAGATTGATTTGCCTGATCAGTGCTTCTGCCTGTAACGATGAGTCTTTATCCTGCGGAATATCACCGGATACGGCCTGCTTACTCGCCTGTTCTCTTTTCTGTTGCAGCACTTCCACCGTTTCCCAGTTTTTATCTTCAGCGGCCTGCAGGATCTGTTCTGACAACTGCAGGATCTGTCTGAGTGTACTGATCATTGTGTCACCTGTTTTTTTATTTAAGAAAATATTGCAGAAGTCGTTAAAGTCTGTTCGCTAACGACCGATATAGTACACCTGAAGCGCGCTTATAGTCAGCAATATTAAGGCTTTCACAGCCTGTTTTGAGAGTGAAAAAGCCGCTGAAAAAATAAGTTAAAAAAAATTTCAAGTAATACGACCGACGGTCGATAACTTAAAGCATACTGGAATCGTATTCATAAATTTACACGGATGAATGGGATTCAAACTGAACAAATAAACAACCAGTCAGACTTGGTTGATATGAGGAGAAAGTCTCATGGCATTAGTAATTAATTCCAATATTCAGTCACTGAATGCACAGCGTAACCTGAACAGTGCGCAAATGGAGCAAAACGAAGCACGTGAACGTTTATCCAGCGGTAAGCGTATCAACTCAGCGGCAGATGATGCAGCGGGTCTGGCAATCTCTAACCGTATGACCTCTCAGATCAACGGTCTGAACCAGGCGGTTCGTAACGCTAACGACGGTGTTTCCCTGATCCAGACAGCTGAAGGTGCGCTGGACGAATCTACCAACATCCTGCAGCGGATGCGTGAACTGTCAATCCAGTCTGCCAACGGCACGTACGATTCCGGTAACCGTGGTTCCATGAACGCAGAAGTACAGCAGCTGGTAGCTGAACTGGACCGTATCTCTGAAACCACTTCTTTCAACGGTCAGAACATTCTGGACGGATCTCAGGGTAAAGTTGCTCTGCAGGTGGGTTCAGAAGCGAACCAGACAATTTCTTTTGAAATTGAAGCAATGGATTCCAAGACTCTGGGTCTGGGTTCAACCAGTGTCGATTTGTTAGGTGGTTCTAACTCATTGGTCGCAGATACAACTGCTCTGGCACACAATGACGTTTTGGTAAATGGTCAGTCTATTCTGGCGGTCGGTGAAACCTGGACTGGCGGCACCGATGATATGGATGAACTGATCGAAAAGATCAATACTAACGTGAATGGTGTTACTGCAAGTACTGTTGTAAGTAAAACTGCCGATGCCGTAGGTGATGGTGTACTGGCAGATACAGATGTTTTCACGGTTAACATCACAAATCTGGACGGCGGTACTTCTTCAATTTCTGTAAAAGATACTGAAAACCTGCAGGAACTGGCAGATAAGCTTAATACTGAAGGTGGTGGAATCATCTCTGCGAACATCGGTGAAGATGGTAAGCTGACTATCTCTGCTGAAAATGTAGAAGCCTTCACAATTGTTGATGCCGGTGATGCTGGTGGTACGCTGGCTGGTGCTCAAACTGCTTCTCTGGCGCTGACGTCAGATGATGGCGATGATATTACAATTACCCGTGGTACTACCGGTACATTGTCTGACCTGGAAGACCTGGGCTTCCGTGAAAGTAACGCTGCCGGCGAAATCGAAGGTGAAGCTGTTGATGCCAACGCTTTTGCCATTGGTGATCTGGAGATTAACGGCGTAGCCATCGGTGCCAGTGAAAGTGGTGGTCTGCTGGATAAAGTTGCTGCTATCAATAAGGTAAGTGAAGATACTGGTGTAACTGCAACTGTATTCTCAAGCCTTGAGATTGATACATCAACCGCTACTGGTGCATGGGCGGCAGGTAACTTCCACATCAATGGTGAAATTATTGCTTCCGGTGCGGATCTGGATGCTCTGGTTACTGCCATTAACGGTGCCGAAGATGCTACTGGTGTAACTGCAACTTTGTCAGGACAGAATCTGTTACTGGAAGGTGATGTTTCGCAAATCGCGTTTGGTGATGCAACCGGTACAGCTGATAACGGTGCAGCTCTGATTGCAGTACTGGGTGGCGGTGTAACAGTTGCTGATGCTGCCGGTGGTATTAAGTTAGAGTCTGAATCAGGTTCCAGCATCCGTGTTGATCACAAAGATACAGCGGCACAGGCTAAGTCTGGTCTGCTGGATGCTAACTCTACTGGCGACGGTAAATTCGGCGCGGCGGTTAGCAGCATTGATATCTCAACTGCAGCAGGTGCACAGAAAGCGATTGGAATCATCGATAACGCGCTGGATCAGATCAACGAGACCCGTGGTGAGCTGGGTGCGGTTAATAACCGTCTGGACTTCACTGTAAGCAACCTGTCTAACGTGTCTGAAAACGCTGCTGCGGCACGTTCACAGATTCTGGATGCGGACTTCGCGGCTGAATCTGCTAACCTGAGTCGTGCGCAGGTACTGCAGCAGGCCGGTTCTGCAATGCTGGCACAGGCAAACGCTGCGCCACAGCAGGTACTGTCTTTACTACAGTAATAGGTAACGCTCTACGTTAACCGATAAAACCCCTCGTGCCATCGGGGGGTTTTTGTTTTTGGAGGTGAGATTATGTCAGTGGAATCAATCAATGCTGTTAATGCTGCCGGTGCAGCTTCACAGCCACTGCAGCAAACACAGCAAACCCAAACACAGCAACCGGTAACTGATTCAGTTGTTCAGCAACCTGCTGACGCTGCAGCTAAAGAAGCGCCGCAGCAAAAACTAACCAATGAAGAAGCGTCTGCACTGGCAGATCGCCTGAATGAATTTATGAACAGTAAACAACGTAATCTGGCGTTTTCTGTTGATGAAGAAAGTAACGATACCATCATCAAGGTGTTGGACAGCGAAACCCAGGAAGTGATAAGGCAGTATCCGTCTGAAGAAGCGGTTGAGCTGGCGAAGCATCTGGAAGCAGCAATGGGACTAATCTTTAACGATAAGGCCTGATATCAGCACATAGAGTGGCATTAATTAAGCGGTATTGATGTAGAATATTAAGCCATTCTGTCACAGCCTAAGCGTCTAAATCAGAGGGATTTACTATGGCTACTAACATTGTTAATGCACTGGGGGCCGGTTCAGGCATTGATACCACCAGCCTGGTAAATAGTCTGGTTGATGCTCAGAAGGCGCCGCAGCAAAACCGTCTGGACAGTAAGAAGACGACGCTTGATGCTCAGATCTCCGCATACGGTACTTTGAAAAGCAGCCTGTCTGAATTTCAGAACCTGATGACACCGCTTTCCAATCCGGATACCTTCAGTGCACGGTCTGTATCTTTGCCGACCACGGACATTGTGACGGCAAATACTCTGGATGCAAATGCGCAGCTGGGTACGTATCAGTTAGAGGTGCTGGAGGTCGCTCAGGGGCAGTCCCTGGTTCCCAGTCAAACCTTTGCTGATAAAGATGCCGCTGCCGGTGTCAGTGGCACCCTTACCATTGCGCAGGGTGAATGGAGCTACGATGGCTCGGATAACCCTTCCAGCTTTGCTGAAAACGAAGCGCTAACGGCCATTGAAATTGAAGTAACCGACACCGATTCTATTCAGGAAATTGCGGATAAAATTAACGCTGACAGTTCAGATGTAGAAGCGTCCGTATTGTTAGTGGATGGCTCATATCAGCTGCTGATTTCAGCGCCTTCCGGTGAAGAGAATGCATTACGGATTTCCGGCAGTGATGCCAGCCTGGATTTTCTGAACTTCAATGAAACAAATCACAGTAATGTAACTGAGACCCAGCAGGCTCAGGATGCATCTATTAATATCAACGGCCTGAATGTTAAACGGCCAAGTAATGATATTGATGATGTGATTCAGGGGCTATCGCTGACGCTGAATAAAGCCAGCCCCGGTGACAAGCTAAGCTTTTCAATTACCGAAGATAAAGAAACCGCTAAAACAGCAGTTAATAACTTTATTGAAGGCTATAACACCCTGTATAACACCCTGAAAGGGCTGACCAGCACAACGACAGACAGTGAAACCAACGAAACCAAACGGGGTGAACTGGCGAATGACGGTACGGCTAAAAATCTGCTGTCCCGGATGCGCAGTATGATTTCTTCAACGGTGCCGGGAGTGGATGAGTTTAATTCTCTGAGCCAGGTGGGTATTCGTACTAAACTGGACGGCACCCTTGAAGTCGATACTGAAGATTTCGATACAGCCTTTAAAGATAATTTTTCCCAGGTTGCGGCTGTTTTCTCGACGACAACAAGTTCAACGAACAGTGCTGTGTCTGTTGAGGTCGGCAGCTTTGGAGAAAGAGCCTTAGCGGGTACTTATCAGGGGACTATTGCTACAGCGCCCAGCAAAGGCTTTGTGCTTGGCAGTGGGATGACGACGACCTTTCCGGTAGATACCAGTACTGGCGATTATACTTTTACTGTCAACGTGAATGGAACGGCTTCTGAGCCTTTAACATTGACAGGTACTTATAATTCGCAGGAAGAGCTGCGGGCAGGCCTGCAGTCCCTGATCAATAACGAAAGCACCCTTAAAACCGCCGGTGAAGCCATAGATGTAATCATTGAAGGCGGTGAGTTGAAATTACAGTCCCGTCAGTATGGCGCGAATACGCGGGTAGAGTTTACCGCCGCAGGTGCTGACTTTACGACGGCTACGGGTCTGTCAACCAGCTCTGCGGTAACAAATGGCACTGATGTTTCAGGTACAATTGCCGGAGACGCTGCCTTTGGAGCAGGGAATGTCTTGCTGCCTAAGATTGATTCCGATCCCTATGGTTTGAACCTGCAGGTGCAGGAAGGCGCCTCAGGCAATTTTAGTTTTTCATTTTCCCGTGGTTTTGCCGGGGAGATGTCCCTGCTGATTGATGGCTTTCTTTCGAATACCGGCGTGATAAAAAACCGTGAAGACAGTATTAATAATCAGCTGGAAGGTATTAAAGATGATCAGGAAGAGCTTGATCGCAAAATGGCGATTATGCATGACCGCTTGACCAGTCAGTATGTGGCCATGGAGAATATACTGGCCAGTTTTCGGACAACGTCTGATTCACTGAATGGTCTGGTTGACCGTTTACCGTTTACAGCAAGCAATAGCTAAGTGTTTAGCTGAGAGTTTTGGAGTAAAAAATGAGTGTTAATTTAAAAGCTCTGCGTCAGTATCAGAGTGTCGGTTTGGCGACTGCAGTACATGCGGCGTCTCCACAACAGCTGATTACAATGTTGTTTGACGGTGTGCTGGGCTCTCTTGCCAAGGCGAAAGGCGCGATAGAGCGTAATGATATTCAGGGGCGCGCTTCCCAACTGAATAAGGCTACAGACATTGTGCTGGCACTTAAAGATTATCTGGATCATGAAAAAGGCGGTGAAATCGCCTCAAATCTGGATGCGCTTTATGACTATATGGTGCGTTCAATTTCTGAAGCTAACCGTGAAGCTAAGGCTGAGAAAGTGCAGGAAGTGATGGACCTGTTGCTGACCATTAAGTCTGGCTGGACGGAAATGGAAGTGTCATAACAGCTTTTTAGTGTTGTGCGATATAAGAAGCCGGTGTCTGTTTGGATACCGGCTTTTTTGTTTGTATTTTAAGGGTTTTAAGGCAGTCAGATTCTTTCGCGTCAAAAAAATAGCACAAAGATGCTTGTTAAGTTTGATTGTATGTCATAAATTTGACGTTAGTGTTTTTTGTCTGTTGCAACAGCTAACCGACAGAGACTGTTAAATCCTGAATACATGTTCAGATCACAGGTATGAAACAGAGTATGCAGCTCCTATATATAGATGATGATTTAGATGGTCAGCGGCAATTGTCTGACCGGCTAATGTTTGCCGGTATTGCTTGCCAGACAGATAACTATGTTAACTGGCTACAGGCGGACGCCGGCCGGTCGTCAGAATTTTTGGCGGTTATGCTGGGGCACTGCAACCATCCTATCGATCTGGATAAACTGCTTGAGCAACGCCTTGATGATGTCACGCCGGTTATTACGGTCGGTGACTGGGTAAAACCCGGTACGCTGAGTGAGCCTCTGCAGCAGCGGGTGCTGGGTGGGCTGGTTTCTGACGCGTTATTATCCGATGTTCAGTACATGCTGCACCGTGCTCAGATTTTCCGTGAATTGAGTCAGCCAGCGGAAGTTGCGTTCGGTTTGGAGCAGGCGTTTTCTGATCTGGCCGGTGGCAGTGCAGTGATGAACGATGTTCGCGGGTTGATGGCGCAGGTCGCCACGCGGGATGTCAGCGTGCTGATTAACGGAGAATCCGGTACGGGCAAAGAAGTTGTCGCAAACTGCCTGCATAAAGCGTCTGCAAGGTCAGAAGGGCCGTTTGTCCCCCTCAATTGTGGTGCCATTCCTTCAGAGCTTTTAGAAAGCGAACTGTTTGGCCATGAGAAAGGTGCCTTTACCGGAGCGGTTTCCAGCCGTCCGGGACGTTTTGAGCTGGCTGATGGCGGTACGTTATTTCTGGATGAGATTGGCGACATGCCGCTGAATATGCAGGTGAAACTGCTCAGGGTAATTCAGGAAAAGTGCTTCGAGCGGGTCGGCGGTACCAAAACCATCGACTGTGATGTGCGTATTATTGCTGCGACCCATAAAAATCTTGAAGAGATGATTGATGAGGGGAAGTTCCGGGAAGACCTGTACTACCGCCTCAATGTATTTCCTATTGCTATGCCGGCTCTGCGGGAGCGGACGGATGATATTCCGACCCTGACTGAACTGTTTATTCGTCGTGCTGAAGCCGAGGGTTTTGGCCGGATTAAAATTATGCCGGCGGTTATCCATTCCCTGCAACAGCATCCCTGGTCGGGCAATGTTCGCGAGCTGGCGAATCTGATTGAGCGCTTAACCATTATGCATCCGGACAGTGTGATCAGCATTAGCGAATTACCTGAGAAGTTTCGTTATCTGGAAGAAGACGCCGGTGATATCAGTTTAAAGGCCCGCTTACATGAAGAGTGTGATCACAGCCTGACAGATGCATCTGATGCTCAGGTGGGACATGTGTTACCCGAAGACGGAATTGATCTGAAGGCTTATCTGGAAGGAATTGAACAGGTACTGATTGAGCAGGCTTTGGATACAACCGCCAATGTTGTGGCCAGGGCGGCAGATAAGTTGCAGATTCGCCGGACAACTCTGGTAGAGAAAATGCGTAAATACGGCATCCAGCGAAAGTAAATCATGGGCGATCAGAATACGAATACAGAGTTAATGAAGCTGCAGGAGAAGGTTGCAGCTTTACAGGTTGAACTGGCGGACTCACGGGGGCAGCATCGTCAGCAGCAGGCTGAAAACTCCCGCCTGAGCGGGCGTATGGATGATTTGCTGAATTTGCTGCCTGCCGGTGTGCTGGTGGTCGATTCCCGTGGCCTGGTCAGTGAAGCGAACCTGGCTGCAGCAGAGTTGTTGGGAGAGCCATTACTGGGTGAGTCCTGGGTTAGGATTATACAACGCAGCTTTGCTCCACGGAGTGATGACGGACACGAAGTCTCGTTAAAGAGTGGTCGCCGGGTAAGCTTATCAACCCGCTCTCTGGAGTCTGAAACGGGCCAGCTGATTATGCTGACTGATCAGACGGAAACTCGCTTGCTGCAGGGGCAGGTGGCTCATTATCAGCGCTTGTCAGAAATGGGCCGGATGATGGCTTCTCTGGCGCATCAGATCCGTACCCCCTTATCTGCCGCGCTCCTGTACGCCAGTCATCTTATAAAACCTGGGCTGCAGGCCGATAAACAGATGAAGTTTGCCGGCAAGATTAAGTCACGGCTGGAAAATCTGGAGCATCAGGTACGGGATATGCTGGTGTTTGCCCGGGGTGAAACCCGTCTGGATGACCGTCTGACGCTGGCACAGTTATTCCGTGATATTGAAGATGCACTGGATGTGCCTCTTGCTGCCTGGGACGCAGACTGCGAATGTATTAATAGCGTGCCGGATATTCAGCTGCAGTGTAATAAAGACGCTTTACTGGGTGCACTGATGAATCTGGTTGAGAACAGTTTACAGGCCGCCGGAAAAGGGGCTGAATTAAGCATTGAGGCGTCGGTACTGGAAGAACGGCTGTGCCTGATGGTGGCTGATAACGGTCCGGGTATGGATCAGGAACAGTGCCGCAAAGTACTTGAGCCGTTTTATTCCACGAAGTCCCATGGTACGGGGTTAGGCTTAGCGGTGGCTCAGGTGGTTGCCAAGGCTCATCATGGTGAGTTTGTACTGGTTTCCGAACCCGGGCGGGGTACAAGGGCTGCGTTTTTACTGCCCTATGCAAAAGATACTGATGTGAGCGGTGCATAAGCAGATTGCTCATTCATATATAAAGATAACGAAACAGGAAAACATATGGCGACGCAGATACTGGTAGTTGAAGATGATGCCAGCTTAAGAGAAGCGCTGGTTGATACGCTGGAGCTGGCGGACTTTAGCTGTCTTGAAGCGGAATCCGGTGAAGATGCGCTGACCCTGCTGGGGCAGCAATCAGTGGATATGGTCGTCAGCGATGTCAATATGGGCGGCATGGATGGCCATGAGTTGCTGGAGAAAATCCAGCAGCAGCACCCGTGCCTGCCGGTTATGCTGATCACCGCCTACGGTCAGGTGAATAAAGCTGTGGATGCAATCCGTAGCGGCGCGGTGGATTATCTGATGAAACCGTTTGAGCCGGATGCTCTGATTGA
This sequence comes from uncultured Oceanospirillaceae bacterium, assembly GCA_937138495.1. GTDB lineage: Bacteria > Pseudomonadota > Gammaproteobacteria > Pseudomonadales > Balneatricaceae > Amphritea. The sequence goes on from CAKZPE010000021.1 coordinate 28,888, forward strand.
AGTGGTTAAGCGCTATACCGGTACGCAGATCCGTAAGCAGGATAACCTGCAGCCGGTGGCTGAAGAGAATTCCAGTAAGCAACTGTTGCAGGTTGCGCGGCGGGTGGCGGAAACCGATTCTACCGTACTGATTACCGGCGAAAGCGGAACCGGTAAAGAAGTGCTGGCACAGTATATTCATAACCACTCCCCCCGGGCCGATCAGCCATTCATTGCGATTAACTGTGCGGCCATTCCGGAAAGCATGCTGGAGGCCACTCTGTTTGGCCATGAAAAAGGCGCCTTCACCGGCGCATACAGCAGTAATCCGGGGAAGTTCGAACAGGCGAACGGCGGGACAATTTTACTGGATGAAATTTCAGAAATGGATCTTGGCCTGCAGGCCAAGTTATTGCGGGTGCTTCAGGAGCAGGAAGTGGAACGGGTCGGTGGCCGTAAAGTCATCAGCCTGGATGTACGGATCCTGGCGACCACCAACCGTAAGCTTGAATCCTATGTGGGTGAGAACAAGTTCCGTGAAGACCTGTATTACCGGCTGAATGTGTTTCCGCTGCAGTGGTTGCCGTTACGGGAGCGCCGGGCAGATATCGTCCCCCTGGCAAAGCGCTTACTGAGTAAGTACTCACTGAAGATGAACCGTACGGCAGTCTCACTGGGAGCGGATGCTGAGCAGGCGCTGAGCAGCTATGACTGGCCCGGTAACGTCCGGGAACTGGATAACGTCGTGCAGCGTGCGCTGATTCTGCAACAGGGTGCGCTGATCAGTGCCCGTGACCTGCATATCCAGCCAACCAGTATTCAAACGGCAGAGTTTGATACCAGTGTTGAGCTCTCTTCAGCGGGGGACAGTAATCCTCTGGTAGCCGGCGTGCGCCAGCATGAGTATCAGCTGATTATTGATACTTTGCGGGAAACCGGTGGTAGCCGTAAAGACGCTGCTCAGCAGTTGGGAATCAGCCCCCGGACATTGCGTTATAAGCTGGCCAAAATGCGTGAAGACGGTGTAGACCTGGATGCTATGCTGGGGTAGCAAGTGCAGCATTGTTCTGCAAATGGCAACGTTTGCAGAACTGTCTGGTGCTTGTTCAAAGCCCGTCCCGGGGCTACCCTCAGCCTGAAGCGAAGTAAGACTAATGGCTTGCTGCAAATCGACCAATGTCTAATTTAGGCAACTGAGCAGTCTTTATACATTGGTCAGACACCAGAAAAATGTTGAAAGTGCTTTGCTGTAAACCTGTGAGGCGATGCCGCAAAAAGTACGGTACAGGTAGCGTAATTAATTAAATCAGGCGCAGATTTTCACGTCTTGCCAACTCCCGGCGTCTATATAATGAATCTTTTGTCGGGAAAGGATACGCAGACGTATTCTGAATCCTGAGCATGAATGCATCGCCGGACAGTGAGCCTGGCGCCATGCATTATCCGCTGATAACGAATATAAAATAACAAGTTAAGGGCATGATCATGAGCGACTCAAAGATGTATCCGGTCTCTGAAGCGATGGCCGCTTCAGCACATATCGATAACGCAAAATATACGGCAATGTACGAACAGTCCGTTAATGATCCTGATGCGTTCTGGGGCGAGCATGGTAAGCGTATCGACTGGTTTAAGCCTTATTCGAAAGTTAAGAACACCTCCTTTGATCCACACAATGTAGATATCCGCTGGTACGAAGACGGTACCCTGAATGCTGCGTATAACTGTCTGGACCGCCATCTGGAAACCCGTGGTGATCAGGTAGCGATTATCTGGGAAGGTGATGACCCGAGCGAGTCTGAAAATATCACCTACCGTGATTTGCATGAGCGTGTCAGCCGTTTTGCCAACGTGCTGAAAGGCGAAGGGGTTGAAAAGGGTGATGTGGTTACCCTGTACATGCCGATGATTCCGGAAGCCGCAGTAGCAATGCTGGCCTGTGCCCGCATTGGTGCGGTGCACTCTATTGTATTCGGTGGCTTTTCGCCGGAAGCGCTGGCTGCGCGTATTGAAGGCGCGAACTCTAAAGTTGTGATCACCGCTAACTATTCGCTACGTGGTGGTAAAGCGGTTCCGCTGAAAGAAAATGTGGATAAAGCGCTGGAAAATCCGGCTGCTGCGGCGTGCATCAGCAGTGTGCTGGTGGTTAAGCGTGTTGATCAGGACGTTGCCTGGGATGCCAGCCGTGATAAGTGGTATGAAGCGCTGACGGCCGCCGCGTCTGCGGATTGCCCGGCTGAAGAAATGAATGCGGAAGATCCGCTGTTCATTCTGTATACCTCCGGTTCTACCGGTGCGCCTAAAGGCCTGAAACATACAACGGGTGGTTACATGGTGTATGCCTCCATGACCCATGAGTATGTATTTGATTATAAAGAGGGCGATATTTACTGGTGTACGGCCGATGTGGGCTGGGTAACCGGCCACAGCTATATCGTTTACGGACCGCTGGCTAACGGTGCTACCACCCTGATGTTTGAAGGGGTACCAAGCTACCCGGACAACAGCCGTTTTGGCCGGGTTATCGAAAAGCATAAGGTTAATCAGTTCTACACTGCTCCGACTGCTATCCGTGCGCTGATGCAGCAGGGCGAAGATGTCCTGGGTGATGCAGATTTGTCATCACTGCGCATTCTTGGGTCCGTCGGCGAGCCAATCAACCCTGAAGCCTGGGAGTGGTATCACCGGATTATCGGTCAGGAAAACTGCCCGATTGTGGATACCTGGTGGCAGACAGAAACCGGTGGTGTGATGATTGTACCTCTGCCGGGTGCAACAGGTGCCAAGCCGGGTTCTGCAACCCGTCCGTTCTTTGGTGTTATGCCGGCCTTGCTGGATAACGAAGGGAATGAGCTGAGCGGTGCTGTGGACGGTAATCTGGTGCTGACTGATTCATGGCCGTCTCAGGCGCGTTCTATCTGGGGTGATCACGAACGTTTTGTACAAACTTACTTCTCAACCTTTAAAGGCATGTATACCACCGGTGACGGTGCTCGCCGTGACGAAGATGGCTATTACTGGATTACCGGCCGGGTTGATGATGTGATCAACGTATCAGGTCACCGCATGGGCACCGCAGAGGTTGAGTCTGCACTGGTGGCGCATGCTGCGGTTGCAGAAGCGGCGGTGGTGGGTTATCCCCATAACATCAAGGGGCAGGGCATTTATGTGTACGTGACACTGCAGTCTGGCTATGAAGAGTCTGATGAGCTGATGAAAGAGCTGCGTAACTGGGTGCGTGCTGAGATCGGCCCGATTGCATCGCCGGATCTGATTCAGTTTGCACCGGGTATGCCAAAAACCCGGTCTGGCAAAATCATGCGCCGTATCCTGCGGAAGATTGCTGAAGATGACTTCGCCGCGCTGGGAGATACTTCTACACTGGCAGATCCGTCGGTTGTTGATGATCTGATTGAGCACCGTATGAACCGTAAGTAAGTGTTGTGTATGTAACGCCCCGTCTTTGTACGGGGCGTTGTTGTTTATGCCACACAGAATTGTTTGAAAATGACAGAGCAAGTCGGAAGTTCGACTTAAGTATAAGGCTAACTTATTGAGCTTAAACAATAAAATTCACAGCTGAAGGCTGGCGAAGTTTGTTTAAAAGGTTGCCGGTGATAAGATGTTGCTAATGTAAGCAGTGTGCTGCAAGAAGGATCAGGTCCTGACACAGGGTTTTCACTGCTATGCTAAGTAACATGACGCAAATGGGGAGAGGTTGAATGCAGTTAGCGCAGAAAATAATCATTGCGGATGATCATCCGCTGTTTCGTGCAGCGCTTAAACAGGCGGTGACTCAAGCTGTTTCCGGCGTTGAAATTGTAGAGGCTGATTCTCTGGCGGCTGTTCAGGAAGCAGTAGATACCCACAGCGATGCGGATCTGGTATTGCTGGATTTACATATGCCAGGCACCAATGGGTTTACAGGGCTGGTATTTCTGCGGGGGCAGAATCCGGGTATTCCGGTGGTCGTTGTGTCTGGCAGTGAAGAGCCGCAGGTAATGAAGCGGGCGATTGATTACGGTGCGTCGGGTTTCATCCCTAAATCATCGCCGTTAGATATCATTGCTGAAGCGATCTCAAAAGTGCTGCAGGGTGAGGAATGGTTGCCACAGGCGCTGGCGGACAATATGGATGATGTGCCGGCTGAAGATCAGGCGTTTGCCAATAATCTTGCTTCACTGACGCCTCAGCAGTTTCGTGTACTGACCATGCTGACCGAAGGGCTGCTGAATAAGCAGATTGCTTATGAGCTGAATGTATCCGAAGCGACCATTAAGGCGCACGTGACCGCAATTTTGAGAAAGCTGGGTGTTCACAGCCGCACGCAGGCAGTTATTGCCGCACAGCGTTTAGGTGTTGAGCCGCCAAAGACTGAGCTGGCGTAATTCTTTTGTAAGAGCCTGGCTGAAAAAATTGCTGTAAAAGAAAAAGGGCCGTCAGGCCCTTTTTTTATAGCTGTCAGGAAGGTTCTGTTTCCTGCTGCCGGTTAGCGGAAATCAGTTTGTTGATCATGGCCCGCAGGGCAGCAGGTTTGATCGGCTTATTCAGGTGCTGTGCGTCAGACTGGCGGATCTCGTCCTGAACTTCGTCAGTACGGTCGGCGGTAATCACCACTGCAGGTACAGGGGTTGGCCACAGAGGGGCGAGCTCTTTGAGTGCCATGATACCTGTCAGGCTGTCATCCAGATGATAATCCATCAGGATAATGTCCGGTGTGAAGTCCTGTTCACTGATCAGTGCAGCGGCACTGGCACCGGAAGTGGCGCACAGCGTATTACAGGACCAGCCCTCTAGCAGTGCAGTCATGCCTTCCAGAATACTCGGTTCGTTATCCACAACCAGCACGTTAACCCCTTCAAGGCCTTTGCTGCGGGTCCAGCCGCGGTTTTCCGGCTGCTGTTTGATTGCCTTGTCAGTTTCACCAAGCGGCACCTTCACACTGAATACCGTGCCTTTTCCGGGCCAGGAGCGAACGCTGATCGGATGTTCAAGAATGTGGGCAATACGTTCGGTAATCGCCAGCCCCAGGCCAAGGCCTTCTACCTTGGAGTGCTTGGGATTGTTAATGCGGCGGAATTCTTCGAACACTTCACTGAGTTTGTCTTCCGGAATGCCTACGCCGGTATCCCATACCTCAATGCGGATACTGTTGCCCGTATGGCGGCAGCCCAGCAGGATTTTACCTTTCTGGGTGTAACGAATGGCGTTAGATATAAAATTCTGCAGGACCCGTCTCAGTAGCTGTGGGTCCGAATGTACAATTCGGTGGCAGTTTACAAAATGGAATTGCAGCCCCTTATCGTTCGCCAGGGCAGTAAATTCTGTATTCAGGTTTTCAAACAGGGTGGTCAGGCTGAAGTGACTGCGGTTAGGGATCAGGGCACCGGCGTCCAGCTTGGAAATGTCCAGAATTGCGGAAATCAGTGTTTCTGCTGCCTTGAGCGAGCCATCAAGGTTTTCAATCAGCTGGGTGGTCGCTTCACTGTGTTGCTGCTGAGCCAGTGCTGAGGTAAACAGCCGGGCAGCGTTCAGTGGCTGCAATACATCGTGGCTGGCGGCAGCAAGGAAGCGGGTTTTGCCCAGATTGGCGGCGTCGGCATCAGCTTTTGCCTGACGGAGTTCATCTTCAATGAGAGCCCTGACGGTATTTTCTTTCCGTAGCTCGTTATTCACGACAGACAGGGAGTAGGTACGCTCCTGTACCCGCTGTTCCAGGTTTTCGTTCGTTTCCTGCAGGGCCTGTTCCGCCAGGCGGCGTTCGGTAATGTCCTGATACAGGGTAAAGTAACCCGGTATTTCGCCCTGATAGCCAAAGTGAGGAATATAGGTTACCTCAGCGTAGCGGGGGGAGCCGTCCTTAGTCGGGAGCTGGGTTTCAAAGCGCTGGCGTTCACCGGCGACGGCAGCTCTTATATATGGCAGGCGCTGTTTGTACTCTTCTTCGTTGAGCACGCTGGTGCAGTGCATACCGGCAATGTTATGCCGGTCAATACCGAAGGTCTGTGCATAAGATTTGTTGACGAACTGATAATACTGGTCGTTATTCAGATAGGCGATCAGTACCGGCACATTGTCTGTGTAAATCCGGATATTCTGTTCGCTTTCACGCAGGGCTTCCTGAACCTCTTTGTGATCGGTGATATCCATATAGGTATTTACAAAGCCGCCGTTAGGCATGGTGTTACCGCGGATTTCCAGAACTGTACCGTTTTGGCGGTGCCGCTCATATGCCTGGTTATCGCCGGAGCGTATGGCGTCAAGCCGGGCTTTAACGGACGCTTCAATGTCACCTTCACCGTATTCCCCGTGGCGGGCGTTATAACGGAAGATATCTTCAATCGGCCGGCCAACACATACCAGCCCGTCAGGATAATTAAACATCTCAATGTAGCGTCGGTTCCAGGCAACGATGCGCATTTGCTGGTCCACCACGCTGATGCCCATGGATATGTTTTCAATGGTGGATTGCAGCAGTGAGCGGTTAAACCGCAGCGCCTGTGAAGCCTCGTCGACGATAGTAACGATATCGCCAATCTGCATATCTTTACCCCGCAGGGTAGAGGCAAGCACGATCCGGGCGGAAGAAGCGCCGATCGCACCGGCCAGCAAACGCTCGGTGAACTGGATAAGTTCATGGCTGGCTTTTTCGCTGGCAAGGGGTGGGGTCTGGCTGAATTTCAGTGCGAAGTCAGTAAAAGCATGTTGAGCACGGTTGGTGCCCAGAAAGCGTTCGGCCAGGGTCTGCAGGTCACCCACGGTGGCGTGAGTATTAGTGGTGCGCTGGGGTTCGTTGAGGTCTTTGTTATACGCGTCCACAAAAGCGCTGGCCTGAATCCTGTCAACCAGCCGCTGGGATGTGTAGTGGGAGACAATCAGGTACAGGAGGGTGTTAACGCCGACGCTCCAGAGGGTGCCGTGAGTCAGAATGTCCAGTCCGGTGATGCCGAACAGCGCCATGGGTTTAAGGCTTTCATACCCAAACAGGCCGTTTTCGATGATGTTGTTATCAAGCAGGCCGACACTGGCCAGTGTCGGAAAGACCAGTGTGTAGATCCACAGAACAAAGCCTGCACTCAGCCCTGCCAGAACGCCATAGCGTGAGCCGTTTTTCCAGTAAATGCCGCCGATTATTCCGGGGATCAGTTGTGCAGCTGCCGCAAACGCCAGTAAACCGAAGGATGCCAGGGACGTCTGGTCGCCAAGGATGCGGTAATAGAAATAGGCCATGAGCATCAGGCAGACAATGGTGATGCGCCGTACCCTGAGCAGCAGCGCGCCAAGGTCCTTGTTGTCTGACAGCTTTAACCATGAAATGCGTAACAGCAACGGCATGATGATGTCGTTACATACCATAGTGGCCAGTGTAATAGAGGCCACAATTACCATGCTGGTGGCGGCAGATAAGCCGCCAATAAAGGCGAATACAGCCAGATTTTCATGCCCTGAACGCAGCGGCAATAACAATACGTATGTGTCAGCATTGGTGTTAGACGGATTAAAAACCGTCATACCGGCGGTGGCAATAGGCAGGACAAATAATGCCAGCAGGATCATATACAGCGGAAACAGCCAGCGGGCGGTCTTCAGGTTATCGACCTGGGTGTTTTCCACAATGGTGACGTGAAACTGGCGGGGCAGACAAATGATAGCTGCACAGGCCAGTAAGACTTCAATTACAAAACCGTTACTCAGCGGCCCCCGGAAATTAGCGTTATAACTGAGCTGATGGCTGATATTAAAAATCAGGTCATCAACCCCTTCAAAGATTTCAAAGGCCGCAAACAGGCCGACCATAATGAAAGCGGTGAGTTTGATGATGGATTCAAAGGCGACGGCCAGTACCATGCCTTCGTGGTGTTCGGTGGCATCAATATGCCGGGTACCGAAAAGTATGGCAAACACCGCCATCAGCAGGGCAACAAACAAGGCCGTATCGCTACCTTTGCTGAGACCGTCAGCAATGTTAGGTGTCAGGGCATCGAAGCTGATTGCCACTGCTTTCAGCTGCATGGCGATATACGGAATGGTACCGAATACGGCAATGACGGTGACCAGAATCGCCAGTGACTGGCTTTTGCCGTATCGGGATGAGATGAAGTCAGCAATGGAAGTGGTGTTTTGCTGCTTACCTACAAGAATCATTTTTTCAATGATGCGCCAGGCGAAAATAAATACCAGCACCGGGCCGAGGTATGTCGCCAGAAACTCCCAGCCGCTGGTGGTTGCCCGGCCCACCGCGCCGTAGAAGGTCCAGGAAGAGCAGTAGATCGCCAGGGACAGGGAATAAATAACAGGGTTGCTGGCGTAGGAGCGGCCCTTACGGCTACGGTCACCAAAGTAAGCGATGGCGAACAGCAGGCCAACATAGGCCAGTGAAATGAAAATGATCGATGCGCCAGAGAGCATATAGTCCGGTTCCTGAGCTGTGGAAAAAATACCGTTTACAGCCCTGTGTCTGAGGGGTAATTCAGTAACGCCACAGCAATCTTAATTCAGTCTTTATTGCGTGTCAGAACTTCATTTAAACACAGTCGGGCAGTAAAAATGCAGCGAAATCGTGTCTGGCAGAATTATACCTTTGTCTACAGCTCTGGTTGTGTTGCGGCGCAAAAAGAATCGCTGTATGGCCCGGTTTTACTGGTGTTTAGAGATGTTGGCGAATGTTCGTGAAATTGCCTGAGACTAAAGTCGGGGCATCGAAAACCGGGGGGCTTTGCTAGCGTTATATGACGAAATTCTATTAACCCAATAACAAAAATAAGGATGGTGCCAATGTCTTCGTCTGAGAATGCTCAGGCCTATTGGTCTGAAAATCTGCGCATTATCATTACATACCTCTCCGTCTGGTTTGTAGTTTCATATGTGTGCGGTATCTTGCTGGTAGAACAACTTAATGCAATTCCGTTCTTCGGCTTCCCGTTAGGATTCTGGATCGATCAGCAGGGTTCTATTTTCGTCTATGTAGGCCTGATTTGGGCTTACGCGTTCAGCATGAATAAGCTGGATGAAAAATACGACGTTCACGAATAACAATAACAAGAATCTGAGGACGGTATTATGAGTCTTGATGTACTGACGTACCTGTTTATAGGCGGCTCTTTTGTGCTCTATATTGGTATTGCAATATGGGCCCGTGCAGGGTCAACAAAAGAATTCTACGTTGCCGGCGGTGGTGTACACCCCGTGGCAAACGGTATGGCAACGGCGGCGGACTGGATGTCTGCGGCATCTTTCATCTCCCTGGCGGGTCTGGTGTCTTTCATCGGCCGTGACGGCGGTGCTTATCTGATGGGCTGGACCGGTGGTTATGTACTGCTGGCGATGCTGTTAGCCCCTTACCTGCGTAAGTTTGGTAAGTTTACGGTGCCGGATTTTGTAGGTGACCGTTATTATTCCAATACGGCACGTGTTATCGCAGTCGTATGTACGATCGTTATTTCCTTCACATACGTTGCCGGTCAGATGCGCGGTGTAGGTATCGTATTCTCCCGTTACCTGCACGTGGATATTAACACCGGTGTTATCATCGGTATGGCAATCGTATTCTTCTACGCTGTTCTGGGCGGTATGAAAGGTATCACTTACACACAGGTTGCACAGTACTGTGTACTGATTCTGGCATTCACTGTGCCTGCGTTCTTCCTGTCACTGCAGATTACCGGCCATGTGCTGCCACAGATTGGTCTGGGTGCAACGCTGGATTCCGGTATGTCGGTTCTGGCGACACTTGATCAGCTATCCACGGATCTGGGTTTTGCTGAATATACTGCCGGTAAGAAATCCACGATTGATATCTTCTGCTTAACTGCTGCACTGATGGCAGGTACTGCAGGCTTACCACACGTAATTGTGCGTTTCTTTACTGTACCGCGCGTAAAAGATGCCCGTACCTCTGCTGGCTGGGCACTGATCTTCATCGCTATTCTGTACACATCTGTTCCGGGTGTTGCCGGTTTCGGTCGGGTAAACCTGATCCAGACTATTAACGGTACTGATAATGCGGGTACTGAGTATGCGCAGATGCCGCAGTGGTTTAAGAACTGGGAAAATGCAGGTCTGCTGGGCTGGCATGACTACAATGGCGACGGCAAGGTTCAGTATGCTGCCGGTGCTGCTTTTGACGGTAAGAAAGGCAAGCCTGCTTTCGACGGTGAGAACCGTGGTGAGTACGGTGAGCGTGCGGTCACTAACGCAATTGCTGATCCGGCTGCTGTGAACGGTGCGCCGTATGCCAACGAAGTGTATGTCGACCGTGACATCATGGTACTGGCTAACCCTGAAATCGCACAGTTGCCTAACTGGGTTATTGCCCTGGTAGCGGCGGGTGCTGTTGCGGCGGCTCTGTCGACAGCTGCAGGTCTCCTGCTGGTCATTTCGACGGCGATTTCGCATGACTTGATGAAGACCTGTATCAATCCGAATATTTCGGATAAGCAAGAGCTTATGTACGCACGGATTGCGGCGGTTGTTGCCATCTGTATTGCCGGTTACTTCGGGATAAATCCGCCGGGCTTTGTGGCCCAGGTGGTAGCGCTGGCCTTTGGTCTGGCTTCATCCTCGGTATTCCCGGTTATTGTGATGGGTATCTTCAATAAGCGTATGAATAAAGAAGGTGCGATTGCCGGCATGATTGTGGGTCTGGGTTCTACCATGGCTTACATGATCTACTTCACCTTTATGGGCGGTGCGAAGGAAGATCTGTTCCTGGGTATCTCCACCGGTGGCTTCGGCTTCGTGGGTATGATTCTGAACTTCATCGTGGCATACATTGTGTCTATGATGACGCCGCCGCCACCGGCTGAGATTCAGGAAATTGTTGAGAATATCCGTGTGCCACGTGGCGCGGGTTCAGCTCACGCTCACTAATCGCTGACCTCCCCGTTTACGGAGAGAAGTGACAGGGGCGCGCCCGCGAGAGCAGGTGCGCCCTTTTTTCTGCCCGGTTAGTCCGGGCCGGTGTGACAGCTAAAGGACTGTACAGATGCCTTCATCTTTTAATATGACGAATATGCCTTTCAGCCTGCTGACTGAGGCGGAGCAGGTGCTGTTACGCAGCAGCCTTGATATTGGTTACTACCAGCGTGGCGAGACGGTACTGGCCGCCGGCGATGTGCCGGAAGGTGTCTACGTCATATTAAAAGGTGTGGTAAGCGAAAATGATGCAGACGCTGATGGTGGTGAAGTTGACCATGTGTTTGTTCACTATACCGCGGAAGACTATTTCGGTGGCTGGTCGGCGATTAAAGGCCGGGCGATTCATAACTTTATCGCTGAAGAAGAAACAATATGTCATATATTGCCCACGAAAATGCTGCTGGACCTGTGTGCTGAGAACAGCCGCTTTGCGGATTACTTTCAGCAAAGCTTGTCGGCTAAAACTGAGATTCGCTCAAAACTGGGCGGTGATCAGGATATGGCAGAATTTATGCTGGCGCAGATTAAAGATGGTGTTATCCGTGAGCCTCTGATTGTAGAGCAGGGCAGCACGATTGAAGAAGCCACCCGCCTGATGCGTGAACAGCGGGCAGACTGCATGCTGGTGAAGCGGGGTAACCGCTATGGCATGGTAACCGGCACGGATTTGCTGGATGCAATCGTCATTGACGGGTTTCCCCTGGCCACTGATGTGGCTGAGATTGCCAGTTACCGGCTGATTACCACTGCCTCCGGGGATTATCTGTTTAATGCGCTGATTACCATGACGCAACAACATATCGAACGGGTTGTGGTAATGGATGATCAGCAGCTTACCGGAGTGGTGGAGCTGACCGATGTACTTAGCTATTTTTCCAGCCATTCCCACGTTATTGGTTTGCGGATTGAGCGGGCTGCGACGATTGATGCGTTGCGGGATGCTGCTGCCGGCTTAAGCGATCTGGTGCGGGCCGTTGTTGGACAGGGCGTTAAAGCCCGTTTTGTAATGGATCTGATTGCTGCTATGAATGGCCGGATAATTGCCAAGCTGTTTGATCTGATTATTCCGCCGGATATGCAGCCTCATGTTTGTCTGGTGGTCATGGGCAGTGAGGGGCGTGGTGAACAGATTATGAAGACGGATCAGGACAACGGGCTGATCTTCCGAGACGGACTGATCTGGCCAGATATGCATGAAACCCTGCGTCAGTTCAGTGACACTTTGATCTCATTCGGCTTTCCCGAGTGTCCGGGTAACATTATGGTGTCGAATCCTGCCTGGGTGAAATCTATCGGTGACTGGACTCAGCAGCTGAGTGACTGGTCGGAAAACTGTGACGGGCTTGCGCAAATGAACCTGGCCATAGCAGTGGATGCGCACCCGGTTGCGGGGAATCAGGCGCTCTTTAAGACATCCCGTAACTGGTTTATGCGTCATTTACAGAGCAATAAGGTATTTTTTGCACATTTTGCCAAGGTTGCACTGGAATTTGACACTCCGCTGAGTTTTTTCGGCAACCTGAAGGAAAAAGGGCAGCTGGATGTGAAAAAGGGCGGTATTTTTCCGATTGTTCACGGTATCCGGACGCTGGCGCTGGAATACCGGGTGCTGGAGACCAATACTTTCAAGCGTATAGAGGCGTTAGTGGAGCTGGGCCAGATCAAAGAGAAGCATGGCCGGGAGCTGTGTGAAGCGCTGGCACTGTTCATTCAGGTTCGGCTGGGGCAGCAAGTGCTGCGGGCAGAGCAGGATGGCGTAGATCAAACGCCTAATACCATTGATCTGGCGCTTCTGGATAAAATGGAGCGTGACATGTTGCGTGATGCGTTGCACATCGTAAAAGGATTTAAGAAACATCTGGCATTACGTTATCACCTGGCAGGCTAACCTGGAGGCAAAATCAGGATGATTATTCCCCGTACCATCAGACAGTTTAAAGAGCGGATTGATCACCGGGCAGGCCCCTACGGCGAGCTGTTTGCGCCTTATGAAGGGGATGAAGTGGTATCACTGGATTGTGAGACGACCAGTCTGAACGTTAAAGAGGGTGAGATACTGTCAATCGGGGCGGTTAAAATCAGAGGTCAGAAAGTTGTCACCAGTGAACGGCTGGATATTAAACTCAAGCCGCCAAAGAGCCTGACTGAAGATTCTATTAAAATTCATAAGATTCGTGCCGCTGATCTGGCTGACGGTGTTGGTATGGATGAGGCGCTGGAGCAGGTTTTAGCGTTTGTCGGTAACCGGCCGGTCCTCGGGTATTATGTGAACTACGATATTCGCATGCTGGATAAGTTTTTGCGGCCCCGCTATGGATTCGGTTTGCCCGGTAAGGCCATTGAGCTTTCCCATGTCTATCATGACATCATTAAGTGGCGCAGCATTGGCGGTAATGCGGATTTGCGTTTCGATACTATTTCCAAAAATCTTGATATACCTATTTTAGAACGGCATACCGCTTTGGGAGATGCCATTACGGTTGCGCTGATGTATGTGCGGCTGAAATATGGTGAAACCCCCAATATCTGACTCAGATACAGATTGCTGACCTGTCAAAAAATAAACGGGCCTGATGGCCCGTTTTTTGCTTTTAAGTATATGTGTATAGTTTTTTGACGTTATTAAATGACGTTTTTTTGGCGAATGCGTCAGATTATTACTTGAATAGACCTAGTCTACGCATATAATGTCAATATATTGCCGATTTTTTGGGGTGGGTATGATCGAAAGAGCTGATATAAATTCTGTTTTAGAACAGATGCGCGCGATGAAGTCGCAGGCGCAGCAAGGTATGCAGCAGGCCCCGATGGGGATGCCGGTTGCTGGCGTTGCTGATGATACCCCCGGTTTTGGTGAAATGCTGAAAGGCGCTGTGGATAAGGTTAATGGCATGCAGAAAGAAGCTAAAGCCCTGTCGACATCCTTTGAAAGGGGAGATCCCGGTGTGGATTTGCATCAGGTGATGATCAGCATGGAAAAAGCATCAGTTTCATTTCAGGCAATGACTCAGGTTCGTAACCGGATGGTGTCGGCGTATGAAGATGTTATGAAGATGCCAATTTAATGGCGCTTATTGAATTAACGGTTGTGTGGGCACTCAACTAAATGGAAAACGCATCTATGGCAGCGGGTGGTAGCAAGGGTATAGCCTTTGGCTTCAATCGTCTGAGTCTGGTTCGTCAGCTGGGGCTGATGATCGGTCTGGCGGCTACTATCGCTATTGGTTTTGCTGTGGTGCTGTGGTCTCAGGAACCCGATTACAGGGTTCTCTATAATGATGTTGCTTATGCTGATGCCAATGAAATTGTTGATCAGCTGCAGTTGTTTGCTATCCCTTATAAGTTTGATGCGTCAGGACGTTCGATCCTGGTACCTAACGAGCAGTTACATAAAGCACGTCTGCGTTTAGCGGCGGAAGGTTTCAGTGGCGATAATACGGTTGGTTTTGAACTGCTTGATAAAGAGCAGGGGCTTGGGACCAGCCAGTTTATGGAAAATGCCCGTTACCGTCGGGGTCTTGAAGGGGAGTTGGCCCGCACAATCAGCAGTATGGTGTCGGTTCGTAAGGCCCGTGTACATCTGGCGTTGCCGAAGCAATCGGTCTTTGTGCGTGATCAGCGTAAGCCGACTGCCTCCGTATTTCTGGAATTGCTGGCCGGACGTAAACTGGACCGTGTTCAGGTTGAGGCGATTGCCAATCTGATTGCTTCCAGCATTCCTTCCCTGTCCAGTGAAGACGTGACGGTTGTCGATCAGAAAGGCCGTTTGCTGAATACCCGTGAGAGTGATATTGACGTGGTGCTGGCAGCCAAGCAGCTGGAATATACCCGTAAGATTGAAGAGACTTTACTGAACCGTGTGAACAGCATTTTGCAGCCGGTTGTCGGGTTAGGTAATTTCCGGGCAGAGGTATCTGCAGAGGTAGACTTTACTGCTGTAGAGCAGACGGATGAAATCTTTAACCCGGATCTGCCGTCTCTGCGAAGTGAGCAGACGCTGGATGAAAGCACCTCGGGCAGCAATGAGGCGCGGGGCATTCCCGGAGCGCTCTCAAATCAGCCGCCCGGTGCAGCAACTGTTCCTGAGGTTGCTGACGGTGAGGCCGGCGCTGCAGGTGCAGAGCCTCCGCAAAGTGCCCGTTCACAGGCGACCCGTAACTTTGAGCTGGACCGGTCTATAAGCTATACCCGTCATCAGATGGGACGCGTCAAACGTTTGTCAGTTGCTGTGGTCGTGGATGACTTCTTAGCTGCCGGGACGTCTGCTGAAGCCGGTAAGACCGCCTGGTCACAGCAGGATCTGGACCGTCTGACTATTCTGGTGCGTGATGCCGTTGGTTTTTCTGCGTTGCGGGGAGACAGTGTCAATGTGCTGAATTCGCCGTTTGCAGCCCCGGAAGAGTTTGTTGATGAAGAAATTCCTATCTGGCAGCAAGAGTGGGTGTGGGATATCGCCAGGAAAGCGGCTGCCGGTCTGTTTGTGCTGTTGCTGGTGTTTGGTTTGCTACGTCCAATTCTGAACAATCTGGCTGCTGCCAGCCAGAAAGAGAAGAAGGATGAGAATAATCCTGACGGGGATATTTCTGCACAGCTGGAATCGCTGGAAATGGATGGTATGTCAGCCGATCAGGTAACGTTCAGTGGTATCGACAGCGCGTTGTCGCCGACGCCGAATGAAACCTATGAGTACCAGCTAAACGCCATTCGCAGTATGATTGCTGAAGATCCTGCCAAAGTGGCGCAGGCGATTCGTCAGTGGGTAAACGAAGATGAGTGAACCAACTCAGGCCTCTGAGCCGGGCATTGAACTGAATAAACTGCAGAAAGCAGCAGTGCTGCTGATCAGTATGGGTGAAGCAGATGCTGCTGAAATCCTGAAATATCTGGGGCAGAAAGAAGTTCAGCTGATCGGTTCGGCGATGAACGATCTGGATAACATTCCTCAGTCAGCCGTTGAAGCTGTGATGGCTGACTTTATGGAAGCGATCAGCGATCAGACCAGTATCGGTATTAATAATGATATCTATATTAAGGAAATGCTTGGCCAGGCATTAGGTCTGGAAAAAGCTCAGACACTGATTGACCGTATTCTGATGAATACCAATACTTCCGGCCTTGAGACGCTGCGCTGGATGGAGCCCCGTCAGGTGGCTGAAATTATCCGTTATGAGCACCCGCAGATTCAGGCGGTTGTTCTGGCTTATCTTGAGGCGGATCAGTCTGCTGCCGTGCTGGCCAGTTTTGATGATGTGGTGCGTCTGGATATTCTGATGCGTATTACCGCGTTGGATCAGATTCAGCCATCGGCGCTGCAGGAGCTGAATGATATTCTTGAAGCCCAGTTTGCCGGAGCGTCCAGTCAGACTGCTTCGCTGGGCGGCCTGAAGACCACTGCTGAGATCATGAACTTTATCGACAGCTCTATGGAGCAGGACATCATGGAGAAGATCAAAGAGGTGGACGAAAGTCTCAGCGATCAGATCTCCGACCTTATGTTTGTCTTTGATAACCTGATTGATATTGAAGACCGCGGTATCCAGGCTATTCTTCGTGAAGTAAATACTGACGTACTGGTTGTCGCGCTGAAAGGTGCCGATACGAATTTGCAGGAAAAGATATTCCGCAACATGTCAAAGCGTGCTGCCGACTTGCTGCGTGATGATCTTGAGGCGAAAGGTCCGGTACGTGTAAGTGAAGTTGAAGAGGCTCAGAAAGAGATTCTGGGTGTGGCACGTCGCCTTGCTGATGATGGTGAAATCATGCTGGGTGGCGGCGGCGAAGAGATGCTCTAACCGATGAAGGCAATTGACCGTTCAATGGTGCGAATCCGTGCCGATGAAACCGTGATTACTCAGCCATGGGAATTACCCGTGGTGAAGAGTCATCACGTGGTTGCGTTGAACGAGCGGCGGCAGGAAGAAGAGATCGAGGTCGTCGAAGACGAGATTGTTGCTGAAAAAGTTACCCTTTCTGAACTTGAGTCGATTCGTGAAAGCGCTCGGCAGGAAGGGTATCAGGAAGGGCTTCGGTCCGGTAATGAAATTGGCCGGCAGGAAGGTCAGCAGGCCGGCTATCAGGAAGGCATGGCAGCCGGCACGAATGATGTCAGTCAGCGTATTTCAGATCTTGAGAGTATGTTGCAACAGTTAGAGCAACCTCTTGATCAGATTAACGATGGTGTAGAGCACATGCTGGTGGCGATGGTGCTGGAGCTTGGGCGGGCCGTTGTGGGCGCGGAGATGCAGACGAATGCTGATGCTGTCCGACAGGCGGTTCAGGATGCGGTTGCCCAACTTCCCCGTGAAACCGGCGCTGTAGATATTGCCGTTAACCCCGAACAGCTTGAGTTGCTTGAGCCGTTACAGCAACGCCATGAAAAATGGCGGCTGATTGCGGATGATACAGTCAGTGCCGGTGGCTGTAAGGTCAGTACCGGTAATGCGCAAATTGATAATACCGTCGATACCCGTTTCAAGTCTGTGGCGAGCCAGTTGCAGGCGCATTTAACCGAAGTGGCCCGTCAGGGGTCTGATCAGACTAATGAGTGATAACCGTCTGCTGGACCGGCTGGCTCGTTTTCACGATGTTTCTTACATTCCTCCCGTACCTGTTGCGCAGGGGCATATTACCCGCCTGATCGGCCTGACCCTTGAAGCAGTGGGGATTAAGGCGTCGATGGGGGATTACTGTCTGGTGTATCCCGAAAAAGGTTTGCCTACCGAAGCGGAAGTAGTGGGGTTTGCCGGTGACCGGATTTACCTGATGCCCATCGATGTGGTGGAGGGTCTGGCGCCCGGTGCAAAGGTGTTGCCAAAACAGGGTGGCGGAGATGTTGAAGTCGGTTTCAATCTTCTTGGCAGGGTCATTAACGGTGTCGGTAAGCCTCTCGATGGCCGGGGTCCCTTGGGTTGTGATACCCGGGTGCCTTTGCATGGCCGCGCCATAAACCCTCTGGCCCGCCAGCCGATTAATCAGACGCTTGATGTGGGGGTGCGCTGTATCAACGCACTGTTAAGTGTTGGCCGTGGACAGCGTTTAGGATTATTTGCCGGCAGCGGTGTGGGTAAGAGTGTTTTGCTGGGTATGATGACCCGGTTTACCGAGGCGGAGATAGTCGTTGTTGGTCTGATCGGTGAGCGGGGACGGGAAGTACGGGAGTTCATTGACCACAGTCTGGGCGCTGAAGGGATGGCCCGCTCGGTGGTGGTGGCGTCACCGGCGGATGATTCGCCGCTGATGCGGTTACGGGCTGCCCAGTTAACGACCCGAATCGCTGAGTATTTCCGGGATCAGGGTAAAAATGTACTCCTGCTGATGGATTCACTGACCCGTTATGCGCAGGCGCAGCGTGAGATTGCCCTGGCAGTAGGGGAGCCTCCGGCAACTAAGGGCTATCCGCCTTCAGTGTTTGCGAAGCTGCCAAAACTGGTAGAGCGCGCCGGTAATGGCGATCATGGTGGCGGATCGGTGACCGCTTTTTATACGGTTTTAACGGAAGGCGATGATCAGCAGGACCCGATTGCAGATTCAGCGCGGGCAATTCTGGACGGGCATGTCGTATTGTCCCGTTCGCTGGCTGAGCGTGGCCATTATCCTGCGATAGACGTGGAGCAGTCTATCAGCCGGGCGATGCCGCAAATTGTTGCGCCCGAACATTTACAGGCGGCAATGGGCTTTAAACAGATCTATGCTAAGTATCAGCAGAGTAGTGATCTGATCTCAGTAGGTGCATATATGAAAGGCAGTGATCCTGAAACTGATTTTGCCATTGAGCGTATGCCGCTAATGCGCGAATTTCTTCAGCAGGGACTGAATGAAGCGTTCGATTTTAAGACCAGTTTGCAAAGTATGGCGATGGTCTTGTCTTCCAATCCGCAGGGTGGTGAAACAACAGCAACGATGAAGGCTGACCAGTGAAGCGTTCTAAGCGACTGGCAATTGTTCTTGAGCAGGCTGAGCGTAAGCGTAAGCAGGCGGATCAGTTGTTGGCCGACAGTCAGGGGCGTGTGCAGAAGGGGCTGGAGACGATGCGGCAGCTTGAGCAGTACTACACTGAGTATGCTAATAATTTTTACTCGAATGGTGCGGCTGGAGTGAGTGTTCAGCAACTGGATACTCATCAGGCGTTTATGCAAAAAATTCGCTCGGCGATTCAGCAGCAACGTCAGGCCATCGAATCTGACCAGCAGCATCTGGAAAAAATCCGTGAGCACTGGAAGGCGGCTTATGGGCATTTTAAAGCGATAGATTCTGTAATAGATAAAGCCCGTGAAGACGAGCGTCGGGTCGAAGATAAGAAGCAACAGCAACAAATTGATGAGCGTTCTCAATTAGTTCGCACTCCTTTTATTTAATGTAATGG
Organism: uncultured Oceanospirillaceae bacterium; assembly: GCA_937138495.1. Taxonomy (GTDB): domain Bacteria; phylum Pseudomonadota; class Gammaproteobacteria; order Pseudomonadales; family Balneatricaceae; genus Amphritea. The sequence goes on from CAKZPE010000021.1 coordinate 48,146, forward strand.
CGTTCCTGCTTTTACATAAATTTCAATATTGGCACTAATCCTGCTTTAACTACCGGTAAAGAGACGTAATTTGCGTTTTCAGATATCTAGGTAGGGCTGCTATATGAATCCAATGCTTCCTGTTTCGACCGGTACCGGGTCTGTGCTTGATTTAGGCGGAGCTGGCGCTGCGCCCGCTACGGCAGGGCTTGGCGGAAACTTTAATGCAATGATTCTGCAGACCAGTCAGACACAGGCGGGAAAAACTGCTCTGGTGGCTTCACAGGGGCAAGTGCCGTCTGAAGGCGGCGAAAGTTTGCCGCCGGATGCCGCGTCAGAGTCTCAGGTTCAGGGGGCTGCTCAGCAGGTTGCTCAGCAGAATGATGATGCGTCGGGTGAAAAACAGAATAGAGATGGCAGTGAAACCCTTAACCAGCTGAAAAAGTTCCTGGAAGCAGACGTAACGGCGGAATATTTACTGATACAGGATGGGGATGTGCAGTCCCGGTCTTCTCAGGCGCTTTCGGGGCTGGTGACAGTTTCCGACTCTCAGGCTGCTGATACCAGGGCTGCAGTGACCCCGCAGACTTCGCAATCTAATGCTGCACCGGCTGATCAGTCGCCTCTGTCCAGAGCGGTGCATGAGCTTGTCAGTGCGCAGCAGGCTGCTGCAGGTGGCAGTGTTGTTTCTGATGGGGAGCAAAATGCCCGTCAGGTAACGGCTTCATCTGAAAGCGGCGCCGTAAAACAGGAGGCATCCGCTGTTCAGCAGAGTCAGCAACAGTCGCTGAATCAGTGGACAAAACAGGTTGTTGAGCCCGTAAACCCTGCCGTACGTGGCGCTCAGGCAGCTTCAGTCTCTGAGGCAGCATCAGCAGTGAATGGCGGGGATAAAGCTGTCCAGGCTACTGGGGGGGTGCCTGCCTCGGTTGCAGGTATACCTGCTGAAAATATACCTTCAGTTGCCGCTGCTCAGACGGCAAATGTAGCCGGTGAGTCTGGTGTATCTCGGTCAGACGTAGCGGGAAGGCAGACGCAGCAGTCAGCGCCACTGATTGCAGAAGATCAAAAGGTCAGTGTGCAGGCGCAGCAGTTAGCGCAACGTGCAGCTGAGGCGCAATCTGGCAGGTCTGTGATGCCGGGGCAGGAAGGTATCGTTGCTAATGCTGCGGGGGTGACTGCGGATGAGCAAAAAACAGACTCTCGTCAGATCGTGGGGGCTTCCGCCCGGAGTGCTGAAGAGAATGGTCTGATTAAAGGTTTGGTTGCTGAAAGTAAGGCTGCCTCCGAAGGGCAAAAATCACCTGTACAGGCTGGGCCTGCTCCTGTCGTGGACAGTCTGGCTAAACTACAGAGTTCAGCTTCGCAGTTAACTGAACAACTGGCTGAGCAGGCGCTGAGTAAGTCTGCATCCAGAGCTTCAGGTGCTGAAGCGGTAAAGGCGGAAGGGTTTGCTGACGCTTTGTCGGCGTCATTGGCCAACAGTTCAGTCGCGCGTGCTGAAAAGGTGGGTGCTGAACCTCATCAGTTACAGATGCAACAGGGGTTGAGACCCGGAAATCCTGCCTGGGGACAGGCGGTAAGTGACCGTGTGGTCTGGCTGGCATCACAAAACGGCAAGGTGGCAGAAATTCGCCTTGATCCGCCGGAGCTGGGCAGTCTGAATGTGAAGCTTGAAATTAAGAATGAGCAAGTCAGTGTTGTATTTAATACACCGCATGCCAGTGTGAAAGAATCATTGGAACAAAGCTTGCCGCGGTTAAGAGAAATGTTTGCTGAGCAAGGGCTTGAACTGGCCGATTCATCGGTTGAAGATCAGAGCTCTCAGCAGCGTGAAGACAGCCAGCAACGTGAAGCATTTGCCAGCGGCGGATACGGTGCGGAAGGTGAGTTGGATGCTGAGCCTGAGGCGTTGGCCGGTCAGGCTGCACAAAGCATTTCGATGGTTGATTATTATGCTTAAACAGCCGTTTTAACTTTGCTTAGTGCGGTTTTTTAAAAAGTCCATCTGAGGATTCGTTTTCTTCTGCGCGTAATGCGGAATTTGGTGGCTTCCGCTGCTGAATCAGTATGTTATATTAAGCCCATTATTCTAAGATAAATCGGCTATATGCCGCTGGGAAGTTCGATGGCTGAAGAAAATACTGAAGCAGATGGGGCCGCTGAAGGCAAAAAAGGCGGTAAGCTTAAGCTTATCCTGATTATTGTGGGTGCAATTGTACTGGCTGCGGGTGGCGCAATAGGCGGTATGATGTTTTTGGGTGGCTCTGATGAGGCAGCAGAAACGGCTGAAGCTGCACCTGCTGCGCCGGTACAGGCGCAATACAGTAAAATTCGAATTCTTTCCGGGGATCCGTACTTTACCGTTACGATAAACAGTAACGACGGTAAGACCCATTATCTTCAGGTGTATGTCGAAACCAAATCCCGTGATGACGAAGTGGTTGCTGCGTTGACAAAGCACATGCCGCGTATCGTTAACCGTCTTACCCGTTTATTCAGTAATCAATCTTTATCAACGTTGCGTACTTTACAGGGTAAACTGGATTTGCAGGCAGCTGCCACCCAGGAAATTCAGGCAGAAATGCAGGAAAAAATCGGTAAGCCGGGCATAGAAAAAGTCCTGTTCACCGGTTTTATTATGCAGTGAAGGTTTATGTATGACCGTTAAAGACCTGCTCTCACAAGACGAGATCGATGCCTTACTGCATGGTGTCGATGGCGGTGAGGTAGAAACGCAGGAAGAAGAACCTCAGGATTCGGGTGAGGTACGTGTATACGACCTTGCCAGCCATGAGCGGATTGTTCGTGGCCGGATGCCAACGCTTGAAATGATTAATGAGCGTTTTGCCCGTCATACCCGTATCAGCCTGTTTAATCTGTTGCGCCGTAATGCTGATGTATCTGTCGGTGGCGTTCAGATTATGAAGTATGGCGATTACATTCATACCTTGTATGTTCCTACCAGTATTAACCTGCTGCGGGTTTCCCCGTTGCGGGGGACTGCATTGCTGGTTATGGATGCCAAGCTTGTTTTTAAATTAGTGGATAACTTTTTTGGTGGTGATGGCCGTCACGCTAAAATCGAAGGCCGTGAATTTACACCAACAGAATTACGTCTGATAAATAAAGTTATTGGACAGTTTTTCGGTGATCTGGAAGATTCGTGGCAGCCTGTTATGCCGCTGAAGTTTGAAGTTAGCGGCCACGAAGTGAATCCGGCGATGGCGAATGTTATCAACCCTTCTGAAGTGGTGGTTGTGAGTTCGTTTCAGGTTGATCTGGACGGTGGTATGGGCGAGTTTCATGTCACCATGCCTTACGCAATGCTTGAGCCAATTAAAGATACTCTGGTTTCAGGGTATCAGCGGGCTGAAGAGGAGCTTGATGAGCAGTGGCTGAGCAGTTTGCAGAAAGAAGTGCTTGAGGCCCCGATGGAGTTAGGGTTGTCCATTGCTGAGCGGCAGTTAACCTTACGTGATGTGGTGGACTTTGAGGTTGGAGATATTATTCCAATCGATATCCCTGATAAGCTGAAACTGACGGCAAACCGGGTACCGATTTTTACCTGTAACCTTGGGACGTCCCGGGGGAATCTGGCGGTAAAAATCCTGAATGAAATAAAACGATGAATATTCGCTAAGCTTAACTGTGTAAGGTTAACTTGGCTGTAATCAGCTACATGATGAGAGCGCTTGTATGAGTGATGAAACAGGTAACGTCGACCAGGACGCAATGGCAGATGACTGGGGCGCAGCGATGGCTGAGCAGGTTGGTGATGCCGGCGGTGGAGATGCTGACTGGGGGGATGCTCTGGCAGAGCAGGCGACCAGTGAGGCGGCCCAGAAGGTTGAGCTTGACGAGCTGACAGATGATGCTGCCCTCATAAAAGATCCTAAGCTGGATGTCATTTTAGATATTCCGGTGACTATCTCTATGCAGGTAGGTCATGCGGAAATTCCTATCCGTAATTTGCTGCAACTTAACCAGGGATCCGTAATCGAGCTGGACCGGGTTGCCGGCGAACCGCTGGATGTTAAAGTAAACGGTACGCTGGTTGCTCATGGCGAAGTTGTGGTTGTTAATGACCGCTATGGTATTCGTCTGACTGATGTGATCAGTCCTGAAGAACGTATCGAGAAGCTGCGCTAGTGGTCTGGCGTGTCTGTGTCTTTCTGGTTACTGCGCTGCAGTCTTTCTGGCTGCAGGCAGAAACTGTCTCCGGTGCCGCAGCCAGTCCTGGTACCGGTTTGGTCTATAAAGAGCCTTTTAATTCAGGGGCAATTTCTCAGTTAGCGCTTGGTCTTGTTGTTGTTATCGGGCTGATTTTTACGCTGGCCTGGTTGCTGCGCCGATATTCCAATTTGCCGGGGCAGAATAAACGTTTGCAAATCATTGCTGCTTTGCCGTTAAGTGCCCGCGAAAAAGTGGTTCTGGTGCAGGCCGGTGATCAGCAATTGTTGCTGGGTGTCGCGCCGGGACAGGTTAATCTGTTAGCCAGTTATGACGAGCCTTTGATTGAAGTGGGTGAAAAAGGGGATTTTGCTGTGAAGTTGCAGCAGGCACTGAGCAGGGTTAAGCCACAATGAAAAAACTGGTAGCTGCAATACGCAGTGGGCTGATCATGCTGGGGTTGATGTTTCCTGTCTGGGCAATGGCTGCTGATCCGGCCATTCCAGCGGTGACCCTGACTACGAATCCTGACGGAACAGCTGATTACAGCGTGACAATTCAGATTCTCGCGCTGATGACTCTGCTGACATTCCTGCCAGCAATTCTGATGATGATGACGTCTTTTGCGCGGATCATCATTGTTTTTGCTATTTTGCGTCAGGCGCTTGGTCTTCAGCAGACGCCGTCTAACCAGATCCTGGTGGGGCTGGCGCTGTTTTTGAGTCTGTTCATTATGACGCCGGTACTGGACAGAGTGAATGAAGGGGCTATTCAGCCTTACATCAATGAAGAAATAACTTCTATTGAAGCAGTGCAGGCAGCCAGTGGTCCGTTTCGTGAGTTCATGATGGCGCAGACCCGGGAAAATGACTTAACCTTGTTTATGAATATTTCCCGGACGCCGGCAGTGAATACGCCTGAAGAGATCCCGTTTAACGTGCTGGTGCCTGCGTTCGTGACCAGTGAGCTGAAAACGGCGTTTCAGATAGGTTTTATGTTGTTTATTCCCTTTCTTGTCATCGACCTGGTGGTTGCCAGTATTCTGATGGCGATGGGTATGATGATGCTATCGCCGGTAATCATTTCCCTGCCGTTTAAAATCATGTTATTTGTACTGATTGATGGCTGGGCAATGGTGGTTGGTACACTGGCTGCCAGTTTTGTGGTTGTGTAGGAGATCCTATGACGCCTGAAATGGTTCTTGATCTGTATGGTGAAGCGCTCTATCTGGTGGTAGTGCTGGTCGCGGTGATTGTATTGCCTTCGCTGACGGTTGGTCTGATCATTGCGACCTTTCAGGCGGCTACTCAGATCAACGAACAAACCCTGAGCTTTTTGCCACGTCTGCTGGTGACCTTGCTGACAATTATGTGGGCAGGTCCCTGGATTCTGACTAAGCTGTTGGATCATTTCGGCAATATCTTTACTAACATTCCGTTGTTTTTGGGGTAGCAGGTGTTTAGCGCCAGCTTTCTCGAAATTGAACAGTGGGCCGCTGAGTTTCTGCTGCCTTTTTTTCGTGTGGCTTCATTTTTTATGGTCGTGCCTATTATCGGTACCCGTATGGTGCCTGCACGTATTCGTTTGGGGCTGGCGCTGGCGGTAACCGCTGTAATCGTACCTGTACTGCCTGACCTGCCTGAAGTGAACGGTTTGTCGATGCAGACGTATATCTGGATTGCTGAGCAGATCCTGGTCGGCATTTCGATGGGCTTTCTTATCCAGATTCTGTTTCAGATTTATGCGCTTGGCGGACAGTTGATCGCGTCGCAGATGGGTTTGGGCTTTGCTTCTGTGAGTGATCCGGCGAACGGTGTTTCCGTGGTTGTGCTGTCGCAGTTTTATCTGATGATTGTCATGATGCTGTTTCTTGCACTGAATGGACATTTAGTGCTGATCGAAGCGCTGGTACGCAGTTTTTATGTACTGCCGGTGACCGAAGGAACAATTCCCGCTTCCGGGTTGATGGTTCTGGCGTCATCCGGTAGCTGGCTTGTTTCCAGTGCTTTGCTGATGTCCCTGCCGGCCGTTACTGCGCTGTTGGTGATTAACTTTGCGTTTGGCATTATGACCAAAGCAGCCCCGCAGCTGAATATTTTCGCTGTCGGTTTTCCTTTTACCATGCTGATGGGATTACTGATTACCTGGGTGAGTCTGGAGGGCTTTCTGGGGCAGTATTACCGTTTTACTGAACTGGCTTTTCAGTATATCGAGCAAGTTCTCGGTGTGGGAGGGCTGTAAGTGGCAGAAGACAGCGGTCAGGAGAAAACCGAAGAACCCACACCCAAACGGTTAAAAGACGCCAAAGAAAAAGGCGACATAGCCCGTTCTAAGGAGCTGGCGACAACTGTCAGTCTGTTAGCTGCGGCTTTTGCTGCCATTATGTTAGGTGAGACGGTTGCAAGCGCCATGATGGACATGATGAGCTATAACTTTGTCCTTGAGCGTCAGGCAGCCTTTGATCCCAATCTTATGTTTAAGCATCTTGGTCATTCTCTTAAAGAAGGCATGATGTCTGTTGCGCTGTTTTTTCTGATTATGCTTGTTGCTGCGTTTGTGGGGCCGTTAGGGCTTGGGGGATGGAACCTCAGCGGTAAGGCGATGATGCCAAAAGGCAGTCGTATCAATCCGTTGTCCGGCATTAAGCGCATGTTCTCAATGAAGGCTTTGCTGGAGCTGTTTAAAGCGTTGGCTAAGTTTTCAGTGGTAGGTGTCCTGTCTTTCTTTATTCTCGATAATGTTAAGGAATCTCTGTTTGCATTAGGGGCGCAGGATATTCGTACGGCAATGGCCGGTGCGACTGAAATTCTTCTCTGGGCGTTCGTGGCGATGAGTGCGACGATGATTCTGATAGCTGTTGTTGATGTGCCTTTTCAGATTCATGATTACAGTAAGAAACTGAAAATGACGATGCAGGAAGTCAAGGATGAGATGAAAAACACTGAAGGTAAACCTGAGGTGAAAGGTCGGATTCGTCAGTTACAGCGGGAGATTTCTCAGCGGCAGATGATGAGTTCAGTGCCGGAGGCAGATGTGGTGATCACAAACCCGACGCACTTCGCTGTTGCGCTGAAATATGATCAGGAGCGGGGGCATGCGCCAATTATGGTTGCTAAAGGCGGGGATTTTCTTGCACTGAAAATTCGTGAGATTGCTGAAGCGAATGATGTCATTGTATTGTCGTCACCGGCACTGGCGCGGGCCATTTATTATTCCACTGAAATTGATGACGAGATTCCTGCCGGCTTATTTAAAGCCGTGGCTGAAGTGCTTGCGTATGTGTATCAGCTTAAGCGTCATAATAAGAAAGAAGGCCCTGCCCCACAGAGGTTGTCAGAAAAACTGCCTATCCCTGAAGAGTTACGCCGTGACGAAACTGACTGATTGTCGGTAGATTGGCGAATTTCTTGCATTATCTCTCAGTATGGGAAGTAATGCGTCAAAAAATTGATGTTTGTTGCTGCTTTTTAATGGTATTTTACCACTCGTAGAGTGGTTTTATATTTTTGTGTTATTTTTTTGACGCTTTAGGGTTTTGAGTGTCACAGACTAAGCAGGCAGGCAGTGGATAGAGCAGCTATCTATAATAACGTTCGCAGTATAGGACAGGGCAATCTGGGTGTGCCTTTCCTGTTGCTGGTGATTTTGGCAATGGTGACATTGCCGATGCCGCCGTTTCTGCTTGATGTTCTGTTTACCTTCAATATTGCTCTGTCTATTGTTGTTCTGCTGGTGTGTGTTTATGCCATGCGTCCGCTGGATTTTGCTGTATTCCCAACGATTTTGCTGGTTGCAACGCTGATGCGTCTGGGTCTTAACGTCGCCTCGACCCGGGTGGTGTTGTTATACGGCCATGAAGGGGGAGATGCTGCCGGTAAGGTAATTGAAGCCTTCGGTGAGGTCGTGATCGGCGGTAACTATGTCGTTGGTTTAGTTGTGTTTCTGATCCTTGTAATTATCAACTTCGTGGTAGTTACCAAAGGTGCCGGGCGGATCTCAGAAGTTAGCGCCCGATTTACTCTGGATGCTATGCCCGGTAAACAGATGGCTATCGATGCGGATCTGAATGCAGGCATCATTGATCAGGAACAGGCTAAAAAGCGTCGGGAAGATGTGACTCAGGAGGCGGATTTTTACGGATCTATGGACGGTGCCAGTAAGTTTGTCCGGGGTGATGCGGTTGCCGGTATTCTGATTCTTGTCATCAATATCCTGGGCGGTCTGGGTATTGGCATGGTGCAGCATGATTTGTCATTTGATCTGGCTGCCCGTTATTACTCGCTTCTGACGATCGGTGATGGTCTGGTTGCGCAGATTCCTTCATTGCTGCTGTCTACCGCTGCGGCAATTATGGTAACCCGTGTCAATGCTTCACATGACATGGGTAAGCAGGTACTTGGGCAGTTATTCGGCTCACATAAAGCGCTGGCGGTTGCCGCGGGCATTCTGTTCATCATGGGTATTATCCCGGGTATGCCACATTTTGCGTTTCTGTCGCTGGCGTTTCTGGGGGGGATTGGTGCGTACTTTATTCATAAGCGTAACTTTGAAGAGCGGGAGCGTGAAAAAGCTGCGGAATCTGAACCGCCGCCGATGCCTGAGCCAGATGCTGATGTGAAAGAGTTGGACTGGGACGATGTCATGCCTGTTGACATGATCGGCCTTGAGGTGGGTTACCGGCTTATTCCTATGGTTGATAAATTGCAGGGCGGGCAATTATTAAACCGGATTAAAGGTGTGCGTAAGAAGCTTTCTCAGGATCTGGGCTTTCTGGTGCCATCGGTACATATTCGCGATAACCTTGATCTGATGCCCGGTGCATACCGGATTACGCTGATGGGGGTCATTGTGGGTGAATCTGAGGTGTATCCGGAGCGAGAACTGGCAATCAATCCGGGGCAGGTATTTGGTAATTTGCAGGGCATTACAGTTAAAGATCCCGCATTCGGTCTGGATGCGGTTTGGGTAGAGCAAAGTCAGAAAGAACAGGCGCAGACATTAGGGTACACGGTTGTAGATGCCGGAACGGTGGTTGCGACGCATCTGAACCAGTTATTGCAGGCGCATTCTCATGAGTTGATGGGGCATGACGAAGTTCAGCAGTTGCTGGATATTCTGGCGAAGTCCTCGCCTAAGCTGGTTGAGGATCTGGTGCCGGGTAAACTGTCTGTCAGTATTATATTGAAAGTGCTTCAGAACTTGCTGATGGAGCAGGTGCCGATCAAGGATTTCCGTACGATAACGGAAGCATTGGCAGAAGCTGTGCCGCGAAGTGCTGACCCACTGACACTGACCGCTGCTGTGCGGGTGGCGCTGAACCGTCTGATTGTACAGAATATCAACGGTTCTGAACCTGAGTTACCGGTGATCACGCTTGATCCTCAGCTTGAGCAGCTGTTGTTAGGATCAATGCAGCAGGGTAACAGCGAAGGGTTGGTGATAGAGCCGGGTATGGCTGAGCAATTACAGACATCGCTTACCGAAGTGGCTCAGCAGCAGGAGATTGCGGGACGCCCTGCGATTCTGCTTGTAGCAGCGCCAGTCAGGCCGCTGTTGGCAAAATTTGTCAGATATGGTGAGCAGCAGATATCAGTGCTTTCGTATCAGGAGATCCCGGAGAATAAGCGGGTTACGATCATTGCGACTGTCGGGGGTCAGAACAATGGTCAGTAAATGCGTTGAGAAGCCAAAGTTTTTAAAGGGATGGCCGATATACAGGAACGGTTATGAAGGTTAAACGTTTTTTTGCGCCGGACATGCGACAAGCGATGCAGAGGGTTCGAGAAGAAATCGGACCTGACGCTGTTATTGTGTCTAATCATCGGGTTGCCGGAGGGGTAGAGGTAGTTGCTGCTCATGAGCACGAGTATGAAGCTGCGCAGGAAGCCTTCAAGCGTAAGCAGGCACTGGAAAAACAGCAGCAACAACAGAAGCAGCAGATACAGCGGCCGGCTGCCCGTGAAGCCAGCCCGAAATTGCAGAGTAATCTGGCGGATGAGCTACGTAAGGCGCAGGCCAGGATTGCGGCGGCTCAGGCCGGAACGGAGGAGCCTGCGAAAGCAAAGAATCAGCAGGTGGAAGATTCTGACCTTGACGGCATACTGGATACTCTGAAGCAGCGGCAGGCTCAGCAGGCTGCCCGTAACTTTGAACGTAATGAACAGCGTCAGCCCGGATCAATAGCGTCGCCAGTCTCTCCGCCGCCTGCGCCGGGTATCGATGAATACGTCGCTCAGTCCAGACCTGCTGCCCGCCAGGAGCCTACATATACCCCGTCAGCCCCTGATCCGCAGGTAGCAACGATGCGGGCGGAAATAGATACTCTTAAGTCCCTGTTATTACAGCAGGTGTCGCAACCGAAGAATGTTCCCGGGCCGGACGTGCCAGCGGCACGCCCTCAAAAGCCTGAACCCCCTGAAGACGGTGTATTGCATAAGCGGGTAGAGAACCGTCTTGAAAAATTGGGAATCGGTCCGCATTTACGCCGTCAGCTGATTAGGCTGGAGGGCGCAGAGAGCCTGGATGATGGCTGGCGGGATACGTTGGCCAGGCTGAGTGAGTCTATTCCTGTTATCGGCGGTGATTTTGTTGAACGCGGCGGAATGATTGCTTTTGTCGGGCCAACCGGCGTGGGTAAGACTACAACAATCGGCAAGTTAGCAGCGCGCTATGTATTGAAGCACGGCAGCTCCAGTGTGGCGTTGGTTACCACCGATTCATACCGTATTGCAGCGCACGAACAGTTGCTGACCTTTGGACGAATTTTAGATATTCCGGTGCGGGTGGTTGATGAAAACCATAGCCTTGATGAGGTTTTGCTGTCATTACGGAATAAGCGGCTGGTATTAATTGATACAGCGGGTATGAGTGCTCACGAGCCGCATACTCAGGCGCAGCTTGATATGCTTGAAAGTGTCAGTGTGCGTATGAAAAAACTGTTGGTGCTTTCCTGTTCCAGCCAGCGACATGTTATTGAAAATGCATACGAGACTTACAGCCGGATGGGGCTGAATGGCTGTATTCTCAGTAAACTGGACGAATCCGGGAATCTGGGTGAGGCGATAGAACTGATTGTCGATAACGGTTTACCGGTTACCTATGTGACAGATGGGCAGCGGGTGCCGGATGATCTGGATGTAGCTCACAAGCGGGATTTGGTCAGCCGGGCGGTTGTGACTGCGCAGCGTGTATCAAGGAATCAGCGGGTGGCTCAGGACCGGCGTCAGGATAAACTTTCACAAAATGGGCAGTGGGTTGATTGATGGGATATCAGATAGGAAGACATAATGACTAGTCCGCACCCGGTGAAAGTTGTCGCTGTTACCGGCGGTAAAGGCGGCGTCGGCAAAACCAATGTGTCTGTGAACCTGAGTTTGGCGCTGGGTCAGATCGGCCGCAGGGTTGTACTGATGGATGCCGATCTTGGGTTGGCGAATGTGGATGTTTTGCTGGGGGTGAAAGCCACGCAGAATATTACCGATGTGCTGGCCGGGGATTGCTCATTAAGGGATCTGCTGATTGAGGTTGGCGAGAACGTACATATTGTACCGGCAGCCTCCGGAACTCAGGCAATGACCACGCTGAGTGCTCATGAGCATTCAGAACTGATTCATTCATTCAGTGATATTGAAGATGAGTTGGATGTGCTGATTATAGATACCGCGGCAGGCATTTCGGATACGGTGGTGAGTTTCGTCAAAGCGGCGCAGGAAGTGGTTGTTGTTGTGTGTGATGAGCCGACTTCAATAACCGATGCTTATGCGCTGATGAAATTGCTGAACCGTGATTATCAGGTGAGCAGGTTCCGGGTACTTGCCAATATGGTACGTTCTGAGCAGGAAGGCCGGAATATATACAGTAAACTGCTGACTGTGGCAGAAAGGTTTCTGGATGTGACGCTTCAATACCTGGGATCAATCCCTTATGATGAGTCAGTCCGTAAAGGTGTGCAGCAGCAACGTGCTGTTTTAAAAGCGTTTCCTAAGAGCAAAGCCTCGTTGGCATATAAGCAGCTGGCGACAAAAGTAGATGAGTGGGGTGTGTCATCTTCACCCCGGGGTCATCTGGAGTTTTTTGTTGAGCGATTGGTTAAAGGGGCTAATCAACGCTGACGAGTCAGAAGAGCAAATATGTATAACCAGTTACAGTTTAAATCGGGTCAGGAGCTGATTGAGCAATATGCGCCGTTGGTAAAACGGATTGCGCATCACTTGCTGGCGCGCTTACCCGCAAATGTTGTGCTGGATGATTTGATTCAGGCAGGCATGGTTGGCTTGCTTGAGGCCGGCAAAAAATACGATCCCACCAAAGGCGCGAGTTTCGAAACTTATGCCGGTATCCGTATTCGTGGTTCCATCATTGATGAGGTTCGCCGGGGTGACTGGACGCCCCGTTCTGTGCACCGAAATGGCCGCCGAGTTTCCGAAGCAATTCAGGTAATTGAATCCCGTACTGGCCGAGATGCCCAAGATGGGGAGGTTGCCGCCGAATTAAATATCACTATCACTGAATATCACGCATTATTGAAGGACTCCGCTGAGAGCAGGCTGTTTAGCTTCGAAAAGCTGATTGGCCCGCAGGAAGATGGTCCCGGCGAGAATATTGCCGCAGAGAATTTAAGTCCTGAAGATGAACATGAAGAACTGGGATTTGTTCAGGCGATCGCAACGGCAATTGAAGGGTTGCCCGAGCGGGAAAAATTAGTGTTGTCGTTGTATTACGACGAAGAAATGAATTTAAAAGAAATCGGTCAGATCCTGGGTGTCAGTGAGTCCAGAGTAAGCCAGATTCATAGTCAGGCAGCGTTACGCTTGCGTAGTCGATTAAGAGACTGGCAGTAACTGACAGTCTTTATGGGTAGACACCGCTGGCTAACTTAAGTCAGATAGTTTTCCTGATGGAGGGATAGTCTTGAAGAAAGACATAAAAATACTTGTGGTAGATGACTTCTCTACTATGAGACGCATCATCAAAAATCTGCTCCGTGATCTGGGGTTTACAAATATTGTTGAGGCTGATGACGGTAAAACTGCTTTGCCTATTTTGCAAAGTGGCAGTATCGAGTTCCTGGTAACAGACTGGAACATGCCAATTATGACAGGGATCGATTTGCTGAAGACTGTTCGTGCAGATCCGAATCTGAAGCACATTCCGGTTCTGATGGTAACAGCAGAAGCGAAACGTGATCAGATTGTTGAGGCAGCTCAGGCAGGTGTAAACGGTTATGTAATTAAACCTTTTACTGCGGCGGTGCTGAAAGAAAAAATCGATAAGATTTTTGAGCGACTGGGCTAGGTGACGGCGATGTCTGAGACGATAGAAAATAAGGGAGTAAACGGTTTTGAGCTTGAGCTGAAGCAGGATGCTGACAAGCTTGTGGAGCATCTGGCCAACGGAGATGTTGGTGCAGCAATGACGCTGATCCACGACCTGAATGAAAAACGTCATCAGGCGCTGTATCACGAAGTCGGTACGCTGACCCGTTCGCTGCATAATGCCATTGTTAGCTTTTCAGATGATGTTAGCAGCAATGCCATGTTGCAGGACTCTAAGGAACACATCGCGTCAATTTCAGATGCCAGTGACCGTTTGTCGTACGTAATTGAGCTGACAGAAAGCAATGCTCACAAAACAATCGATAGCGTTGATATCTCACTGTCACTTGTATCAGAACTGGAAGAAGGCTATCGCCGTCGCCAGCGTCTGTTAGAAGAATTCGATAAGGTTCAGCAAGACAAACCAGAGCTGGAAGGCCTGTATAAGCTTGCCTGCCAGCATGCAACTGATAATTCAGATGCGTTGGTGGAGCTGAAAGAGCGTCTGACAAATATTTTATTGGCGCAGGAATATCAGGACATTACAGGGCAGCTTATCAAACGGGTAATCCAGCTTGTTACTGATATAGAGTCGCAGTTGGTAAGCCTGATGGAAGTCGCCTCCCGGGTTAACCGCCTGAATGGTATTGACGGTATGACTGCTGATGCAGAAGCGTTGGCGAAACAGAAAAAAATAATGGCTGAAGGCCCACAAATGGCAGCAAAAGATAATGATGAAGTTGCTTCCAGCCAGGATGATGTGGATGACCTCCTTTCCAGTTTAGGTTTTTAACAGGGGTAGGCAATGGCTTTAAATGTTGATCAGGAAATACTGGAAGATTTTTTGGTAGAAGCGGGAGAAATCCTTGAGCTTCTGTCTGAGCAGTTGGTTGATCTCGAGCAGAATCCAAAAGACCGCGAATTGCTGAATGCAATCTTCCGTGGCTTCCATACCGTGAAGGGTGGTGCAGGGTTCTTACAGCTTGAGCCAATGGTTGACTGCTGCCACAGTGCAGAGAATCTTTTCGACATGCTGCGTAATGATGACTTAGAGGTCTCCGCAGCCTTGATGGACGTTGTTTTACAGGCCCTCGATACTGTAAATGCAATGTTTGAAGATGTACGTGGTGGCGAAAATCCGGAGCCTGCACCTGCTGACCTGATTGCTAAGCTCGATGCGCTTGCTGCCGGGCAGAGTATTCAGGATGATGCGCCGGCACCTGCTGCACCTGCACCTGCAGCAGAACCAGCGGCTGATCTGGGCGCGCAATTCAGTGAAATGGTTTCCGGAATATCGGCAGCTGAAGACGCGCCTGCCTCAGCAGCATCTGACTTGATTACCGAAGATGAGTTTGAGTCATTACTGGATGATTTACACGGCAGTGGTGCCCCGGGTGCTACCCCGGCAGCCAGTCCGAAAAATGATCTGATCACTGAAGATGAGTTTGATTCGCTGATGGATGAGCTGCATGGTCCTTCCGGTGCACCGGGAGTGGCGCCAGCTAGCGGCTCGATGGCAGACTCTGAATTTGATCAGTTGCTGGACCAGGCTGTTAAACAGGCGACTACTGCGCCCGTAGGGGCTGCTCCGGTGGCTGAGCCTGCCAAAGCAGAAACACCTGCATCAGCCCGCACGGCCCAGGACGACCTTATTACTGAGCAGGAGTTTGAAAACCTGCTGGATGATCTGCAGTCGAAAGGACAGGGTGCGTTTACCGATGTACCTAAACCTGAGCCTAAGCCGGCTGCCGCGAAAGCGACACCTGCTAAAGCTGCAGATGCCAAAAAAGCGAATGTTGAGACTAACGTTCGGGTCGATACCCGCCTGCTTGACCAGATTATGAATATGGTGGGTGAGCTGGTGCTGGTCCGTAACCGGTTAGTCCGGCTTGGTGCTGATAATGAAGACTCAGAACTGACTAAGGCGCTGGCGTCACTGGATATGGTGACCGGTGATTTGCAGATGTCAGTAATGAAAACCCGTATGCAGCCGGTGAAGAAGGTCTTTGGCCGTTTCCCCCGTCTGGTTCGTGATTTATCCCGTCAGTTGAATAAAGAAGTTCGTCTGGAGCTGCGCGGTGAAGATACTGATCTGGATAAAAACCTGGTAGAGGCGCTGGCGGATCCGCTGATTCACTTGGTACGTAACTCTATAGACCATGGTATTGAAATGCCGGACGAGCGGGTTAGCCGTGAAAAGCCCCGTGAAGGTAGTGTTCTGTTGTCGGCTGAGCAGGAAGGTGATCATATCTTGCTGGTTATCGAAGATGACGGTGCCGGTATGGATCCGAATAAACTGCGCCGTCTGGCGGTTGAACGTGGCATGCTGGATGTTGAAGCTGCGAACCGTCTGAGTGATCAGGAATGTTTCAACCTGATCTTTGCCGCTGGCTTTTCAACTAAAGAACAAATTTCCGACGTTTCCGGCCGTGGTGTCGGTATGGACGTCGTGAAAACCAAGATTTCTCAGCTGAACGGTAAGCTGGAAATTGACTCTACCCTGGGTGAAGGTACCCGGATTGAGATTCAGGTACCACTGACACTGGCGATTATGCCGACGCTGATGGTGCTTCTGGAAGATCAGGCGTTTGCATTGCCTCTGGTGAATGTAAATGAGATCTTCAGTCTGGATCTGACGCAAATCAACGTGGTTGACGGTCAGCAGGCAATTGTTGTCCGTGACCGTGCATTGCCGCTGTTCCATCTCAAGCGCTGGCTGGTAGACGGGCATCAGGGTGATCAGCTACCGGATCAGGGACATGTGGTTATTGCTAATGTCGGAACGGTACAGGTAGCATTTGTTGTTGATCAGCTGGTAGGTCAGGAAGAGGTGGTAATTAAACCGCTGGGCAGTGTCCTTTACGGAACACCGGGACTGTCGGGTGTGACCATTACCGGTGACGGCCGTATCGCGCTGATCATTGATATCCCTAACTTACTTAAGCATTATGCGTCTTAAATGAGTTCAGCCATGCCTGCGGGCATGGCTCTCAGTATCATTTGTCGCCGGAGGAATGGATGGCGGTTAGGGTTCTTGTTGTTGATGATTCTGTTTTTTTTCGTAACCGCATTAGCCAGATTTTGCGCCAGGACCGGCGTATCCAGATTGTCGGCACGGCGAAAAATGGCCGTGAGGCAATTCAGCAGGCTGTGCAGCTGAAGCCTGATGTTGTGACGATGGACGTGGAAATGCCTGTTTTAAATGGCATTGAAGCCGTTAAGGGCATTATGAAAGATGCGCCCTGTCAGATTCTGATGTTGTCTTCTCTGACCCGTCGCAGTGCCCGGGTGACACTCGAAGCGTTGGATGCTGGCGCAGCTGATTACCTGGAAAAAGATGCGAAACTCTGGATAGAGAAAGAAAGTGATGTTTCTGCCCAGGTAGTCGAAAAAGTGCTGGCACTGGGAAGCCGTCATCGCTCACATCCGCCCCGTAAGTCTGTATCTTTAAGCAGCCGTTCTGATACTGCGCCGGCATCACGTACAACCGGTGCAGCAGGGCTGTCCCGTCCTGCACCGGCGGCACGGCCTGCTGTGTCGACAGCGCCTGCTTCTGTCGGGTCAGCATCGTCAGCGCCGGCAGGTGGTCATGACCTGGTCAGTAAAGTGACGTTCCCACCCTGTAAAGTCGTCGTCATCGGTTCCTCAACAGGAGGACCTGCTGCACTGCAGGATATTCTGCCGTCTATTCCTGCCAGTTTTCCGTATCCGATCTTGCTGGTGCAGCATATGCCGAAAACCTTTACCTCGGTTTTTGCGCAACGTTTAAATGGTATTTGTCAGATAAACATTAAAGAAGCGGAAGACGGTGATGTGCTTAAACCGGGTCATGCATATCTTGCACCGGGTGGCAGCCAGATGATTTTTGAACCTGGCCGCGGTGACCGGGTGAAAGTATTCCCAAGTGATGAGCGGGTTACCTATAAGCCGAGTGTAGATGTTACTTTTGCTTCGGCAGCCAAGATACACAGTAAGCATGTATTGGGCATTGTACTGACTGGTATGGGAGCGGACGGTGCGGAAGGTGCGAAACTGTTGAAGCAGGCTGGCAGCCATCTCTGGGCACAGGATCAGTCTACCTGTACCATTTTCGGCATGCCTAAAGCCGTGATAAATGCAGGTGTGGCAGACCATATCCTTAAGCTGAATGATATCGGGCAGCTGTTAAAGAATAAGGGAGGGCGTTAATGGATCTGGTCAGCATTGGCGGGTTAGTCCTTGCGCTGCTAGCAGTTATTGGTGGTAACTATTTAGACGGTGGCCATATCGATCAGCTGGTCAATATTCCGGCGGCGCTGATTGTTATTGGTGGTACCTTTGCGGCTTCTCTGGTGCAGTCACCCAGTGGCGATTTTAAGCGGGGCATGTACCTGCTGGGCTGGGCATTCGGTAAAAATAAGGTCGATTTCGAGCATGGTATCAGTCAGATTGTTGGCTGGTGCGCAACCGCTCGCCGTAAAGGTTTGTTGGGGCTGGAGGTTGAGATTGATCAGCAGGACGATCCGTTTATTCAGTCAGGCTTGCAATTGTTGGTAGATGGCCGTTCCGTTGATGTGATCCGGTCCTCGTTAGAAGCCGAGCTGGTTACCCGTGAATACCGTGATATTCAGGGAGCAAAGGTGATTGAAGGGATGGGCGGCTATGCGCCTACATTAGGCATTATTGGTGCAGTATTAGGGCTTATACATGTGATGTCTAATCTTGACAGTCCTGATGAGCTGGGGGCTGGTATAGCGACGGCCTTTGTTGCAACGGTATATGGTGTGGGCATTGCCAACCTTTTCTTCCTGCCTGTCGCGAATAAAATCCGCGCGTTAGTTCAGCAGCGCTTTCATTATCAGGAAATGATGCTGGAAGGCTTGCTGTTTATTGCTGAAGGTCAGAGCCCGCGGATTATCCAGCAGCGTTTACAAGGCTACCTCAGCTAACCTGAAGAGGTATCAGATGCCCCGTCGCAGAGTAGAAGATGACAGTTCACATACAGACCGGTGGATAATTTCCTACGCGGACTTCATTACCATTTTGTTTGCCTTTTTTGTCGTTATGTATGCGATATCTTCTGTTAACGAAGAAAAGTACAAAGATATCTCATCTGCTCTTTCCGGCGTATTTGCCGGATTTCAGACAGATCAGCTTGAAGGGCCCGCCAATCAGGAGGCGCAGGCTGACTCGATTGGTATTGGTATTTTTGACGGTGGTGAGTCTGATGATAATAGCCCTACTGTTAAAATTGTCCCTCCCAAGCCTGAAAATAGCGTGATTCTTGGTGAGATCGCTGATAAAACTCAATTACAGTTTAAAAAATTGATTCGGGACGGGCATCTTAAGGTACAGAGTAATAATCTGTGGGTGGCGATCGAGTTAGGTGCAAACCTGGTATTCCCGGAAGGTGGTGCATTACCGCCAATCAGTATTGACCCGCTGTTTGCGCAGGTGGCTGAGATACTTAAAGATTATCCTAATCCGATTCACGTTGAGGGGTTTACCGACGATCAGTATATCTCGACGGATGAGTATCCTTCGAACTGGGAGTTGTCTGCTGCCCGTGCCGCATCAATTGTGCGCATTTTGGAACTCAACGGAGTTGAGCCGCACCGTATGGCTGCTGTAGGGTTTGGGGAATATCAGCCGGTTCGTGATAATGGAACGGAAAGTGGCCGGCGCATTAATCGCCGGGCGGTTATTGTGGTATCCCGCGACCGTAAAACACAGCGGGTAGTTGCAGCGTTTGGTAGCCAGCAGGTCAGTGAGGATGCAGTTAGCTCCGTGCTGGTGGAAGACCGGGCCGCTCCGGCTGATATGGAGCGGGTTGAGACAGAAGACGGTAAAGTAATTTTTAGGCGCAAAGTACCTCGCAATGAGCTTGAGGTCGACAGGTTGACACAACCTTTAACCGCGCCGGTGGAGACTGAACAGTAATGCAGATTTTGGCAATCGCAAATCAGAAGGGCGGTGTTGGTAAGACAACAACGGCTGTCGCTTTGGCTGGTTTAATGGCCGATGCAGGAAAGCGGGTCTTACTGGTGGATCTTGATCCCCATGGATCAATGACCAGTTATTTTAAATATGATCCGGATGAGCTGGAGAACAGTGTTTACGACTTGTTCATGCAGTCCCAGATCTCACTGAACCGTGTCGACAGTATTTTAATGCCGACGACCGATCCGCAAATTGACCTGATGCCGGCGACAACTGCACTGGCAACGCTTGAACGTAAAGCCGTGGGGCAGGAAGGTTTGGGTCTGCAGGTGGCTAAAGCATTACGGCTGCTTAAGGACCGCTATGACGTGGTGTTGATTGACAGCCCGCCGGTGCTGGGAGTGCTGATGATCAATGCACTGGCTGCCTGTCAGCATTTGCTGGTGCCAGTACAGACAGAATACTTGGCTCTGAAAGGGCTGGACCGTATGTTACGCACTATCAGTATGGTGAACCGTGCCCGTAAACGGAAACTTGAATTCACGCTGATACCGACATTTTATGACCGCTCAGTGGCGTCATCCGTCAATTGTTTGCGAGAGCTGCATCAGCAATACCCTGAGCAAATGGCCAGTACAGTGGTGCCTGTGGATGCCCGCTTCCGTGTGGCCAGTTCCAAAGGTGTGACACCTTCTGCGCTGGATGACAGCAGTGCAGGTGTGCAGGCTTATAGCCGGATACTGCGTGTGCTAGGAGAGAGGTCAGGTAAATGACAGATACCCCATGGAGCAATCGCCAGCAACAAATGGTGCAGGAATATCTGGATGCATTACTGACGGATCCTGAGGCGGGTACAGATGCACCAGAAACGGCTACGCAGGTATTAGCGGAGCCGTTCATGTCAGAAGAAGCAGATCGGCTGCCTGATACGATGATGGCAGAACCGACAGATACCGGAACTGAGTCAGAAGAGGCTGCTGTTGAAGTCTCTGAAATGTCAGCCACGGCAGATGAGTGCTCAGCTGAGCAGGGTGTTGAGCCATTTGCGGAAGAGGGTTCATCTGTCGAATCTGTGGAGATGGACGCTGATTCAGAAGTTGAAGTATCTGAATATACTGGGCCTGAGGAGGTCGTATCGGACGCTGACGCGGAGGCGCCCGAATCCGTGGCCGATGATTTATTGTTGATCGCTGATGGTGCGTCTGAAGCAGCCATTGAAACAGATACTGAAGCACTGCCCGAAAACGAAGAAGCGCTTGATGCTGCTCTGCACGCAATTGAGTCAGTAAAGGCTGCTGAAGCGGAAGAAGAATTGGTAGCGGACGCAGGGGCTTTACATGAGGCTGATGCTGCTTTCTCCGAATCACCTCAGCCGGTGTCTGCTGTTGAGGAAACGCTGACAGATTTACCTGAAGACCTGGCGGCTGATGACGGTGTTTCCACGATTGAGGATCCGATCAGTGTCGCTGCTGAATTGCTTCACGAAGAATTGGATCAGTATGATGCTGATCCGTTTGCCGGGCAGCAAGAAGCCCCGGCAATCAGTGTGTTGCAGGATATTCCTGAGATCGCCACAGAACCTGAAGCGCTATTGCCGGTGGATGATTCGGTATTGGGGATGATTCAGCAGGAAGAGATTTCAGCATCGGCAGACCTTGATGCATATGTTGAAGATATCACTAATATGCAGCCGGTTGCTCAGAGTGTTCATGAAGAGCATCACGAAGAACACGATATTACAGCGTTGCTGTCTCAGTTAGCTGAGATCGTATCGGATGATTCCGTAGCTGAAGCTGTTATTCAGAAAATTGAAGAGATTGCTCAGGAGTTTTCATCTCAGATTCAGGTTCAGGATGTAATTGAGCCAGAACCGGAATCAGAACCGGAAGATGCTTTAACCGATACTTCTGAAGATATTCTTGAGGCCGTTGATGCGGTTGTGAGTGAGGAGGAAATTAACTTTGATCTGGGTGAGGATCCTCTGGCTGAAGTTGATGAAGGAGGTTTATCAGATGATGAACTGGCTGCAGAGTTTGCTGCCGCTATGGCTGCTGAAGCAGATATGGATGCGAACGAAGTCCAGGAGTCGGTTACTGATGATATATCTGAAATAGAGTTTCCGGCTGAGCTGGAAGACGTTGTGTCAGAAGCCGCACCTGCGGAGGTTGATGACACGCCGGTTGCTGCTGCAATCCCTGATGAATTGCAATGCATCATTGTCGAAATGCATGGTTTACAGCTGGCTATGCCGCTTGAACATGTATTAGAGCCGCGACACATTGCTGACATGTCTTTTGTGCTTGATGATCAGTACGACTGGGTACTGGGCAGTTTTCTGGATCTGAACTTTAAGATCGATGTGGTTGATACCGCAATGTGGCTGATCCCGGAGACTTATGAACCGCATAATGCCACTTATGATGAGATCTTGCTGCTACAGGATAAACCCTGGGCTCTGACCTATGACAAGATGATTTCAGCGCAAATAATCAGCATGGATGAAGTGACTCTGAATACAGATAAGAGCCGTCGCCCCTGGTTGTTGGGAACCAGCATGACACATAAGTGTGCGATTGTTGATATTCCGGCCTTGTGTAAACAACTGGAAGAGGCGCTATAATAGCCTCCCTGGTTGATTCGGTAGAGTGATGAACGCAATGATATGGATAGGATTCACAGTGGTCGCTTTGCTGGCTGTTGTTGCAACTGTTTACAGTTTGCGCGCTCATCGTCAGTTGCAGCAGCATCAGCGCCAGTATGAGGCGTTGATTAATGTTTTGCGTAATGAAATACAGGCGATGACCAGCAGTTCGATTGGTATGGGACATCGCCTGGTTGATATTGAAAGCCGTTTGAATATTACCGTTGAGAAACAGCAGGAGCTGGCTAACCGTGATCCTGGTGTATTGGCCTACAACCAGGCGGCGCGGCTGATGGAAATGGGCGCAGACGTTGATGACCTGGTGCAAAACTGTGGTATCGGACGTCCGGAGGCTGAGTTAATGGCCTTGCTGCATAAAGAAGTGGCAGCACCTCAGGTTCGCGGTCGCCGCTGATTTATGTATTCTCGGGATTTTGTTTCAGGTTGTAGGTAAAGGCAATTATTTCAGCGATTGCCCGGTACAAACTCTCCGGTATTTCATCTCCTAACTCCAGCCTCAGTAATACTTCAACCAGTTCAGGGCTCTCGTGAATATGGACATTATGTTCATTGGCAAGCGCAATGATCTGCTCAGCAATTACTCCCCGTCCTTTGGCGACCAGTTTAGGGGCGGAGGCGTGGTCGTAATTAAGTGCGATGGCCTTCTGATTCAGTGACGGCTGGTCTGTATTTTTTTTAGTCATACGGTGCCTCAGGTGCTGATGTCGATAAGTTGCTGTACCTGATTCTTCGCTGTCGGGGTTTTACCTGTATGACAGTTCAGGTTGTTAATGACAAAGCCCTGATCCTGCAGGTGCTGGTTGAATCCGCTGAGTTTATCATTCAAGAGGTTAGTGGTTGACGGGCTGCTGCACCAGAACTGTGCGGTTACTTCGTTATTCTGCTCAAGCAGGACTTCGGCATCAACGGTGCCCTGTTGCTCCAGATCAAAATGCAGGCGTACCTTCCAGCTACTTTGCCATTCCTGTTCGCTATCTTCGCGTCGGTATTCGCTTATTTTAAGTTCAACATTGTCCAGCTGCTGTCCCTGACGGACGGGCAGGTCCAGCGTAAACACCCGTTCCAGACTGCCGTCCGGGTTGGTGCGGTTTTGTTGCAGGCTTTCCAGCTGATTCTGTGTCACACGGTTCAGTAAGGACTTGATAAGATCCAGCATTTGCTGCCGGGGCTGCTCAGGAAGGCTGTCTGCGGCATTCAGTAATTGTCCCAGCTGCGCTTTCAGATCCTGAGGCTGGGGTTTGTTGTTCAGTAACTGCCGTTCACTGAACAGGCCACCATCCTGAACGTTTCGCTGGATACTCTGACTGGCTTCTTTACCGCCCTCCGCGGGTACACTGTAAAGGTTCATCAGTGAAGAAAGCAGGCGGTTAAGGCTGCTGTTTTCCGGCTTGTTATTCTGTTTACCAATGTCGTTGAGCTGATTCAGGACATTAGCAAGAGATTGCTGGTTAGGCAGTACTTCCCTGAGGGTGTCGCTGATAACTTTCTGAGTATCTCTGCTTTGAATGTCCGGGCTTATTGGTTGTAATACTGCCTGGGTATCCGATGTTCTCAGCAGAACTGCTTTATCTGTTACCTGTATGGGGGCAGGGCTTTGCAGAGAAAGATTCTGAGTGCCGATTTTTACTTGCAGTGTCTGACTGCCACTGGCTTGCAGGGTTGTCTGTTCTACGTTGATAACAACAGGGCGCTGTAGTGGCAGTTGCTTGCTCAGTGCTGCGCCAGGTTGGGCCAGTATCTGCACAGGCTGTGCTGATTGGGCGGGATTAGCATGCTGAGGCCTGCCTGGCTGATTGGTCGCTGCCGTTGACTGGCTGGCAGGGATTGCAGGGGGGCTCTGGTTTACTGTTGCTGGCTGGTTGGCAGAGGTGACGGAGTTGTTTGGAGATGAGGCTTGTGTTGATGCTTGTGCTGTGCCTGGTTGAGTAACTGCAGGCAATTGAGAGGGTGCAGCAGAAGCCGCCCCGGTTGGTGTTTGCAATAAGGCCGGTTGCCGGGTAGCTGCGTTTGGCTGGCCTGCAGATATGGCAGTGTTTTGTATTTGAGTCGCAGCTGGCGGTGCCGCATTAGCAGGTGTGGATGTGCCTGTTGTTGCTGTGGCTGAACTGCCATTGCCAGTGACTGTTGGCGGAATGACCTGTATCGACTGTCCGGATATTGGCCGGTTGATTGTCAATGGGGCCGGCTGGGGCTGACCAAGGTTAATCTGCAGTGGCGCATTGCGCGGCGTAGCGGCTGTTTGTGGCTGACTGGCAGCGGTACCCGCTGTGCTGGTCGGTTGCGCTGCTGAAGGCGTTTTTCCGGTTTGTTCTGCCTGTGTGCCTGAGGTTGCCCGGGAAGATGGCTGCTGCAACAGGTCGAGTAGCAGTTTTCCCTCAGCTGTACGGGTCACAATTGCCTGGGCCTGAGCTGATAGCGTTTGTCCCGGTTGTTGCTGAGTTTTGATCTGATATTGCTGGTTACCAAGCTGTATAACCAGAGTAGTGGTTGCCGGCTGGTTGGTGGGGCCGGTTTGCTGAGTGTTGGGGGAAACCTGTTTGATGATTACCTGTGTTGCCTTATCGACTGTCAGGGCGCTGAACAGTTCCTGCGTGCTGCGGGGAGTGCTGGCGTTGCCTGCAGAGTTCTGAATGCTGGAAGGCGGTAACATGTCTGGTTGCCTCACGGAGCTTTGATGTAGCGCAGTAGTTTTGCCGCAACTGTGCACTTCACGAAGTTATTTTGTATATAATGCCTTGCTTTCGGCGGATACTGAAAAAATTATAGGTTTTGTCCGCTTCAATTGTGAAAAAAATGCCTGTGGATATCAGGCTGAACTGAGGTTTTTAGATTGGCAGTTGAACCGCTTCGGGTCGATAACTTGTTTTGTGAACGGGATGAAAGGGTGCTGTTTGAGGGCCTTGGTTTTTCTGTTTCAGCTGGGGATGTAGTCCGTATAGAGGGGCAAAACGGCAGCGGCAAAACAACTTTATTGCGGATGCTGACCGGACTGTCGAATCATTATGAAGGTGATATTTACTGGGGTGAGCAGCTGTTAGCTGAATGTGCAGAGGAATATCGCCAGAATTTACTGTATTTTGGCCACCAGGCGGGCGTAAAGGCTCTGTTGACGCCGTTGGAAAACCTGCACTGGTATGCGTCCATGCAGCCTCATATTCATGTTGAGAAGCTTGAGTGGGCGTTGGAACAGGTGGGGTTGCGTGGTTTTGAAGATGTGCCCTGTCATACTTTATCAGCTGGCCAGAATCGTCGGGTCAGTCTTGCACGTCTTTATTTGAGCACTGCGCCAGTGTGGATTCTGGATGAGCCTTTCACTGCTATAGATAAGCAGGGCGTGGCAACGCTGGAGTTATTGATTGCTGATCACGCCGCTAAGGGCGGGATGGTGATTCTTACTACACACCATGAGTTGGCGATGGCCGGAACCTTACGAAAAGTTAATCTTGATCAATTAGCTTGTCGCGGGAGAGCAGTATAATGAGTATGCGCCTTCAGCGAGAGCTTCGCAGCGTCACACAAAGGGGTATTACTCTTGCCGGAAAGCAGGAGTCAGATGTATGACTAACAGCGGTGCGGGTGAAATGTTCTTTTGGGGTGTGCTGAAGCGGGATCTGTTATTATCTTTCCGCCGGAAAAGCGATCTGGTTAATCCGCTGATTTTTTTCCTGATGGTTGCCAGCCTTTTTCCTCTCGGGGTGAGTCCGGAACCGACTTTTCTGGCTGAAGTGGCACCGGGTGTTATCTGGGTAGCCGCTTTATTGGCAACATTGTTGTCGCTGGACGGGTTGTTTCGGTCTGATTTTGAAGACGGCACTCTTGAACAGACGCTACTGAGCCCCCAGCCATTGTTTCTGGTGGTATTGGCAAAAGTATTTGCGCACTGGATGATGACAGGACTGGCACTGACATTATTGTCTCCTTTGTTGGCGGTGATGTTATTTTTGCCCGTTGAAGGCATGTGGGGATTAATGGCCAGCCTTTTGCTGGGAACACCTACCCTGAGTCTGATCGGCGCGATCGGCGCAGCACTGACCGTTGGGTTACGTAAAGGCGGAGTATTGATTTCATTACTGGTGTTACCCCTGTATATTCCGGTTCTGATTTTTGGCACCGGAGCTGCGCAGGCAGCAATTACAGGTTTGCCTATCGCCGGTTTTCTGGCGTTGCTGGGTGCAATTTTAGTCTTAGGGCTGGTGCTGGCGCCGTTTGCTATTGCCGCCGCGTTACGAATCAGTGCCAGTAGTTAACTGGCTTTATTAACAGACTGTTGAACAGTTAAGTAGTTGTAATATGGCAGATAAAAAGTGGATGCCACGGTGGTTCTACCAGTTGGCTTCTCCCCGTTGGTGTTATGACATTACCGGTAAACTGTTACCGTTGTTTGCCTGGGCGGCTGCGTTGCTGTTGCTGGGTGGTACGGCCTGGGCGCTGGCTTTTGCGCCGGCGGATTACCAGCAGGGCAACAGTTTTAGAATTATTTATATTCATGTGCCGTCTGCGATTCTTGCGCAATCCTGCTATATGCTGATGGCAATTGCTGGCGCGGTCGGACTGATCTGGAAAATGAAAGTTGCTGACATGGTCGCTAAGTGCTGTGCACCGATCGGTGCTTCAATTGCAGTGCTGGCGTTAGCGACTGGAGCTATCTGGGGTAAGCCTACCTGGGGGGCCTGGTGGGTGTGGGATGCCCGTCTGACATCTATGCTGATCCTGCTGTTTCTTTACTTCGGTGTGATGGCCCTTAATTCCGCTATTGAGAATCAGACAACTGCCGCACAATCTACTGCCGTTTTGTCGCTGGTCGGGCTGGTTAACATTCCAATTATTAAGTATTCCGTAGAGTGGTGGAATACACTTCATCAGCCGGCAACATTTACGCTGACAGAAAGGCCGGCCATGCCTTTCGAGATGTGGATGCCGTTGCTGATTATGGTCTTAGGATTCTATTGTTTCTTTGCTGTGACGGTGATGCTTCGATTGCGCAATGAAATCGTTACCCGGGAACGCCGCAGCGGGTGGGTAAAGGATCTGATTCAGACGCAATTTCGTTAAATTTTCCGGAACTAATAGTAAGAGCGGTGGCCAAATGAGCGGGCCAGTGCGAGTGAGGTTGTAGTGGGTTTCGAGAGTATTACTGATTTTCTGGCGATGGGTGGTCATGGGCTGTATGTCTGGCTGAGCTATGCCATTGCCCTGGTGGTGGTTGTGCTGAATCTTATGGCACCGCTACGTACCAAAAAACAGATTCATAAAGAGCAGGCACGTCGTCTGCGCCGGGAGCAAAGCCAAATATGACCCCTAAGCGTAAACAGCGATTGTATATCGTTTTATCTATTGTAATAGGCGCAGCTGTGGCTGTTGGACTGGTCATGTATGCCCTGAGCCAGAATATTAATCTGTTTTATTCGCCGGCAGATATCGCGGCAGGTAAAGCACCGGTCGAAACCCGTATCCGCGCTGGCGGTATGGTCGTTGAAGGCAGCGTAAAGCGTGACCCACAGAGCCTGAGGGTTGAGTTTGGCCTGACAGACTATGTCAGTACGGTGAATGTGGTGTATGACGGCATTCTGCCGGATCTGTTCCGTGAAGGTCAGGGCATTGTCGCTCAGGGTGAGCTGAATGATGCGGGCCAGTTGATGGCGGTAGAAGTACTGGCGAAGCATGACGAAAATTACATGCCGCCGGAAGTCGCAGAAGCACTGGAAAAGGCAGGTAAAATGCCTGAGCAGTTGCGCGCAAAAGAGGCTTATGCAGAATGATTCCTGAATTTGGTCAGTACGCACTGATTTTATCCCTCTGCCTGAGCTTTTTACTGGCGTTTATTCCATTGGTTGGGGCCGAGACGAATAATCCCCTCTGGATGTCTTATGCACGTCCGCTGGCTATCGCTAAATTCCTGTTCCTGTTTATTGCCCTGCTATGTTTGGGATATGCGTTTGTTGCCGATGATTTTTCTGTGGCGTATGTCGCCAGTAACTCGAACACTGCGTTGCCGATTTACTACAAGATAAGTGCAATCTGGGGCGGCCACGAAGGATCGTTGCTGTTATGGATTGTTATTCTGGGGGGCTGGACTGTTGCGGTTGCTGTGCGCAGCGATAACCTGCCACCGGCGATTGTTTCCCGTGTATTGGCGGTAATGGGGATGGTCGGTGTAGGCTTCCTCCTGTTCATTATTCTTACATCGAATCCGTTCGACCGGCATTTACCGGTATTTCCACAGGAAGGAGGGGACCTTAACCCGCTGCTGCAGGATATTGGTCTGATTATCCATCCTCCTTTGTTGTATATGGGATATGTAGGGTTCTCTGTTGCGTTCGCGTTCGCGGTTGCTGCATTGCTGAGTGGTCAGTTAGATGCCGCATGGGCGCGCTGGTCCCGCCCGTGGACGAATATTGCCTGGGCGTTTCTTACTCTGGGTATTGGTCTGGGAAGCTGGTGGGCTTATTACGAACTTGGCTGGGGCGGCTGGTGGTTCTGGGATCCGGTTGAAAATGCTTCGTTTATGCCGTGGCTGATCGGCACTGCACTGGTGCATTCTCTGGCCGTGACCGAAAAACGGGGGGTCTTTAAGAGCTGGACTGTATTGCTGGCTATTTTCGCATTTTCTTTAAGTTTGCTGGGTACGTTCCTGGTACGTTCAGGGGTGCTGACATCGGTACACGCGTTCGCCTCAGATCCTGCCCGTGGTTACTTCATTCTGGTCTTACTGGCGATATCCGTTGGGGGGTCACTGGTTCTGTATGCCTGGAAAGCTGCGCATGTTAAAAGTGAATCCAGTTTCAGCCTGGTCTCCCGTGAAACGCTGCTGCTGATTAATAACATTCTGTTGGTAATTGCCACCATGACGGTGTTGTTAGGGACGATTTACCCGCTGATTGTTGACGCACTTGGGTGGGGAAAAATTTCTGTCGGACCGCCGTATTTTAATGCCTTATTTATACCGCTTGTGCTGCTGATGGCTGGTTTTATGGGGATTGGTATTATGGCCCGCTGGCGGCAGACAAAACTGGAAACACTGCTCGGTCAGTTATGGAAACCTGCGGTTCTGAGTATCGTTGCCGGTGTGGTTGCCCAGTGGCAGTACGCCGGTGAGTTTAATTTTCAGGTTGTCGGCATTATGGTGCTGGTATTCTGGCTGGCATTTACCGGCCTGCAGGATATGTATAAGCGGGCTTCTGCAAAATCAGGTATGTGGAAAGGCATGCGCAGTTTCTCGCGCAGTTATGTTGGCATGATGCTGGCCCACGTAGGTGTGGCGGTCACAATTGTCGGTGCGCTCATGGTGTCTATCTATAATGAAGAGCGTGATTTACGTATGGCACCGGGAGACCGGATAACCTTCGCACAATATGAGTTTATTTTTGACGGTGCCCGTAAAGTTCAGGGCCCTAACTACCGGGCTGATCAGGGTGTGATCCGGATCCTGGAAGACGGTGAACCCTACACCCAGTTATTGCCGGAGAAGCGCTTATACGCTGCGCGCGGTAATGTGATGACAGAAGCCGCGATTGATCCTGGTTTTACCCGTGATCTGTATGTTGCGCTGGGTGAGCCGCTTGAAGGTGGCGCCTGGGCTGTCCGGGTACAATACAAACCGTTTGTTCGCTGGTTGTGGCTGGGTGGTTTGCTGATGGCCTTTGGTGGCATTCTGGCTGCTATGGATAAGCGCTACAGCCGTCAGGCAAAACGGGAACTGGCTCGCCGGCAGGCCGCCTGAAGACACAAGATAGGATTTTAAGATGCGTCGTATTTTAGTTTTACTGCCGCTGTTAATTTTTGTGGGTCTGGCCATTTTTCTCTGGCGTGGGATTGGTCAGGATACGACCACAATTCCTTCGCCGTTGTTAGGCAAGCCTGTCCCTGAGTTTTCTCTGACATCGCTGTACGATGAAAATCAGGTGATGTCTGCTAAAGACTTTAGCGGTCCGGCACTGATCAATGTTTGGGCGACCTGGTGTCCCACCTGTAAGCAGGAACATGCTCAGTTGAACCGTATTGCCCGTGATGAAGGGGTAACCATTTACGGTATTAATTACAAAGATGACCGCGCCAAAGCAAAGATCTGGCTGGAAAAATACCAGGACCCTTATGCGAAGAATGTTTTTGATCCGCAAGGGCGGTTAGGCCTGAATCTGGGGGTGTACGGTGCGCCTGAAACCTATCTGATCGATGCTGAAGGGGTTATCCGTTATAAACACATTGGTGAGGTGACGGAGAGAGTCTGGCAAACGCTGAAGGCTGAAATGCAGAGGCTGGAGACCGGTTCATGAAAACAGTATCCCGCATATTCCTTATCGGTTGGTTAGTGCTTATTAGCCAGGCAGGCTTTGCCGCTATTGACACTTATGAGTTCAGAGATGAGCTTACGCGGGAGCGTTTTCAGGCGCTGAGCGCTGAGTTACGTTGCCCTAAGTGCCAGAATCAGAATATTGCTGACTCGAATTCTCCAATTGCTAAAGACCTCCGGGACGAGCTGTACCGAATGCTCGACAGTGGGGCCAGCGACTCTGCGATCGTTGATTTTATGGTCACGCGTTACGGTGAGTTTGTTCTTTACCGGCCGCGGGTGTCCAGCCAGACGTATTTGCTATGGTATGCGCCAGTTGGGCTGTTGGTGATTGGTATCGCAGTGGTGATTGCGCTTACGCGGCGTAAGAAATCGGCCGATAAGTCTGTTGAGAAAACAGGTTTGTCAGCAAAGGAACAGCAGCGCCTGGATGCGCTTTTAAAACAGAATCAGGATAAAGACGCATGACGAGTTTTTGGTTAGGTATTGCTGCACTGTCGGTGTTGGCGATGTGTTTTGTTCTGTTGCCTTATTTTCGTGCCCGCCGGACATTGAGTCAGCCGCAAAATGATGCAGTAGACCGTCAGGCTCAAAACGTTGAAATTTACAAAGAACGGGTTGCTGAGCTGGATGCAGAGCGTGATGCCGGTAACTTATCAGATGAGGACTATGACGGTCTGAAGCTGGAACTGGAAAAGAATCTGCTGAATGATGTTGCGGACCTGGAAGCACTGAACGGGAAACCGCTGCGGCTGACGCCTCAGACATTGGTCACTGCCATTTTACTGGCGGTAATGGTGCCTGTTTCGGCCATTGCAATCTATGGTGAGTATGGCCGGGTGGATGATGTCAGAGCTGTGCTTAACGGTGAGGTTGATCCGTTTAATGGTCAGACCCCAAGCATGGACGAAGCAGTTGCTGAGCTTGAAGCCCGCCTGAGTGCGGAACCGGACAAACCTGAAGGTTGGTTCCTGCTGGCGAACAGCTACATGAATATGCAGCGCTATGAAGATGCTTCCCGGAGTTTTGCACGGGTAATGGACTTCCTGCCGGAAGATGCACCTCAGTATGCCGGTGTTCAGGGGCAATATGCACAGGCGCTTTACCTGGCGAATAATAACCGGCTGAATGCAGAGATTCGCGGTATTCTTGATGATATTCTGGCGCGTGAACCTTATGAGGTTACCGCACTTGGCTTACTGGGCATCGACGCTTATGAGAATGAGCGTTACCGTGACGCGCTGAATTTCTGGCGTCGCGCGTATGATAATGCTGAGCCTGTTCAGCAGGAGTCATTACGCAGCGGTATTGAGTCAGCCCGTCAGGCACTGATTGAACGGGGCGAAACCGTTCCTGATTTGCCCGAGCTGAAAATAGCTTCGCTGAGTATCAATGTATCAATCAATCCGGGAATTGTAGCGTCTGTGAACCCTGACAGTCCGGTATTTATTTTTGCCCGCCCTGTTGGAGGGCGTGTGCCTTTAGCGGCTGTACGGCTGACGGTTGCTGATTTGCCGGCCAATGTTGTGCTGGATGACAGTCTGGCCATGCAACCACAAATGACCCTTTCTTCAGTCGAAGAAGTTGAAGTAATTGCCCGGGTTTCTTCCAGCGGTGAGCTGCGCCCTCAGGCGGGAGATCTTACCGGAAGCATTTCTCCTGTTGCTGTTCAGCAACAAGTTGATATATTAGATCTGTCTATCGATCAGGTTGTTGAGTAATCCCTGAATCACTGGCGCTGAGTCCTGACAATGAAACAGGATTTAGCGTAGTGAATGGCCGGAACATCAGATAATAAAACGGGTCATATAGGTTTACAGGGGTTTTACATCTGTTTTTGTTAAACAAACACTTATCTGGGGATAAGTTGTGTTGCAGGTGGGCATACTCAATCATAAAATAGACACAGTTTATACAGTCTATTGTTTTTGCTAAGGGTCAGGTTCTTTGATGGAGCTAAGTTTACGTGAATGGTTGATTATTGGCGGTGTGGTTATCATCGCACTGATCATCATCGACGGATGGCGACGTATGCGCAGCAATCGAAATACATTGCGTATGCAGATCGATAAGAGTCTGGTTGACCTGCCTGAAGAATCCCATAATCCCGAGCTGCCTAATGGCGGCTTTCGCGTTATTGATGACGACGCAGAACCTTCTGTGGGTCAGTCACCTGTTTCCCTCGCCAGTGAAGTTGAATCGGAGTTGCCTGAAGAAATTCCGGAACCTGCTGAGTCTGTTATTCAGCCGGGTGAGCTGGCATCTGAAGTAACCATTGAAGCTGATACTGACGTTGTTGAAACGCAACTGTCAGCAACGCGTGATATGCCGGCTGCCGATGATATTGCCGATGCGCACCAGACAGATTTTGATGATGATAATTTGTCAGCACCACGCGTTGTTACGGAGCCGGATAGTTCGGCAGAGGAGCCACAGTTTACCTTTACGGATATGCCGCAAGAGGCTGAAGTTGAATTTGAGAGCCTGGGTGAAGTGCGATACAGCGCTGACACTGAAGCAGCGACGGAAGAATTGACGCCTGAATTTGAACCCCGGTTAGCTGAAGATCCTGTTGCATTCACCACCGCTGAGCACGAGCTGAGTGATGATCAGTTCAGTGCTGCTCTGGATTCTGAACAGGTTAGCGCTGCGCGTGAAGAGCCTGCATTTGATGCTCAGGACTTTGCAGAGCGTGATCCTCTTTTTGAGCCTCTCGGTGATGTTGACGATGGTTTGTCAGATTATGACGGTCTGTCTGATGTCAGAGTTGTGGTGGAAGCATTGCCTGACGAGCCTGAAGAAGCGGTTATTCCTGAAGAACAGGAGCCCGTCGTACCGGTATTCGGAACGGCAGCTGTGGCGGAGGACGAGCCGGTTTCTGTAGAGACGACTTTATCTGAACTGCAAATCGATATTGCCTCAGCAGAATCCGTTACAGCACATACTTCGGACCCGTATCAGTACGACGATTTTGATGATGATCTTAGTCAGGGAGCGGAAGAGTTTATTTCACCTCGCCTGACGGAAACTGTCGAGGAAGAGGAGCAGGATACGGGGCTGGATTTTGAAAAGCCGATCACTGAGCTGTTTGGCCATGCGGCGCCACATGATGCGGATCCGCAACAGGCGACAATGGATTTAGGGGAGGCTGATGTTTCTTATGAGCAGCCATTTTCTGAGATTGCTGTACCGGAATCCCGATTTGACGATGAGCTGGCCGCTGATGTCAGCCATGCTCCACTTATAGGCGAGCATTTGTCTGAGTTGCCTGTTGATGATTGCGTGCCTCCAAGGCAGGAACCCGCCTTTACTGATATTGAGCCAGAACCGATGTATGCGGAACCCTCTGCGAACATTGATGCTGAGCCAGATGATTATTTGCAGGAAACGTACGAAGAGCCTGCAGAAGACGCGCCGTCTCCTGTTGCAGCAATGGCGCCTGAACCGGTTACTCAAAAGCGTTCAATGCAGAATGTGCCGGATGCTGACAAAGTTTTGGTGATTTCTGTGGTGACACGGGAAGAGCAGGGTTTTAATGGCCGAAACTTACTGCAGATCGTCAACGCTTGCGGTATGCACTTTGGTGAAATGCAGATTTTTAACCGTTATGAAGACGGTATTGATCAGGGCGCTATTCAGTTCAGCATGACTAATGCGATGGAACCAGGTGTTTTCGATATTGATAATATGGAAAGTCTGGATACCCGGGGTGTGACCTTCTTTATGTCCATGGAAGAGCCGCGGGATGTGATGAATGCATACGAATGTATGCTGGGTACCGCTGAGGCTGTTGCGAAAAATTTGGGCGGTGAGTTACTGGACGAAAACCGTTCCAGCATGAGAACTCAGACCAAAGAACATTACCGTGAACGCATTCGTAGTTTTGAAATGCGTAAACTCAAACCTCAGCTGTAATCACAGCTGGGGTCTTAATCAGATCCATCGGAAACATCATGAGTCAGGATACCCCTGTAAGCCAGATGGCAGAACATCTGCGGGCACAGTTACGTCACCATAATTATCAGTACTATGTACTGGATGCTCCCACCGTTCCGGATGTTGAATATGATCGTTTGTTTCAGCAGCTTAAAGCACTGGAAACAGATCACCCTGAATTGATTACTGATGACTCCCCGACTCAGCGAGTTGGTGATATTCCGTTAGCCAGCTTCGGCCAGATAGATCATGAAATGCCCATGCTGTCGCTGGATAATGCGTTCGACGGAGATGACATGCGGGCGTTTGATAAACGCCTTAAAGACCGCTTGGATCAGCCGGATACTGAGCTTGAATATGCATGCGAACCTAAGCTGGATGGCATTGCGGTGAGCCTTCTGTACGAAGACGGTAAGTTAATCCGTGGTGCTACCCGTGGAGATGGTTCTACCGGTGAGGATATCACTCAAAATGTCAGAACCATCAACAGTATCCCGCTACGCCTGTTAGGTGAGGGTTATCCCCGTCGTCTGGAAGTCCGCGGTGAAATTTATATGCCTAAAGCGGGTTTTGATAAACTGAATAAACTGGCGGTAAGCCGGGACGAAAAACCTTTTGTTAACCCCCGTAATGCGGCCGCCGGAAGTCTGCGCCAGCTTGATTCCCGCATCACTGCCTCGCGGCCGTTGGAAATGTGCTGTTACAGCGTAGGGATTGTTGAAGGTGAGCTGGCAGATACGCATACCGGTGTATTGAAACAACTTTCGGGCTGGGGGTTAAAAATTAATCCGGAAATGCAGGCTGTTACCGGCGTAGAAGGCTGTCTTGAGTATTATACGGAGCTTTCTGCCCGCCGGGATGCGCTGCCTTATGATATTGACGGCATTGTCTTTAAAGTGAATTCCTTGCGGACTCAGCAGCGTTTGGGGTTTGTATCCCGTGCACCGCGGTGGGCTATTGCACATAAGTTTCCTGCTCAGGAAGAGTTGACCGAAGTAAAGGCAATTGAGTTTCAGGTTGGCCGTACCGGCGCGATCACACCGGTTGCACGACTGGAGCCTGTGTTTGTTGGTGGCGTGACTGTCAGTAATGCGACGCTTCATAATATGGATGAAGTAGAGCGGCTGGGTGTGCGCGCCGGTGACAGTGTAGTTATTCGCCGTGCCGGTGATGTTATCCCTCAGATTGTCAGCGTGGTTGCTGAGCGTCGGCCTGTGGGAACAGAGCCGGTTATCATGCCGCAAAGCTGCCCGGTTTGTGATTCGGCGGTTATTCGTTTGGAAGATGAAGCCGTTGCCCGCTGTTCAGGTGGCCTTAGCTGTCCGGCACAGCGTAAAGAAGCGCTGAAACACTATATTTCACGCAAGGCAATGGATATCGACGGGCTTGGGGAAAAGCTTATTGATGCGTTGGTTGAGCGTGAGCTGGTGCACAGCCCGGCAGACTTGTATCACCTGAAGCATCTCCAGTTGTCTAAAATGGAACGGATGGGGGATAAGTCTGCGACTAATGTTCTCAACAGTATTGAAGTCAGTAAGCAGACAGAGCTTCCCCGCTTTATTTATGCGCTGGGTATTCGCGAAGTAGGTGAGGCGACAGCACGTACGCTGGCAATGCATTTTGGTAGCCTGGAAGCCGTTAAGGCTGCAGATGAAGATATGTTGCAGCAGGCGCCGGATGTCGGGCCGGTGGTCGCCCGTTATATTCTGAGTTTTTTCCGTCAGCCGCATAATTTGGACGTGATTCAGGCCCTGATAGATGCGGGGGTTCACTGGGCCGATATCGAGGTGAGTGAACAGTCTGTTCCGCTGGATGGCCAGACCTGGGTGCTGACCGGTACGCTGGAACAGTTAACCCGGAGTGAAGCCAAAGAGCGGTTACAGAATCTGGGCGCAAAAGTAGCCGGCAGTGTGTCGAAAAAAACCAGTTATGTTGTCGCGGGTGCGGCAGCGGGCTCCAAGCTTGAAAAGGCCGAATCACTGGGCATTGAAGTGTTGGATGAGTCGCAGTTATTAGTCCGGCTTGCTGAGCTGGAAGCCTGAATGATAATTCCTCATGATCAACTTGCCAGGGATACGTTGCTGAATCTTATTGAAGAGTTCGTCACCCGCGATGGCACTGATTACGGTGAGGCTGAAGTTGCGCTTCATGAGCGTGTTGCTCAGGTTGAAACCAGGCTCATCAGTGGCGAGGTTGTCATCCTATTCAGTCAAAATACAGGCCTTTGTAATATAGTTTACCGCAACACTCTCTGAAATTTTGCGAGGTGCTTATGGAACAGCTAGATCAGTTAATAACGCTGATTGCGTTGAGCATGGGCGTTGGCTGGGCCAGTGGGATTAATCTCTATGCGGCTATTCTTATGCTCGGGCTGATGTCTAATATGGGGCATATGACGTTGCCACCGGGGCTGGAATTACTTGCTGATCCGATGGTGCTGATCGCGGCGGGCTTTATGTATTGCGTTGAGTTCTTTGCCGACAAAGTGCCCGGCGTCGATACCGGATGGGATACTATACATACTTTCATCCGTATACCGGCCGGTGCGATTCTGGCTGCTGGGGCGATGGGGGAAGTGAATGGTGCTGCGATGGTGGCGGCAGGTCTGATTGGCGGGAGTATGGCTGCTACCAGCCATACTCTGAAAGCCGGCAGTCGGGTCCTGATTAATACTTCACCGGAGCCTGTATCCAACTGGCTGGCATCATTGTCTGAAGATATTTTAGTCATTGCCGGCCTGTGGGCAGCGCTTTCTCAACCGGTTGTCTTTCTGGTAGCTTTGCTTGCTTTTATTCTCTTTGCCGTCTGGCTTTTACCCCGAATCTGGGGAGGGATCAAAAAGGTATTTCGCTGGATATTTCCACGTGCAGAGTATGAACGTAACGCGTCTGAGTCTTTAATGAAGATCAAATAGGCAGGCAGGGGCTTATAGCCCCCGGCTGTCCAGCCATTCGTTGTTAATCAGTGATTGCAGCAGGTCTGTTCGCGTAACAATTCCTTTAATATCCCCTTCATCACTGACGATCGGAATGCAGGTGAGCTTTTGGTCCACACAGGTAACCGCCAGTTGCCGGATATTGGTTTCCGGGGTGGCTGTTACAACTTTTGTGTCATAGCAGCCGTCAATGCTGTCCTCAAGATCTTTACCCATCAGGGATGCTTTGCTGAGGGCTTGCATTAACAGTATTTTGGTCACTACGCCAAGAAGTAGCCCCTGACCTGATAAAACGATCAGATGATCAATGCGCAGTTGTTGCATTTTATACAATGCAGAACGGATAGGGCTGCCCGCAAGAACGCTCTGTACCGGTTGTGACATGATTAACGCTGCCGGAATGTAACTGCGGGGTTCTGCCTCCGCGGGGTTGCTGCTGCGGGCCTGCTGATAGATGTTCGCTGCTTTTTGACGTGCCCTGGTATTGCTTTGCTGAGCGTCTTTATGCTGCGTAGCTGCCACCAGATCACGTTCGTGATCGGACTGTGTCGCTGTTTCCATGGAATGCGACAGATTTGTAAGTTGTTCTACACCCTTGGGTGGAAAGTTCGATCTGACAGGGGTCTGTATCCGATACCCCTGATCGTAAATGACCAGTGCCATATGTCGGTCCGTTAGTTGTTTCCTATATGTATACCTCTATATCGTCCCTTTTTTCAAATTCTTAATGATAAAACGGCCCGGATTCATAACATTTATCAAATTTTTTTCCAGTCCTATAGGTGTCATATTGAGTATATCAGCTAATATCTCTCCACCAAGGGGGGCCGTTATCAATCCTTTTGATCCATGTGCCAGGTTTACGTAGAGGCCGGAATGGTACTTTGCCTGACAATCAAAGCGCCATTTGCTGTCTTTGCGTAACCTGTCAAAGTCACAGACAAAGGCATCTATGTCGGGGGCTGCGCCGATGATAGGCAGATAGTCTGCAGAGGCACACCGGTGGCTTACCCGTCCATTGATACTGTTAGTATGAGTCGCAAAATGATCTGTCAGTTCCGGTAAAACATCCTGAAGTTTTTTAAGGTTGCTCTGATGTTCGGTATCACGAATCTCATCGCTGGGTGTTTTGACATCAAAACTGGCGCCAAAACACCATTGGTTATCTAAAGGGGGAGATATATAACCTTCGCCGCAAATGACTGTGTTCAGCACAGGGGCTTCAGGAGTAAGAGGTTTGAGACTTACCTGACCCCGGATCGGTTTTACCGGCAGATGGCTGAGTTGTTCAAAGCGTTTGCTTTCGCTGGCCCCGGCTACAACGACAATAGCCGACTGAGCAATGGATGTGTTGTTGCTGTCGTACAGGTGCCAGATATCATCTTTACGGCTGATCCGTTCAATGCGTGTATTAAACCGGCATTGAATATTGGGGTGTTGCAGTAAGTAATTACACAGTCTGACCGGGCTGACCCAGCCTGCATCCGGGATATACAGCCCTGGGTGTGGGGTTGTCTGACCGGCAATGTCAGAAGCTTCTGCCGGGTCGACTGCACGGATCAGCGAGGCCGGGTAGTGTTTTTCCCGGATCAGTGCGTTCTGGCGCTGTACTTCTTTTTCGGTTGTGGCCAGTTGTAGCATGCCGCACAGGTCCCAGATGTTATCTGCAGGTACATTATTCTTCAGGAAGTTCAGAGAGTGCAGGAAGCCCTGGAGATGTAACTGGCTACTGCTAATCGGTTTGGCAGGGAGTTTGGCATACAGTGCTCCCTGATGATTGCCTGAACCGGCCTGCGCAGCGTATGGGTGCTGGTCAATGACTTCAACTTGCCAACCTCTCCGGGCAAGGCTCCAGGCTGTGCAGCCGCCAGCAAGTCCTGCACCGATAACGATGGCATGTTTTTGATTCTTTGGGGTTGGTGGCGGCGTTAACCAGGGTAATCCATCCTTTTCAGGATTATTATCACCGAAGCGGCCGGTCAGCATTTCCCGTTTTGGGCCGAATCCCGGGATTTTTTTGATGTCGAATCCGGAGGATTGCAAGCTTTTACGTACCAGGCTTGCTGAGGTGAATGTGGCAAAGGTGGTTTCAGGATGGCTGAGCTTAGCCATTGTCTCAAACAGTTCTGTTTTCCACATGTCGGCATTTTTTGAGGGAGCGAATCCGTCCAGAAACCAGGCATCGACCTTTGCCGTCATTTGGCCGTACATGGTAGTGGCATCGCCAAACATCAGCGTGAGGGTTATTCTGCTGTTGTCCAGATTCAGACGGTGGATGCCATTGATGAGTGGCGGATACTGGCGGAGTAATTCCGGCAGTAATGGCTGGAATTCAGGCCAGATGTGCAGGGCTTTCTGAAGGTCTTCCCGGCTGAAAGGAAATCGCTCTGCACTGATATAATGAAGCTGTGCATTTTGCGGCGCGTGTTCTAGCCAGAGTTTCCATGTGCTGAGAAAATTCATGCCGCTGCCGAATCCGGTTTCTGCAATGACAAAGTGCTGGCCATCTGTCTGACGGAAACGTTCCTTCAGATTGTTTCCCTGGAGAAAAACATAGTCTGTTTCTTCCAGGCCATTTTCACTGTTGAAATATACATCTTCATACTGTGTTGAAAATGGCTGATTATCGCGCCACTGAAGCTTGGCATCAGGGCAGGAGGTTTGTTGGCTCATGTCAGGTGTTCTGCAGGGAAATTCGGATTAAAACGGGGAAACTATGGTACCATTTTCTGCCTTAAGAAGTGGTGCCAGCGTGAGTAAGTATGCATTTTGAAGATATATATCAATTTGTATGATTTCAGCGTCTCGCGATAAGAGCCGAAATGGATTTTGTTATTAGGATTTGAGTGTATGAAAATTGCGGTAGCCGGAACCGGTTATGTGGGGTTATCGAATGCGTTGTTACTGGCGCAACATAACGAAGTGGTTGCACTGGATATTGTGGCAGAGCGGGTTGAATTACTGAATAACCGACAGGCGCCCATTGTTGATACTGAGATTGAATCATTTTTACAGGATGGCTGCCTGAATTTTTCGGCCACGCTGGATAAGCAGTCGGCTTACGCGAATGCTGACTTTGTCATTATTGCGACTCCGACGGATTATGATCCGGAAACTAATTACTTCAATACCAGTTCTGTTGAGAGCGTTGTCCGTGATGTAATGGCGCTTAATCCTGATGCGGTGATGGTGATTAAGTCTACCGTTCCGGTTGGTTTTACCGCCCGCCTGAAAGAAGAAACCGGGTGTGAAAAGGTCATGTTTTCACCGGAGTTTTTACGGGAAGGTAAGGCGTTATACGATAATTTATACCCTTCCCGGATTATTGTCGGTGAGCGTTCCGCCCGGGCTGAAACATTTGCAGCATTGCTGCAGGCTGGTGCGCATAAAGAGAATATTGATACACTTTTTACGGATTCAACTGAGGCCGAAGCGGTTAAGTTGTTTTCTAATACGTATCTGGCCATGCGGGTGGCATATTTTAATGAGCTGGATTCTTATGCCGAGAGTCATGGGCTTAACAGCGAGCAGATTATCCAGGGGGTAGGACTTGACCCCCGGATTGGTGACCATTACAACAATCCGTCTTTCGGATACGGCGGTTATTGCTTACCGAAAGATACCAAGCAATTACTGGCCAACTTTAAAGATGTGCCAAGCAATATTATCCGGGCAATCGTTGATGCCAATACAACCCGCAAGGACTTTGTTGCGGATTCAGTTATTTCCCGCTTTCCTGATGTGGTGGGTATCTACCGGTTAGTTATGAAAGCCGGTTCCGATAACTTCCGGGCCTCTGCTATTCAGGGCATTATGAAACGGATAAAGGCGAAAGGGATTGAGGTTGTGGTGTATGAACCCACGCTTGAGGAAGAAACCTTTTTCCATTCCCGTGTGGTCAGGGATCTGGATTAGTTCAAACAAATATCTGATGTTGTCGTTGCAAACCGCTTATCTGATGATATTACTGATATTTCCGATAAGGTGTATACGCGGGACTTATTTGGAAGTGATTAATCAAAAAAGGCCTCATCAGAGGCCTTTTTTATGTCTGTGACCCGTCCTGAATAATCAGTTACGGTAAGGATCTGCCGCATCTCTGAGACCGTCACCCATAAAGTTGAAGGCAAGGATTACCAAAATGACCGGTACCACGGGCAACATCAGCCATGGGTAAACCGCAACGTTGTTAATGTTTTGCGCTTCATTGAGTAGCACGCCCCAGCTGGTGATCGGTGGCCGTAAGCCCAGTCCCAGAAATGACAGGGCTGTCTCACCCAGTATCATGGCCGGAATGGATAATGATGCTGACGCTACCAGATGACTGAAAAAGCTGGGCAGCATGTGACGGGTGATGATACGGGAGGGTTTAGCTCCCATCAGAATGGCAGCAGTTGTATAGTCTTCTTCCCGCAGGGCAAGTATTTTAGAGCGCACAGCCCGTGCGAGCCCTGTCCAGTCAAGCATGGCAAGTATCAGAGTGATGCCAAAGAAGATCCACAGTGGACTCCAGTTCAGAGGAAGCAAGGCTGAGAGGGCCATCCACAGAGGTAATTCCGGAAATGAACGGATGATCTCTGTGACCCGCTGAACGCTGCTGTCGATCCAGCCGCCATAGAAGCCTGCAAGTCCTCCTAAGGTTAACCCCATAACAAAACTGAGTATGATACCGATCAGGCCGATTGTTAACGAGATGCGGGCACCATAGATAATGCGCGACAGCATGTCATGGCCCAGTCTGTCTGTACCTAACAGGTATAAGCTGCCTGGCGCATCAACACACATCAGATGAGTATTACCGCTGAATGTATCCCAGAGCTTGTAATCATCTCCTTCGCAAAAGAACTGCACTGGATATTTTTGGGTTCGGTCTTCTGAATATTCGCGGATCAGCTTGTCCATATTGAGCTGATATGACCAGCCGTAGACATAGGGCCCGACGAATTTTCCTTCATCAAACCAGTAAACTGATTGTGGAGGCGAGTAGATTTTATCCGTATGCCGGGTGTCCAGTGCGTAGGGTGCAAAGAACTCCGCAAAAAAAGCAACGCCGTAAGTCAGGATCAGAAATATTGCTGAGAGCATTGCGATCCGGTGGCGTTTAAATTTCCACCAGATCAGCTTCCACTGAGACGCCAGAAAGAATTTTTCCTGCTCAGGGCTGAGGGCGCTGGTGGCGTGGGGATCAAAAGGTTTATCGCTGACCCAGTGCTGACTCATCGCTGCGCACCTCCCTGTAAACGGATC
This sequence comes from uncultured Oceanospirillaceae bacterium, assembly GCA_937138495.1. Classification (GTDB taxonomy): domain Bacteria; phylum Pseudomonadota; class Gammaproteobacteria; order Pseudomonadales; family Balneatricaceae; genus Amphritea. The sequence goes on from CAKZPE010000021.1 coordinate 90,601, forward strand.
CGGGGATCAAGCATGGCGAGCAGAATGTCTGAAACCAGTACACCGACAACGGTCAGGGCCGCCAGAAACATCAGGAATGAGCCTGCCAGATACATATCCTGGCTTTGCAGGGCCGCAAGGAGAATTGGCCCTGTAGTCGGCAAAGATAATACAACCGCTACAACTTCTGCCCCGGATATTATGCTGGGTAACAGGCTGCCGATATCGGCGATAAAAAAGTTCATTGAAAGGCGTAGTGGGTACTTAACAAGCAGGCGGGTTTCCCCGAGGCCTTTGGCACGACCGGTCACCACATAAGGTTTACGTAGTTCATCCATCAGATTGGCACGCAAGCGACGAATCATTCCTGCTGTTCCCGATGTACCGATAACCAGTACCGGGATCCACAGGTGCTCCAGTACGGATTTAACTTTCGCCCAACTCCAGTCCTGATCCATAAACTCCGGGTCCATTAAGCCGCCGATGGACGTGCCGAAATAACGATTAGCCAGATATAGCATCACCAGTGCAAGGAGGAAGTTAGGCGTGGCTAAACCTAAAAACCCCACTAATGTCAGACTGTAATCGCTCCAGCTATAGGGGTGTGTGGCGGAATACATACCGATAGGAAAGGCGATTAGCCAGGTAACAAGAATAGTGAAGAAAGAAACGATAATGGTGAGCCACATTTTATCGCCAATGACTTCTGCAACCGGCAGATTGTATTCAAAGGAATAGCCTAAATCACCCTGTACAAAGCCGGTTATCCAGACCAGATACTGCTCCCAGAACGGTTTGTCGAGGCCGTATTCATGGCGCAGAAACTCGATTTTCTGGGGATCAATACTTTCTCCCTGGCTTTCAAGCTCAGCGATGTGGCTTTCAAGATAGTCGCCTGGTGGGAGCTGAATGATGATAAATACCAGCGCGCTGATGACGACCAGCGTTGGAATCATTACCAGAAAGCGTTTGAGTAAATACTTCAGCATAGATCCGTTACCCGCTGATCAGGTGAGTAAGATGGTTGATTCATTCAGCATCCTTATAGAAAAAGCCGGCCATGTTGTGAATACCGAAATACGCACCCGGGTCCCAGTTGTAGAAAGCATTTTCTGGCACATTCATCAGGTTTTCATTCACAACCATTGGCTGCAGTACGCCACTGACCAGGCCAATGGAGAAGACCTGATCCGCATGGATCGCAAGCATCCGGTTCCATATTCTGGCCTGTTCTTCTTCAGAAGTAGCCATGCTCCACTTGTTATTCAGGGTGACCAGCTCCTGTACTTCCGGCATTTTGGAGGGTTTACCTTTACCTGTTTCGTAATACCGTCCCCACTGGGGCCACTGGTACTGATCCTGCCGTGTAGGGGCCATCTGAGACGGACTCATGCTGGCAACCGGCACACCATTGGGCAGACCATACCAGGCGGACATTATCGCTTCACCGGAGAACACGCGGTTACGTAACACTTCCCGCTGAGTCGGTTTAACATACATCTGCACGCCAATTCGCTTCCAACTGTCTTCTACCAGTGAAAGCACGTCTGTTTCTTCAGTACTTTCACCGGCGGTCTGCACCAGAATTTCCATAGGGTTGCCATCAGGAAGCAGACGAATTCCCCGCGCATCGCGCTTTGTCAGGCCTATTTCATCCAGTAACTGATTGGCCGCCTCTGTATTAAAGTCACTCCAGGCGGTGGCGTACTCTGATTTAAACAGTGGGCAGCTTGGCAAAACGGTGTTGGCCATATCTTTGGCCAGCCCGAAATACACCACCTGATTTATCTCGTTTCGGTTAACCGCCATGGATAGCGCGCGGCGGAAACTGACATCCTGCATTAACGTGCGCCATTGCGGGTCTTTAGCATTCATATTCGGGTACAGAGCAATCTGAGCACCGCGGCCGGTTTCCCAGAGGTTGACCTGATAGTGGCCGTTTTCTTCGCCCTCTTTGAGGAAGGTGTAGTTATCCAGTCGCAGGTAGCGGGCCTGAAGATCCACTTCACCGGAGCCTGCTTTTGCCGGAATCAGTCCGGCGGAAGCCAGATTAATTTCAATCTCATCAATATAAGGTAGTTGCTGGCCGTTAGGGTCTACCCGGTGAAAATAAGGGTTACGTTTAAAAATAAACCGTTCAGCCGGTGGGCGGGTGGTATTTATCCAGGGCTGAAGGCTGGGGAGGTCCGGGTTAGTGAGTTTATATTGCCGGCCCTTACTGACAAAAAGTCCCCGCCAGTTGCGTTTATGTGCGTCTTCAGTCAGTTGGGTTAGTACTTCCGGTGTCTGGTAACTTGCATGATACTGTTTCATATAATGCGCCGGCATATAAATAAACAGCGGGCGGGGACCTGCCAGTGCTGGCAGGAAATATGGGTTTGGTGTGCTCCAGGAATACTGTACCGTGTATTCATCGATGACTTTAAAAGTCGGTTTTTCTTTTTGTGATAACAGATCCTTAGGAGGGCCGAACGGAGACAGTGTTTCATTACTGGCGATATCTTCCCAGTAGAAGCGGAAATCTTCGGATGTAAAAGGTGTGCCGTCTGACCAGCGCATCCCCGGGCGCAGGTGTAAGGTAAAAATACGGCCTTTTTCAATTTCGACTTTTTTCAGTATATCTGCCCGTAGCTGAAGCTGATCATCGTAGCCGACCAGCCGTGAATAGCCGAAGGCAACCATCAGGCGAATATCTTTGGCTTTCGCCATCAGCATACGGATCTTACCGCCATACTGACCGGTTTCTTTGTCGAAAAAAGACGGGTTGGCGGGAGAGTCGGGTAAGCGCTCTGCCATTGGCGGCAGTGTCCCGCTGGTGACCTGTTCAGAAAAAAACGGGATCGGCTGTAACTGAGCAAAAGCCGGGTTTGCTATGCAGCACGCCGTTAACAGGATGGGGGACAGATATTTATGGAACATTACTGCGTCGCCTCTCTGACAAAATGTTGTTCACCAACTTCTTTCAGAATTCCGGCATCGTCTTCGCTCAGGCGATAAGGGCGAGGCCAGTGTGTCGGTTCCATATGACGACGGTCGAGCTGGCTGTAGTCTAGCGGCCGTTCCAGTTCAGGGTAAGGAATTGCTGCTAATAATGCATGAGTATAGGGGTGTTGTGGGTTCTGGAACAAGCTGTGGCGGGGGGCTATTTCAACCAACTGGCCCCGACACATGACGCCAATTCGGTCTGCAATGTAGTCAACCACGGCAAGGTTGTGCGAAATAAACAGGTACGTCAGGTTCAGATCACGCTGTAAGTCTTTGAGCAAATTGAGAATTTGCGCCTGCACAGACACGTCCAGTGCAGATACCGGTTCATCCAGAATAAGCAGGTCCGGCTGCAGGGCCAGTGCCCGGGCGATACTGATGCGCTGACGCTGGCCGCCGGAAAAACTGTGCGGGTAGCGGTTCAGGAAGCGGGCATCCAGGCCTACCAGGGCCATAAGTTCCTTAGCACGCTGTTTGTGGAATGCTGAATCGCCAATGCCGTGGATAATAAAAGGCTCGCAGAGAATGTCGAGCACCGTCATACGTGGGCTCAGAGAACTGAATGGGTCCTGAAATACAAACTGCATTTTTTGCCGGAAGTCGCGTAAGGACGGATCATCGAGTTCCAGCAGATGCCGGGATGTTCCCCGGTCGTTATAGACAATGTTGCCGTGGGTTGGTGAAATCGCCCGCATGAGCATTTTACTCAGGGTCGTTTTACCGCAACCACTCTCGCCTACCAGACCAAAACTTTCACCGACCTGAATATCCAGGTTGAAGTCCCTGACGGCATGGGTGACTGAATTTGATCCGTGCCAGCTGCCGTGACGGGTGTAATAATCTTTTCCCAGTTGCTGAATGCTCAGGTGCGGTGCGTGTTCACGTTCCTGCTGGCTCCAGGGCTTGCGCTGTTGCTGTAAGAAATGACTGTCGAGCTCGACCGGACGTAGCGATGTCAGTCGGGCGTTGTCTGCCATATCAAAGGTTGGAATGGCTGCAAACAGGGCTTTCAGGTAGGGATGTTGTGGATTGTTAAATAGTGCTTCAATAGGCCCTCTCTCAACGACTTCGCCGTGAAACATAACCACCACTTCATCCGCCATGTTAGCAACGACCCCCAGATCGTGGGTAATTAGCAATACAGACATACCGAACTCGGCCTGAAGAGATTTTATGAGCTGAAGGATTTGTGCCTGAACGGTAACATCCAGAGCCGTGGTGGGCTCGTCAGCGATCAGAAGGGCTGGCTGGCAGATTAATGCCATTGATATCATCGCCCGTTGCCGTAATCCGCCGGATAACTCAAAAGGGTATTGATTCAGTGCTTTTTCCGGATCAGGAAATCCGGTTTTTTCCAGCATGCTGAGAACGGCGTCACGGACATCACTTTTACTGACTTGTTTATGAAGTTTCAGAGCTTCGCCGATCTGGTCCAGCAAGGTGTGTACCGGTGAAAGAGAGACCATCGGTTCCTGAAAGATAATACTGATTTCGTCACCACGAAGGTCTCGCATCTCGTGGCTGGTGGGCGCCAGCGTTGCAATATCAACGGTTTGGGCCGGTTTATTCTTTGGTTTGCAATGATACTGAATGCTGCCGTTACTGATTCGTCCGTTGCTGGGCAGAATACCGAGAATAGCCTGTGAGGTTACCGATTTGCCTGAGCCGGATTCTCCGACAATCGCCACTGTTTTGCCCTTTGGGATAGTGAAGCTGACATCTTTGACCGCGGGAATTTCACTGCCATGGACCATAAAACTGACGGCGAGGTTCTGAATTTCCAGTAAAGGCTCATCGGAAGCCTGGTCCTGTATAGTCTGTTGTTCGGCGTGCATTCGTTAAGGTTCCACCCTGCGATCTAAGGATAAGCATAAACAGCTCACTGATAATGACAGTCTTTTCCATGTACTGTAAAGGTTAGCCCGGGGGCTATTTATAACAAAGCGGAATATTTTTAAGCTGTTAGCCAGGGAGCACAGCAGGTAAAATAGCCGCCGTATTTTAATTTATGGACAATCAGAGTATGAAAATCTTAGTCACCGGTGCAGCAGGGTTTATTGGCTCAGCAGCGGCATTACGTTTGTGTGAACAGGGACATCAGGTAATCGGCATTGATAATCTGAATGACTATTATGATCCGGCTCTGAAGGATGCCCGGTTGGCACGGTTAATGGGTGTAGATAATTTCCATTTTATAGAGATGGATATTTCAGACCGTGAAGCCGTCGCGTCATTGTTTGCCAGTGAAGGCTTTAACCGGGTTGTGCATCTGGCTGCCCAGGCGGGAGTTCGGTATTCCATTGAAAACCCGATGGCTTATGTAGATTCTAATCTGGTCGGGATGGCAACGATTCTGGAAGGGTGTCGGCATAATAGTGTTGAGCATCTTGTTTATGCTTCATCCAGTTCCGTCTATGGCATGAATGAACAGGTACCTTTCTCAGAAGATCATGGCGTTGATCATCCTGTATCACTCTATGCCGCGACTAAAAAATCAAATGAGATGATGGCACACAGCTATTCTCATCTTTATAAGCTACCGACTACCGGGCTTCGTTTCTTTACGGTGTATGGCCCATGGGGCCGGCCTGATATGGCGCCATTCCTGTTCACCGATGCAATCATGAACGATCGGCCGATTAAGGTGTTTAATCATGGCAAAATGCAGCGGGACTTCACCTATATTGATGATATCGTGGAAGGGGTCGTGCGGGTTTTGGGAAGTGTGCCTGAAGCGAATCCTGATGATGCTAAAGATAGCCCGGCAACCAGTTGGGCACCTTATAAGGTGTATAACATCGGTAATAATGAACCGGTTGAGCTAGGTGATTTTATTGCGGCTATTGAAAAGGCGGCGGGTAAGGAAGCAGTAAAAGAATATTTGCCGATGCAGCCGGGAGATGTACCGCGCACGTATGCGGATGTGGATAAGCTGATGGCACTGGTGGATTTCAAACCGGCTATGCCTATCGACGAAGGTATGCAAAAATTTGTGGACTGGTACCGTGAGTACTACCAGAGCTGAGGAACGCTGCCAATACCGGCGTATTTATCCGCCGGTATATTCGGATATCATTTGGAAATGTTGATGTTCAGTTCCAGGAGCTGCCATTCTCCATTGGCAAAGCGGAACCCCTGAATCGCGTTAAAATCCAGTTTATGTGGGGGCTTGCCCAACATGTTCCACCCGGTTGCCGCCGCATAAATCGCTCTGATAACGCCTTTATGGCACACGCAGCCAAATTGCTGATCACTGTCCTGACTGCTGATGAGTTCTGCCCAGGCAGTTACGCGTTCACTGACCTCCCGTGGGGACTCTCCACCGGGAGGCGTCAGATCCAGCCCGCGGGCTTCTTCGTGGGTAAGATTTTCCGGTTGACTGGTGCGCAGTTCGGGCAAAGTCTGGCCTTCCCACTCACCCCAGTTCATTTCTATCAGTGCCAGTTCACTGGCAGCGTTGATACCCAGGCATTCTGCTGTTTGCCAGGCGCGTTCAAGTGGGCTGCTAAACCAGCGTAATGTTTGTAACTTTTTCGGGATTTTGCGGGTCTGGAGTTGGGTGATTCCCACGTCTGCAAGGGGGATATTCGTGCGTCCCTGCAGACGTTTTTGCAGGTTCCATTCGGTGGTGGCGTGGCGCAGGAAGTAAAAGTCAGCCATTAGTCAGGTGTCCCGTTTTCAGATGGATGAGGCGTGATTTGCCTGATGATATTACCCAGCTCAGTGGCAGCGTGTTTCAGGCTGTGATGTTCAGCAATATAATGTGGGGCGTTATTCCGGTATGCCTGTAAGAGAGCTGGCGCGCCGAGTAACCGGTTAATCGCGTTTGCCAGAGCCTTTGGGTCTTTCGGAGGGCACAGTATGCCCGTGTGTCCGTCCTGCATCACTGAATGTACTCCGCCTTCATTACCCGCAATAACCGCACAACCCCGGGCCTGTGCTTCAAGAAAGCTCATCCCCAATGCTTCGTTGACTGCCGGCCAGAGGTTGATGCTGAAATGTGGCAGGATATTAAGCAGCGCCTGATTTTCCAGTCGGCCGGCAAAACGGACTCTTGTATCCTGTGCGAATAGTTTTTGAATGTCGTCCCGACGTTTACCGTCCCCAACGATCAGTAGCTGAAAATCAGCCTGAGTATGCTGCAGAGCTTCAGCCAGTAACTGATAAGATCTGAATTTATCTCCGTCACGCATCATAGCAACAGTGATCAGCCAGGGCTTGCTGCTATCAAGCTGATAAGTGCTGCATAGCTGGGCTTCACTAAGTGTTTGCTTTGCTGCAGGCGCCTCAACGAAAGGGGCCAGTGGCTGCAGTGGAGAAGGGGGGGGATCGCTGTAGTAGTCCTGCAGCGCGATTTGGTCAACAGGATTGATGGAGCATACTTTGCTGGCCAGTTTCAGTGCTGTATCCAGTTGTTGATGATAAGCATGCCACGGCCCGTTAGCCCGTTTTTCCGCCCAGGAAGCTTCACAGGCAATGTAGGGAATAGCCAGTGCTTTACAGATCCGGGGGCCGATCAGATCCGGTGCTTTGTAGTACAGGTGGTAGGTGAACCAGGCATCCGGTCGGTAGCCTTGCCGTTGCCAGCGTCTGATAATCCTGTCGGCAAGTTTTTCTGCTAAGGCAATCATACGTTGCTGGCGGGTAACGTCACCGGTTTTATCGAAGCTGCGTAACTGGCTGGCAAGTATTACATCAAAGCCTGCCAGCTTCAGGGCTTGCAGTAACAGGCGGGCAATCTGCCGGTCTCCGGACGGATTTTTATGTCGTGGGGACTTTAACGGTGCATAAAATGCGATACGCTGCATGCCGGACCCTTTGGATTAACTGCTCTGCGGGTTTTGAAATAAATCGACCAACTGATCGATACCCTGTTCCACATCGAAATTTTCCCGCAGATGTTTTTGGCCGGCTTTACCCAGGGTTTCACGCAGTTCCGGTTGGCGAAGCAGGTTTTGAAGTGCTTCAGTCAGTTGTTCCGGAGATTCAGAATCCACTAAGAGTCCATTCTCACCGCTGGTAATCAGTTCAGGAATGCCGGAAATATTCGTCGCCAGACAGCAAAGAGCCTGACTTTGGGCTTCCATTAGCACGTTTGGGAGTCCGTCACGGTCGCCGTCAGCAATGATTTTACTCGCCAGGACAAACAGGTCGCTGTTGCGGTAAGCCTCGAGAACCTCTTCCTGTGGCAGGGCGCCCAGCCAACTGATGCGATGGGCAATCCCCAGTGCTTCTGCCTGAGCCTGTAAGGGCTTTAACAGAGCGCCGCCGCCAATGTGTGTGAAGTGCCAGTTAAGCTCAGCAGGCAGCATAGAGAAGGCTTTTAGCAGGTCATCGTAGCCTTTCTTGGGTACGGCCCGGCCAACGCTGATGATTTTAACTGTTTCAGCGGGTGCTTCGGGGGCTGCCGATTGCGGATAGTTAAAGCGGTCAAAGTCCAGCCCATGATAGACGAGTTGTACTTTGTCAGGGTGATCACTGAGGCTTTGCAGGTAGGTGTGATTGGCTTGGGTGCAGGTTGCCAGCCATTCCAGTTCCTGAAGTTTTTCCCGGAGTTCCCATTCTTCGGATGTCCAGATATCTTTAGCGTGTGCTGAGCAGCTCCAGGGAAGGCTGTTCAGTAATGCTGAATATCGGGTTACGGATGCCGGTGTGTGTAAAAAATGTGCGTACATCTGTTCAATGCCTTCCGGCATTTCGGCGGTGAGTACCAGTGCCTGTCCAAACCGCCGGACACGGTTGCGGCTCATGTCCCGCTTAAGGTCCTTCCGGAAAGCATTGAATGCTTTACCGAATGAACGCGTACTGATGCAGTGTCCCAGTGCCTTAAGTACCCTGAGGGGCTCCTGATGCAGATATTCCGGCAGGTAAATGACGTCGGCCTGAATTTGCCGGTGAATAGGGTGCGTTTGCTTATCTGTAGGGTGCCGTAGCGAAACCAGTGTGATATCCAGCCCACGTTTTTCAAGGGCTCGGATTTCCTGTGCAATGAAGGTTTCAGACAGGCGGGGATAGCCTTTCAGAATCAGGGCAATTTTTTTCACGTCAATCCTTATTGGTTGGCGGTACTCAGGTTAACGGTTAAGCAGATCCGGGCCTGCAAGCCACTGAATCTTCTCATGTTCATGACACCAGGTAAAAAAGCGCTGTAAAAAGTCCCAGCATGCCGGATCGTGATCCAGATGATGGGTCATCAGGCCGCAGGGCTCTGAGGCGTCAATCTGGCCTGTGCGCTTGTGTTTCAGATGTTCGGTCAGTTTTCCGATAATCTGTTCATCACCGGCGTAACAGCGTTCTTTCCAGTTAATGATATCCAGATGGACATTGAGCTGCCGGATGTGCTGCGGTTGGCTGCTATTCTCCGGGCGAGGGCCTAATACAGATAGTTTTTTATATCCGATAGCGGTCAGTTGAGGCAGCAGGTCTTCCGATAACCGGTTCCAGGGGGGGACCAGCATATCCAGATACTGTGTTTCAAAGTGTTGCGCTAATTTTTCCCGACCGGCTGCCAGGTCGTTGCATAAGGTGTCCGGAGGGTAACTTCCCCCCAGCTCAACCTTGCGCATACCTTCTGTGGCGTGGCTCTGGTGATTAATACCGTGCTGCAGTACGTAGCTGTTAGGCTGGTTAGTGCTGGAACGGATACAATCCAGGCTGGTGTGGAGTTGTTGCGGAATAACCGCCAGATGTACCGGCACCTGAAATTGTCGGGCCAGTGTTAGCAGTTGCTGCAGGGCCTGGGTATCATGGGTGGCGTCATCGTCCCGCCACCAAAGTTCTGCAGGGGTCTGCCAGTGCCGTAGTTCTTCTTCCAGTGCTGACCAGCTCATGTGTTTGCCTCTTCCTGACAGGACTGTACATGCTGTTCTGCCCATTGTCTGAGCAGGTTTGCTGAGTGTTCTGATCCCTGCATATTAATAGGCGGCCGTTGTTGTTGCTGTTGCAGAGACCATTCTATAGCGTGCTTCAGCGTATCAGCAGTTAACGTATGTTCTCTGACGATGGTTAACAAACCTTTAGCTTCAAGTAGCCGGCTGCGAGCCAACTGCTCGGTTTCGCTGTCTGCCTCGAATGGTACAACGACGGCGGGTGTTTCGGTTTGCAGTAAATCCATAACCGTGTTGTATCCCGCCATTGAAATTGATACACGGGCGCGGCTAAGGCTGTCAATAAAGTCATCTGCCAGTTCAACAACCTGCAGGTTGTCGCTGTTATAGGCGGACATTGCGTCTTTGTCTTCCGGCGCCATGTTGGGGCCGGTAATTAGAAGCCACTGGCAATCGGCAGCGTAGCCACTGGCGTGCAGTTGTTGCGCTGCCTGAATAATTTCTTTACCCACGGCGCCGCCGCCGATTGAAACTACAATCAGGTTCTCCCGGTTTTTGGCCGGTGGCTTTGCCGGGCATACGTAACCACTGTAGGTCAGTTGATCATAAATTTGTGTGGCTTTGGCAAAGCTTTTTTCCAGTGGCGTAAACGCAGGATCGCCATGGATCAGAACATTGTCATATTGTTGCTGAATCAGCTGAATACATTCATCTTCACGTTTAGGGCTTCGGGCTTGCAGGATATCCCGGATGGAGCTGACGATCAGTGGTGGCACCGTTTGGCTGTGTGCCCACTTTAACAGTGGCGTCAGTTCAAAACGCATCTGCCGGCGGCCAAAAGGGTATGTTTCTGTCACGATAACATCCGGCTGAAGTTGCTCGCACAGGTTAAGAAGCGCCTGGCTGCGGTTGTGCTTATCTGCATCAGTGAATTCGCTGCCGTCGGCTTTGACCAGTCCGGAAAAACCGTTGTCAGCACTTTTAACCGGATCAAGATAATGCAGGGTTGCCGGAGCAAAGCTGATATGGGGAACAGGGACGCCGCCAAATATAACATCTACCTGCACACCGGTATTGGCCAGTGCCTGGATGACCAGTGATGAGCGGCGGACGTGGCCGATACCTAACAGGTACTGTACATAGAACAACACACGGGGCGTTGGTGAAGTCATAGAAGATCCGTGGATGTGATTTGAACGGGATGTTTAGTTTGGAGCCTGTTCGTTATCAATAAGTTCACCGAAACGGCGTGCGACAAAGCTCAGGCCTTCGAGCATGGTCGGGCATGACTGTTCAGAAGGCGGTTTTTGTTCAACCAGTGTGGCAATTGCCTGATGCATGCTTTCAACACTGCGCTCACCTGCAAGGTCCAGCGCGGTCAGCAGTCCCAGAGATTGGGCCTTAGTTGCTCTGATCAGTTGTTCGCGGCGGGGTTTACTGCGCGGCAGTATCAGTGCCGGGCGGTCAAATGAAAGAATCTCGCAGAAGGTGTTATACCCTCCCATCGCAATAACAGCATGGGCGCTGGCCATAAGGTGTTCAAGGTGAGAGCTGAAGGTAACCGCTTCAACCTGTTCCAGTGTTTCGGCCCGTTGCAGAAAGCTGTTTCGTTCCGTTGTGGCCATAAACGGGCCAAGTACAAAGAGAGCAGGCATTGGCTGTGGCGCAGATTCGTATGCACGCATGACCCAGTCGATCATTTCGATGCCGTCACCGCCGCCGCCGGGGGTCACCAGAATATAAGGCTGTTCGGGAATATTGATACTTTGCGGGTCAATATTTTCCGGTAAATGGCGGGGGAGGTAACCGGAAAATTGCATCTTTTCATTGATGCTGGGGGTATTGCCACTTAAGCCGTCTAAAGGGTTACCCATTCGTTCCGGGCCGTACACCCATATTTCGTCATAGAGGTCTTCGAGTACCGGCCATACCTGCTTTTTTTGCCATTCTACTTCTAGCAGCTCAGGGTCATCCATTACATCACGCAGACCAAGAACGCACTGGGTTTTAGTCTCCCGAAGCATTTCCAGTGTACTTTTCACCTCACCCTTCAGCCCTGAGGGTTCTTTATCTACCAGGAAAATGTCCGGGGCAAAGGTCTTGGCTGTATGGAGAATAATGGATTCACGCAGCGCCATTGTATCAGCCAGATCGATATGAAGGCCCAAAGATGTGTAATCTCCATTGTGCAGCTTGATGACGCCGGGAATGCGGACAAAATCTACTCGGGCTTTGAAGTCAAACCGGCCAATGATGGGAGAGCCTGTGAGGATCAGAATAGACAGGCCTTTGTACTGATCTACCAGTGCGTGAGCAAGTGCCCGGCAGCGGCGCAGGTGGCCCAGGCCAAATGAGTCATGGCTATAAATAAGTAACCGACAATTATCGAGTTTATTGCGCACGAATTTGGCTCATGGGTCAATGAAAAGGGCTATCTTACAATCGACTAGATGGTAATTGATAGCCCCTGAGAGAAGGTATGTTAACACGGGATGTAAATTTACTGCGTTGAATCTATATATTGGTGCTTAACGTGCTTCACACCACAAGACGACTGTGGTGTGAAAGCGTAGCTTTTGATCATGAGGAATCTGCATCGGCACCTATTGCGTTGGCTTTATCATCGTCTATTTTGTCCTGCCGTCTGATTTCAGGGCTGGCTGACAGTGCAGCGGCACCTGCTTTGGCAATGGTTTGTTGTTGCAGAGCAGCTGCATCGGTTGATTTATCGAGCTCTTCTGATTGATCCGGTAACAGAACATGAACGGAGCGGTGTGCAAAGTGAATGTCATTGGCGCTTAGGGCTTCTTTCACTAAACGGTAGGCTTCACGGCGGATAATCCATTGTTCACCCGGTACACAGGTAAACTTCATACGGAAGATCAGAGCGGACTCTTCAACCCGTATAACGCCTTGCGATTTAAGCGGTAACAGGAAGTGAGGGCCGTATTCTTCGTGTTCCAGCATTTTCTGCCCCACTTTTTTAATCAACTTGCGTACCTGTTCAACGTTGGTGTCGTAGGCCAGGCGGAATTCCAGCTTCATTGTTATCCAGTCGCGGGAGAGGTTGGTCACGGTTGCCATCTCACTGAACGGGATAGTCTGAACGGCCCCCAAATGGTGACGCAGGCGAATTGAACGGATTGATATCCGTTCAACGGTGCCCCGTAAGCCGGCGGCTTCAATGTATTCTCCACGACGGAATGCATCATCCAACAGGAAGAAAATACCGGAAATTACATCCTGAACCAGTTTTTGTGCACCAAAACCTACCGCGATACCTACGATACCGGCACCGGCCAGTAAAGGTGCTATCTCGACGCCGGCAATGCTCAGTACAGTGAGTACTACACATACCAGCAGGAATACCAGTAAGAAGGAACGCACCAGAGGTAACAGGGTTTCTGAGCGGGTGGCACCTGCACCGCCACCTTCACCTTCAAGGCTGGCCATGCCGTTGTCTTCGACGAAAGCTGTTTCAGGAAGGTGGCGCTCAATGGCGGACTGGATTACTTCCCAGACGGCATATGCGATTACCAATACAATGATGACATCTACTGACTTACCAATCATGTTACCCAGGCTGGCTGCGAGCATTTCCCATGTATCGTAGCCAAAGCTGTTAATGACGTGGTAAAGCACTGCAGACAGCAGAATGGTACGGATAGCAATCAGTGTGCGCTTGATAAATGTGTCGCAGCGGCGCTCAAATGAGTGACTTTGTAACCAGGTAATGTCTTTCAGCTTGCTCAGTAATACGAAAATAATCCGGTCAAGAATGGGGAAGCTGATAGTAATCCACCATGCTGGCGTGATCTGGTCGGCCTGACTGTAATAACCCAGGAACTCATTGGCAGCCCAGATTACCCAGATTATCAGCAGCCAGATGCTAATAATGGTTGGCCACATCTGGCGTACATTTTGTGTGAATAGGGTGGAAGCTTCACGTCCGTCTGTAAACAGGTTTGTGATGGGCTTTCGGTTTACTACGATAAATAAAATTGCGATCAGGTTCATCATCAGCCCGTTAACAGGGACGATGAGCGCAAACATGATGGCATCGATACCAAACTGATAGAGAAGCTGCCAGGAAGTGGTTGAGATGTTGTATGCAGCAACGAAACCAACGGACCAGAAGTAAAAACGGCGTGCAAGATGACATTCAATGTTCATCAGGCGCAGGCCGGATGCATAAGGTGCCCAGATAAGTTGGGCAATAATAGCAAAGGCCCGGATACTGATAACCATGTTGAGAATGGCAACTAAAGCAATCCGGTAAATATCTTCAGTGTCGTACAGTGTGAGCGGGATCAGGTAAGCAACAATGCTAAAAACAGCCAGCGCTATATAGCTGAAACAGCATCGAAGCAGCAAAAGCCCGAGGCTTTGCCGCCAGTCCAGCGAGTTTTGTTCCGTTATTCTGTCGCATAAACGTTTGAGCTTGTAGCCGACAAGTGCTTCTACAAACAGGGCGATGATCATCATCGCAGCAAAGGTCAGCAGTAACTCAGTAAACCCATCCAGGCCCTGGCCTTTGGTCATGTTATGCCACATGGTATTGGTCTGTTCCGACCAGGTGTTGAGACTGCGGAGTAACTGATCTTTCCGGTCTATTGCATGCTGCATGAACAGAAAGGAAGCCATTTTTTCAGAAGAGTATAGGTATTCATCGTTACCGGAGCTCTCAGCAGCAAAAGTCGCTGATGAGACAGATAACAACAACGCAAAGATAAGTGACCAGGTTTTTAGCATAGGTACTCTCGTTAATGGCTGGATAGCTGGTGGATTGCTATTCACTAGCACTTGAAATATATCTGAAGACGCTGATTTTATGTGCCTTATGGATAGATTGTCCTTGGGGACTTGGTTTGGGTCAAGTCTTCGAGCTATCAGGTATTTAAGTGATGGCTGGTTGTGAGTGCAAGTTAGAGAGCTCTTCGTTAGCTTTTTCAGGTTGCTTGAGTGTCAATGTTTCATGCTTGAATTATATGATTTTTGCTTTATTCAGATATAATGTTCGCCTTCTTATATTAGAGATATGCTGACCGGGGAGTAAACCCTTTCAGATCTACTTTAATTTGTGCTGGATTTGTCACTGAGAAGCCCTTCTTTAGTGGTGTTCATATTAGGATGTGTTATGTCTTGTCATCAGGCTCTTGTTTCAAAACTCAAAGATCAAACTGCAGTTATAGGTGTAGTAGGATTGGGCTATGTAGGGTTACCCTTAATGCTCCGGTATAACTCGATTGGTTTTAAGGTACTGGGTATTGATATCGATGACAGCAAAGTTGGTGCTCTGAATGAAGGGCGCAGCTATATTGAGCATATTTCATCTTCAGCGATTGCTGGTGCAGTAAAAAACGGCTTTGAAGCGACTACTGATTTCAGTCGCTCTGTAGAATGTGATGCGCTGATTTTATGCGTGCCAACGCCACTGAATAAGTATCGTGAGCCTGATATAAGTTTTGTAACGGATACAACAGATGCCTTAGTACCCTATCTCAGAGAAGGACAAGTTGTTTCTCTTGAGAGTACAACGTATCCGGGGACTACAGAAGAAGAGTTGCTGCCGCGTCTTGAGTCGAACGGTTTAGCCGTTGGTAAAGATATTTTCCTTGTATATTCTCCGGAACGAGAAGATCCCGGTAATCCTAATTTTGAAACCAGAACTATACCTAAAGTTGTGGGAGGGCATACCCCGAAGTGTCTGTCTGTAGGTGAGGCTTTGTATCATAAGGCAATTGATCGTGTAGTGCCTGTTACTTCCACTCAGGCTGCAGAGTTAACCAAGCTACTCGAAAATATTCATCGTGCTGTTAACATTGGGCTGGTGAATGAAATGAAGATTGTGGCTGATAAAATGGGAATCGATATTTTCGAAGTGGTTGATGCTGCTGCAACTAAACCGTTTGGATTTACACCGTATTATCCCGGCCCGGGGCTTGGTGGGCACTGTATTCCAATTGACCCGTTCTATCTGACCTGGAAGGCTCGTGAGTATGGATTGCATACGCGCTTTATTGAATTGGCAGGTGAGGTAAATACCGCTATGCCAATGTGGGTAGTTACTAAATTGATGGATGGCTTGAATGAGCGTGCTAAAGCACTCAAAGGCAGCCAAATTCTGGTTCTGGGCATCGCATACAAAAAAAACGTAGATGATATGCGGGAATCGCCATCGGTAGAAATTATGGAGTTACTGGAAGATAAAGGGGCTGTTGTTAGTTATAGCGATCCGCATGTTCCTGAGTTCCCTCAAATGCGAGAGCATTCTTTCGATTTGAACAGTATCAATTTAACACCTGAAACTCTGTCAGAGTACGATGCAGTTGTGTTAACAACCGACCATGATGCCTTTGATTATGAAATGATTGCTGAATACTCGTCGTTATTAGTTGATACGCGTGGTAAATACCGTGTACCTCAGAAGAATATTATTAAAGCCTGATCTTTGGAGAAAAAGATTTATGAAAAAATTTGCATTGATCGGTGCCGCCGGCTACATCGCGCCTCGCCATATGAAAGCGATTAAAGAAACCGGTAATTCATTAGTCTGTGGTTATGATACTAATGACTCCGTAGGTATTATTGACAGCATTTCACCACAGAGTGAATTTTTTACTGAGTTTGAGCGTTTTTCCGATTTTGCCTGTACTTTACAGCGCAAGTCGGAAACCGCACTGGATTATGTGGCCATCTGTTCTCCGAATTATCTGCACAAGGCTCACATTGCTGCCGGTTTAAGAATGGGGTGTGATGTTATTTGTGAGAAACCATTGGTTCCTTCCGCAGATTTGCTGGATGAACTGGTGGCGTTAGAGAATGAAACTGGCCGGAAAGTTTTTAATATTCTTCAGCTTCGTCATCATCAGGCTATTTTGGATTTGAAACAAAAAGTTGCAACCGAAAAGCGTACAGAGAAATACGAAGTTGAGCTAACTTATATTACTTCCCGTGGTAAGTGGTATATGGAAAGCTGGAAAGGCGACCCGCGTAAATCTTTTGGTGTGGCAACAAACATCGGCGTACATTTTTTTGACATGCTGCACTTTGTATTTGGCGATTTACAGAAGAATGTACTGCATTATGCGAATGAGTATAAAGCCGCTGGTTATCTGGAGTATGAAAAGGCTCGGGTGCCATGGTTCCTTTCTATTGATGCAAATGACTTGCCTGAAAGTGTAAAGGGAAAACAACCTACTTATCGCTCCATTTCCTGTGAAGGGGAAGAAATTGAGTTTTCTGGCGGGTTCACCGACCTGCATACAATAAGCTATGAAGAGATTCTTGCTGGACGTGGCTACGGCATCGAAGACGCCCGCCATTGTGTTGAGACTGTCAATTATATTCGTACAGCGCCTTCAGAAAAGGCTCTGTCAGGGGAGGCCCATCCTTTCCTGAATGCTCTGGTGTAACTATGAAGTATCAAGTCCATTCGAGTGCAATTGTCGATGAGGGGGCCCGGATAGGTGAGGGCTCCAGGGTTTGGCATTTTGTTCATGTTTGTTCAGAAGCCAGAATCGGCAAAAACTGCTCGTTGGGGCAAAATGTCTTTGTCGGTAATAAAGTGCTAATTGGTGATGGGTGTAAGATTCAGAATAATGTATCTGTCTACGATAATGTCACACTTGAAGATGGGGTTTTCTGTGGTCCCAGTATGGTATTCACGAACGTCTATAATCCACGTTCCTTAGTGGTTCGTAAAAGTGAATATAAAAATACTGTTGTCAGAAAAGGTGCCACCCTGGGGGCAAATTGCACAATTGTTTGCGGAGTAAGCGTAGGGCAGTATTCCTTTGTTGGTGCTGGTGCCGTAATTAATAAGGATGTTCCGGATTATGCTCTGATGGTAGGAGTGCCTGCCAGACAGATTGGTTGGATGAGCAGGTTTGGAGAACAACTGGATCTTCCGTTAGCTGGAGAAGCTGAAACCGTTTGCCCCTATACGGGAGACTGTTATCGCTTGGCGAATGGTTCAGTCAGCTTGATTAAGTGAGAAGTTAGAATGCAGTTTATTGACCTGAAATCTCAGTATGAGTTTTTGCAGGATAAAATCGATCTACGTATTAAGCAGGTATTGAATCACGGGCAGTATATCATGGGGCCCGAAGTGCATGAGCTTGAATCTCAGTTGGCAAGCTATGTTGATGTTAAATATGCAATAACATGTGCAAATGGTACTGATGCGCTTCAGCTAGCTCTTATGGCCTTGGGTATAGGTCCCGGTGATGCAGTATTTACAACGCCGTTTACCTTTTTTGCCACTGCTGAAGCCATCAGCTTTATTGGAGCGACTCCTGTTTTTGTAGATATCGATGCCAAAACTTACAATATTGATTATCAACAGTTAGATATCGCTATTAATAAGGTGCTTTCTGAAGGAAATTTGACAGTAAAAGCAGTAATTGCTGTGGATCTTTTTGGCTTGCCAGCTGACTATCCTTCATTAACAGAAGTGTGTTCAAAATATGATCTTAAATTGATTGAGGATGCCGCGCAAGGATTTGGTGGCTCGATTGATCATCGAAAGGCTGGCTGCTTTGGTGATATTGCGACAACAAGTTTTTTCCCGGCGAAGCCATTAGGTTGCTATGGCGATGGCGGTGCATTGTTTACTAATGATGATCGAATTGCTGATTTGCTTCGTTCTTACCGGGTGCATGGAAAAGGAAAAGATAAGTACGATAACCTGCGCATAGGTATGAATAGTCGGTTGGACACTATCCAGGCTGCGGTATTGCTTGAAAAACTAGCTGTTTTTGACTCAGAACTTGCTTTAAGACAGAAAATTGCAGACGCATACAATGCGCACTTGAGTGATCGCTTGGTCATCCCGTTTGTACCTGAAAAGTATCAGAGTAGCTGGGCGCAGTATTCGCTATTGGCAGCAGATTGCACCCAACGTCAGAAATGGATGGATGATCTGAAAGCGGAGGGGGTTCCTACAATGGTTTATTATTCCAACCCTCTGCATTTACAGAGTGCTTTTGCAGACCTGGGATACGTTCAGGGTGATTTTCCTTGCAGTGAAGATGTAGCGCAAAGAGTTTTTAGCTTACCTATGTCTCCTTATATAGATCATAACTTAGTATTGAATGCTTGCTAGGAAATATATATGAGATTTTATATATTGCTGACTGATATGTCTTTATGAGTGATTATTCCAAGAAGGTTTTAGTCGTATTTGGTACCAGGCCAGAGGCGATTAAGATGGCCCCTCTCGTTAAGGTACTTGAGTCCCACTCTGGAATCAGTGTGAAGGTGTGTGTGACTGCGCAGCATCGGGAAATGTTGGATCAGGTGCTGTCGTTATTCAATATCGATCCAGATTATGATCTCGATATTATGAGCAGTGGCCAAGGCCTTAATGATATTACAGCGAGAATTCTTGTAGGTATTAAACCTGTTCTTGTGGAATTTCGACCCGATATTGTTCTGACTCATGGAGATACTGCGACGACTTTTGCTGCAAGTCTTGCTGCGTATTATGAGCAGATTGTCGTTGGGCATGTGGAAGCAGGATTGCGGACAGGAAACCTCTATTCTCCATGGCCTGAAGAAGCTAACAGAAAGCTAACCGGGGTGTTGGCTCATTACCATTTTGCGCCTACTGAAACTGCTAGGAAGAATTTATTAACCGAAGGCGTATCGGATAACAGCATTTTTGTAACAGGTAACACGGTTATTGATGCCTTGCTTGCCGTTAGAGAGAGTTTGCAAAATAGCGAAGAGTTATGCCCCAAGCTGGAACAGCAGTTCTCATTTCTGGATCGAGAGAAAAAACTTATTCTTGTTACGGGGCATCGCAGAGAGAGCTTTGGTAAAGGGTTTGAGCGAATTTGCAGAGCTTTAGCGCGAATTGCAAATAACCGTAGAGATGTTCAGATCGTATATCCATTGCATCTTAATCCGCAAGTTAGGTCTCCGGTACAAAGAATTTTAAGCGGACTGGATAATGTCATCTTGGTTGAGCCTCAGGAATATTCTCCTTTTGTTTATTTAATGGAACGATCATCTATCATCCTTACCGATTCTGGAGGCATTCAGGAAGAAGCTCCTTCGCTTGGGAAACCAGTTCTGGTTATGCGCGATACGACAGAGCGTCCTGAAGCCGTAGCCGCCGGTACAGTAAGGCTTGTGGGGACAGACGAAGAGATAATTGAAAACGGTGTTTATCAATTACTGGATGATGAACACTTTTATGCACAAATGAGTGAGTCGCATAACCCTTATGGTGATGGTAATGCGTGTAAGCGCATAGCTGAAGTTATATTGGACGGAATAGCTAATGGTATTTGATAAAGTTGCTGTGATTGGGTTGGGTTATATTGGGTTGCCCACTGCTGCAATGTTTGCCTCGAGACGGAAAAATGTACTGGGTGTCGATATCAATCCAGAAGTTGTGAACACAATCAATCAGGGACAGATCCATATTGTGGAGCCAGAACTGGATATGCTTGTTCATGCAGCTGTTACAGAAAAAACACTGAGAGCGTCAACTGTTGCTGAAGAGGCCGATGCGTTTCTGATAGCTGTACCTACTCCCTTTAAGGATGGCTATCAGCCGGATCTGAGCTTTGTGGAGGCTGCAGCTAAAGTCATTGCTCCAGTTCTTGATAAAGGTAACTTGGTGATCCTGGAGTCAACATGTCCGGTAGGTGCCACAGAACAACTTGCCGAATGGTTGGCAAAAGAACGACCAGACCTAAATTTCCCCCAGAGTGCTGGCGATGATTCTGATGTGTGTGTTGCACATTGTCCTGAAAGAGTATTGCCGGGAAGTGTTGTTCGTGAGCTGGTAGAAAATGATCGAGTTATCGGTGGAATTACGCCACGCTGTTCGGCTCTGGCCACTGAGCTTTATAAAACATTTGTGACGGGGGTATGTATTGAAACCAATTCTCGAACAGCAGAAATGGCAAAGCTTACGGAAAACAGCTTTCGGGATGTGAATATTGCTTTTGCTAATGAACTTTCGTTGATCTGTGATGAGTTGAATATAGATGTGTGGGAGTTGATTCGCTTGGCAAATCGTCATCCACGTGTGAGCATATTACAGCCAGGACCAGGTGTTGGTGGGCACTGCATCGCTGTTGATCCTTGGTTTATTGTGGCTAAAACCCCGGAGCAAGCAAAACTAATTTCTACTGCTCGCTTGGTGAATGATAGCAAGCCTGAATGGGTAATAGGAAAGGTTAAGCGTGCACTTTTTGACCAGCTTTCAACGTATCCTAAAAAAACGATGTCTGATGTGTCTGTCGCCTGTTTTGGCTTGGCATTCAAACCGGATATTGACGACCTTCGCGAGAGTCCGGCTTTGAAAATAGTTGAAGATCTGGCTTCAGAGCTCTCTTGCCAGCTTCTTGTCGTTGAGCCAAATATTGAAAGGCTACCAGATAGTTTATCTGACAGTGCTTGCTTAGTGGGTTGTCAGGAAGCGGTCGTAAAAGCTGATGTAATAGTGATTCTGGTCGACCATAAAGAATTTAAGGAATTGTCAGTTTCACAACTAGGTGATACTGATATTGTTGATACCAAAGGCCTTTTCTCGGGTATTTAGTTGGGTGTAAATATGTTTAACGATAAGTCTATTCTAATAACCGGTGGTACGGGTTCTTTTGGGAAAAAATATACCAAGACAATTTTGTCCAGATATAAGCCAAGACGACTGATTATTTTTTCTCGAGATGAATTAAAACAGTTCGAGATGCAGCAAGAATTTAATGATCCATGCATGCGATACTTTATCGGTGATGTACGTGATCCTGAAAGATTGATGCAGGCTATGAATGATGTGGACTTCGTCATACATGCTGCAGCGCTAAAGCAGGTGCCTGCTGCTGAGTACAATCCGATGGAATGTATAAAAACAAATATTCATGGCGCTGAAAATGTAATCAGGGCGGCAATTGCTAATAATGTCGAAAAAGTAATCGCTTTATCGACAGATAAAGCAGCAAACCCAATCAATTTGTACGGAGCGACAAAGTTAGCATCTGATAAGTTATTTGTTGCTGCAAATAATATGGTCGGACGTGCTGCAACACGGTTTGCCGTCGTTCGATATGGAAACGTGGTTGGTTCACGGGGCTCTGTTGTACCGTTTTTCAAAAAACTGATCGCAGATGGAAGCGATTATTTACCAGTTACTCATGAAGAAATGACTAGGTTTTGGATAACGTTACAGCAGGGCGTAGACTTCGTTTTGAAAAATTTTGAAAGGATGCATGGTGGGGAAATTTTTGTACCTAAAATACCTTCTGTGCGTATAACAGACCTTTGTGAAGCTTACGGTCCAAGTTTATCCATGAAAGTCATTGGTATCCGGCCTGGTGAAAAACTACATGAAATAATGTGCCCAGCAGATGATTCACATTTAACAATTGAGTTTTCTGACCATTACGTACTTTGCCCGACAATTGAGTTCAACAATGAAGATTATGAATATACTTCTAATCGCTTGCAGGAACAGGGCAAGCCAGTAGTTCAAGGGTATGAATATCATTCAGGCGATAATCCAGAGTTTCTGAGTATCGATCAGATACGTGAGTTCGATAAGCTGGCAGAGTTATGATTTCGTATGGGAAACAGGATATTAATCAGCAGGATATTGATGCAGTTATAGAGGTTTTGCAGTCTGATTTTTTGACGCAAGGTCCTAAGGTTCCTGTTTTTGAAACAACAATTGCTGATTATTGTGGAGCTAATTATGGGGTGGCAGTTAATAGTGCAACATCAGCTCTGCACATAGCATGCCTGGCCCTGGGGCTCGATCAAGGAGGCAGGTTGTGGACAACTCCTATTACTTTTGTTGCTTCTGCTAACTGCGCTCTTTATTGCGGAGCTGAAGTAGATTTTGTAGATATTGATCCAATCACCTATAACCTTAGTGTAGAAGCACTTGAAGCCAAGCTGATTGTGGCAGCCTCAGTCAACAAGCTGCCTGATGTTCTTGTTGCAGTGCATTTGTGTGGTCAGCCATGTGATATGGCAGGTATTAGACGTCTTTCATTGCAATATGGTTTTAAGGTCATTGAAGATGCATCTCATGCAATTGGCGGTAGATATCAAGATCAGCCGATAGGTAACTGCGCTAACAGCGATATCACCATATTTAGTTTTCATCCAGTGAAAATTGTGACTACTGCAGAAGGTGGCGTAGCAACGACGAATGATAAGGGGTTAGCAGATCGGATGACTCTTTATCGGAGTCATGGAATCACTCGTGATCCTGAATTAATGACGCAGGAACCTGATGGTCCCTGGTATTACCAGCAGATTGAGCTTGGTTTTAATTACCGGATGACGGAATTGCAAGCTGCATTGGGCGTGAGCCAGATGGCTCGGCTAGATGAGTTTGTATCTCGACGGCATGCACTTGCAAGTCGTTATGATCAGATATTGGAAAGTCTGCCGGTTACAATTCCCAGTCAGCACAAAGATAGTTATTCAGGGCTGCACCTTTATGTGATCCGTTTACAACTAGATAAAATAGAGTCCAGTCATAAACAGGTATTTGAATCACTAAGGGAGCAGGGAATAGGCGTTAATCTGCACTATATACCGATTCATACTCAGCCTTACTATCAACAGTTGGGTTTTAAGGTAGGTGATTTTCCTGAAGCGGAGCGCTATTACAGCGAAGCGTTGAGTCTTCCCATGTATTCTCTGTTAACAGAAGACCAGCAAGATAAAGTGTATACGGCGCTAGAGCAGGCAGTAAAATAATGAATGTGGCAGTTATTCCGGCTCGAGGTGGCAGCAAGCGTATACCTCGTAAAAATATCAGGGAATTCTGCGGCAAGCCAATGATTGCCTGGACAATTGAAACCGCAATTAAATGCGGTTATTTCAGCAAGATAATTGTTTCAACTGATGACACAGAAATTGCTGAAGTTGCCAGAGAGTATGGTGCAGAAGTCCCGTTTATTCGACCTGATTCATTATCAGATGATCACAGCGGAACCTTACCTGTAGTACAGCATGCAATTGAGTGGTTAAAGGCGGAGAGTAAAATACCTGATTATGTCTGCTGTATTTATGCGACTGCTCCCTTTGTACAAGTCGAAGACCTGCGCCAAGGTTTTGAAATGCTTGTCAAAGAAAAATGTAACTACGTTTTTTCTGTAACAAGTTTTGCATTTCCGATCCAGCGTGCTTTGTGGAAAACTGAACATAATCGCGTTGCTATGTTTCAGCCAGAGCATCTGAATACTCGATCTCAGGATCTTAAAGAAGCATATCATGATGCTGGCCAGTTTTACTGGGGTGCTAGAAACGCTTGGCTTGAGGGGAAAGGGGTATTCGAAGAAGACTCAGTGCCTGTTTTGTTACCTAGATACCGTGTACAGGATATAGACACCACTGAAGATTGGGTACGTGCTGAATACTTGTTTCGAATACTTCAGCAAGAACAATTGACAGGTGTTAAGTGAGAGTTGCATTCAGAGCTGATTCTGCATTACACATAGGCGTAGGGCATGTAATGCGTTGTTTGACATTGGCCGATGCTTTACGTGGAAAAGGGGTAGAGAGTCATTTTATTTGTCGAGCATTTAGTGGGCACTTGGGTGATAAGATACTGAAAGCCGGATATAAGTTACATCTTTTGCCTTACCTTTCTGAAGAGCACTTATGCAGTAAGCCACAGACTGGTAATGTTCCCGAACATGAGGAGTGGCTAGGAGTAGGGTGGCAAACTGATTTAGCTGAAACAAGAGATATTCTGGCAGAGCATCAATGTGACTGGTTGATAGTTGATCATTATGCATTGGATCACCGTTGGGAACGCGGAATAAGATCATGTGTAAAGAAGATAATGGTGATAGATGATCTCGCCGATAGAGAGCATGATTGCGATTTATTGCTAGATCAAACGCCAGGACGTGATAAAAAAGATTATGTGGAAAAGGTTCCTTTTCATTCAAAGCTTTTGATTGGGCCTAAGTATGCACTATTAAAACCTGAATTCGCTCGATTACGTACAGCTAGTCTAGAACGTAGATTTTGCTCTGATGTTCAACGCATTCTCATTTCTATGGGGGGAATTGATCAAGATAATGTAACAGGTAAAATTCTTGCCGAGATGGATGGTAAGAGTTTTTGTGAGAATATACAGGTAACAGTAATACTAGGTCCTACTGCTTCAAATATTGAAGTAGTAAAGAAGCAAGCAGAGACGTTGTCATTTAAGACAAAAGTACTTGTGGGCGTTTCCAATATGGCCGATTTAATGTTTGCTAATGATTTAGCAATAGGTGCGGCTGGTGGAACTTCTTTGGAAAGATGTTGCTTAGGTTTACCTTGCTTAATTATGATATTAGCTGACAATCAGAAACAAGGAGCACAAGCATTAGCCAAAGAGGGTGCTGCTGTCGTGCTTGGGGAAGTTGATAGTATTAATAATCTGAGTTTAGTTTTGGAAAGCTTGATTAAAAAGCCTAAGTGGGTCAATAACATCAGTAATAAAGCAAGCCTTCTAACAGAAGGTAAAGGTCTTACTGCGGTAATAAAATGGTTAGCTCTGAATTAATGAAAGTTTGCCAGCAAACTAGGAATAGTATTCGTTTTATGACTAAAGCGGATTTAGATGTCGTACTTAGTTGGCGGAATAGTCGTGAAGTTCGAGAGAATATGTACACTCAGCATAAAATTACTCCTGAAGAGCATTATGACTGGTTTGTATCTTCTAAAAATAATCCAAAACGACACTTAATGATAGTTGAGAAAGATAGTATTCCTTTTGGTGTTGTGAACATTATAGAAAACGCGGAAGGTAACATTGCTGAGTGGGGGTTTTATACAGCTCCTAATTCAGAGAAAGGCAGCGGCTCATTACTAGCCCAGTTAGCTCTGAAGTACGCCTTTACTAAGCTAAAAATTCATAAGGTATGTGGACAAGCACTTGCCAAAAATGAAAAATCTATTCGATTTCATCATAGGCAGGGGTTTACAGAAGAAGGGAAGCTTAGAGAGCAGTATTTCGATGGTATTCAGTATCACTCAGTAATCTGTTTTGGATTGCTCAAGAAAGAATGGTTGTTAAAAACCGAGGATTAGAAAGTGGCATTTAGCAAAGACCTAGTCATTGATGGGCGGCGGATTGCAAGTAATGAACCGCCTTATATTATTGCTGAGCTTTCTGCAAATCATAATGGCAGCTTGATAACAGCAAAAAAGATTATTGCTGAAGCTAAAAAGTCGGGTGCTGATGCAGTTAAATTACAGACATACCGTCCTGAAACAATTACTCTCGACTGTGATTCAGAAGATTTTAAAATCCAAGGTGGATTGTGGAATGGACGATATTTGTATGAATTATATGAAGAGGCGCACATGCCTTGGGAGTGGCATGCCCCACTGTTTCAGTATGCTAATGAGATAGGTATAACAATCTTTAGTTCACCATTTGATACGACTGCGGTAGATCTTCTGGAAGACTTAAATGCGCCTGCATATAAAATTGCTTCTTTTGAAGCTGTTGATTTACCGTTAATTAAGTATGTGGCTAGTACTGGCAAGCCAATGATTATCTCAACTGGAATGGCTAATATGGCTGAGATGACAGAGGCGATAAATGCGGCTCGTGAAGGCGGTTGTAAGGAATTAGCAATACTACACTGTGTGAGTGGTTATCCTGCTCCTGCAGAAGATTATAATTTGAAAACGATCCCAGACATGATAGAGCGTTTTCAGTTAGTAACAGGTCTGTCGGATCATACTTTAGATAATACTACGGCGATAGCGAGCGTTGCCTTGGGGGCATCAATAATTGAAAAGCACTTTACGTTAGATCGTACTGGCGGTGGACCTGATGATAGCTTTTCATTAGAGCCAAGAGATCTTACCGAATTATGTCGTGCTTGTAATACTGCTTGGGCTTCTTTGGGAAAAGTGGATTATGGTTTTAAGTCTAGTGAAATAGGTAATGTTCAGTTTAGGAGATCCTTATATATAGTGAAGGATCTGAAACCGGGTGAAGTGATAACGCCTGATCATGTACGAAGTGTAAGACCTGGTTTTGGTATGGCACCAAAATTTTATGAGAATGTATTGGGAAAAAAATCAAAAATTGAAATTCGAAAAGGAACTGCTCTAATGAGTGAGTATGTTGATTTCAGTTAAATAAAATTCTGAATACTTTGATATGTTTATTAAGAGATTTTATTGTGATTTATTGTAAAAAATGCATTATGCCGAGTACTCGGCCAGAACAAGTTTTCGTTGATGGTGTTTGTGATGCCTGTCACTCAGCAGTGGATAAACATAAACAAATTGATTGGGAAGAACGAAAAACTGAGTTCCATAAAATACTTGATAAGTATCGTGGTGATGGGACAAATTACGATTGTATTATACCTGTAAGTGGCGGTAAAGATAGTTGTTATCAAGCGATTACAATGCGAGATAAATATGGAATGAATCCGCTATGTGTTACGCATACCCCATGTGACCTAACAGAAGTTGGCTTGAGAAATCTTAATTTTCTACGTGATCAAGGATTTGATTTAATTCAAGTTTCTGGAAATAGAAAAAGCTATAGAGAATTAGTAAAAATAGGTTTTTTTAAACTAGGAGACTGCTGTTGGCCTGAGCATATTGGTATTTTTACTGCCCCAGTACGTATAGCCGTTAACTATAATATACCATTATTAATTTGGGGTGAGAACTCTCAGTTTGAATATGGTGGGCCAGCGGCACAGAAAGAGAATAATTATTTAGATAGAAACTGGTTGGAACAGTTTCAGATGAGTGGGCACAGATTATCAGATGTGGTTCATGATGGTGTAGATTTAAATACGGTAAGAACTTTACATTATCCGAGTGATGAAGATATCAATAAGATAGGTGTGACAGGTTTATTCCTTGGATATTTTGAAAAGTGGGATTCAAAAAGAAATGCTGATCTATGTTGCCGTTTAGGCTGGAATAGGAATCCTGATGGGCCTGTTGAAGGAGCTTTCAATGACTTGGAAAATTTGGATTGTAAATGGATTGGTGGACTTCATGATTATATGAAGTTTATTAAGTATGGTTATGGAAGAGCGACGGATCAACTTTGTATTGAAATTCGAGCCGGTCGTATGACGCGTGAAAAAGCTATTGAAAAATTAAAGCTGTCTAGTGAAGGAGAAATTCCTTGGAAATATATTCCTGATTTCTTGAGCTACTTAGACATTACAAGCGAAGAGTTTTTTGATAATTTAGATCGTTTTACGAACAAACTTATTTTTCAGAGAGATGAAGAAACTGGGAAGTTGTTAAAAGATGAAAATGGTAATTTAGTAAAACGCTTTTTTCCTGGTTAAGTTATGTTAAAAATTATTGATCTAAAAGTTGGGAATATAGGAAGTGTTGTAAAGGCTTTGGATTATATTGGTGCTGAGTACGAATTAATTGACGACTCTCAGCACCTTATAGGGGCTAGTAAAATACTGTTACCTGGTGTTGGAAGCTTCGATGTTGCAGCAAAGCAGTTAATTGCGAGTGGTTTCTATGATGCACTTCAGCGCTCAATATTGGAAGAAAAGATACCAATACTGGGGATTTGTGTTGGTATGCAGCTGTTAGCTAAATTTGGCTATGAAGGTGGAAAAAGCAAAGGGCTTGGCTTTATTGATGCCGAAGTCGTAAAAATTGAATGCAAAGACGATACAATCCGAGTACCTCATATGGGGTGGAATAGTATTGATTATGGTTTAAATACTTTTGAAATATTCGATGGTAATGATAATGATGGCTGTTACTACTTTGTTCATAGCTATCATATGGTGTCTGAAGATCAGGATGCAGTTACCGCTACAGTTCAACATGGTGCTGATATGATTGCTTATATTAATAAAGGACATATCTATGGAGCACAGTTTCATCCAGAAAAGAGTCAGGCAGTTGGTCTGCAATTTTTAAGGAATTTTATCGTTCAATGTTAAGAAAAAGAATTATTCCTATAGTCTTGCTTGATGGTTTTTCTGTTTTAAAAACTATCAATTTTAAAACAAGACGGAATCTGGGAAGTCCGATTACAGTATTGAGAACATATAATACCCGTAATGTTGATGAACTTATTCTTCTTGATATAGATGCCACGATACAAAATCGAGCAGTTGATAAATTCACGATAGCCGATGTTGCTAAAGATTGTTTTATGCCGTTGACCGTTGGAGGAGGTATAAAGACAGTTGAAGATATTCGTGATTTACTTAGTAAAGGGGCGGATAAGGTATCAATAAACTCGGCTGCAATTAAAAATCCTACATTTATAAATGAGGCTGCGAGCCAATTCGGATCACAGTGTATCGTTGTGTCAATTGATGTAGTGAAAGTTGACGAAATTTATAAGATATACAATAACGGAACAATTATAGAAGGTCTCTCATTAAGTGAATGGATAAATCAAATAGAGTTGGAAGGTGCTGGTGAAATCCTTATTAACTCAGTAGATAAAGATGGAACAATGGCTGGTGCGGATATAGAATTGGCCAGCTTAGTATCAAGCAAGAGTAAGTTACCTGTTATTTATGTCGGTGGTATATCTAGTCCTTCTAATGCTACAGAAGTTGCTAAAACGGGAGTCTCAGGCTTGGGGATATCAAGTATTTTTCACTTTAGTAATATTACACCGAAGGAGTGTAGTGATAACTTAAATGAAAATGGCATTCTGGCTAGATGAATTTAGAGGACGATAGTTTTATGAGTGATTTGAAAGAAAAGCACGAAAAGAGAATGAAGCTTTGGGATGCCAGTATCAGTTCCCATCAAAAATGGATTGATGAAAATACTGGTGTATTTGCAGATGAATATGTTGAAGAAAGAGCATGTCCTGTCTGTAACTCGGTTGATTCCGCTTTTATGTTTAATAAAGAAGGAGGGACTTATAAAAAGTGTAAAAAATGTTCTATGGTTTATGTTAGTCCGGTCTTTAAAGATAAATACTTGAATGAATATTATGCAAGTAATCATACTGTTCAATCAGAGACAGTGCAATCTGACTGGGATTTTTATAATTCGATCTATGCTAAAGGTCTAGATATGGCAGCACCATATTATAAGAGTGGTTCTATATTAGATATTGGTTGTTCAGCTGGCCTTTTCTTAGATTTGGCAAAAACTTATGGTTTTAATACTTTTGGGGTCGAGTTAAATAAAGCTGAATCCGAGATAGCAAAAAAGAAACATAAATTATTTGAATGTGAAATATTAGACATTGATAAAGAAGAAATGTTTGATTTAGTCACAATGTGGGATGTTTTTGAACATATTAAAGATGGCGAAAGAATGCTTAACGATATTGCTCTTAAGTTAGAGAGAGGTGGGGCTGTATTTCTTCAAATACCTAGCTCGGGCTCTCTTGCGGCTAGGGTTTTACAGAGTAAATGTAATATGTTTGATGGTTTAGAACATGTTAATCTTTATAACAAACAAACAATATATAAAATGGCAGAGAAGTGTGGGTATGAAGTTATAGGTTTTGATACTGTAATATCTGAAGCTTCTGTTGTTGCTAATTTCATGAATTATGAAGATCCATATGTTGGCACTTTTAATTCAGATTTCTTACCGTTTAAAGAAGATTATATTTTTCAGAATGATTTAGGCTATAAAATTCAAGTGCTGATGAGAAAATTGTAATTTATAATTAATTGGATGTGTAAGATAGCTTTTCTTAAAAGAGGTGTGTGAGTACTTTAATGCTTAAAAATTTATTTGTACATGCCTCTAGATATTTTACAGCATCTATATTTAGTGTGATTCTTTCTCTACTATTAACAAAGTTTTATACTACGCAGTTTTCAGTAGCAGATTTTGGGGTTATGTCATTATATATGATGGTAATGCAGACAGTTGCATTAGTTTCAACTTTATCTATATCATCATCTGCGCTTAGAGTATATAGTGATTATCGAGATGTAAATAGAGATAAATATATAAGCTGCATGCTTTTATTTATTATTTTAATCTCTTTAACAGTTTTAGTTTCTAGTATAGCTATTTCAGATGTGATTTCATCGTGGATTAGTCCAAATAGCAGAACTTTGTTTATTGTTGTAATTGTTGTAGGTGTGATACTTGGCGTCAATGAGTTCTTTAAGGGGATTATAACCTTAGAAGAGCAGTCTAGTGTATTGCTGCATGGGGTTATTGTAAGTAAAGGAGTTGGGGCTTTAACTTCCGTCTCTTTACAACTAGTCTTGAACTTAGGGGTGTTAAGCAGATTTAGTGGAGAAATTTCCGCAGGATTAATTAATTTTTTCTATTATACAGTTGGTTTGAAGAGAAATATTGGTTTTAAATTTCAGCTGTACATCAATGCTAAAATGGTTAAAGAGACTCTTTTCCTAGCAATTCCAAATTTAATCACCATCTTAATGTCATTGGCTTATAGTTTTGTTGATAGAATATTTATCAAATACTTCTATGATAATGATGCTGTAGGTATATATAGTTTTTCATTAATGGTTGGTCAACTGGCTACAGTATTTGTCGGAGCTGTTTCTCAGGCTGTAATGGCAAGGGTATATAATTGTCTTCGAGAGGGTAGGTCTATAGTTGAAATTGAAAGGATTGATGCTTTTTTTCAGATGTTTTTAGTGGCATGCTTGACAGTTTTAATTTATCTTTCTGACTATATCATTATTATATTAGCGGACCAGAAATATAATGAGTCGCAGGTACTATTTCCATATGTGCTTATGGGGGTCTTTTTAGGATCTATATATAAACTGCCGTCGATAGTTCTTAATTATAATAAGAAGGTTTGGATTTACCCATGGGTATCACTTTTATCATTTGCGATTAATTTTGCCCTAAATTTTATGCTTGTTCCCGTTTTTGGCGTTGAAGGAGCAGCCATTTCTACATTGATTAGTGTTTTTGTATACTCTGCAATAATTTGCTTCTTATCAAGAAAGTATTTTAGCTTATTATATGTCTCTACACTGTTTGTGGTGCTTTTTTTTAGTGGCTTAATAATATATTTTGGAATTGTTCCTGTGGTGTTTTTGTGATTAATATTATCTTTCTGTGTGTTTTTTTTCTTGGCGATTTTGAGAAGAGATTAATTTATAGATCAGTACGTGTACGAGAGCGATGGGAAATAGAAAGTAATAACCTTACTTTTACTGAATCACTAGCAGTTAGGCTTAGACTGTTTTTTTTAGTTATTACGATGCCTGTTAAGATATTGTTGATAAAATTCAGCAATAATAGTGTGTTTGTTTGTGAGCCACTTAAAGTTAACTCGGATCTGAAGAGTAAGAGAATAATCTATGTAAATTCCTTTGATTCTAGAAATGCAGTATTTTTAGATAATCGCTTATATTCAGATTTGAATACCACTTCAATTTTCTTATATTTTTTTATTTTTTTATTGGCCCTGTTTATATCACCTAGTTTTTTCATTGTTAAAAGTTCAGATTGCAATAAGATTTATAATGTTATAAGGCTTCTTTCTCAAATATGTCTTTTACCAAAAGGGGCTTGTGTATACTTGTATAGATATTATACAGTCGTGAATTATATAGTTTCACTCTACAGCTCTTATCTTAGAAAAGATTTATCTATCAATACCATCGCTGAAAATACAACGCTGTGTAGCTGTAGAACAACGTATTATCCTAGAGTTAATATAGTTAGTGGAAATTGTAGTCAGCAATATGAGGCTAAATATTTTAAGAATAGAACATTTTTTTTTAATGACTTAGTGTCAGGCGGAGCTGCTTATTTGGGGGTTAAAGATCGTTTTTCCAAATCATGTGCATATGATATAGGGCTATATAGTGGCGGTTTTTGGGCTAGGGAGTTAGATTCAGGAAGTAGAGTTTGCAGTATAGAAGGAATTAGAGAAGGTGAGTTTTTTGAGAACCCCGATTATATCCAATTTCTGAATCTTCTTGATTGTTTACTGAAGTATTCTTTTGAGAGATCATTAAAACTCAAAGTTTATTTACACCCATACGAGAGGGAGTTAATCAGAGATTACTCTTTGTATCCTCCGTTTATTGATTTACTGATTAAACATTCTATTGCTTATGATTTTGAAGGCGATAGTAGTATGAATAGCCTCGATGAATCTCGAGTTGCAATAGCCTCACTTTCAAGTGTTATTTTGGATAGGTGGCAGTATGACCTTAATGGAATAGTTTATCGTTATCAATCGCCAATTGCTAAGTCTTGGGTTTGGAAGAAAGCCTTGGGCCCGTTTAGCGAATATATATCTACTGATTTGAAGGAAGTAGTAGATAAATTAGATTTATTATTAATTGAAAGTGCATAGATCTTTTTATTGTTAATATGCATATAAAGGTGTGCTTGTTATGAAGTTAGTAGTGTTTGGTGATTCTCTCATTAGGCCGCGTCCTGAAATGAAGGAGGAAGATATAACTGAGTATGAAGATACATATGCATACAAATTAAGGGAGCTTTATCCAAATGCAGATATTCTATATATTGAATCGCTGGATACTGAGGGAGCATTATTTTTAAATGAACGCATGGTTGCTTTTAGAAGGCCTGACGTTGTTATATATCATTTAGGTATAAATGATAGTGTCCAAAGAGTTTTTTCTAAAAATTCCAAGTCTATTCTTATAACCCCTGTTTTTACATCTTTTACTCGTGGTTTTTTTCTTAAGGTTATTCATGTTTTTCGACCATTTATAATAAGGTATTTTGGTGAAAAGAAATGCTATGTTGGAGTTGATAAATTTGAGAGCAATTTGCTCAAAATGAAGGATGATGTACTTCGTTATTCTCCTGAGTGTCAGTTCTTGGCAGTTTCTATAAAAAACAAGCCTGATAAGGATGAAAAAAGATCACCTGGCGACAACCGGTTAATAGATTCATATAATAAAGTTATTCACAAAGTTTTTAATAGTGGTTATGTAGACATCAATATGATGGCTGATAATAATTCTGGCATAATCTCTGATGGTATTCATATTACTAAACTACTTCATAAAGATGTTTTTTTAGAACTGAATAGGCGGATTATATCACTGCGGGAAAAGGTGTAACTATATGTGCGGTATTACTGGGTATATATCTCAAAATGATGCGATTGATCTGAGGAAGTATTACCTAGCTCATCAGACAATTTCTCACCGTGGGCCTTGTGATGAAGGTTTTCTTTCTTTATCAAAAAAAGGCATTGAATTATATAAGGCTGCCAATACTGTTTCTGAACTTTCAGATTTACCTCATATAGAAGAGCAAGAAGTATCTAACCTTGTTTTTGGGCATGCACGTCTTAGTATTATCGATTTGTCAGCAGGAGGCCATCAACCGTTTTATTATGATGGTATTTATCTTGTTTATAATGGTGAAATTTTCAATTATTTAGAACTCAGAGAAGAGCTTGTTAATATTGGTTATGTGTTTTCTACGGAAACAGATACAGAGGTTTTCCTCAAAGCGTTTCACTGCTGGGGAGTTGAGGCTTTTAATAAATTTAATGGAATGTGGGCCGCTGCGATTTATGATGAAAAAACTAAAAAAACTTTGTTAACTAGAGATCGCTTTGGAATTAAACCGCTTTTTTATTATTACAAAGATGGGGGGTTGTCTTTTTCTAGTGAGATTAAATTTATTAACTCTCTGTTTGGCGTGAATAAGATCAATGAACAAGCGGTTTATGATTACATACGTGATACCTATTTAGAGCACAGTAGTAATACATTTTTTAAAAATGTACATTCTTTAGAGGAAGGGTGCTATCTTGAGTTTGATAATGATATTAAAATCTCACGGTATTATAATCACCAATATAGCTGTGGCGATGTGTCAAAGCTATTAGATGACTCTATTATTAAGCGAATGCGTTCTGATACTGAAGTTGGTATGTTATTAAGTGGTGGGATTGATTCATCATTTATTACATGTAAAGTTC
Source organism: uncultured Oceanospirillaceae bacterium (assembly GCA_937138495.1). Lineage (GTDB taxonomy): Bacteria > Pseudomonadota > Gammaproteobacteria > Pseudomonadales > Balneatricaceae > Amphritea. Next base: position 125,275 of record CAKZPE010000021.1, read on the forward strand.
AAGAAAAAGGTTATAGCGGTTTAAAAACCTTTACTGCCGATTTTAATAATAAGAGGTTTAGCGAAAGAGAGTATGCGGAAAGTGTATTAGAAAAGACAGGCTTTTCTGGTGATTTAGTTACTATCAAACCGGAAGAGTTTGTTAATGATGTTGAGGATTATGTTCGTACTCATGAAACTCCAACCAGAAGCCTTTCCTGCTATCTTCAGTATAGACTTTTTAAACACATTTCTACTAAAACCAATGTGAAGGTAGTTCTTAGCGGTCAGGGAGCAGATGAGATTTTTTCTGGTTATAGTAAAGATTTTTATTTAAATTTAACTTCAAATATTCTATCGGGAAAGTTTTATACATTTTGGTGTGAGTTTAATTGTTTAAAGCGTAACCTAGGAGTAAGCAGTTTTTCAGTCCTAAAACAAATGGTTAAGTTGTATTTTAAGGATGTACTTTCGCCTAGTGACCCATATCAATTTTTTAATAAGAGTTTTACACGTGCAAGAGTGAAGTTTAAAGCTGAATCCTATTTTAAGAGTCAGTTAATTTCAGGATTACGTTATTCTGCTCTTAAAGAATACCTTCGGGATGAAGACCGTAACTCGATGAGGTTTTCGATTGAAAGTCGACTACCGTTTATGGATTATCGTGTGGTTGAAGCTGCATTAAGCCTTGAGAATGATTCGTATATAAGGAATGGGGTGTCTAAAGTTCCATTACGAGAGGCGGGCCTGGACTGTCTTCCTCGAAGCATATACGAACGGAAGGATAAAATGGGTTTCGTTTCTCCACAAGAAGAATGGCAACGAGATGAGCTGAAACCTTGCTTTGATGAAGCTTTTAATGTCATCAAACGTGATGGGTTATTTAGCTTCATCGATAAAGATGCAGTCTATGACTTCTACCAATCGTATTGTCGCTGTGAACATAATGATTGGGCATTAGTTTGGCGTTTGTACAATCTATATCAATTCAAGTCAGTGTGGGCGATGGAGGAAGGGCAATGATTTGTATTGTTGATTACGGTGCTGGCAATATTGGTTCAGTTCGGAACATGCTTCGCAAACTTGGGCTGGAAGTTATAGTTTCCAGCCAAGAGAAAGATTTGAGATCTTGTGAGAAGCTAATTCTTCCTGGCGTTGGTTCTTTTGATTATGCTATGCATAATCTAAAAAAATCAGGACTTTATGACCTGCTTAATGAACTTGTATTATATGATCAGAAGCCCATATTAGGTGTTTGTCTTGGAATGCATCTGATGACCCGTGCCAGTGAGGAAGGTGTTGAATCAGGATTGGGATGGATTGAGGCTGATGTCAAACGATTCACTTTGGACGATCTTCCTGTACCTCATATGGGGTGGAACTATATAAAGCAACGACAGAATACTACTCCATTTCAAATTGATGATTTTAGACGTTTTTACTTTGCTCATTCTTATTATGTTGATTGTGATCATCAGGACGATATTTTTTTCGAAACTGTGTACGGGCATAGTTTTGTCTCAGCCTTCAGACGAAAAAATATTATGGGTGTTCAGTTTCATCCTGAGAAAAGCCATATGTTTGGTAAGAATCTATTCAGATTTTTTTGTGAGCTATAGAAATAATGTTAAAGAAACGTCTAATCCCAGTTCTCCTTTTGGAAGGGAATGATTTAGTAAAAAGTCGTCGATTTGATGATCCTGTCTATATTGGGGATCCACTTAATGCTATAAATATATTTAATGATAAAGAAGTAGATGAGTTAGTACTAATTGATATTTCTGCTACTAAGAATAAATCTGGTATTAATTTTGAGTTGCTTGAAAAAGTTGCTTCGGAATGTTTTATGCCTCTGTCTTATGGTGGAGGCATAGATAATATGGATCAAGTAGGTAGTCTGTTCTCAATAGGTGTGGACAAGGTGATTATTAACTCAGCATTGAATGATCATGATTTTATTTCTGAGCTAATAAATAAATACGGTTCTCAAAGTATTGTTGCATCCATTGATTTACATGTTGATGAGCTTGACACTTATTATGTCTATAGCTATTTGGATAAAGGTATCCGTAGCGAGAATATCAGGCAATATGTTTCTCAGTTAGAAGAACTTGGAGTCGGAGAACTATTTATAAATAATGTAGATCGTGATGGCTGCCAAAGAGGTTATGATTTAAATCTCATAAATAGAATAGAGCCTTATGTAAGTTTACCCGTAACCTATTGTGGTGGCGCAGGATCACTTGAAGACTTCAAATTACTTGCTGATAATAGTTCTGTAACTGGGTTAGCTGCTGGTAGTTTTTTTGTTTTTATCGGTAAATATAACGCTGTCTTGATTTCCTATCCTTCTTCTGAAGATCAGGTGTATTTATTGGGTGTGTCATAATATGGGATATCAAATTTGTAATCGTTGTATAATGGATACCTCTGATCCTAGTATTATTTTTGATGCAAATGGTGTATGTAGTCATTGCCATTATTTTGACAATGTTCGTAAGCCAACCTGGTTTCCTAACGATGAAGGTAAAAGCAGGCTTGATCGAAAGATAGCGGTACTTAAGAAAGAACGTGCGGGTCATGAATATGACTGTATGATAGGACTAAGTGGAGGTGTTGATAGTTCCTATTTAGCATATTTTCTGAAGAACGAGTATGACCTTAGGATGCTAGCAGTTCATGTTGATGGGGGATGGAACTCAGAGTTGGCTGTAAGCAATATCGAAAATATCGTACGTAGATTAGATTTAGATCTTTTTACTCATGTAGTTGATTGGCAAGAGATGAGAAAGGTTCAAGTAGCATTTTTACGTTCGGGGGTTGTAAATCAGGATACACCTCAGGATCATGCATATTTTGCTGCTTTATACAGAACGGCAAAAAAGTTCGATATCAAAAACTTTTATGTCGGTTATAATATCCAGAATGAATCAATCTTACCACGCTCCTGGCAAGGTGTTTCTGCGATGGATACAGTTCAGTTTAATTATATACTGAAAAAATTCTGTGATAATAAAATTAATAAATTCCCTAAACTCAGTTTTTTTGAGCAATATATTTATTACCCCTATTTGTATAGAATGGAAAAATTCTCACCACTAAATTTTTTAGTTTATAATAAAAGTGAGGCTAAGGCTGTTATAACTAATGAGTTAGGCTGGCGGGATTATGGGGTTAAACACGGTGAGTCGCGCTTTACCCGTTACTTCCAGTCTTACTACCTTCCTCAGCGTTTTGGTTTTGACAAGCGTAGGGCGCATCTTTCAAGTTTAGTATTGGCTGGAGAGCTTAGCCGGCAACAAGCTCTTATTGAGATAAGTGAAAAAGTTTATAAAACACCACGAGAGATACATGAAGATGTGGAGTATGTTGCAAAAAAACTTGGACTTGAAGAGTTGGAACTGAAAAATTTAATGCTTGATGACACAGAGGGATACAAGAATTATCCTAATGCAGAAAATATAATGAAATGGTTAAGACGATTTAAAAAGGTAGTTAAGAATATTGGATAAGATCTGCATTATAGCTTTTAAGTACCCTCCCTTTATGGGGGTAGGCGCAAATCGCTGGAAGAGCCTTACTGAGTCCCTTGCGAACAAAGGTATCGAAGTACATGTAGTGACGGTGCCAAGAAATAAACTGTCGTCAATCCATGAGAATATTGTAGTTCATGAAGTGGCTTGTGATTTTTTTTATAAGCTGTTAGAGCTACGTTTATCCTTTCGACCTCTTGAGTTTCTGCGAAAGGTGGTATGCTTTGGTCTTTCAAAAACAATCTGGTTTGACGATGAAGCACAATATTGGGGTAAAAATCTACTTCCTTTTTTGTCAGATCTTCATGATGACACTGGTATAACTCACTTTATCGCTACAGGTCATCCGTTCCAATCAAACCGATGGCTAAGTGAATTTAAGAAAGCTCGTCCAGAAATTAAGGCTATTCAAGATTTTCGTGACCCATGGTGTGAAAACTCTTTTAAGGGCTATTCTTTACTACCTTCATTTAGTAGGCAAATAAAAACATGGCAGGATCAAACTATTCTTAATTCGGATCTGAATATTTATGTTACCTCCGGATTGAAAGAATTAATGTGCCGTAATGAGGAAAAAAAACGCATTGTAATTAAAAATGGCCATTCATTTTCTGTCTATAAGAGGTTAGATAATAGAGATAAAGTCATTATTCATGCCGGAAACATCACTAATGGACGTGATAAAACTTTTGAATGTTTACTTGAGTTAATTAACACTGACAGTAGTGTGTTAAAAAATTTTAGTTTATTACTTTGCGGTTATGTACCTTCAGATCTTATCCAACGTTATCAGACATTATTTAATAATGGTACTATTAACTATGTAGGTTTATTATCACGTGATGAAGTTGAAAAAGCTATGACTGAAGCTTCAATTGGCCTACATCTCAATTCTACTTCTACTGGTTTTGCACTTTCTACTAAACTATATGAGTACACGGCTTGCGGATTACCTGTTTTGAGTATTACTCCTGAAGGCGATATGGATGACATAGTTATCGATAATGGTATTGGAGTAATTACTCGACCCAACTCTAGCTCAATTAAAAGCGGACTATCTGAAATAATCAATTTTGACAGTTTTGATAAGCTGGAAGTTTTTGCTAGAAATTCGCACTTCGATGCTCGTGCTGATGAGCTTATTATGCAAATACGTGCTTTGGATTAGAAATATATGAAAAAAATTTGCCATATATCAACAGTTCATAAGTCTGACGATATCCGTGTTTTTCAAAAAGAGTGTTGTAGCCTGGTTTGCCCTGAAAGGGAGGTCTTTTATGTTACCGCGGGAGACGGCTCTGAATCGGTTATAAATGATGTAAATGTAATAACTGTTGAGGCATCAAAGAGTCGTTTTAAGAGATTTTTGCTACAACCATTTCGTATATTTAATCGTGCCCGAAAATTGCGTTGTGATAGCTATCATTTTCATGATGTAGAGCTATGGCCCATTGCTCTGTTGTTCAAGTTACTGGGAAATATAGTTATAGCAGATGTTCATGAAAACGTTCCCGCTCAGATTAGACAGCGTGATTGGATTCCTGTTTTTTTGAAACCCTTCTTGTCATGGTTAACCGGCTTCATCGAGAATAACTGTTCCCGTTTTGTAGATGGTGTTATTGCTGCAGATGACGTATTGGCTAATAGGTTTAGAAAGTATAATAATAATGTAGTTGCAATTCATAATTATCCGATTTTTAAGGAAATGCCCTCTCGTATTAAAGAGCAGGTATATACCGTAGTCTCACTTGGGGGCTTTCACGACGAACGTTGTGCCGATCGTATCGTTGAAGCTGCCCGAATGTTTTCTGATAACATTACATTTGTTATTGGGGGAGGTATCTCTACTGAATATAAACGGAAGATTGAAGTGGGAGGGCTGCCTAACAATCTATATTACGCAGGCTACCTGAACGAAGCACAAGTAAAGCAATGCTATGCCGATGCAGATTTGCTACTGGTTATGTTTTCGGATCAGCCAAATCATATTGATATCAAGTCAAATCGTTTTTTTGAATCGTTATATGCAAAAAAACCCGTAATTGTTTCTAACATGCCAACCTGGCAGTCATTTATTGATACACATAAATGTGGGACGGCGGTTAATCCTGAATCTGGCAGCGATTTGTATCACGCTATAGCAAAAATACAGAATGACAGTTCATTGGCCGCTCAGATGGCAAAAAATGGCCATGAGGTAGTCCTGTCGCGGTTTAACTGGGAAGTCGAAAAGGCTAAACTTACAGCCTTTTACGATTCTCTCTGTAAGTGAGTACATCTCAAATGAAGATATTGACCATTGTTGGTGCACGACCGCAATTTATCAAAGCCAGCGTGGTGTCTGCTGCAATACAGCAGAAAGGAATGTCTGAAGTTATCGTCCATACTGGCCAGCATTTTGATAGCAACATGTCGGACATTTTCTTTGGCCAGCTGGGCATACCTGAGCCTCAGTATAATCTGAACATAAGTGGGGGATCTCATGGTGCTATGACGGGCGCTATGTTGACTGAGATTGAGCGAGTGATGTTAATGGAAAAGCCTGATCAGGTTTTGGTTTACGGCGATACAAACTCTACCCTTGCAGGGGCTCTGGCAGCTTCAAAATTACATATTTCCCTGGCGCATGTTGAAGCGGGTCTTAGAAGTTATAACATGAAGATGCCTGAAGAGATAAACAGGATACTGACAGATCAGTTGAGTAATATATTGCTTTGCCCTACATCTCAGGCAATAGAAAACTTGAGATCAGAGGGCTTTGATAATAAAAACGTCCAGATTCATCAAGTTGGTGATGTCATGCAGGATTCAGCTTTGTTTTATGCTGAAAGATCCACTAAGCCTGAATCAGTAAGTATCGAAGAGCGCTTTATATTAGCGACGATTCACAGGGCAGAAAACACTGATGATCCAGATCGCTTAAAGTCCATTATTGATGCACTTAACCAATTACATACCTTTATTCCCGTCATTATGCCATTGCATCCAAGAACCGAAGCAGCGATTAAGGCTCTTGATTTAGTTCTGAATGTTGAAGTGATCCCTCCTCAGGGCTATCTGGAAATGCTTTGGCTTCTGGATCATTGTGGTATTGTCGTAACAGATAGTGGGGGGGTTCAAAAGGAAGCATTCTTCTTCAATAAGCCATGTGTCACCGCACGTGATCAAACAGAATGGGTAGAGCTCATTGATACCGATGCAAATGTGCTGGTAGGAGCAGATGGCAATAAGCTTATTAACGAAGTTAAAGCGCGTTATAGCCAGCGTGTTAACGATGCCAATGAATTATATGGTGGTGGAAAAGCTTCACAGAGAATAGCTCAACTACTACTTGAAAGTAATGTGTAATAATCTGCAGTTAGCGAGATTTTTTCTCAGCCCTACCCTTCAAGGTTTCATCTTGTAATGAGTATTTGGTACTTGCACCACTATGCAGGACATCCAGGTGTTGGGATGTCGTATAGGCCATATTATCTCGCACAGGCTATGAAAGAGCTTGAGCAGGAAATGGTCGTTTTTGCAGCAAGCTTTCATCACCTGAAGAGTAATTCCAGCAAGCAGGAAGAAAAGGCTGTACTAGAAAAAGTGGATGGTACTTCTTATTGCTGGATTAGGGCGCGTGAATATAGCGGTAATGGTTTGGGGCGCATCGTAAATATGATGCAGTTCGCTCTGACATTGTTGATTCTTAATCCTACAGCACAGTTTGATTTAGCAAGGCCGAAACATATTATTGTTTCTTCTGCACATCCATTCCACATAGTTGCTGGCTGGTTATATGCGAAGCGGTATGGCGCTACTCTTTCTTTCGAAATACGTGATATCTGGCCACTCAGTCTTATTGAGCTGCTGGGAGTGCATCGATATCACCCCTTATGTCTGTTAATTAAATGTTTTGAGAAATTAGCTTACATTGTTTCTGACAGGGTTATAAGTGTACTTCCTAACGCCTTAACTTATCTTAAAAAACAAGGCGTGAAAGAAAACCGTTATCTATATCTCCCCAACGGTACTTTAGAGGCCGATAACTCTGAAGTCTATGTTGTGCAGCCTGAAGATCAGGTTGTAATAAGTAAGATGAAAGATATTTGCCAGTCCTATACGAAAGTTATGTTTTATGGAGGCGCTCATGGTATTCCTAATAACCTTCAATTGCTGATAGATGCTATGCAGTATGTACCAACTGATTATGCATTGGTATTGGTTGGTGACGGTGCATTAAAAGCTGAGTTACAGAAATCTGTTGAAAGCTATCAGCTCAATAATGTGTTCTTTCTTGATAAGGTTAGTAAGTCGGCAGTGAATTCTTTAATCAGGTTGTCCGATATCTGTGTAATTACCGCGAAAAAAACACCTTTGTATCAATACGGTGTCAGTATGAACAAACTTTTTGATTACATGCTTGAGTCTAAGCCTGTCTTGTTTGCTATTGACTCGCCTAATAGTGTCATTGAGCAATCTGGAGGTGGGGTTGTTTTACCTACTGATGATGCTGTTGAGATAGCAAAAGGAATGCAACAGTTGATTGCTTTACCAAAGGATGAATTGTTACGAATGGGGCAATGTGGTCGGAGCTTTGTTTTAGATAACCATTTGTTCTCTGTGCTTGCACGTAAGCTGCTTAGTGAACTAAACAGTATTCGATAAAGGAATAATGGTGTTTGTTTTATACGGTTTTTTTTGCCTGATAGTGTGTGCTCTTACTTGGGGACTTACGGCTCAGGTTCGTAATTATGCATTAAAGAAAAATGTATTGGATATCCCGAACGAACGTAGCTCTCATTCAGTACCTACCCCTCGGGGGGGCGGTATATCTGTCGTTATCGTTTTCTTAGCCGTGCTGTGTATTCTGGCAATCAATAAATGGATCACAGTCATCAGTTTAATTAGTTTTTTTGGAGCGGGTAGTCTGGTTTCAGTAGTCGGTTTTTTAGATGATCATGGTCATATAGCAGCTCGTTGGCGGTTACTGGCACACTTTGGTTCCGCTATATTTATCGTGTTTATGCTTGGCGGACTGCCTCCAGTGTCGTTGTTGGGGATTAATGTGAACTTGAGTGCTCTGGGCTACGTCATTGGGGTGTTATACTTAGTGTGGCTTCTGAATCTTTATAATTTTATGGATGGTATTGATGGACTAGCCAGTATAGAGGCGATCACGGTGTGTATAGGTTCTTCAGTTTGTAGTCTAATTTTGCATCAGTGGACTTTTACTGAATCGGCAACCTTATCAATTGTTCTGGCCAGCGCTGTAGCTGGATTTATGATCTGGAATTACCCCCCCGCAAAGATATTCATGGGTGATGCTTGTAGTGGTTTTTTAGGGCTCATGCTTGGGGCATTGTCGCTACTTGCTGGTTGGGAAAACAGTTTAATGCTTTGGTGTTCACTTATCCTTCTTGCTGTATTTATTACCGATGCGACAGTGACTCTTTTTAGGCGGTTGATTCGAGGAGAAAAACTATATGAGGCTCATCGAAGTCATGCATATCAATATGCTTCCCGTTATTTTAGTGGTCACAAGCCTGTTACAATCTTTGTTGCGTTAATTAATATTTGTTGGTTGTTTCCAATAGCTCTGTGTGTCGCTATTGGTTGGTTAGACGGTTACTTAGCAGTTCTTATCGCGTATATTCCAATGATAGCGATGGCGTATAAATTTAAAGCTGGTGCTGCGGAATTTCAGAATGACTGAAGCACTCTACTTTTATTTCTCTTTATTTTTTAATAGAGGTAATTGAATGCTTTCTTCGGTATTGGCTATGCCTCGCTATCAGAAAAAAGCATTTTTTCTTTTTTTTGATGCTCTGATATTGCCTTTTTGTTGTTGGTTAAGTTTTGCGCTTCGTTATGAGGATTGGACTGCAAAAGATTTTGCGCATTGGCCTGCGTATTTGATTGCGCCTGTGGTTGCAATTCCAATTTTTGTAAAGTTGGGTCTGTATCGTGCAGTTATCAGATATATTGGCTATAAAGCGCAGTGGACCGTAATAAAGGCTGTGACCTTATCATTGCTTGTATGGGGAGTATGTACTTATCTTCTGGGTCTTGAACAGAGTACTCCACGATCTGTTCTTTTTATTTTTTGGTTTATTGTTATTTTTGCTATCGGCGGAAGTCGTATGATCGCGCGTTGGATTATTCTCTATAATTTTCCTGGGGGCGAACAAAAGGCAAAACAACATTCTGAAAGAGTGCTTATTTATGGTGCTGGTTCTGCAGGCCGACAGCTTGCAACAGCTTTATACCATTCGAAAGAATTTTCTGCCGTTGCATACGTAGATGATGAGGATAGCCTGGCCGGTTTGGATGTTAATGGGCTAAGAGTTTATCAGTTTTCAGAAATTGTAAACTTAGTTGAACGATATGATGTTAGTGCTATATTACTGGCAATTCCTTCAGCATCTGCCGCAAAGAAAAAGCTTATCGTTGACTCTTTAAGCGATCTTCAAATCCGAATTCTTACGCTTCCTGGCCTCTCCGACTTAGCTGGAGGCAAGGTCACAATCAGTGACGTCCGTGAAATCGATATTGCTGACTTACTTGGCAGAGAAGAAGTAAAGCCACATCAGAACCTTCTGGATCGCTGTATCCGCAATCAGAGCGTTCTTATAACGGGTGCGGGTGGTTCGATCGGTTCTGAGTTATGCAGGCAAATCATTGTACAGCAACCTACCACTGTTGTTATCTATGAATTATCAGAGTTTGCGCTTTATAGCATTGAGCGTGAGCTTAGGCTTGTGCTGCCTGAAGGCATTCAGCTGATACCGATTCTGGGTAATGTTCTGGATAAAGCATTGCTGGAACAGGTCATGACTGAGTATGCAGTCGATACTGTTTATCATGCCGCTGCATATAAACATGTACCTTTAGTGGAAGCGAATATCCTGGCAGGTGTTCGGAATAACCTGCTGGGTACCTGGTACACCGCAGAAGCTGCAATTAATTGCGGCGTCAAAAACTTTGTTCTTATCTCCACTGATAAAGCTGTACGGCCGACCAATGTTATGGGGGCCAGTAAGCGTTTTGCAGAGCTTGTGCTTCAGGGGTTAGCATTGCGTGAAAAAGATACCTCTGCGATTCGTTTCGCCATGGTACGTTTCGGAAATGTGCTGGGCTCTTCCGGTTCAGTGATTCCGCTGTTTAAACAGCAAATTCTGGATGGTGGTCCTGTGACGGTTACCCATCCTGAAATTACCCGTTACTTTATGACGATACCGGAAGCCGCCTGTTTGGTGTTGCAGGCCGGATCGATGGGCTGTTCCGGGGATGTTTTTGTGCTGGATATGGGCGAGCCGGTCAAGATTAAATCTTTGGCAAAGAAGATGATCAATCTTTCCGGCCATTCAGTCAAAGATGATGCTAATCCGGACGGTGAAATTGAGATTGTTTTCTCCGGTTTACGCGATGGTGAAAAACTTTATGAAGAGCTGCTCATTGGCGACAATGTTCAGCGTACTGAGCATGAGATGATCATGCGAGCTTCTGAAGTGATGCTTAGCTGGGGTGAGCTGGAGAAGGTTCTTACTGAGATGCGCTGTTCCCTGGATGAGTTTGCTTACGATCGTGTCCGTGCACTGTTATTAGATGTGGTGAATGGTTATAACCCGCAGCATGAGATTCGTGATTTAATTTATTCAAAACAACAGCAACGTATTGAATCTGAGGCACAGAAGCTTCACTAACGGCTGTTATCAACAGTAGAATGCAAATAACAGCCGGTTAATCAGGAGAATTGTGTGAGTCTTTTTTCAGCGTTAAAGTCGATGTTTTCAGGTAGCTCAGCAGCCGCTGAGCCGGTTACTGAAAGTTTTCCGGCTGTCGAGTACGAAGGTTATACAATCACGCCGACGCCGCAACAGGAAGGCAGTCAGTACCGTATCTGTGGTCTGATTGAGAAAGGGGAGCAATCCCATACTTTTGTCCGGGCTGATTTACTGCCTTCGGCACAATCCTGCAGGGATGAGATGGTACGCAAAGCACGCCAGATGATTGATCAGCAGGGTGATGCTATTTTCTGATTCTTTGAGGCCGGTTCAGTAACTGTAATCGGCCAGTGATTTTGTCTGTATCAATTGCTTTAATTTGTTAAGTGTTTCCTGAGCTGTATCTGTCAGTAAGGCATTGTAGATAAACGCAGGAACATTCCCGCCGGGGTCTGTCCAGGCCTTATATTCAACCCGGGTTTTTTGTTTCTCTTTGGTAATAATCCACTGTGAATCAGACGCTGTTACCCGAAGTGTTCCATCTTGTGGTGGATATCTGTCGTGACAATCTTTAAGCCGGACGATAATCCGTTGTGCGTCGAACTCTGTGGTCACGCAGCTGATTATATCTCTGTCTGAAAAAGGCCAGGGGCTGTCGAGTGTTGCCCTGGTGAGAAAGCTGCGGGGTGAATATATCTCAAGCGTATCCAGGCTTTGTAAATAACTGAACCATGAAGGCGTCAGAGGAAGGTCGCTGATGACTCGGAAGACCAGTGCCGGAGGTTTTTCAGTTATAAAGTGTGCCCGCACCTGCTTGAACGGGCTGGGTGTCTGATTCGCTTGAGAGTAGTCATGAAGGGCAATGACGATACCGTCGTCCTGTACCGAGTGCGTGGCAGGTTGCTTATGTATACTGCTGCACCCTGCCATAGCTATGAATACCAGTAACACACCGGTCAGCCTGATCAGGGTCTGTGTAAGAGTGCCGGAAGCATCAGTCGTTTGCATCGTTTCAGTTTACCCGTTATTCACCTGCTGCTGATGCTATCGATTGTAGCGCAGTTGCGATGTTCGTCAGCAGCATATCAATGCCGTCAGCAGTATGACGTTCTGCAAGGTATGCCGGATCATTATGTGTTATCCAGCTCTGACCATCCTGATCTTCCCAAATAAGATATTTCTGCGGTAGGTCAATGCCTGCGGTCTGGCTGGACTGCATGACGGGAGTGCCGGCCTGAGGATTACCAAACAGTAGCAGAATAGTTGGGCGGAGTGTTTCATCGATTTTGGCAGCGGAGGCAGCGTGATCGACTTTAGCAATAATTCGCATGCCTTTTTCTGCAATCAGTGATTCCAGGCGTTCAGCCGTTTGTGCACAGCTATGGTTGGTCGGAGTATGTATCAAGCCTTTAGCGTTGTTGAGATTCATAGGATGTTACCTGAACAGTTATCGGATGCCCGGATGCTAAGTATCCTTTGCAATCATCACTATGTTCAGGACACCATTTTTTATGTCTGAGAAGCCATAGTTGTAGCCTGTTCTTCAGTCGATGTGTCAGTATGTTTTTTGCCTTGTTTTTCGAATGTAGCTTAGAAAAGATATGACGTTACAACTGAACAGATTCTCGATGAATGCATTTGCGTTCTTCTGGTTGCAAGCTGCGCCGCTGAGTTTCAGTGGTTCTCAGGAGACCGTCCTGATTCCCGGAGGCTCTTATCAGATGGGCTGTTCGGCAGAAGATACAGAGTGTGATACTGATGAGGGACCTGCCGGAGGCGTCAGTGTGACGGTGAGTGATTTTCGTATGCATGCCCATGAGGTATCTGTTGCAGAATACAGCGCCTGTATCGATGCGGGTATATGCACGCCGCCGTTCGATTACCGCAGAACCCATTATTGTAATTACGGTGCCCCGGGGCGTGATAACTACCCTCAGAATTGTGTGAACTGGGAGCAGGCATTTCAGTATTGCCAGTGGCAGGGTGGAAGGCTTGCCTATGATGTCGAATGGGAATGGGCTGCCAGAGCCGGTGCTGTCAGTGCTTTTCCGTGGGGGCCTGAACCGGTGGATTGCTCGAAGGCTGTTATAGATCCTCTGGTACCGGGTAAAGCCGATACGGAAACCGACGGTTGCTGGCGGGATCTGAGCTGGCCCAGAGGTAGCTTTTCGCCTAACCACTTTGGGTTGTACGATATGGTTGGCGGGACCAGCGAATGGCTGATGGACTGGTATCATCCGGATGCACACAGGCTGTACTATGCCAGGGGGCAATTAACCGGTCCGGCTGAAGGGCAACGTAAAGTCATTAAGGGCGGTTCCTGGGATGAGAAGCCATACGCTCAGCGGGTTTCTAACCGGTTTGCCAAGCCTGTGACAGGGAATCCGGATTTATACGGGTCCAACGGTATTCGCTGTGTGTTTTCTGATGCCTTATATAACAGGGAATAAACATGTTTTTTAACCGACAGGCATTTAATGACTGTTTCACGCAGGGTGAAGTCATTTCCGACAATTTGGCTTCACCTTTACAGGTCCTGCAGCATAACAGTATCCGCTGGATGCAGTCCGATACTGAATACCTTCAGGCTGCTATCGATACTGACAATCCGGCTACGCCGGTAATTGCGTATGTTCAGGCGATGATGATGAGCCTTGCTATGGGGAATGTTCCCCGTCGGCTCCTTAACCTCGGTGTGGGCGGCGGCGCTGTAGAGCGCTTTATTGCGGAGCATGTACGGGACTGTAAAACAGAGTCCGTCGAACTGAACGGAGATATTTTGCAGGCGGCCCGCACGTATTTTGGTCTGCCGGAAGGTGCAACAATGTACGAGGTGGATGCGTTTGCCTTCATTCTGCAGTGTACAGAACGTTATGATTTCATCTGTGTTGATCTGTTCGGGTCTGCTAACTGTCAGACTCAGTTGATGGATGAAACTCTGTGGAAGGCTCTGTGTGAGCGGGTGGATATATCCGGTTGTCTGGTGATGAACCTGCTGCTGACGGAGCAGTCACAGTTAATACAGGTTGTAACACTTATTCGTCAGTTTTTTTCACATGTAGTTATTTTTCATATTGAAGATTTTCAGAACGTGGTGATTTATTGCCGGCACGAGCCATTTATGAGTCATATGTATCTGCAACGTAATGCAGATGCACTGACCGGACGCTGGGGGCTGGACTTTAATCAGCTCCTGCCTCATCTGACCTATCTTCCTGAACCGGTTAGATAAAGCCGGCAGACAGTCAGTGATGATTCACTTTTTAAGGGCTGTTTTCAGTTTTTTTCGATAATGTTAACTGATGAACTCATTCTGGGTCATTAGTTAGAAATACTCTCTTAAGAATTGCTTCCGACTGCCCTATAATGGGCCACGTTTGTCAATTTTTTACATGGAGTGGTGTGATGTCTGCTGAAAAATTTCCAACATTGAAAGAAATGGGTATCGAAGATCCGTACGATATTCAGCGTTATTCTTCGCGCATTGAAAATGATATCGATGTGCTGAAAATTTATCTGCATCGCCATCAGGGCGAGTGGATGGCCAAGAGCAAGAAATTCAAGTTTAAGCGTGCCCACAAGGCCGTTCCGACGGACAGCGGTTTTGTACCTTTCCGGGATACAACTGAAGCGTCTCCGTATTTCCTGAAAGCAGTCGCAGAGCTGGATCAGCTGGTTGCCGGTGAGAAGAAAACCAAAGACAAAAAAGAACATCTGATCGAAGAGCTGGATCACCTGGAAAAGGTTGTTGCCCGCAAAGTCGATGAACTGCGTCGCCGTATCGACGAGCTGTAAACCTGACAAACAGGTTATTTTTCAGAAGATTCAGAAGCGCCGCCCGGCCGCTTCTGAATTTGATCTGAGCCCTTAGTCCAGACGTAACATATCGTCATCATCAGCAGGCGCCCGCTTCAGAGCCGATTCGGCTGCATCCTGTACCGCTTCCCGTGATTCCTGTTCAATGCTGCTGGCCGCAGGCTTGTTTTGCTGCTGACTTTTCTGCTCAGGTGTCCTTTCCTGTTGATAATCGACAGCACAGCTGATCAGTAACAGGCTGATAATAAACGCAATAAATAAACGTATCAGGGTCATGTCCCATTCCTTACGGGTCAGGTTTACCTAAAACATTATCAATCGCCCAGCGAAATTCAATGCTGTTCGCGATGGATGGGGTATTTTCCGGGCTGTAATTAAGGTCCGTAAAGGCTTTATTTGCCGTGCAAAGTGCATCATAAAACCACTGACAATCTGCCGGATTATACGTCAGAGAACTGAATCGCAGCCCGTTCCGGGCCAGTAGCCATTGGTAGGGCTCAGCAGCCAATACGCGCCTGGTCGCGGAAATAAAGTCACAGGCTTTAAGGTATTCCAGCAAGGGGCCGCTTTCACTGCGGGCATCCGGTGCCAGAGCGTTCAGGTAACAGGCCAGCATATTTTGCCGCAGTTTATAAAAGGTAAAGGCATCAATATCTGTTTGTATGTCAGTACTTTTTTGTGCCTCTTCCAGCAGTAAAAGGCTCTGTTGATAGAGCTCGATACCTTGTTGCTGAGCGGTTTCTAATTGTTGCGTTTTACCGTTTTTCCGGAAAACCCCCAACTGATCCAGCTGAATATTGCCGCTGAGCCAGAATAGCCGGGCCCGGTAGAGTATAGGGCCGTATTGGCGGGCGTCCTGTAAATAGGTGCTCAGGGCCTGTTGTTCAGCGTATAAATCCGGGTGGCGGGGATTATTCACCTGCCGGTTATAGAGGCTGATCAGCGCCTCAGCTGAGTCAGGAAAAGGGGAAGGAAAGCACTGATCATGAAGCTGTTCCAGTACCTGACGAATATGTCTGGACGCTTTACGGTGCGGTTGCCGGTAGAGCCCGTACAGCGTTTTCTCGTCGATCCCCGGTGGATAAATTAGGCTGATCTGATGAAGAAATTCATCCCAGGTCCAACCCTGTGATTTCAGGCGGTGAACTTTACTGTATAAGTTTGCCATAGCATAAAGTATCCGTTAGCAGAAGCCCGTTTTTATCCGAAACTGGTATCAGTACATAGCTTGCTGAAAACCTAGCATAGGTGCAAATACTTTATGCGAGGAATTCAGCATGTCAGTCAGGAAAACACATATCGCACTGGCCGTATCGGCCGTTGTTATTACTGCCATTGCCGGATGCGCCGGACAGGCACCCCGGCAACCGGTGGTACAGGTGCAACCCGCTCCGCAAGTGTTACAGGAGCAACAGGTCGCGATGGCGTCGAAAATGGTTAAACGCAGCCATCAGGCTGATGCGGTATCAGCACAGGCTCCGTTTATTACACCCGGATTAGCTCAGCCCAATACATCTGCTGAGAATTATCAGGCATTTGACGATAATGCTTACCAGTCACCGCAACAGCAGCCGCTGAGTACGTTCAGTCTGGATGTGGATACCGCCAGCTTTGCCAATGTACGGCGCTTTATTAATGAAGGCCGTCTGCCGCCGGTAGATGCAGTACGCACCGAGGAACTGGTGAATTACTTCAGTTATGACTACCCGAAACCGGATAAAGATCAGCCATTGTCACTGAGCTATGAACTGGGGGCCAGCCCCTGGAATACTGAAACCAGTGTGTTAAAAATTGCCATGAAAGCGAAGGATATAAGCGGTAACAAAGGGGCTAATCTGGTATTTCTGGTTGATGTGTCAGGTTCCATGTCCGCCGCTAATAAATTGCCGTTGGTGAAACAGTCGCTGAAATTACTGGTCAGGCAGTTGGATAGCAATGACCGGATCAGTCTGATTACCTACGCAGGCAGCGTGCGGGAAGTACTGGACGCTACGCCGGGTAACCGGCGCAGTAAAATTCTGCAGGCGATTGATGCACTGGATGCCGGCGGTGGTACATACGGCGAAGGTGGCCTGAAGCTGGCTTATAGCAAAGCAAAAGAACACCTGGTTGATGGCGGCGTTAACCGCGTATTACTGGCGACTGACGGTGATTTCAATCTGGGGATGACGGGGGTCAAAGAGCTTGAGCGTTATATTGGTGAACAACGCAGCCAGGAAGTGAGCCTGAGTGTTTTAGGCTTTGGGGATGGCAATTACAACGATCACCTCATGGAAACCCTGAGCAATGCCGGTGACGGAAACGCCGCGTATATTGATTCATTACAGGAGGCCCGTAAAGTACTGAGTGAACAGCTGGATGCAAACTTTAATACCCTCGCATGGGATGCCCGGATTCAGGTGGAATTTAACCCCGCGGTTGTACAAAGTTACCGTCTGATCGGGTATGAAAATCGTCAGCTGGACGCTGAAGATTTTCTGGATGAGCGCACCGATGCCGGAGAGGTGGGGGCAGGGCAGGCCGTCACCGCCCTGTACGAGCTGGTGTTACAGGATCAGCCGCAAACCTATCCGTTACGTTATCAGTCTGAAAAAAAGGCTGTTGGCATCAACCATGATGATGAGTTGGGATACATCCGTCTGCGTTATAAAACTCAGCAGGGAGGGCGCAGTGAAGAGCAGGCGGTGGGTATAACTGCTGCAGAGCGTTGTCAGCCCGTCACGGCCTGCAGTGAGGATTACCGGTTTGCCGCAGCGGTGGCCGGATATGCTCAGAAACTGCGTAATCATCAGTCGCTGTCGGCATTTAGCTGGCAATCTCTGGCAGATCTTGCCCGGCATGCCAAAGGTTCGGATCCTTTTGGGTACCGTGCAGGCTTCATTCAGCAACTGCAGCTGACCGCGGAGCTGTAGTACAGCCTGAATATCACCACTGTTTTGAAACAGAACCGGTCCGGCCTCTATAGCTGTGGCCGGTTTTAGGGGATAATACCCATACTGAAGAGTGATCAATAACAGAGGTTGTAAATGTCTGAGACTGTGGTCTACGGATTAATTGTTGTCGGGCTGGCGGTGAGTGCCGCTGCACTGTGGTTTATCGTGCGTCTGCTGAGGCAGCAGAAAGCTCAGAAAGACGAAAATCAGCGCCGTCTGGAAGAGGTAGCAGTAAAAGCACAGGAACATCGTGCGTATCTGGTTGAAAGTCTGCAGGTGATCGCCCAGACCCTGATGAACGATGAAATGTCTGTGGTCGAAGGTTCGATCCGCTGCCGGATGTTGCTGGATAACCTGGATCCGCAATTGCGCCAGCATGAAGATTTTGCCGTGTTCAGTGAAGTCTATGAGAAAACGCGTCACATCCCGCGTTTAAAGGAATGGAAGGCGCTGAAAACCAAGCAAAAACTGCCTCATATGCAGTTGATGGATAAAGTTGAGAGCGAACATAAAGATGCCATTCTGGCCGCCGCAGGAAAGCTGCGTCAGCATCCGTTTGGCCGCTATCACTGAGTGCCTATGCAGTTTCTGGTCGTTTTCTTTGTCACCCTGATATTTTTACTGTTGCTGATTGCCGCACTGGTTTTCGGCCGAACACCGACGTACCGGCCGAGCCGGGAATCCGTGTTGTCTCTTTTAAAAGACGTTGGGGACGGCGGTGCTAATCAGCAGGCATGGGCGGTGTTTCTTGGTTCTCCCATCTTTCATGACGACGCGCTGGAAAAGATCCGTCGTGATTGCTACGAATTTGATGAAGGCTTAACTGACGTACCGGCTAAGCCGGGCTTACATGGCCGCTTATATGACGCCGCCGGCCGGGCTTATATTCAGGCGCAGGCAGAAAAGCTAACACATATCATTAAACATACACCGGTGAGCCGGGATTTCTGATCCGGGCTTTTTAATCCGAGCTTTTTAATCCGAGCTTAGCTGTCCCCCGCATCATCCTGATACTGGTGATGCTCAATCAGCCGCTGTAACCGCCATAAACAGTGCCAGGTTTTCCGTATATTGGCTTCTTTAACCGCCTGGCTTAAGTCGCTGCTGGTCAGTTCCAGCGCCGGTAATTCAAATAATCCGGCCAGTCCTGTCAGCTGGTGGGCATGGTTCCGCAGCTTGTGGATATCCTGAGCGCTAAAGCCTTGCTGAAGGGCTGTTAACTGACGCAGCAGTTCTGCATGAAGATCTTTCGGGCTCAGTTTGTAATGACTCAGATCTGTTGCACTGGCTTCATCATGGGGCCTGGCGGCAGGCGGCAGGCTGCCCTGTTCCTGCTTGAGCAGTAAACGCATGGTGTTTAGCAGGCGGGTATCATTGATGGGTTTATATTCAATGCGATTGACGCCAGCATCAGTTAAAGCCTGTTCTTCACTGGACACAACGTTGGCGGTCAGCGCAATAATCGGTACGTTCGGCAGGAACTGGCGAATCTGCAGAGTCGCTTCGATGCCGTCGATCCGGGGCATGTGAACATCCATCAGAATAATATCCGGCTGATGCTGCTCCGCCAGCTGTATTGCCTGCATGCCGTTAATCGCTTCCGATACCACGGCCCCTGCTGTGCCCATTATCCGGGTCAGCAGTAAGCGGTTGAAGTCATTATCCTCCGCTATCAGTACCTTAGTGCCGGGTGTCAGTGTCGGCAGCTTACTGATTAATTGTGAGCGGCCGGACTTGGTCGCGGAATGGCTCAGCCATTTGTGCAGGTTGATTTTGCGTAACGGTTTGGTCAGTACCGTAATGTTGTGATGATTCTGTACCCGTGTAATCTCTGTCACATCATTGTTCAGAGAAGGCACCAGCAACATAATATTGCCCTTAAAGCCTCTAAATAACGCCGGAATGTGCTGCTTCTGTTCCCGGGCGATTGCCGGGTCGGCACTTAAACCGAACATCAGCGCGCTGTTCACTCCCGATACCTGTTCCAGATAATTACTCAGCTGCTGCAACGTACGGCATGGATAAATCCTGGCAACACTCTTGTCAGCCAGCAGCGTCAGTGCCTGTAAGCTGCTGCGGTGCCGGTCAAAAATAATCAGTTCTTTGGTATGTGTCAGACTGCCCGCCGATGTGCCTTTCAGTGCCGCAGCCCCTGGCAGGCAGTTCAGTGTACATATAAATTCAGTGCCCTGACCGGCCATGCTGTTCAGGCGAATTTCCCCTTCCATCAGTTCCAGCAGCTTACGGACGATAACCAGCCCGAGACCGGAGCCTCCAAAGCGCCGGGTGATGGATGAGTCAGCCTGTGAAAAGGCACTGAACAGGTGGGCCTGCTGTGTGGGGTCGATGCCGATCCCACTGTCGAGAACGGTGAACTCAATCCGAATGGTATCGTCATCACTCTCGAGGCGCTGCAAGCTGACAATCACATGGCCGTGCTCAGTGAATTTAATGGCATTGCCAATCAGATTGGTAGCTACCTGACGCAGGCGCATCGGATCGCCCAGCACCACTGGCGGTATGTCATCGCTGACCTGATAAATCAGTTCCAGACCTTTGGTTGCCGCACTCTGTGCCTGCATTTCAATGGCGCTGTGGATGCATTCTTCGGGGCTGAACGGGATGCTTTCCAGATGAATCGCATTGGACTGCAGTTTGGCAAAGTCCAGAATGTCATCAATGATCGCCAGCAGCATCGTCGAGGTCTGGCTGATGATCCGGCAATGCTCCTGTTGTTCAAAGCTCAGACTGGTCTGCTTAAGCAGGCCGGTAAAGCCCAGTACTGAGGTGAGCGGGGTGCGCAGTTCGTGGCTCATCCG
Source organism: uncultured Oceanospirillaceae bacterium (assembly GCA_937138495.1). Lineage (GTDB taxonomy): Bacteria > Pseudomonadota > Gammaproteobacteria > Pseudomonadales > Balneatricaceae > Amphritea. The sequence goes on from CAKZPE010000021.1 coordinate 146,060, forward strand.
TGCGAGGAATTCGTCCTTTGCCATGTTGGCCTGATCCGCCCGTTCTCTGGCCTTATGTAATGCATGGTTCTGGGTTTCCAGATACTGCATCGTTTTGCGTAACCGCTGGGTGGCTTTATCTACCTGGCTTTCCAGCAACTGATTAGAAGCCTGTACCCGTTCCGCCAGCAGGTTAATCCCCCGCTCCAGTGAGCCTATCTCTGCGTCAGACTGCTCCAGCGCCCGGGCTGATAACTGACCTTGCTGTAGTTTACCAACCAGCTCGGTGAGATCGATGATGGGGTCAGTCAGGGTATGGCCCACCCGGGCGGCAACCACAAAGGTCACCAGAATTCCGATCAGCAGCAGGATCAGTGTATTTGTAATGATATCCAGTTGTCGCTGGCGCATTGGGTCGCTGGAAATCGCAATCACCACCCAGCCAAGAATTTCCGGCGACTGCTGTTCTGAATATTCCGGTGAATCATCAATCAGTATGCCGGTCGCCATGACCGGTGTCGCGAACAGCCAGTAACCATTTTGTTGGTTATACGTGGGGGTCGGGCGGGGGATAAACTGAAACGCCAGTTCCGTCGAGCGGTAGATTAACTGTCCGGTTGCATTCAGGAAGATAACGTCTTTAACGTCTGACTCCTGTATCGGGCCTTTACTCAGGGCCTTGAGTTGCGGTGTCAGCTCAGAAATGATGCCAAACTCTGCAGCCGCAGCCATCAGCCGGGACATGGTAGCTCCACGTTCAATCAGGGCTGTTTCGTTATCGGCAATCCGGGTGGATATGAAATAGCCGGCCAACATCAGGGTCATGACCAGTAACGGCACCAGAGTGATGGTGAATACTTTAAGGCGAATACCTTTTCCAAAACCGTTCTGCAGCAGGCTCATCGTTGTTCCACCTCTTTCAGACGGGCTTCAAGCTGAGAAGGTACGGGCAATTCAATATTCAGATTGCGGGCTACCTGAGGGTTAGTAATGACCGAAAAGTATGCGCTGTAACTGGCCTGAGGAAGCGCACCGGATTCATTAAATCTGTTAAGAATCTCAGCGGTTTGCCGGCCAATTTGCTCCGGTGTTGAAATCACTGCCGCCAGCGCGCCAGCATCGACATAACTGCGGGAAAAGCCTATCAGCGGAATATGTTGCTGATAGCTCATAAACAGGATCCATTTTGCGGTTGTACGGTTGAAAATGGCCTGGTCAGGCAAGGCCAGAAAAATATCAGAACGGGCCATAATGGGTTGCAGCATCTGTAAGGGATTGTCATTACTCACCAGCTCATCATGGTTGAGTGTAAATCCCCGTGCTCTGCTGGCGGTTTCCAGTGCCTGCAGATCTTTACCGGTAGTGGGGCCGAGTATTACACCCAGGCTGCGGGCACTTGGCTGAACTGCCCGTGCCAGAGCAATGTGCCGGTAATAAGGCTGATCAAGGAATAGCGCAGTATGACGGAGGCTCTGCAACCGGTCAGAATAGCGGTTCAGTAAACGCCGGTAACCGGGCTGGGGAATGAAACTGCTGATAATCTGGCTGCCGGCCGGCGCCTTGGCAAATACATAATCTGTCGCGGCACTGCCGACGGTAATAATGGGGCTGAATTGCTGCAGATAACCGCTGGGCTTCTGGTGTAAATTATTCAGTGAAATGCTTTGCGGAACCGGCCCCTCAGATTGCAAAATGATTTCACGGCTGACGATCTGATAGGGCTGTTGCTCATTACTCAGGACGATCAGTGCCTGTGCTGCAGCACTGGCAACACATAATTTAATAATGCATAACCAGCCAAACAGGCTGAGCATTATTCTGGCCCCGCAATTCAGGGGCTGTCTGGTCAGTCCACACTTATCCATATGCTAACTCTGACATTGATCGGCAACACTGCAGTCGCATGCGGTGTCTTCCTAAAAACTCAGTTCCAGCTGCACATATGCCCGCCGGTCAAACAGGTTATCGGCATAAAATTCCTGATACTGATCATCCAGTAAGTTATGTACGATAAAGTTAAGCTTCAGTGCATTGCCGTTTGAGTATTTAAAACCTTTGCTGATTTTTAAATCCGTACGGTTGTATTGTTCATTCGGTGTCCCGCTGCTGCCTTCCAGCCATTTCACTTCAGACATATAAAAATGGCTGACACTGAGTTGCAGATCATCCGGCAGTGTAATACTGGCCAGCAAAGACGCGGTGTGCATCGGCGTACGGTTTTCAAGCCGGTCAATGCTGTCGGCATCTCCAACATTGCTGTGGCCCCGGTTGCGAAAGCCCCGGACGTGAATGTAGCTGTAATTAAACAGAATCAGCGGGTTGTACATCATATTTGGCTGATAGCGGATCTGTGTTTCAAAGCCCCGGTTATTCCATTCCGCGCCATTGTCTTCAGTACGGTAGCGGGTGTCGTTGCTCGCGGTTGCTGTGGTGAGCGGCTGATAAGCAGTAGCAATACCGTTATCTATACGTTCGTAAAACAGCCGCAGATCCATCTGGCTGTTATATTCGGGCCAGTTCTTAAAATATCCCACATCCAGCGTTCGCAGCCTCTCAGGTTCAATATCCGGATTTGCCAGCGTCTCTATCTGATAAATTGAGGGCGTTCCGGGAGGCAGGCCGGCGGGGCTGTAGACGACAGTCTGCAGATTAGCTTCCAGTAATGACGGCATTCGGTAAGCCTGGCTGACAGAGCTGCGTAATCCACTGGTTGCCGTCAGTTGGTAGTTTGCGGCCAGGCGCGGTGATATTCGGGTACCACCTTTACCTGCAGTGGTATGTTCAATCATCGCGCCGGCATTAAATACCCAGTGCCGGATACCGCTGTATTCCCAGTTACCGAATACCCGGGTACGTTCTTCGCTGACCCAGTCCTGTGTATCCAGCAATTCAAGGCTGCGAGCCCGGTTGAATTTGTAGCCGCTGCCAATGATAAACTGGCTGGCCGGAGAGGCTTGTTTCCGCCAGGTCATTTCAAGCTCATGTTGCTCTATATCACCGACTTCTGCCGTTTTGCGCAGGGGGTTGGCGGCAATAAAGTTTGGAATCAGGGCGATAAGTGCCGGGTCTGTTAATTCCAGGGCCTGCTGTACGGTCGGGATGTCCAGCTTGTCGGCATCAAGGTTGTAATAGTTATGGGCATAGCGGACTTCAAGTTCAGCTTCATTCTGAAGAATACGCTGCCACTTAATATGCTGGGAATTGGTATGGTAGGTACGTTCTTCCAGAACCGGTGCGCTGTCGAGGTCCCCGACATCTGTGAAGCCTTCACTGAAGCCCAGGTTAAATGTCAGAGTGTCCTGTAAATTGGGGGTGACCACGGTATTAAAGTTCAGATAGCGGCGGTTTGCTTTATCTTCGAATGTGTCGCTGCCATCATTACTGAGATTGCCGGCAGAAAGGGCATAATTACCTAGCGAGTAACTGCCGCTGTGACGTGCTTCAAAATTCCGGGTATTCATACTGCCGGCAGTATATTTCAGACTGCTGCCGGGTTGGGACAAGCCTGAGCGGGTAATGATATTGATCGCACCCGTAAAGGCATTTGAACCGTGGGTGGCACTGTTTGAGCCTCTGACCACTTCAATACGGTCAATATCGTCTACCGTGAGCCCCAGGGTGTCCCAGAGTACAGTGGAAAACAGCGGTATATAAATGGAGCGGCCATCGACCATTACTTCCATCTGGGAAGGGAACCTGTCACTCATGCCGTGATAGGAAACCGCCGAAGTATTGGTTGAGGTGTGATAGGTAATCATACCCGGCACTAAACGGAACAGATCGGGGATGGTTAATGCAGAGGATGCTTCAATGACAGCCCTGTCCAGCACGGTAATGGCCGCCGGTGATTCATGGCGCTGCTGTGGCAGCCGGGTTGCCGCAGAAACCAGCGGAATATCTGCCAGATAATTAAGTTCTGAGAGGGCGTAGTTATCATCGTTATAGGCCAGCGCGTCATCAGCGGCGGTGACGGTTTGCCCGGCATATGTCATTCCGTTGTAACTGATCAGGAATACAGTCAGGGACAGCAGCGCCTGCAGTGGAAGAATCCCGGCGACATGCAGTAAAACTGGCAGGCGTGTATGTGATAACTGCATAAGGTTCCGGTTGATTAAGGCAAAATGCTCTGGTTTCAGATCAGAGCGTCTGCTTTACATGCTGCCCGGGTTGTCCGGTGCATCCCTGTACAGATTCAGGCCCTCTGTGCTCATCAACCATCACGGTGTCTTTACCGGTTCGGTATATAGACACTGTTGTGATGTTCTGAGGGGCTCATCTGTATAAACTAACTGCATTAATTGTCTGCGTAAATTATGTGCCTCAATATACATAATAACGGCAGGTTCTTCAGCAGGAAGGCTGGTTTTCAGACCGGATTTTTTTAATGAATCGCTTTTAGTTCAGACCTTTGGCGTACGCCATCATTAATGATTAACGCTTTACGCAGCGCAAGATTACAAATTTCTTGTTGCTGGCCAGTGTGGTGCAGTTTCCGAACAGGCGCTTGAGCGTGACGTGATATCCCAGATGACGGTTGCCGATTACCAATAACTCACCACCGGATTTTAAAGCGCGGCGGGCATCTTTGAACATTTGCACCGCGATAAAATCGCCAATGGTATTTTGCTGATGAAAAGGCGGATTATTGAGCACCAGATCTGCGCAATTATCCGCAATGCCGTTCAGGCAGTCAGTGACCTGACAGTCCGCCGTCCGGCCGGGGAGGTTCTGTGTAAAGTTCCGTTGGGCGGATGCTACCGCCATAAAGGATTCATCCACCATGGTCACTGTTGCATTCGGATTCTCCCGGGCAGCAGCCACGCCCAGTAAACCATTACCGCAGCCCAGATCAATGATGTGCCTGGGGGCTTCACCGGAGGGCATGTTCTCAAGAAAGAAACGGGTACCTATATCCAGCTTATCCCGGGAAAACACACTGGCATGATTGATAATGTCCAGGCGGTGTTCGGGGAGCGGCAGTGGCTTGGGAAAAGGGTTTGAGGCCGGCGTAAGCGACAGGTCTGGCCGGGTATGGATCAGGCGGGCTTTTTTCTTCGCCAGTGAAGTCTGTGTCGGGCCGATGATTTTTTCAAACAGCTCCAGCGTGGATGTATGAATGGCCTTAACCATGCCGCCCGCCAGTATACGGGTTTGTTCACTCAGTAACGGGCGCAGGCGGTGTAACTGATCTTCCAGCTGGGCCAGACTCTTGGTGATTTTTATAATGACCAGATCAAGCGGGGCATCCGGTGCCGGCAGATATTCTGCCGGCGACTGCAGGCAATCGATGATATGCAACGGGCTGTTACCGGGCCAGTTGCCGGCCAGATTCTGACGGGTGGCCTGATGAGATACAAAAGAGTCGCTCATAATTACCGGCTGCAGCGGAGCCAGTGCGGTAGCCAGAGCGCCGCAGCTGTCATTCAGAATCAGCACATTGTGTGGCGTATCACCGGCCAGTGGATTATCAGCGATGTGCTGTAAAATATATTCATCTGCTGCATCCCAGGCGCGCAGGGTTTCTTTTGCCCTGACGGGGTAACGGTGCAGGGTAAAATCTCCCTGCGGAGCATGTAGCTGATTCATGGGCAAAGCCTGTGGGTAAGTACGCGTCAAAAAAATGAATGATGTTCAGTATGCCGTGAGGGATTAACGGCTGGCGATCAGGTACACCCCGGCGCCCATCATGATACTGCCTGCACTGCGGTTCAGGTTTTGCTGAGCCCGGCGGGATTTAAGCCTGGCACTGGCCCAGTGGGCGCTGTGGGCAATCAGCATCAGCCCGGCCATTAATGCTAACAATGTCAGTACGGATGCCAGTGCAATGTCTGAAACCTGTAAACTTTGCAAATCCATAAACGTCGGCAAAAAAGCAATATAGAACAGAATGACTTTAGGGTTGGAGGCAGAGATCAGGAAGCCCTGCAGAAAATCTCCGCTGCGGTTACTGCGAGCCGGCGGGTTGTCAGTATCGCTGACCGGGCTGGTAAATAACTTATACCCCAGATACAGCAGATAACCGGCACCGACCCAGCGGATAACGGTGAATACTTCTCCCCAGTGCTCGGCAATGGTTGCCAGGCCCATACAGGCAAGGATCAGATAACAGATATCGCTGATGGTCATGCCCAGCGCCAGTAAAAAGCAGGCACGGCCACCCTGCACCATCGCTTTGGCAAGAATGGCGAAGATACCCGGACCGGGTGTAATGCCAAAAATAAAGATGGCAATAAAAAAGCTGATCGCACTTTCGAGGGTCATGAGCTGGCAATTCACTGGATTGGGTAATTAAAGTGCTGCTATTTTACGCCGTCCCTATATGCTTGCCTATACTGGATTTGAGAACTGTGCTGCGGATCTGTAAAAAGGCTTGCCAGCACTGTATCACCGGAGGTGCAGTACAGGTTGTCCCGGTTATCTGAGACTGAGATATCAAAGCCAGAAAACAGGACGGCAATATACAGGCATGCGATGCCCGCGCAAGGACCAAGATATACTGATTTAAGAGAGGACTGGTCCATGCTGATCCGGATGATAACCAGGCTGCTGCTGAGCAGTTTCTTATGCATTTCTACTTTTGCCGTTGCCAATACTGCCCCGGATTTCTCATCTGCGCCGACGACTAACGGCGGTAAACCCTGGCGTATCGGTTATCTGGAAGGCGGCGAATATATTTACTATCAGAAGATATTTACCGCGACGGTAAAAGGGCTGATGCAGCGTGGCTGGATTGAAGCAGTGCCTTTACCTGAACAGACAGGTGAGCAAACGGCGGCGCTGTGGCACTGGCTCAGTAACGAAGCCAGTGGGCGCTACATAGAGTTTGTTGCAGATGCCCATTACAGCGCCGGCTGGGAAGATGCCCGGCGTAAAACGGTGCAGCAAACTCTGCTCACCCGGCTCCGTGAGCAACAGGATATTGATCTGATGATTGCTGCCGGTACCTGGGCCGGGCAGGACCTTGCCAATAACCGGCACAGCACCAGTACCGTTATTATCTCGGCCAGTAATCCACTCTCGGCGGGCATTGTTAAAAGTGCAGACGATTCCGGCTTTGAACATGTACATGCCCGCGTTGATCCGGACAGGTACACCCGTCAGCTACGGGTATTTCATGATCTGGTAGGCTTTAAACGGCTCGGTATTGCACTGGAAGACAGCGATGCAGGACGGAGCTATGCCGGCTGGAATGAGGCAGAGGTGCTGGCTCAGGCACGGGGTTTTACCCTTGTTCCCTGTTATACCCTCAGTGATATCAGTGATACCCACAAAGCAGAAGCCAGCGTTATCGACTGCTTTAACGAACTGGTGAATAAAGCTGATGCCATTTATGTCACGACTCAGGGGGGAATTACGGATAGCAGTTTGCCTGTGCTGATATCTGTTGTGAACCGGTATAAAATTCCCACCTTCTCGCAGAACGGCGGCAGAGAAGTACGTCAGGGCATTCTGATGAGCATTTCACAGGCTGGTCACCGGGCGGTGGGTAGCTTCCATGCCATGACCATTGGCAAGATTTTTAATGGCGCACGGCCTAACCAGTTACCCCAGCTGTTTGTTGAACCGGTGAGAATGGCTGTGAATCTGAAAAGTGCTGAGCTGGTGGGCTATCAGCCGCCGCTGCTCTTGCTGGGCGCATCGGATGAGATTTACCGAAGTATTCCCTGAGCGGTGAGAGTCGGTAAAATACCCGTGTATTCTTCTGCCTGTCAGGTGTCAGGCAATCAAATATTCAGAGCATTGTATGGCCAGGCCAAATAAAAAACTGCCGGGAAAGTCGGTGGATATCAGTTGTGCTAAATGTAAAGCACCGCTGTTCCGTTACCGTAAAGGGGGTAAAGGCGCGCTGGTGAAATGTTTTGTGGAGCGGATTGTTGCGGATTACACCGACGTGACCTGTCAGTGCCCTGGCTGTGGCATTCAGTTCGCGAGGGAAACCCTGATTCGGGGTGTGCCCGCGTATAAAATAATCGGCGGTAAAGTCACCCATAAGTAACTTTACCGCCCGGTGCAGGCCTTGCTCAGGTCTTGAACCGTCCGACCAGAGTATTCAGATCTGTTGAGATTTCATTCATTTTGTCTGATGTCTGACGGGAATCTTCAGCAATGCCCTGGGCCCGGCTGGCCTCATCATTCAGGTCGTGAATGTTCTTGTTAATTTCTTCTGTTACCAGATTTTGCTCTTCAGCGGCCGATGCAATCTGAGTAGCCAGATCACGGATACTGTCCACAGACTGCTCAATGGCCTCGAAGACCGACTTGGTCTGCTGAGTGGTTTCTACAGTCTGCTTAGAGCCTTCAAGGCTACTGGACAGCTTTTCAGAGACCACCTGAGTGCGTTGCGTCAGGCTGGTGATCAGCGTGTCGATTTCTTCGGTGGATTCTGATGTACGCTGTGCCAGCGTCCGTACCTCATCCGCGACAACCGCAAAGCCCCGGCCGCTTTCGCCGGCACGGGCCGCTTCAATCGCGGCGTTCAGGGCCAGCAGGTTGGTCTGGCCAGCTATGCCCCGAATGGTTTCCAGAATGCTGGTAATGTTGCGGGATTCATCCGCCAGTTCAGCCATGGCCTGGTTGGAATCAACAATAATGGCTTCCAGCTCATTGACCAGTGTGGACGTGTTGAGAATAAGCTTACGGCCTTCTTCCACCTGCTGCTGGCTGTTATCCGCCGCATCAGCCGTCAGGGTACAGTGCTGCGCGACCTCGTTGGATGCTGTCACCATTTCATAGAAGGCCGTCGACACCCCTTCAATTGAACGGGACTGTTGGGCAGACACCTGACTGACTTCTGTGGATACCTCATTGGCTTCGTGAGCAAAATTACCCACCTGATTAGCATTGGATTTAATTTCACTGATCAGGGTGTTGATGGTGCTGATAAAGCTGTTAAAGGCTTCAGCCATCTGGGCTGATTCGTTTTTACCCTTAATGTCCAACCGGCGGGTAAGATCCCCTTCACCGTTGGCAATCTCCTGTAATCCGGTGGTGATTACATGCATAGGCTTGGTAATTCTGTTGGCGAACCAGGCCGCGAACGCGATGAAAATACCTACCAGTACCAGGCTCATCAGCAGAATCAGTCCTGCCAGTTCATCGATTACGGCAAAGACTTCGCCGGCAGGTACCAGACCGACAAACTTCCAGCCAAGGGTTGGCGAGACATACACGGTGGCGAACCAGTTCTGGCCATCAATCTCTACTTCAGATATGCCTTCGGCGCTGATCTGCCGGGTAAAGCTGTCGCCCAGTTCACTGACCGGTTTGAAATTGTTATCCGGATTGGCCGGATCCGCCAGAATCGTGCCGGTATCTTCAATCATCATGACGTAACCGGACTGGCCGAATTTCACCTGCTTAATCATCTCGGTGAGTTTATCCAGAGTTACGTCCACACCGACCACACCGGTGAGGCCACTCTCTGTTTTGAATCTCACCAGATAATCCACCAGTGGTGCACCGGTGTTGATGTCTTTATATGCAGGGGCGCGGATTATCCGGCCATTGGCGGCGTCACCTGAGGCATACCACGGGCGCTTACGGGGATCGTAGTTCTGACCGTTTTTACCGTTCGGCCACTGAATGTAAGCACCGTCGCTCATGCCCAGAAACACGTAAGTCAGGTCCGGACGGGCCTGGCCGAAGGTATCGAACAGGCGGAAAACAGCGGCTTCTTTCTCACCGTTTTGCAGCGGTGTCATCTGTGCTGGTGCTTTATCCACATATTTTGCAGCACTGCCGTCTAGCTGAAGCAGTTCAGGCTTTTTGGCCAGGTAGGCAACATCTTCGGCTAAACCGTTCAGGTACAGGCTGAAAGCATTATCAACCTGGCGTATTTCACTGAGGCTGGCTTGCTCAAAGTTACCGACGGCACTTTTTCTGAATTCGAATATGGCAAGTGCCGTGATACAGGCGACCGGAATCACGATACTTATAAGTAGGGCTAAAATGAACTGACTGCGAATTGGCATCAGACTACTCCTGAGCAGACATCTAATTATTATGCGGCATTGTGAAATGCAATTTCCGAAGAGATACCCAAAGGCTGGTCGTTGAGCTTTAGAATTTTTAATGACACGTATTAGACTTTGGTTTGGGGACTTTATGCTGAGGGGATAAGCATGAGCAAGCAGAAGTGACGGATTACTTCGTCACTTTGGGTAGTGATGTCGCAATTGAATGGGTTGCTGCCGCAACCAGAGAACAGAGCGCTTACCCGGAAGGCTGGCTGAGCATTCTCTGACTGAGTGTGCGGGCCATGGCTGTGCCAACCAGCGGGTGCGGTGTTGGCGCAACCGCCAGTACAATGTCTACCATCGGCAGGGTGGGCAGGTCAGAACGGGTGCAGGCGTTCAGGTCATCATCAACAGTTGACGATGCCAGTACCCCGATGCCGATCCCCCGACGCAACAGACTTTTGATGGCGGTGGCACTGCTTGAGGCACAGACAACCCGGAACTCCTGCCCCTGCTTTTCCAGCCCGTCAACGGCGCTGGAGTGAAACTTACAGTCTGCCTCGTAGAGTACCAGTGGCAGTACCGGCTGATGCTGCAAATCCGGAAAGCCTGCATGTACCCATACGCCCTGGTCATGACGTAACAGATAACCTTCTTCTTTATCCGGTGCCCGGGTCAGGATAGCCAGATCAATCTTGCCCTGATCAAGCGCCAGTCGCAGGCCATTACTGCTGTCGCATAACAGACGTATCTGCAGTTGCGGATATTCGTTCAGTAAAAGTGTGACCAGATCCGGAAAAATCTCCTGTGCATAATCATCCGGACAGCCGATGCGCAATGGCTGCATGTCGGCGGTCAGGGAAAATTCCCCCATGGCTTCATCATGCAGTGCCAGAATCCGCCGGGCATAACTTACCAGCTTACGGCCATCATCCGTCAGGCTGAGGTTACGGCCATCTTTCGTGAACAGACAGCGTCCGGTTTCTTCCTCCAGTTTTTTCATCTGCATGCTGACCGCACCCTGGGTGCGGAAGATTTGCTTCGCTGCCCGGGTAAAGCTGCCGGTATCCACGAAGGCGATGAAGCTGCGCAATGCATCTATGTCCATAAGGTATTCATTAGCAATCAGAATGGGAGGCATCAAAACTATTCGCTGGTGGCCGGAAAAGCAAGCGGCCAGAATAGCCGGGTGAAAGATGTGCCGGTTAATGTGCTTCACAGAGCCGGATCTGTCACTGAAAAACACACGCAGGGAGAGTGAGCAGGCCAATGATAATATACGGCGATGTACAGTCCGGTAATTGTTATAAAGTCTTGCTGACAGCCGCGTTGCTGAGGCTGGATTATGAATGGATACCGGTGGATATTCTCGGAGGGGAAACCCATACCGGTGAGTTTCTGGCCCGGAATCCTAATGGCAAGATTCCATTGCTGGAACTGGATGATGGTCGGTGTCTGTCTGAATCAAACGCCATCTTAGGGTATCTGGTAGCAGGTACACCCCTGTGGCGGGAAGACCGTTTCGCGCAGGCTAAAGTCATGCAGTGGATGTTCTTTGAACAGTACAGTCATGAGCCTTATATAGCGGTGGCCCGTTTTATTGCACGTTATCTGGGGTTACCGGAAGCGCGCCGGGCTGAGTATGAGGCTAAGCAGGCGGGCGGGCACCGGGCACTGGGAGTGATGGAGCAGCAGTTACAGATATCGGACTATCTGGTGGATGACCGGCTGTCCGTTGCGGATATTGCCTTGTATGGCTATACCCATGTGGCAGGGGAAGGCGGTTTTGATCTTTCTGGATATCCGGCAATTCAGGCATGGATAGGGCGTATTCAGACGCAACAGAATTATTTGCCTATGGCATAAATGTGTAATGCACAAATGATACATGAGGACGTATTGTGGAATTAGTTATCGGAAATAAAAATTATTCTTCCTGGTCATTACGGCCCTGGCTGATGCTGAAAGCCTGTAACGTGGCGTTTGAAGAACGCTATCTGGCGTTGTTCACGCCGGAGTTTGCTGAACAGATAAAGACCTTCTCACCGGCCGGTAAGGTGCCGGCGCTCACCGACGGAGACGTGAAAGTCTGGGATTCACTGGCCATTTGTGAATATATCAATGATACCTATCTGAACGGTGACGCCTGGCCACAGGATCCGGCCAGGCGTGCACAGGCGCGTGCCATCAGTTGTGAAATGCACTCCGGTTTTATGGCGTTACGGGAAGAAATGCCAATGAACTGCCGGGCCCGCCGTTACGTTGATTTATCAACAGAAGCGTTAAAGGATGTCTGGCGGATTGATCTGATGTGGCAGGAGCTGCGGTATGAACATCAGGATCTGGGCCCCTGGTTGTTCGGTGAGCTGAGCATTGCGGATTTCATGTATGCGCCGGTTGCCCTGCGTTTTAATACCTATGGGCCGGCGATCAGCCCGCTGAGCAGAGCCTACGTTGAAACCGTACTGGCGCATCCGGCGATGGCTGAATGGATGGCCGCTGCAGCAGAAGAAGAGCAGATCATTGAAAAGGCTGAAGCAGGGCAGGCGTTTGACGGATAAATGCTGACTCAGCACCTTAGTCCGAAGTGTATTTCGGAATCAAAAAAGCACCGTTAAACGGTGCTTTTTTATGGGGGACTGGTTCGTACTTTATTTCATATTCGACATGTAATGGGACAGGACTTCCATCTTATCGGCATCGTTATCACTGAAGTGAATATTAACGTCAATGAAACTGGAATTCATATCTGCTTCCAGCGCTGAAATACCCCGTATAAAACCGTTGATCCGGGCAATCCCTTTACCGTTTTGCTGCTCGATATCCACGACCGCCTGTTCAAAGATAACCGGTAACTTTCCTTCATGCTTGATTGCCACCTTGGCGTACTGCAGAGTCAGCTCTTTAATGGCGCATTTGTGGGTAGTGCCACCAAAACGCAGCTGAGCCATACCTTTAGGTTTGGGGGCTGCTTTCTTGGCCGCCGGTGATTCAACCGATGCCAGTAACTGGGCCGCGCGTTGTCGGGCTGCCGGGCTGGTTTCCCCCCCTTTTTTCAGCCAAAGGTTTACTTTGTCGACGAGCTGCTGGGGTTCGAAAGGTTTACCGATATAGTCGTTAACACCTGAGCTGACAGCTTTGAGTACGTATTCCCGCTCGCCCCGGCTGGTAATCATCAGAAAGGGAACGGTCTGATAGCTGGGTTGCTGGCGGGTCCATTGCAACAGCTCAAGCCCGGACATGCCCGGCATTTCCCAGTCGCACAGAACAATGTCAAAGGTCTCTTTGGCGAGCAGTTGTTTACCGGCTTCGCCGTTTTCGGCGGAATGTACCTGGGAGTCCGGGAATGCATCCCGCAGAATCTTAGTGACAAGGTCGCGAATAAAACGGGCGTCGTCGACAATGATTGCTTTTAGTCCAGCCATTAATGTTCTTCACTCTGGTTGATGTATACCGGGTCGTGCGGATGATCGTATTACTGAAGTAAAATTGGATATCGAGCGAAGCATAGCACGGCGAAGCGGCCCCTTTAAACCGACATTACCCGAAACGCGTACATCGTTTTGCGGGTGCTAAATAACTGTTATTGCATCTTTTTTCTGCCGGGGATCTCAGCAGGGAATGGGTCAGGACTGCTTATTCAGAAACCGGATAAGTTCGGTGGCGGACATAGGTCTGGCGAAGTAATAGCCCTGTATCATGTCGTAGCCTGCCTGACGCAGTATATCCACCTGCTCTGCCGATTCAGCCCCTTCTGCCAGAGTCGTAAAGCCCAGTGCGCCGGCCATTTCTGTCACCATGCTGATGATGACCTGATCTTTCGGGCTGGTCTCCAGGTCTTTGACGAAGGCGCGGTCTACTTTCAGTTTATCCACCGGCATGAGTTTCAGGTATTGCAGTGAAGAGTAGCCCGTGCCGAAGTCATCAATTGCGATGCTGAACCCTAGGGCTTTAAGTTCCTGCAGCAGCTCGATGCACAGTTGCGGGTCCTCGAATAACAGCGATTCGGTGATTTCCAGTTCCAGCTGTTCCGGCGGGACCTGAAAGCGCTTTGCGGTGATCAGCAACTTCTCTGTGAAGTTGGGTTGCAGGAGCTGCTTTGGGGAAATGTTAATGCTGACGGTTTCAAAGTGGATACCGTCATCGCGCCACCGGGCGATCTGCTGCAGCGTGGCATCAATGACAAAATCCCCCAGGCTTATAATCAGGTTGGATGATTCAGAGATGGGAATAAATTCTGCCGGTGACACTTGTCTGCCCAGCTCAGCAGAGTACCAGCGCAGTAATACTTCAACCCCTCGGAAGGTTTGCAGGTTCAGGTCATACTGGGGTTGAAATGCCAGTTCAAATTCATGGTTGCGCAGACCGTTATGTATCGCACTGAAAATACGCAGGTCCTCACTCAGCTGCTGATCAATGTCCGGGCTGTAGACACCGATGTTACTGCTGCTGGTATGTTTTTTGGCATTACCCATGACAGAGAATGCCCGGTCAATCAGCTGCTCTATATGATTGCCGTGCTGTGGGAAGAAGCTGACCCCCTGCCGGAAAGTACAGGTAATCTGCTGGTCCCGGACGGTGTAGTAGTGAGTCAGTGTTTCGTGGAGCTGCTGTAGCTTGAATAGCTGATCACGCTGTTCAAGGTGGCCGTGATTCGGGATGAAAACAATGAAGCGGTTTTCAGAAAACATGCCTAACTGGATATCCGGCGGTAGCGTTTGCTGGATACGGCATTTAATTTCGTTCTGTAGCTGAGCAATGGCCGGGCCGGACAGCGCGGCGGTCAGCAGGTTGAAGTTATTGACGTTTATGATCACCAGCATTCCGGGGATGTTGGCTTCAATATACTGGTGGCTGATACGGTCTTTGAAAGTACGTTTATTGGCCAGGCCGGTATTGGCATCTTGCTCCAGCAGATTCAGTAAAGGCGAAAAAACCTGCCGGTTCGAGATAAACAGCAGGGTCAGGACCATCAGGAAAATACCCACAAACGCGCTGAGCAGGTTGAGGGTGGATCTGAGCAACTGTTTATTGAGAATGCTCTTTTGCTGAGCGAGTACCAGGTGCCAGCCGGCAACATCTATGTAAGACACGGTGTAGATATAACGCTCGGTTTCAATGATTTGGGATTTCCCGGTGTGAGAATGTTCCCCGGGTGGCGTTGGCCGTGCCGGATTGCTGGCTGAGAGATCTTCCCCCAGCAGGCTGCTCTGCTGAAGGCCTTCCATCTGCGTGTCTTTGTGGATCAGGATCTTGCCCTGATGGTTGGTAATAAATACCTCACCATCGAAATCCAGCTTTATATCCATGACGGTGTTTTTAACAAACTCCATGGGAACGTCACCCAGAACCATGCCAATAAAGTGCTCATCCCGCAGCAGAGGGGCTGTCACGGCCAGATAGCGGTGGGGAATCGCGTCGACACTTAAATAGGGCTCCGGAATCGTCGGTGCCATTGCTTCCTTACTGCTGATAAACCAGGGGCGTAACCGGGGATCGTAACCGGCGGGAATCTCCCAGTCGTTAATCCACATGTAGCCGTCACTTTCCAGGCTGTAGCTGATGTAGTCAAAACGGCCGGTCGCCGTGCTCTGGCGAAGATACGCCTGTAAGGACGGGTTGTTGCGAAGGTCCTGAGGGTGCTGGCTGATTACCTTAGCGTAATGGGTGATGATATCCAGGTTTTCACTGAGCCACAGGGTCAGCTTTTCGGTAGTGGCGCGGGCTTTGACCAAATGTTCATTTTGCAGCGCCTGACGTTGTGCACTGCTGATGTGTAAGTATGCAACCAGAGCAGACGCCAGCAGGCCCAGCATCAGCAGGCTCAGAATACTGCACAAGAGCTTATTTTTATTATTAAGTTTCATTCCTGACTACTTTTGAACACCGGGTCCCTTGGAGGCATGTTTAGCCGGCCGATTCTATCGGAATGTGGCAATGCCGGTTGGGTAAAAATGCTTTTTCTTAACCTGGATCAATAAATTATTCAGATTCAGTTCATTTTCAGTGCGTGAGGCCAGTAAAGCCCCCCCGTTTTGTTGGTCAGCTTGGGTAGCTGATTGCTGGCAGGCACCGGGAAATCACGATACTCTGCGATATGCGCGAATAAACAACGGTTTAATTCGCTGGACTGATTAATAAGTGATTGCATGGACAGCATTTTTTTGTCTGCAGCGTATTGCAGACTCATATGCCCGAAGGTAATAAATGCTATACGAACTTAAACGTTCGCTGATGATCCGGTTGATTCTGCTCATGGCGGTAATCATCAGCGGCTGTGTCATTTATTTTGTTGAAAGTTACCGTTATCAGCAAAAGCATATGCTGCTGGAAAAGCTATCAACCAGCTATGTGAGCCTGATTGAGGCTAATATCAGCCAGGCGTTGTCGGCGACGTATCCGGTGGCGGCGATGGTACGTATGCAAAATGGCAGTACCCATGGCTTTGAGAAACTGGCGGCCGAGATGATGCCGTTTTATACCGGTGCCTCAGCGTTGGAACTTGCTCCTGCAGGCGTGGTTCAGAAAATCATTCCTCTGGCAGGTAACGAAGCGGCAATCGGGTATGACTTGCTGCGTGATCAGGGGCAGAATAAGCCCGCTTTTATTGCCCGGGCGACCGGAGAACTTACCCTTGAAGGCCCGATTAATCTGAAGCAGGGAGGCGTCGGGGCCATTGGCAGATTGCCTGTCTACCTCTCTGATAAGCAGGGTAAAAATGCTTTTTGGGGATTTTCGTCTGTGCTTATCCGTTTTCCGGAAATCCTTGAGCAGGCCATGCTGCACCGGTTGGAGTCGGGAGGGTTTGCGTACCAGTTGACCCGGCTGGATGCACTGAACGGTAAAGAAGTCCCTATTGCCGGTTCTGAAGCACCCCTGATCGATGACTTTGAAAGTTATGATATTCAGGTACCAAACGGGTTGTGGATATTCCGTGTTGCGCCGAAGCAGGGTTACCTGGACGGTTTTCTTTTGTCGCTCGAAGTGCTGATTGCGCTGATCTTCTGCGGCTTTATTACACTGATTTCTGTACTGATCAGCCGGTTGAAAAATAACCATGCCTTGCTGGAAGTTACCGTTGATGAGCGTACCCGCACTCTGAATGATAGCCTGAAACGGCTCAATCTCGCGCTGGGGGCATCTCATCAGGCCTGGTTTGATATTGATGTGGCCAGTGGCAGTTTAATGGTCAGTGATGAATACGCCCGTATGCTGGGATATGACCCGGCAAGCTATGAACCTACTATTTCCGCCTGGGAAGAGGCGCTGCACCCGGATGATAAAGTACGGGTGCTGGCGGAGTTTGACCGTCTGATGAATCACGGTGAGGCCTGTGAAACCGAGTTCCGGATTCAGGCAGCTGCCGGTGGCTGGATGTGGCAACAGGGCATTGGTGAAGCGGTTGAATGGCAGGATGGCAAGCCTTCCCGGGTTATCGGCATTAATACTGATATTACCCGGCAGAAGAAAATAGAAGCGCTGGATATGACCCGCAGTAAGGTGCTGGAACTGTTGCTGGAAAGCGCGACGCTGGAAAGCATACTGGAAGCCATTATTGAAACCATTGAGAAACAGAGCCCGGGGTGCCTTGGGAGCATTCTGTTGATGGATGAAAAGTCTAACCGTTTATATACCGGGGCCGGGCCGAACCTGCCGGGCTTCTATAACGATGCTATCGATGGCGTTGAGATCGGCGAGATGGTCGGTAGCTGTGGCCGGGCGGCCTATACCAAGAAACGGGTAATTGTTACAGATATTGATAACCATCCTAACTGGGCCCCGTTTCTTGAACTGACCAACAAAGCTAACCTCCGGGCCTGCTGGTCGGAACCGGTGCTGGGTGCGAATAACAAAGTGCTGGCAACGTTCGCGATTTATCATAACCGGCCCCATGCGCCTGAAGATGAAGACATTAAGCTGATTGAGTTTGCAGCCCAGCTGGTGGCGATTGCCATTGAACGGCATAAAACCGATGAAAAGCTTCAGCTGTCGGCCCGTATTTTCAATGAAACTCACGAATCCATTATGGTCACCGATACCCGGGGGATGATCATTGATGTGAACGGCCGTTTTTCAGAGCTGACCGGCTATAGCGCGGAAGAGTCACTCGGACAGAAACCGGGAATGCTCAGCTCCGGCCGCCATCCCCGCAGTTTTTATGAAGAATTGTGGCGGAATCTGCGCCGTGACGGACACTGGCAGGGAGAAATCTGGAACCGCCATAAAGATGGCTATGTATATGCCATCCTGATGAAAATCTCGGCGATGCGAAACAGCCGGGGAGACGTGATTAACTATGTGGGACTGGCGTCGGATATTACCCAGCATAAAGAAAAGGAAAATAAGCTGCGCCTGATGGCGCACTACGATGAGCTGACCCGGCTGCCTAACCGGACGCTGTTTGCTGACCGCTTCAGACAGGCCATTGCCCACAGTAAGCGGCATTCCCGGCAGCTGGCGATCTGCTTTCTGGATCTGGATGATTTTAAACCGGTGAATGACCAGTATGGTCACGAAGTGGGGGATCAGCTGATCATTGAAGTGGCCAAGCGTATCAACACCACATTGCGTGAAGAAGATACCGTTTCCCGGCAGGGCGGTGATGAATTTGCCATGTTGCTGGGGGACATTGAATCGCTTGAACATTGTGAGTCGATTTTGCAGCGGATTATCGGGCTGTTATCACACCCGTATATGATAGACGGGCACGTGATCAGTATCAGTGCCTCTGTCGGGGTCACTCTGTACCCGGATGATCATGCGGATCTTGATACCCTGATGCGCCATGCCGATCAGTCCATGTATCAGGCAAAACTGGCGGGCCGGAACCGTTATCACTTCTTTAATACTGAGAAAGATCAGCAACTGATCCAGCAAAATCAGTTACTGGATGAAATTGCGACCAGTCTGGATATGCGGCATTTCTGCCTGTACTACCAGCCAAAGGTAAACATGCGTACCGGTGAAGTATTCGGTGTCGAGGCTCTGATTCGCTGGCAGCATCCGGAAAAAGGGTTGTTAGCCCCGTTCTATTTTCTGCCGGCGGTGGAAGGATCAGAGCTGGAAATCCAGATTGGCGACTGGGTCATCAGTGAAGCGCTGAAACAACTGAGTGACTGGACCGCACAGGGGCTGGCACTGGAAGTCAGCATTAATATTTCGTCTAACCACCTGCGGTCAGACCGTTTTCTGGATAATTTTTCGACCCAGCTGGGGCGTTATGCCAACATTGATACCGGTTGTCTGCAGTTGGAAGTACTGGAAAGCAGTGCGTTGGGAGACCTGGATGTCATCAGCGAAATTATCCGCAACTGTCAGAGGAATTTGGGGGTAAAAATTGCTCTGGATGACTTTGGCACCGGCTATTCTTCTCTGGCGCACCTGCGCAGCTTATCGGCGGGCACCATTAAGATTGATCAGAGTTTTGTCCGTGACATGCTGGTTGATCCCAACGATTATGCCATCATCGATGGCGTGCTGGGGCTGGCGGATTCCTTTAACCGGGATGTCATCGCCGAAGGGGTGGAGACCACCGAGCATGGGCTGATGCTGCTCAGCATGGGCTGTAATGAGGCTCAGGGGTACGGAATTGCGCGGCCAATGCCGGCCAGCGAAATTCCCCGCTGGCTGGACGAATATTCGCCAAATGCTCAGTGGCGGCGCTTTGCACAAATAGTGCGCAGCGATGAAGACAATAAGATTCAGTTGCTGCGGCTGACCACTAAGCACTGGTATCAGAATTTTGAGGCCAAGATACTGGCGCCGCGGATGCAGGATGATCCCTGGTCAATCATGGAAGTGGACAACTGCCACTTCCGTGCCTGGATAACAAGGGCCCGCCAGGAACAGGTATTCGATCCGGTCTGGCTGGAGCGTTTGTCCGGTGCCCAGGGAGAGTTTCTGGCGCTGGCGACCCGGCTGGTGGCCATGCACAGCCGTGGTGATGAAGAGCAGGCCCGCGAGGAACTGACACAGCTGAATAATGCATTCAGTCAGTTAGCAGAAGTGCTGGCCGGTTACCGGCCTGACAGAACGCACTGACAGGCAACGCCGATACCCCTGAAATAAGGTAACATAACCGCTTTACGGACTCTCTGCTGGCTGGCCATATGGATCATTTAAACCTTAATCTGCTCAAGGCGTTACAGGTGTTACTGCAAGCCCGGAATGTCACCCGGGCGGCGGACCAGTTACACCTGACACAGTCTGCTATGAGCCGGCAACTTGGACAGTTGCGGGACTACTTTGGTGATCCCTTACTGATCCGTGACGGCAATGATTATCTGCTCAGCAGCCGGGCGAAAGAGATACTGCCTCAGGTGCAGGATATCCTCGGCCAGATCGGCGAACTGAAACACACCCCGGCCTTTGATCCGGCGGCCTGTCAGCGTCGCTTCAGTTTTGCCTGCAGCGATTATGTGGCTCAGTTTATTTTCCCGGATATTCTTCAGCGGTTGTCTCAGCAAGCCCCGCAGATCGATATTGCCTATCGGATGTGGCAACCGGACTGGCTGAACAAAGTTGGTCAGCTGGCGCTGGACCTTGTATCCACTGTTAGTCTGGACAGTGCTGACAGCCTTTGTCATTTGCATATGGGTCAGGATTCACCGGTCTGCCTGTTAGCAGAGAATCATCCACTGGCGCAGCAAGACACCTTTGAGCTTGATGCCATGCTGGCCTATCCCTTTCTGCAACTGAGCAGCGGAGGCGATAAAGACTCATTCTTTGACCGGCTATTGCAACGTCAGGGGAAACACCGGCGGGTCCGTTATGAAGTGCCTTTTTTTGCGGCTGCTTTTCCCGCCCTTGCCGGCAGCGATATGTTGCTGATTACGCCGGCGCATATCGCCCGTAATGCGACTGAACTTTACCCCCTCACATACCGGGAGTTACCGGTGGCTGTTCCGGCATTTAATTACTATCTGTACTGGCACGCGCTACACGATGCTGATCCTGCTCATCGCTGGTTGCGGGAATGCATTGCTGAACAGATACAGGCCTCTTTGTTCTCGCTACATGGTTATGATTTGAAATCATAGTCTCTCATAAAGAAAATGCATTTCTCGCATATCTGTTAAATCACTACACTGGCCTCATTAAGAATTTGAGCGGGTGTGGTGCAATGAGTTTAGTAACCTGGTTATCGCTGGTAGCGGTATGTTGTCTGGGGGCGATGTCACCGGGCCCCAGCCTGGCAGTAGTATTGCGCCATGCACTGACTAACAGTACCCGGCATGCGGTAATCGCGGCTCTGAGCCATGCAATCGGCGTTGCAATGTGGGCGATGCTGACTATCTGGGGGCTGGCGGTACTGGTGGTGGAAACACCACAGATCTTTCAGGTGATCACCTATGTAGGCGCGGCTTATCTGGCCTGGCTGGGCATTAAAGCCCTGCGCTCCAAAGGCAATCAGTTAGCGCTGGATGGCCAGCAGGCGCCGGTCTCTGCCGCCGCATGGGACGGGCTGATGGTGTCGGTTCTGAACCCCAAGCTGGCGGTATTCTTCATTGCTCTGTTTTCTCAGTTTGTATCTGCAGACCTGCTGCTGACTGACAAACTGATCATGATGTCCACCGTGACGGTGATTGATTCCGGCTGGTACATTCTTCTGACCGTATTGCTGGCGCGCACAGGTCTGCTGACAAAAATGCAGAAAGGCGCTGCAACGGTAGATAAAGTCAGTGGGGTGGTCTTGCTGGGGCTGGCGCTGAAGATTGCGATTTAAGGGTTGCCCGGCGGGGTAACACAGGTTTAAGCCTTTTGCAGGGGCTTAAAGCCGGGCTGCTCAGGCAGTCCGGCTTTTTTTTGCATTGCGGTTTTATCAGAACTCGTAACGGGCGTTAACCAGTATGGTCCGGCGCTCACCGTAGTAACAGGCGCTGTCGCCGCTACAGGAAGAGATGAATTCTTTATCTGCCAGGTTACGTACGTTCAGCGACAGCTGCCAGTCGGCAATGTCATAGCTGGCCAGCGCATCGTAGAGTGTTACAGACGGTGTACGCAGGGTACCCAGACCGTTGTCGCTGGAGCCGATAAAGCGGCTGCCCAGGCCGACTCCCAGCGCTTCATTAACGCGGTATTTACCGAATACGGACGCCATATCTTTTGGCCGGCCGGCCAGTTCATTGTTCAGGAACTTGCCGGTGCTGTCTTTAGTGACCTCGGTCTTGGCATGGGTATAGTTGGCCAGCAGGCTGAAACGGTCCCAGTCTTTACGCAGCTCAGCTTCGAAGCCTTTGATCGTGACTTCTTCCAGCTGAATACGGCTGCCCAGCAGTGGGTTATCCGGATCGCGTTCCAGGCGGTTTTCTTCTGTGGTGTGATAGATTGCCGTATTCAGTGACAGGCTGCTATCCGGCTGGAACTTAATACCGGCTTCATACTGGATATTTTCCTGTGCCTTAAACGGATTGTTGTTACTGTCGCTGCCGGTTGTCGGCTCGAAGGCGGTTGCAACACTGACGTATGGTGATACGCCGTTGTCAAAGTTGTACAGCGCACCTAAGCGGCCGGATACCTTGCTGTCAGACGTTCTGGTACCGTCATCAAACTTGCTGGAGTAATGGGTCCAGCGCAAACCTGCATTCAGATCCCACTGATTGATGCGGATGCTGTCCTGAACATAGATGCCCTGTTGCTTCAGTGTATTGGTTGGCTGCCTGGTCAGATTAACATTGGTTGGCAGGTTTGGATTCGGATTGAACGGGTCAACCTGTAAGGTAGCCAGTGTCGCTGCGTTGTTGGTCTGGATAGCAGTCAGCAGTTCGGTCTGGTTGTTCCAGCGGGATTCTTCCAGTTTGTTATGGCTCAGATCGGCACCCAGAATCAGTTCGTGCTCTGCTGCGCCGGTGGAGAAGTTGCTTGTGAACTGGTGATCCCAGACAGTAGAGCTCAGTTTGCGCTGGATCGCTTCAGACAGCATTGGCACATTATTGCCCGGGAACTGCGCGTTAATAAGGCCGGTTGCGAAAGCCCTTGTCTGGCCCTGCGCGACCAGGGCATCAATGATGCCTGATTTGGAAATCGCATACTGGCTGCGGTAATCACCTTCGCCTCTAAGATGACGGAAGTGGGTGCTGTACGTCCAGGTGTCGTTAATCTTTTGATTGTATTTCAGGGTGATGGAGTCCGTTTCGGTATCGTACTTATCGAAATCAGGATGCCCCAGGAAGGTGTCGGTTGGTATACGCTGGCTTGCCGGCAGACCGATGGTGGTTTCCTGCGGCAGGAACTGCAGGGTGGAACCTGATTTATCACGCTGCGTCAGGGCGATGACGGTCAGATCCGCATCTTCGTTGATCTGCCAGCGCAGGGACGGGTTAATCAGCAGACGGTTATCTTCAACGTGATCAACCTGCTGGTCCGCGTTGCGGCCTAATGCCACCAGACGGTAGTTCAGGTCGTCACGGCCTGCCACGCTGCCCTGTGTATCAATACCGACCTGAGCGTGGTTACGGTTACCGGCCTGCAGCCAGATTTCGGTGCGGTCCTCACCTTCAGGTGTTTTCGAGTCCGCAGCGACAATGCCCCCCAGAGACCCCTGGCCGTACAGGGAAGACCCGGGGCCTTTCAGTACCTGAATGTTGTCCAGTGTATAAGGTTCGATACGGGCCCGGTTATAGTGACCAAAATCAGTCCGCAGGCCATCCAGATAGTAAGAAACATCAGCACCACGGATGACTGCGGTATCAACCCGGCTGTCGACGCCGAATTCACCGGCAAAGACGCCCGCGTTATAGGTCAGCGCATCTTGCAGACTTTGTGCGCCGGTATCCTTCAGCTGAGTCTGATTAATGATGGAAATTGAGTACGGTGAATCACTGACAGGGCGTGAAGACTTGTTGGCACTGGCTGAACCGGTTTCAGCATAGCCAGGAGCCTTGGCGCTGACGACAACAGTGTCCTGTTGCTGGATATCGGTATCTGCTGCCAGAGCAGAGTTTGCGCTGCAGATTGCCAGCGCCAGCACAGAATAGTGCATACGGGAGTTCATAGAACTGTGTTCCTTATTCTTAAAATCGGGTGGAATACCTGGGAAAAAGAGTAAAGGCGGTGCCTGGCGATAGCTGGGGAGGGCCTGGAGTCGATTCTGGTTATAAAAATTCAGTGAGCAGCAAAGCTGTCCGGGCCGATATCAAATACATGTCCCGGGCCGGCATCAATGAGCAGGAAATACTTTTGCTTTGGTGCAATAAAGTGAAATTCCCCTTTTGCATTGCTGCGGGTTTTGCTGAGCCGGTACAGATCCAGGCTCAGCACTTCTATGGAAAGATTCGCCGGGCTGATTTCATCCAGTTCCAGCGTACAGCTGTGATGGCTGTCGTCTGTTTCACAGCTGACATCAGCGCCATGTGCAAAGCTGTGCGCCGACAGGGTAACACTCAGCAGTGCAGCGGCTGTGTATAACAGCCGGTTAACGGTTTTAGCGTCCATCGATTGTCTCCTTGCCGTTGGCATCCAGCGACCATTGTGTCTGATATACCTGACCGTCCCAGCCGATGGCTGTTAACCAGATTTTTTCATTGCCGGTCAGGGCAGGTGGCAGATGTATATCCGCATGGCGAGATCCTGCAGGGCCGTGAATCAGGATACCCGGGGCACGGAGAGTGCGGGGTTCACCGACCCGTAAATATGCAAACTTAAAGGCTTGGGTAGCGGCATCCGGCAGCGCGACATTGAAGTTTACCGAGGCATTGGGCCGGATCGGATTAAGGTCTTTTTCCAGTAAACCGGCTACCGCATTCATGGATACTTCCCAGTTACCCACAGGCTGGGGCTGATACAGGAATCCCGCGCCTTTGGTGCCCTGGCTGCTGAGTGTCAGCGCAATGCCGCATCCGGCACCGATGCCCAGAATCAGCAGGACATTCATGTATTTGAATAATCCGAAAGGACGCCCCCAGGGGCGGACAATCCGCCAGGATTTATGCAGCCTGCGAATGATGCTGTTGCGTGAATAAACGATCCGTGCCGCGCGGGCGGTACGCTTCAGGTTGATGATCAGCCCGCTGATACAGAGCACCGTCATACCTGCGCCAAACACAAACCAGATCAGTTTCACCGGTAAGTCTGCCGCATTGCCTGATGCCCAGTTTCCCAGATGCAGCGGTGCCATGGCCATATCGGCCCGTTGCGCCGGGGTGTATTTATCCACGGTATGGCTGGCAATAATGTCGGCGGTAAAGGGGTTCAGGTAGAGCTTATTTTGCCGACCATTGGGCACCAGCCAAGCATCGCCGGCAAAAGTGACCGTATAAGGATCAGCGTTATGCTCCGGCGGGTTAATCCCCAGGATTTGCGCATCCGGATACGCCTTTCTGACCGCACTGATCATGCTTGCAGCGCTGAGCATGGTGCCGGAAATGTTGTCCATATCCCCGTAGCTGAGCAGGGGTTTGATATTGGTTGGCTCAACAGGGTTCGGGGCGCCCAGATGGCTGACCAGAGGGTTCTCGTAAAACCACCAGGTGCCGGTTACACCGATGATCAGTACAAACCACAAACTCCACAGGCCAATCAGTTTATGCAGATCTGACCAGAATACCCGGGCATTGCCGGTACGGGGCATCCGGAAGAAAAAACGCCAGAATTTCGGGTAGGCATAAAGGCCTGCAATCAGTGATAACAGTGTCAGTAACCCGAAAACGTTCACCACACTGCGGCCAATGACCGGCAGGTACAGAGTTGAGTGCAGAAAACCGATGAAGCGGCCGGGGGTCAGCACCGGCGTATCACCTTTAACTTCGCCGGTATAGGGGTCGATCCAGGCATAGCGGAAACCGCCGGCGGCATCATTAAACATGGCGAACGATGCAAAGCCCGGATGCTGGTTCATGGTTTCAAAAAAGCTCAGGCCAAATTCCGGATAAGCCGCCTGCAGGCGGTCCAGTAATTCACCGGCACCCAGACGTACATCCCCGGATGAGGCGCGAAATTCAGAATACAGCAGCCAGTCAATTTCCAGTGACAGCACAGCCAGTGCGCCGCTGAGCAGCACGACGGTAAATAACAGGCTCAGTTTCAGGCCCACAAAGCTGTGGATTAAAAATGCGATGTACTGAACCGACAGTGATTTGCGGGGTGCACGCCGTGCGTCCGTCCGGGTGCGGAAAAAGTGTTGCAGGCCTTGCATACCAGAGCCATCCAATCGTCAGAAGCAAACAGGGCAACGCCCTTTGATTATGTTTCGAATGGCTTGCAGGCGAATGGTGAAAGCGTTGTGACCTGCTGGCTGGTTCGTTATAAAAGCTGTTTTCCGGCACGTTTTACGTGTGGTAAAAAATACAGCGGCAGGCATGGTAAAAGAATGTAAATCTTATTGCAAACTATTCTTATTTAATGCTGTCTGAAGCAGGTTTACTGAATAAAAACAGGGTATTACGCAAAAGGATTACGATGGGAATCATCGCCTGCCCTGGTCAGGGCAGGCCGCTGAGAATGGTGGTTACTGAGTTTTTTCCAGTGCCAGGTACTGATCAATGCCTTTGATTCTGTCTTCCGGGTGGTGGTTGACGTACAGCACAGTGGTTTCACTGTCGGCACAGATCTTTTCGATCAGGCTGAGCACCAACTGACGGTTCATGTCATCCAGGCCCAGGCAGGGCTCGTCGAGAATCAGCAGCGGCGGATGCTTCACCATGGCACGGGCAATCAGTAACAGCCGCTGGTCGCCGTAAGAGAGCTTGTTAAATGGCTGGTCAGCCCGGTCGGTCATGCCCAGCACTGCCAGCCACTGATCGGCAATGTCCCGCTGCCGGTCAGTGTATTTGCTGTACAGGCCAATGCTGTCGTAGAAACCGGAAATGATCACATTGCGCAGGCTGATGCTGACCCGGTATTCCCATTGCAGGGCGGTGGATACATAGCCGATGTACTGCTTAATCTGCCAGATACTTTCCCCGCTGCCGCGCTGGAAGCCAAACACGAAAATATCATTCACATAACATTGCGGGTGGTCACCGGTAATCAGTGATAGCAGGCCGGTTTTACCGCTGCCGTTCGGGCCGCTTAACTGCCAGTGCTGGCCGGGGTTAATGGTCCAGCTCAGATCTTCGATAATGGCTTTGTCTGCATACTTAATGTTGATGCTGTTGAGCCGTACCAGCGGGTCTTCCGGATTCAGTGCCGGAATGGCAGTTTCCGGATCGGCACCCGGCACCTGCAGCTCGGTAGTTTTCAGGTGCAGCAGTTTATACAGTTCTTCGTAGGCCTGTTCATCCTGCTTATCGATGCTCAGTTGCAGGCGACCGTGATCCATATAGGCGATATGGGTGATGAAGTCCGGGAACTCATCAAAGCGGTTCAGCACCATCACCATCGGCACAGTTTCGATCAGTGAGCTGAGATAGTCCTGCAGCATTGCCAGGGTATCCACATCCAGACCGTCGAAGGGCTCGTCCAGCACCAGCATATCCGGCTCGCTGGCCAGCGCGCGGATCAGCATGACTTTACGGGATTCCCCGGTGGATAACTTCCGGAAGGCCCGTTCCAGCAGATACTCAAGCTTAAAGCGGGTGATCAGATCATCGATCAGCGGCTGGTTGTCTGAAACCTGGCCGATGATATCCCGCACAGATGTGCCTTCTGCGATGACATCCATAATATCGGCATCATCTTTTTTAAGCTCTTCTGCAATCAGCTCAGCCTGTGCTTCAAAAGAGACCAGCCCGACCTTCGCGGGAATGCCTTCAGCAGTGCCGCTGATAATGTCGCCGGCGCCGGCCAGCACTGCCGCCAGCGCTGATTTACCTGCACCGTTGGTACCGGTAATGACCCAGTGCTGTTGGGGTTCAATCTGCCAGTTAATCTGTTCCAGCTGGAAACGTTCGTCAAAGTCGACGCTGAGATTATTAAAACGGATAGTCATATAAAAGTCTTTGGCCAGTCGCGGGTTGAGTACAGTTAAGCGCTTTGCAAAGCGTCATGTGTCGGGCGTTTTGCAAAAGGCTTGAGCAATAAAAAAGGCCGGGAACTCCTTTAAGAAGTGCGCCGGCCTTCATATGCCTGACTGTTAGAACCTGTGGCTCAGACAGTCATGGCTGTGGCGAAAATCTTAAACGATTTTCTTCATGTCAGACATGTAGCCACGCAGTTCAGAACCGATCGCTTCAACCGGGTGAGCACGCAGAGCAGCGTTCACTTCGATCAGGCGGGCGTTGTCTACGCCGTTGTCAGCAACATCCAGGCCTTTACCGATAACATCGGTGTCGATACCTTTCATGAAGTCTTCCAGCAGTGGCAGACATGCGTGGTTGTACAGGTAGCAGCCGTATTCTGCAGTATCAGAAATAGTCGCGTTCATTTCGTACAGCTTCTTACGTGCAATGGTGTTCGCAATCAGCGGTGTCTCGTGCAGAGACTCGTAGTAAGCAGAGTCAGCGATGATGCCGGCAGCTGTCATGGTTTCGAAAGCCAGCTCAACACCCGCTTTAACCATAGCAACCATCAGGATACCGTTGTCGAAGAATTCCTGCTCAGAGATCTCAACGTCGCCTGCAGGGGTCTTTTCGAAAGCTGTCTCAGCCGTTTCTGCGCGCCAGCCCAGCAGTTTCGCATCGTCGTTTGCCCAGTCTTCCATCATGCCGCTGGAGAATGCGCCAGTCATGATGTCGTCCTGGTGCTTGTTGTACAGCGGACGCATGATAACTTTCAGTTCTTCAGACAGATCGAACGCTTTGATCTTAGCCGGGTTAGACAGACGGTCCAGCATGTTAGTTACGCCGCCGTACTTCAGCGCTTCAGTGATCGTTTCCCAGCCGTACTGGATCAGCTTAGATGCGTAACCGGCATCAATGCCTTTCTCAACCATCTTGTTGAAGCACAGGATAGAACCGGTCTGCAGCATACCGCACAGGATAGTCTGCTCGCCCATCAGGTCGGACTTAACTTCAGCAACGAAAGAAGACATCAGTACGCCAGCCTTGTGACCACCGGTACCTACAGCGTATGCCTTAGCCAGAGCCAGACCTTCGCCTTTAGGGTCGTTATCTTCGTGAACTGCGATCAGGGTAGGTACACCGAAACCACGTACGTATTCGTTACGTACTTCAGAACCCGGGCACTTAGGTGCAACCATGATAACGGTCAGGTCAGGACGGATCTGCATACCTTCTTCAACGATGTTGAAACCGTGAGAGTAAGACAGGCAGGCACCTTCTTTCATCAGTGGCATAACTGCTTCAACAACAGGGGTATGCTGCTTGTCAGGCGTCAGGTTCAGAACCACGTCAGCCGTCGGGATCAGTTCTTCGTAAGTACCTACGGTGAAACCGTTTTCGGTTGCACTCTTCCAGGACTGACGCTTCTCTTCGATCGCAGCAGCACGCAGGGTGTAAGACACGTCGCAACCGCTGTCACGCAGGTTCATACCCTGAGCCAGACCCTGTGCACCACAACCGATTACAACAATCTTTTTACCTTTAAGAGCGTTAACACCGTCGTCGAATTCGTTCAGGTGCATGAAGCGGCACTTAGCCAGCTGAGCCAGCTGCTCGCGCAGTGGCAGGGTGTTGAAATAGTTATTAGACATGGTCTGTATATCTCTTTAGTTAGCCTGTGAACAGGCGTTCATTATTCTGTTTTACAGCCCGGTGGCTGCAAAAGCTTATTCCGAGTCGCGGGCATTATATAGAGATGCTCCGCGAACTGTAATGGGGCAAGTGTAGTGCAATGTTGGTCTTGCGTATATTGATATATTTAGATAGCAGTGTTGCTAAAAGTGAAATATCAAATATCGGATGTATGCGTCATCCGATGGCTGAGTTAGATAATAATATAAGGCTGTTTGCCAGCTTTTAGTTTTCATTGTCAGTTTTTGCTTAGCTTTATCCCAGAGATCTGTTGTAATTTATACGCCTTTACAGTCACTCCGAATGAATGGATTCATAAATTATGGTGATCATTCCTACAGAAAAGCGCTTTGACTGGCGTAAGCCGCCGCTGATCCTTTTCTGCCTTGTGTTAATAAACGTTTTCGTTTTCTTCTTTTATCAGGATGCTGATGAAGAGAAGCTCAGTGAATTGCTGTCCCGTTATGAATCGTCAGGATATTTCGAAGCCGAGTGGCCGGTATATCTTCGCTATCTTGAAGAGACCAACAGCAGTGAAATAACAACATACCGCCAGTTGTATGATGAGGAAGAAGCGCTTCAGTTGAGTGTGTATCTGTTAGTTGATCAGCCGTACTTTTCTTACTTACGTGATAACCAGACGCAGTTTGAAGCACCCGGTAACGGTGAGTACTGGCAGGTACGGGAGGAACTTAATCAGTTAGTCAGTACGATCAGCGTATACGGTTATGGGCTGAGGCCGAAACAGCCGGACTTTATTTCACTGATTACCCATCAGTTTTTGCACGGGGGGCTTTTGCATCTGCTGGGAAATATGTTTTTCCTGGTGATCTTTGGTTTCTCGGTCGAAGCGACCATAGGTCATGTACGGTTTCTTCTTTTCTATTTAATTGCCGGCGTTGCCGGCGGGATGCTGTACAGCGCAGTGAATGCATCCAGCCCCAGTGCTTTGGTGGGGGCTTCCGGGGCTATTTCGGGTGTTATGGCGATGTATCTCGGCGTATTTCGGCTGCGCAAAATTGAGTTCTTTTACTGGTTTTATATTTTTGTGGGCTTTGTCCGGGCGCCTGCGCTGGCTGTTTTACCGCTGTATCTGGCAAATGAACTGTATAACTTTTATACCCAGCCTGATTCTAATGTTGCCTTCATGGCGCATACGGGAGGCTTTCTTGCCGGAGCGGTACTGATCTGGATTACCTTGCTGATCGCACCAAAAGCACTGGATGAACAGTATCTGGAAAAAGATGATGAGCCGTCAGGGACCCAAAAAGAATTGCAGCAGATTTATCAGTTGCTGGGCCAGTTTGCCTATGATGCGGCGCTCAGAAGGCTCACCGAATATGAACAGCAAAACGGCCCTGAGTTTGATTTCTGCTGGCTGAGATACCGTATTTATAAAGAAAGAGGGGATACACCGTCAGAACTGGAGTCGGCGGCGCAGATACTGACGGTTGAGCGCTTAACATCTGCACAGCTCAGAAAGACGGAACAGGTCTGGCGTGAGACGCCTGCCGTGCATGACAGGCTAACAACGGCAGCCGTTGTCGGGCTGGGCTGGCGTATGATGCAGCTGGACAGTCTGCAGACCACTGAAGCCATTGTTAAGTACCTGTATGGGAAAGACGATCATACTCAGGAGATGAGTCACTTAGTACGTAAGCTGTCACAGAAATTCGGTGAACAGGCGAATGAAGTCAAGCGTAAGCGTTATGAGCGGGCTGCTGACGAGATGGTTATGCGGGCGCGGCAAGTTTAATTGCCTGAGACATACGTAAATACAGAGGTGACCGCAAATGGAATATTGTAAATATCATCCCGAGTCAGATGCGACATACAGATGTGCAGATTGTCAGGTAGGGCAGTGTGATCACTGTGTGGATGAAAGTGCCGGTTCGCTTCGCTGTTTTGTGTGTCGAAGAGAGCTTGAAAATCAGGGGCCGGGCGAAAGTGTTGTACCGTTCTGGCGACGTCTGGATAAATGCTTTTCTTATCCTATGGCAAAACAGACGCTGTTATTGATCATCGTTGCATCGGTTGTATCTGCGCTGGGTGCTTCAATGGACGGTTTGCAGAGTTTTATCTTACTGTTTGTGGTGAGCGCGGTGACCACAAAATATGGTTTTTTATGTTTGCAGCAAACCGCTGCCGGAAATATGACGGCGCCTGACGTATCTGATGCTTATTCGGGGGGTGTGAGGCTGATATTTCATATCATCATGATCTTTCTCGGCATCATATTTATGATTCTGGCCATGGCGAATGCGCTGGGTCAGACGGCCGCCATTGTCTTCAGTGTTTTCTGGCTATGCTGCTTACCGGCAGTATTTATTAACTATGCCCGTTTTGAAGCAATCGGCTCAGCAATTAACCCGGTTGAAGTGGTACGGCTGGTTTTACAGCTCAGAGGCGCTTACCTGTTACTGCTGCTCTTTATTACGATAATGATTGCATCTGTCGGTACGTTAAGTCAGCTGTTTGACGGAGAGGATGTTCTTTCTGCTGCCTTACAGAGTGTGGTGTCTTACTATTACTGGATCGTTATATTTCACCTGATGGGATATTTGCTCTTCCAAAAGCAGCGGGTGCTTGGTTATGTGAGCCATCTGGAAAGTGAAGGTGATGTGCATAACCGTTCTGAAAAACAACACACTCTGGCCAGAATCGGGGTGCTGGCTAAAGAAGGTATGTTTACCGAACTCAGCAGTGAATTTAAAACAGCGCTTAAAAAATATCCGGATGATATCGGCATCTATGATCGCTATGTCGATTATCTTTGCGCCTTACACAAGACCGCCGAGCTGGATAAGTTCTGGTTAGCTTACCTGAGCTGTCTGGAAAAATGCGGACGTATGTCCCAGGTTTCCGGTGTCTTATTGCGTATCCTGAATGTTGCCCCCGACTATCTGCCAGTGTCAGCAGAGGTGCGTTTTAAGCTTGCCGGGATACTGTTAAAGCAGGGTAAGCCTGCCTTGAGCGTCAAACTGATTAACAGGCTTCACCGTGATCATCCCAGATTTGAACAACTGTCAGAAGCCTATTTTCTCATGGCCGATGCGCTGGAAGAATTGCCGGAAAAACAGGTACAGGCTGATAAATGCCGGATCCTGGCAAATAAACTTAAAGTAAGGCCGTTAGCAACATAAAACCGTGATGAAATGGCTGTGTCTGCTGACTCACCGGGGCCGTCGCGGCTTATCAGGCGCACCTGTGTGGTTTTGCATTATTGCTATACCCTGTATTCAGCAGATGATTCCGGCGGCTGATGCCGGAAATCATCTGTCAGATCTGATGACGTGTGCGCCTGGTTTAACGGTCAGAAGGTGTCCGGGGGCCAGTGGCTGTTGATACACCAGCCGGCCTCAGATCAGTCCTGTGAAGGGTTTAACACAGTGACTTCCCGCTGCGGGAACGGAATCTGTACATCATGTGTTTTGAAGGCGCTGTATACCGCCGCATTGACCCTGAACTGGGTTTCAAATAGCTGGCGGGTCGGTACCCAGTAGCGGTAAGCAATGTTAACGCTGGAGTCGCCGAAGGACGCTATGCCCACCTGTGGGGCCGGTTCCGAAACAATGGTCGGGTCGGTGCTCAGTTGTGCCTGAATCAGGGTAATTGCCTGTGCCGGATCAGCGCTGTAACTGATACCGATTTCAGCTTCAACCACCGTATTTTCAAATGAATTAACCAGCACTTCGCCGACGATATGCTTGTTAGGGATGGTAATAATTTCCCCGTCTTCTGTGGAAAGTAAGGTGTAGGCCAGGCGGATTTCTTCCACAACCCCGCACACGTCGTTACAGCGAATGGTATTACCCACGACAAATGGCCGGGTCAGAATGATAGTGAAACCGGCACCGTAGTTAGAAAAGACTCCCTGTAAGGCTAAACCGATGCTGAGGGATATCGCACCGATAGCCGCAATAAAGGGGGCCACGCTGATGCCGAATTTACCCAGACAGATAATCACGACCATGGCGACCAGCAAGAGCCGGACAGTGCTGCTGATAAAGTGGCTCAGGGTAATGTCGACGTTATGCCTCAGGCACAGTTTAAGGGCAATGTTACCCACCCAGCGCGCCACGATCAGACCCAGAATAAGAATGATGATCGCGCCGATCACCTGGAAGCTGTAGTTAATAAAGAAATCAATAATCAGATTGTAGAAGTAGGTCAGGTTTTCCAGTTCTTGATCAATCATCGTGTGTCCATGGTTGTACGGTTATCAGTTAAAAGCTATCAGCTTCGCGGGAAGTGGACAACGTTTACAAACAAAAAAGGCGCTTCGGTTGAAGCGCCTTTTAGCGTGAGAATGATTAAGCCTTACAGACCCTGTTCGTCGGCCATCTGCCGGGCGATTTTGGGAGCGCTCCACAGGGACGGCAACAGCACCAGAGAGACCGGCACCGCGGTGACAACAATAAAGGACTGCAGGGCAGAAATACCCCCGGACCCGATTGAGATCAGAATGGCTGCCATAACACCCATTGCCAGGCCCCAGAATACGCGGACAGAACTTTGTGGTGCATCATGGCCGGTCATTACCATAGAGATGGAGTACGTCATGCAATCACCGGTGGTAGCCACAAAAATGGTGGTGAGAATCAGGAACAGTACCGAAATGGTGAAGCCCAGAGGCAGCTGTTCTGTGATCGCCAACAATGCGGCAGGCAGGTTGAAACCGGTGAAAGGTTCAGAAATAACCCCCGGATTGTTCAGCTCATAAAACAGACCGCTGCCACCGACAATGGTAAACCAGAAACAGGTAATTATCGGTGCAACAATCGAGATGATCAGCACCAGTTCACGGATGCTGCGGCCACGGGAGATACGGGCAACAAACATTGCCATCAGCGGGCCGTAGCCCAGGAACCAGCCCCAGAAGAACACGGTCCACCAATCCAGCCAGCCCGGGTTTGCCCGGAATGTTGCCATCGAGATGAATTCATCAATATAGATACCGAACGACTGAATATAGCTGTCGACGATGAATGCAGTGGGTCCAAACAGCAGGATAAACGCCATCAGGCCGACCGCCAGAGCAACGTTCAGGTTACTCAGAATCTTGATCCCTTTGGTTACACCGCTGACGGCAGAGACCGTATAGATCGCCATTAAGCCGATCAGGATCGTTAGCTGGGTGGAATAGGTGTTTGGAATGCCAAACAGTTTTTCAAGGCCAAAACTTACCTGCAGGCCCAGAAACCCGATCGGGCCAACGGTACCTGCAACGACGGCCAGTACACAGCTGGCATCGGCAATGATCGCAATCGGGCCCTTCAGGGCACGTTGACCAAAGACCGGATAGAGCAGGGTACGTGGCTTCAGAGGTAAGCCTTTTTCGTAATGCAGATACATCAGAACGATGCCGGTCAGGCTGCCCAGAATGGCCCAGGCCAGAAAACCCCAGTGCATGAAGCTTTGTGCCAGTGCATTGTAAGCGGCCTGCGGTGTGCCGGTTTCACCGCCAAACAGAGGCGGTGGAGAGGTGAAGTGAGCCATTGGTTCGGCTGCCGCCCAGAAGACGCCGCCACCTGCCAGCAGGGTACACATCAGGATAGATACCCAGGTAAATGTGGACATTTCAGGTGCTTTCAGACCGCCCAGAATGACGGAGCCGGTGCGGCCAAAGGTCAGGAACAGGCCGATCACAAAGGTCAGCAACAGTAATACTTGCCAGTAAGCACCGAAGTATTTGGTCGAAAGTGCAAATGTACTGTTCACCAGTCCGGAAACGAATTCGATATCGTAGATCGCCATGATGGCGAACAGGACGAGAACGCCTCCGCTGATCAGGAATACCGGAAGGTCTACCCCTTCTAACATGCCTTTACGCGCGGTGCCGTCGCCGGCCTGCGGTGAAAGCGTGGTTGTGTTGCTCATGATTGTCTCCTGACAAATCGTTATTTTTATTGCAGGTGACCGTCAGACGGTCATTTTCTGAGTTCTGTAACAAGCCCGGATTGCTGTTGGGCTTAATATCGCCGCTCAGTGCCCCGGCGTTATGTTGCCGAAACCTGGAGCGGTGCTGTCCTGCCCGCATCCGGATTGCGGCTTTGTTGCGGGGCTGCAGTACTCTTGGCAGCGGCGTTGGCTGAGACATTACCGTTAAGGTGGTAACGGTAATGGCGTGGCTGCGGAGCCCGCAAACAGGACTGGCAGATCATAGGGAATGAGGTCGAATAATAAAGTTAATAATAAATATCATTTGATAATAGAAATTTATCTGTCTGCCCGGCATAGATACCCGGCTATGGGCCCTGAGAGTCCCCCGTGCGATAGCGGATATGTCTATTCAACTATCCATTTTCCCTGCCGGAATCCGATATAAAGTAAGGCGGCTGGAAGGCATTCTGAAGCACAGCCAGCGGGGCGTTTTACATCTGCAAGGGGGCTGTGGACGGGGTGTTTAAGGCTGTATCAGCGCGGAAGTGACCGTGGTGACAGAGGGGGGATTAGCTGAGATATTTAGATTTTCTATCGCTAATTTAGGATTTTTGAATATTTTCTTAGATTTTCTATTATGAGTATAAAAAATTATCATGCTCTTTATAAATAATTCTTAGCCTGTTAGGTTCGTATGAAATAGAGGTTTAATTGTAAAAAAGAGGTTAGAACATGCTTAAGAAGGTATTCGCGAAAGGCCTTGTTGCAGCAGCAGTGATGGGAGCATCCATGACGGCAATGGCAGCAGACTGTGGAGATGTATCGGTTGTAGAGATGTCCTGGCCATCGGCAGAATTTGCTGCCAATCTGGATAAAATCATTCTGGAGGAAGCTTTTGGCTGTAACGTCACTCTGGTCCCGGGGGCAGCTATTACCAGCCTGGCCTCTATGGAAGCGAAGGGGCGTCCGCATATCGCACCTGAGTTTTGGGCGAATGCCGTTATCAATCAACTGCGTAAAGCAGAAGATGCAGGCAAGGTAGAGATCACCACGAAACTGATTCCGGATGCCTATGAAGGCTGGTATGTCTCTGAATATGTGGCAGATAAATTTCCAGAGTTAAATACCGTCGATGATGTTCTGAAACGTAAGGACCTGTTCCCGTCGAAAGAAGACCCAAGTAAAGGGGCCTTTGTTAACTGTCCGTCTGGCTGGTCTTGTCAGGTGTTAAATGACGGTTTGATCAAACCGAGTGCCTATAACCTGGAAGGTAACGGCTTCGTCAGTGTTGACCCGGGTTCCGGGGCTGGCCTGGACGGTACCATCGCCAAATCTTACGACCGCAATGAAGCCTGGTTCGGTTACTACTGGCAGCCATCTGCGGTGATCTCAAAATATGAACTGAAGAAACTGGACTTTGTTGACGGCTACGATCAGGACAACTGGGACAACTGTGTCTCTGACCCTGAATGTGATACGCCAAAACGTTCCCGCTTCCCGGCTTCCGATGTATTTACCGTTGTCGCCAGTGAGTTCTCTCAGGGCCATCCGGAGATTGTTGAATATCTGAAAAAGCGGGCCTATAACTCCGATCAGGTCGGTAAAGTGCTGGTGTATATGCTGGATAACCAGGCCGACGGTGAAACCGGTGCGATTGAATTCCTGCAAACCCAGGAAGACGTCTGGACACAGTGGCTGAGCCCGGAAGCTGTGGCTAAGATCAAAGACGCTATCTGATCAGTGATGGCTGCACGCCTCTGGAGGCTGTGTAAAATACAGTCATGAATAAAAAGGGATTCTTGTCAGAATCCCTTTTTTTATGGCCGGGATTTTCCGGAAGCTTTGTGCCGGTACTGGCTGTGCCGGAGGGATAACTGACTGAGGAAGGGGGACCGCGGGTTTTAACGGATGGCGACTGATGCCGGTTTCTAATTAATCCCTGATGTGACTATCATGCAGCATAAATTCAGCAAGGCATTCTGTTTATGACATCGCGACACCGCTTCGGACTCCGTGGCCGACTGTTCATTGCGTTTGGCGCACTGAGCGCACTTACTTTACTGGCCAGTATTGTCAGCTGGGTGTCGTATAACCGTCTGGGGGATGAGCTGAACCGGGTGGTCGAAGGTAACATTCATACCCTCAGCCTGATGGCCGATCTGAAGGCGCGGGGTACCACTATCACCCTGACCGCACCGACCTTACTGGCTGCAAAAGACGAACAGACCCGGCAACAGATCCGGCGGGAATTAACCCACAACATCACTATCATGACGGATCTGCTTCCCCGGATTTCTGCGGTGACTCAGGACCATGAGACCCAGCAGGCTCTGTTTGATCAGATTGATACCCTGAAGAATACCCTGGCTGAACTGGATAACAATGTGGTGATGAAGCTGCAAATTCAGGGGCAGAAAAAGTTAGAAAACCAGCGTTTGCGCTGGGTAGCGTCCTCCTTCCTCAGTGACATTAATACTCTGACGGAAAATGTTCAGCAGAACTTATTCAGCCAGTTTAATCAGGACTTTCCGGATGCCTGGGTTGTGATGAATAACTTTGGCCGGGATGCCATCAGTACCATTAATGCGGACTTGCAGCGCCTCTACCGTATTAAGGCGGATGTAAACCTGCTGATTAATCTGGTGGACCGGGCGCAGCATTTGCCGGACCTTAATTCGCTGATAGCCACCCAGACCCATTCCGATGAAATCATCACCCGTATTCAGGAAGACCTGAAAGCTGTTGAACAGTTACACGGCATCCAGGCACTGAGCCAGACGGTGGTGAATATCGTTTTTCTGACCCGTGGTGATAACAACATGTTTACCATCCGCAGTCAGGAGCGGGGTGTGCTGGGAGACGGTGAAGCCCTGCTGACACAGAGCCGTGAACAGCTTGGCTCGCTGAACCGGTTAATCACTGAACAGACTGCCAAAACGGAAGCGGCAGCAAAAAGCTCTGCGGAAAGTGCCCGGACAACGATTCAGAAAAGCCGGATCTGGATGTTGCTGATGGTGGCGGTAAGTTTGCTGTTTTCTATTCTGATTGTCTGGCTGTATGTGGGACGTAACATGGTGGCCCGGATTACCAGTCTGGATGCCAGTATGCGGGCTATTGCCAACGGCAATCTGGATGCCCGGGTACAGGTTAAAGGCCATGACGAGATCGGCACGATGGCCCGTTCTCTGCTGCGTTTCCGGGATCAGCTCAGTACCCTGCAGGAAGAACTTGTTCAGGCGGGCAAGCTGGCAGCGCTGGGTCAGTTATCCGCAGGTATTGCCCATGAAATCAACCAGCCGCTCTCGGCTATCGGGCATTATTCCCATAACGGGGTGCGGCTGATTCAGGCAGGCCGCCTGGATGAAACTGAGAAAAACCTGAACCAGATTTCCAATCTGACCCGGCGGGCGACGGTGATCATTACCCGGCTGAAATCTCTGGCACGTAAGCAGCAGGATAACTTTGTTGCGGTGGATCTGCAGCAGGTGGTGGAAAACGTGTTGCTGATGCTGGCAGGGGATGAAGTACGTAAGCAAACCGACATCAATGTGACGTTCAGCGAATCGCAGCATCAGGTGTATGCTGACCCTGTTCAGCTGGAACAGGTGGTGCTGAACCTGCTGACCAACGCGCTGGATGCCATTCGGGACCAGACCGAAAAGCGCATCGACATTCACTGTGTGCATAACCGTGACCGGATGGATATCTATGTGCGGGATAACGGGCCGGGTATCAGCAGCGAATTGAATGAGAGCATTTTTGAGCCTTTCTTTACCACCAAGCGGCGGGGCCAGAACCTGGGGCTCGGGCTGTCTATTTCCTATAACATCATTAAGAATTTTGGCGGCAAACTGACAGTGGAAAACACCTCGCAGGCAGGCGCATCGTTCTGTATCCAGTTACCCGAATACCGGAGAAAACAGCCATGAGTACTGTCATGACAGATGGCCAGGTAATCGTCATTGACGATGAAGAGATCGTTCGCGAATCGATGATTCAGACCCTGCAACTGGAAGGCTACAGTGCCGTTGCATATGAAAACCCGCAGGACGCACTGGCACTTTGCTCGGGCAGCTGGCAGGGGGTGATTATCTGCGATGTGCGCATGGACATTATGGACGGTCTGCAGGTGCTGGAACGGATACTGGCAATTGACCCGGAAATCCCCGTGATTATGTTCAGCGGACACTCCGACATTGCCATTGCTATTCAGGCGATCCGGATGGGAGCGTATGACTTTCTGGAAAAAAACCATGATCCCCAGCACCACCTGAATACTGTGCAGCGGGCCTGGAAAAAACGTGAGCTGGTGCTGGAAAACCGTTGCCTGCGTAAAGTCATTGAAGGCCAGCACGAAATTGATAAACGTCTGGTCGGCCAGACCCGGTCTATGCGGCAACTGCGGGAAATGGTACTGCAACTGGCACAGGTGGATGTTGATCTGATCATTCACGGCGCCACCGGTACCGGGAAAGAGGTGGTTGCCCGGTGCCTGCATGATTTCAGCCCCCGGGCGAAGAAGCCGTTTGTGGCCCTGAACTGCGGGGCGCTGACCGAATCTGTGATCGAGAGTGAACTGTTTGGCCATGAAGCCGGCGCCTTTACCGGGGCGCATAAACGTCGGACCGGCAAGATCGAATACGCCAGCGGTGGCACTCTGTTTCTGGATGAAATTGAAAGTATGCCTGCTTCACTGCAGGTCCGGTTGTTACGGGTTCTGCAGGAACGTGTACTGCAGCGTCTGGGGGGCAATGCGGATATCGAAGTGGATATCCGGGTGCTGGCTGCCACCAAGGTCGATCTGCGTGAGGCGGGTGATTTCCGGGAAGACCTTTACTACCGCCTGAATGTTGCCAGCCTGGAAATCCCCCGGCTGGATCAGCGCAAAGAAGATATCCCCGTGCTGTTTACACACTTTGTTGACCGCGCCGCCCAGCGTTTTGGCCGGGACAGCCGGCCGGTACCGGCCCTGCTGTTGCAACAGTTAAGCCTGCAGAGCTGGCCGGGAAATGTCCGTGAGTTGCAGAATGCAGCCGAGCGCTGGGCACTGGGGCTGACCATCGAACAGGCAGGTATTACCGATGATGATGCCGGGGATGGCACGCTGGATACGCTGGTGGACAGCTATGAGCGGGAGCTTATCTTTGCTGCTCTGAAAGCGAATCACGGTCATGCGGAACACACTGCTGCTGCGCTGGGCATTCCCCGTAAGAAGCTGTATTTACGGATGAAAAAGTACGGGCTGGAACGGCAAACGTTTCTGGAAGGCTGAGTCAAAAGTGACTCAGCAGCGGTAAAAAAGCTGAGTCAAAAGTGACTCATCAGTATGTATCGTCAGACATGAGGTTTTTGATAACTTTTTGTTTTTGAACAGATAAAAAATATTTTTCAGGGTTGGTACAGGCTTTGCCATACAAGTAATCAGCACATGCCATTGGTATCGCTAATTACCTATAACTTTGGAGAATAATAATGAAATCTGTAACCAAAAAAGCAGCGTTAATGCTGGCATCGGTATTATCCCTGGGCACGGCAACTGGCAGTTACGCCGAAACCCGCTGGGAAATGCCTACCCCTTATGGCGATGGCACGCATCAGACTCAGGTAGCGCGGGGCTTTGCGGAAGAAGTGAGCGAAAAATCCGGCGGTAAGCTGACCATCAATGTTCACTCCGGTGGTTCGTTAATCAAACACCCGGAAATCCACCGGGCGGTGAAAACCCGTCAGGTTCAGATCGGTGAAGTATTCATTGGCCGCCTGGGTAACATTAACCCGATCTACAAGCTGGATAATATCCCGTTTCTGGCCACGGATTTCGACAGTGCCGAAAAACTTTATCAGGCCTCTAAACCGGCCCTGAGCAAAGCGCTGGAAAAAGAAAACCTGATTCTGCTCTATACCTCACCATGGCCTGCACAGGACCTGTATTCCAATAAAGCAGTGAATAACCTGGCAGACCTGAGTGGTCTGAAGATGCGCTCTTACAGCCCGACGACTTCCCGGCTGGCAGACTTAATGGGCACGACGCCGGTGAACATTCCTTTCAGCGATGTGGCACAGGCCTTCACCACTAACGCCATTGACGCAATGGTTACCTCTCCGAGCACCGGTGTGAACAGCCAGAGCTGGGATTACATTTCTAACTTCACCACCATTCACGCGTGGATTCCGAAGAACATGGTATTTGCGAACAAAAAGATGTTTGACCGTCTGGATGCCGACACCCAACAGGTAATTCTGGCCGCGGCTGCCAATGCCGAGAAAAATGGCTGGGCGCTGGGCCGTAAACTGGCGGTTGAACACACCGATACACTGGCGGCTAACGGCATGACAGTTGCCGCGCCCAGTGCACAGCTGGAAAGTGAACTGCGGGCAATCGGTGACACCATGATCAGTGAGTGGCTGGAAGAAGCCGGCACCTCTGGCCGTGCGGTATTCGACGCTTATAAAGCGCAGTAAGGCGCTCATCTGTGTTGCTTAGTCGCACAGGTTGCGCGGCTAAGCCAATATCCTGAACACGGAAAACGCGGGTGCCTGTCTGTCAGGCGGGTTGCTGTACCGCGCTTTCCGGCCAATGCAGTCGGGTAACAATAATAATATGCACACACTCAGACATTACTTTTATTTAGCGTCCGCGATTTTATCAGGCAGTTGTCTGGTGATGATGACGCTACTGATTCTGGCACAAATAGTCGCCCGGTTTTTCGGCGTGATCATCCCATCCTCTGAAGACTTTGCCGGCTGGCTGTTGTCCGCGACGATCTTTTTTGGCCTGGCCTATACCTTCAATGCCGGTGGCCACATCCGGGTAACCATTCTGCTATCCCGTTTAAGAGGCCATACGCGCCGCTGGCTGGAACTGGTGAATATCAGCGCCGGTTTACTGATCGTCGGCTATTCCACCTGGTACACCCTTTATACGGTGTACGAGTCCTGGGTGTATGACGATGTTACCGATACCTATCTGGTGGTGCCCCTGTGGCTGGTACAAATGCCGATGGCGCTTGGCTCGCTGTTTCTGCTGATTGCCGTGGCGGATAATTTTATCACTGCTTTGCGGGGCCAGACCCCGGGATACATCAGTCAGGAAGCAGCTCTGGAAGGGGGGGAATAAACCATGGATATGGCATTAACGGGTTTTATTCTGGTGGTTTGCATGTTGCTGATGCTCACCAGTGGAGTATGGGTCGCACTGACCCTGACGGGGCTGTCGATTATTGGTCTGAGCCTGATCGGCAATGAGAGTATCGGTCTGTTACTGGGCACCTCTTCCTGGAGCGCCGTGACCAGTTGGTCGCTGACTGCGCTGCCTC
Organism: uncultured Oceanospirillaceae bacterium; assembly: GCA_937138495.1. GTDB lineage: Bacteria > Pseudomonadota > Gammaproteobacteria > Pseudomonadales > Balneatricaceae > Amphritea. The sequence continues at coordinate 188,759 of CAKZPE010000021.1, forward strand.
TGTTTATCTGGATGGGGGAAATTCTGTTTCGCACCCGGTTATCTCAGGATTTATTTGAAGGGCTGTCTCCGCTGTTATCGAAACTGCCGGGTAAGCTGTTGCACGTGAATATTCTTAGCTGCGGTATTTTCGCCGCGGTGTCCGGTTCATCCGCCGCGACGGCGGCCACTATCGGCCGAATGACGTTGCCTGAACTGTCTAAGCGGGGTTACGACGACACTATGTCGATCGGCACGCTGGCCGGCTCCGGTACCCTGGGGCTGCTGATTCCACCATCCATTATTCTGATTGTCTACGGGGTATCTGCGGAAGTATCCATTGCCCGGTTATTTCTGGCCGGCGTATTTCCCGGTGTGGTGCTAATCGGTTTGTTTATGGCCTTCACCATTGGCTGGACGATGATAAACGGCCGTACCTCACAGGTGGCCGATGCCGTTGAATACAGTACCCGGGAAAAGCTGCAGTCTTTAACCAAACTGATTCCGATTATTATGCTGATCGGTGGGGTACTGGGATCGATTTATCAGGGGCTGGCAACGCCAACAGAAGCGGCGGCGTTCGGTGTGGCCGGTGCTCTGTTGTTATCGGCGGTGCTGGGCAGCTTCAGCTGGCAGGGCTTTATCGACAGTGTGGCGGGGGCGGTTAAAAATTCCTGTATGCTGGGGCTGATTCTCGTGGGCGCGCACTTCCTGACACTGGCCATGGGCTTCATCGGTATCCCGAATGCACTGGCGGGCTGGATTGCGGAACAGGGCTTATCCACCGTACAGCTGATCATTTGTCTGACGGTTTTCTTCGTGGTGCTCGGCTGTTTTCTGGACGGTATATCGGTGATCGTGCTGACCACTTCTGTGGTGCTGCCGATGGTGACACAGGCGAACATCGACCTGATCTGGTTCGGTATTTTTCTGGTGCTGGTGGTGGAAATGTCGCAGATCACGCCGCCGGTGGGCTTCAATCTGTTTGTGATTCAGGCGCTGACCGGGAAGAACATCCTCTATGTGGCCAAAGCGGCGCTGCCGTTCTTCTTTATGATTGCCATCGCCATCGTACTGATTTCGGTGTTTCCGTCCATTGTGCTCTATCTGCCGACGCTGATGAGCAGCTAGGTGGCCAGATGATGGCTAACCGGAGCAATAATAGCTACTCTGGATAACTGAGGTTATCCGGAGTACTCAGGGCTGTTTACTGCTATGAAATTACACACAAAATTTTGTCTGGTGCCGTTGCTGGCGGGGATGCTTTACTGCAGCCAGTTACTGGCCAGCGACACCATCATCATTAAAGCTGTCGGTACCTGGGGATATTTCACCAACTACCAGAAACACGAAGGGCCGTTCTGGAATCAGCATATGGCCGAGGTGTCTGACGGTCAGATCATTGGCGAGATCAAACCCCAGACCGAGCTGGGCTTACGGGGTTATGAAATCATGCGGCTGGTGAAAAACGGCGTGTTTGATTTTGCCTTTGGTTTGCCCGGGTATGTGGTGCCGGAAAGCGAAATATTTGAAGGGGCCGACCTTTCTTCACTGGTACAGAACATCCATGAGCAGCGTCAGGTCGCTGATGCATATTTTCCCACACTGGCCCGGGCCTTTGAGGAAAAGTACAACGCCAAACTGATGATGCTGTACCCCTTTCCCAGCCAGATGATCTGGTGCAACAGCCCGGTGAACAGCATTGAAGACCTGCGCGGTAAACGGGTGCGGGTATATTTAACAACCCTTGGGGATTTTGTCGAAGGGGTTGGCGCGACACCGGTCAGTGCGCCGTTTCATGATGTGCCGGAGGCAATGAAGAAGGGCGTTTTTGACTGTGTGATTACCGGCACCATGTCGGCCTATACCGGTGAGTTATACAAGGTGGCGTCTCACGGTTTCACGCTGAGAGTCGGCTGGGGGCTTGCCTTTGGGGCCATGAATATCAATAAGTGGAATCTGTTGAGTGATGCTCAGAAAAGTTTGTTGCAGCAGGAGATCGATACCCTTACTGAAAGGATGTGGCAGGAAACCGCCACGGAAGATGCCACCGCACTGGCCTGCTTATCCACAGGGCCGTGTGAACTGGGGGAAACTGGCGGGATGACGCTGGTGGAACCTTCCGCGTCTGATCTGGTTGTCCGTGACAAGGTTGCTGCCGATGTGATTTTACCCCGCTGGGCCAGCCGTTGCGGCCCGGAATGCGCCGCAAACTGGAACCGTACTGTTGGCCGGATTCTTGGCTTAAGGGCTGAAGCGGGAATGCCGCAGTAGCGTTTAACTGTTTAGCACACCCCGCCAGCGGCCGCGGGTGTATTCCTCACGGGTGCATTGCCGGATCAGTTCTGTCAGCTTCAGGGTGATGTTGCGCACCGGGCGGCTGGGATCGGTGGCGATATACACATTCCGGTAGATTTCCGGCTCGGTAATTTTCTGGGCACACAGCAGCGGTGCCGGCTCCAGATGATAGAAGGCCGAGGAGGGCAGGATCAGCCGGCAGTGGCCTTCACAGGCGAAGCGCAGGCTGGTCATCAACTGGCCGTAAGGCCGCCGTTTACGCAGCTGAATGCCGGTCTTGTTTTCTGCTTCCTGAAGAATGTACGCCAGTGACTCTTTGCCGGTGGTTGTCACTACTTCGTACTTTGCCATCTCTGCGAAACTGATTTCTGTGGACAGTGCACCTTCCCCGGAAGAGGGGCGCTGATTCAGAAAATACATGGATTCGCGGATCAGCAATTCCTTGCTGATACCGGGAATATCGGTGCCGTCTTCATAGATGATGGCGATATCCGCAGTGCCGCTCTTCAGCATGTCAATCACTTCGTAAGACAGCCCAGTGCGCAGATCCAGATCCAGCCCCGGGTAGTGTTCAGATACCGCCCGGGTCAGCGGCAAGGCAAGTATGTTATCTGTCGCCTGATTCATTGCCAGTACCACGGTGCCTTTGGGTTCGCTTTCCAGCTCAGCCAGATCGACCAGCAGGCGCTCGTGACCCCGTATGACGTCCTGTGCATAACGCCGGAACAGCTGGCCTGATTCGGTCAGGCAGACCCCTTTGGCTCCCCGGGTAAAGAGTTGGGTTTTCAGTGCATGTTCCAGCCGTGAAATGCTCAGGCTGAGTGCTGGCTGGGCAATGTCCAGTGTGCGGGCGGCAGCGGCTATGCTGCCTGACCGGGTAACTGCCAGAAAATGGCTGAGCTGTTTATGGTTCATGTCGGGCGGCCGTGTGGGTTGAGAATCTATCTATAACAATTTCGTTATATCTATTCAATATTCTTTATAATTGTTGATAGTAAACGGCTGGCATAGCATGCATCCACTCATTAGTTCAGAGGACGTTTATAAGGTGGATGTGATGACTCAACAGGTAACAGCCGGTGAAGCAATTATTGATGCTGTAGTGGCGAACGGTGCGGATACCGTATTCGGTATTCCCGGGGCGCAGATTTATCCTCTGTTCGATGGTATTTATAAATCACCGTTACGTCTGATCGTCCCGCGGCATGAACAGGCGGCGGCATATATGGCAATGGGCTATGCCAAGTCTACGGGGAAGACCGGTGTCTTTTCAGTGGTACCGGGGCCAGGCATTCTGAACACCAGTGCCGCGCTGTGTACGGCAATGAGCAACTGCAGTCCGCTTGTCGGTCTGACCGGGCAGGTTCCCTCTTCATTTATGGGCAAAGGGCGGGGCCATCTGCATGAACTGAAGGATCAGGCCGGCACCTTAAAAACACTGATCAAAGAGGCCATTCATATTGGCAATCCAGCGGATATTTCCGGTCAGGTAAACCGGGCGTTTCAGCTGGCACAAAGTGGCCGGCCCGGGCCGGTAACTGTGGAGATGTGCTGGGATACCATGGCCGGAGGAATTGATCCTCAAACTCCGGCGGTTCCACTTAAAAAGCAACTGCAGGATGCTGATCCGGCGGAAATAAAAGCCGCTGCCGCATTAATCCGCAAGGCCCGTAAGCCGATGATTCTCTGTGGTTCAGGGGCCCAGCATGCGGCCGCCGAAGTGCTGGCGCTGGCAGAACGGATTACCGCGCCGGTGGGGGGCTTTCGCAGTGGGCGGGGCATCGTGCCGGAAGATCACCCTCTGGGAGTGCCGCCGGTGGCTGCCCGCCAGCTGTGGGATGATGTCGATCTGCTGATCGGTATTGGCAGCCGGCTGGAAATGCCGTATCTCAACTGGGCCAATAAATTTATGCAGTATGAGCAGACGCCTGCAAGTGGCCCGAAGCTGTTACGGATAGATATTGATCCGGGGCAGATGGAGATCTTTCAGCCGGATCAGGCGGTTGTGGCAGATGCCGCGCAGGCCTGCCAACTGATTCTGGAGCAGCTGGATTGCAGTGCTGCCCCGGATCACAGGCGGCTGGATGATATCGCTACAGCCAAGGCCGTTGCCTGGCAGGCGATTCAGAAGGTGCAGCCACAGTTGTCTTACCTGAACGTTATCCGTGAGGTGCTCCCCCGTGAGGGGATTTATGTGCCGGAAGTTTCACAAATGGGTTTTACTACCTGGATCGGCGGTTTTCCGGTCCTGCGGCCCCGTTCTTTTATTGAAGGGGGGTATCAGGGCAACCTGGGCTATGGCTTTGCGACCGCGTTGGGAGCAAAGGTGGCAAATCCGGATGTTCCGGTCGTATCGGTCTGTGGCGACGGCGGTTTTATGTTTGGCGCTCAGGAACTGATGACGGCGGCTGAACATAACATCGCACTGGTCACCCTCGTTTTTAACAACAGTACGTACACCAATGTCCGGCGGGATCAGCTGTTAGGGTATGGGGGGCGGTTCAGTGGCTCTGAGATTACCTCTCCGGATTTTGTCCGGATGGCTGAAAGCTGTGGCGTGCAGGCCTGGCGGGTGGATACCCCGGCAGCACTGAAGCCCGTATTGGAAAGAGCCCTGGCAGCAGACCGGCCGGTGCTGATTGAGGTGATGTCTGACCGCGGTTCTGAAACGTCCCCCTGGGAGTTTATTCATATGCATGAGCGGCTTGGGGTCTCCTTATAATACTTTTTTCCGTAACCGGATGTGACTGTTCTGAATGTCTGAATGTCTGAATGTCTGAATGTCTGAATGTCTGAATGTCTGAATGTCTGAATGTCTGAATAGCCGTAATTGCGGGGGTATAATTTTTAGAAGGTCTTACTTTTTTTCAGTATGTTATTTCTGATAAAAAAACGTCCGCTTTTAAACTGAATCGCACAGTAAATATGAATAAATAATATGTGCCTGACGTATTCCTTACGATTAACTGTTACGGACGTAAAACCGTATTGATATGACTAAAGGGAGGCTAATAACACGGCTGTTTAATGGTTCTTTTTGTTACTGTGCGTGGTTTTATGGGGTAGCAGTCGAGTCAGATTAAATGCTTCCTGGTGTTTATCCAGGTTTATGTGGTGTTTTCATAAAGACGTAGATTACCCGTTTTGGGTGGTTTTGAGTTTCATTTTTCCGTAAATAGGGTAAGAATCGGGCGTTGATGATTTTCCTCCGGACACACAGAGTACGTGTGCGGGTTATCAGAGGAATGAGGTAATGTATCGCGATGTTTGTGGCGTATACGTACCGGAAATTATATTGAGTGGTCACTGTATACGTTAATAGCAATGTATGCCGTCAGTCACCAGCAGTCTTAAAATACATTCTGCGTATTTTAAATAAACATCAGACCGGTACTTTTAAGTACCTGTCTGCCTCATTATAAGGTTAGTATTTCAGACCTTACCTGCCATTCGATAATATACGAAAAGTTGTACATCTATTGTTAAGCATCTGTTATTCAGCATGCGCTATGTTAATTCGCCGTTAACGATATTAATAATGGACAGGTTTTCGAATGGGCTGGAAATTATGCAGTTATTCAGTATCCGGATATAAGCTTTATAAAGCAGATATTCGTACCTGTATTTTTATGTTTTGTATCATGCTTTCTTTTGCCTTGCTGTTTTCTGTTTCCGGGTTTGCACAAACATTACCGGATGTGGGAAGTGAGCTTCAGCAACAGCAGCAACGGGAAAAATTTAATCACCTGCCTGACCGTATCCCTGAAGATAAAGTTACCCGTGAACAACAGCAGGAGCCTGTTACAGATAAGGTCCGGGTATTTGTGAAACAGTTTCGGTTTGTAGGCGATATCACTGTATTTTCACAGCAAGAACTTAAGCAGCTGGTTGCCCCTTTTGTTAACCGTAATAGTTCCCTGGCGGATATTCAGGCCGCAGTGGATGCGGTGACACAGGCGTATCAGGCCAGAGGCTATATGTTGGGGCGGGGTGTTTTACCGCCGCAGGATATAACGGAAGGGGTTATTACGGTCGAAATCCATGAAGGGAAAATAGATAGCAGCCCGGATGGCGTACAGATAAACGGCCGCGATCTAAGGGTTAAAGAAACCCGTCTCCGTGACATTTTTACCCATACGGTTAAGCCGGGGGGTGTGCTGAAAGGGCAGGCGCTGGAGCGGGCTGTGCTACTGATCAGTGATTTGCCGGGGGTTAATGCCTCGGCCAATCTGGAGAAGGGAGCTCAGCCCGGTACGACCCGTATTGTTCTGGACGTGACCGAAAGCCCGGTACTGCAACCGACAATGGCTTTTGATAATTCCGGCAGCCGGTTAACCGGCGAAGACAGGCTGACTCTTGATCTGGATGTGAATGATCCTTTTGGCTACGGTGAACAGTTTTCTGTGTCCGGGCAAAAATCGGCCGGTGCGGGTGATTTTCGCTATGTCACACTTGAGGCAAGTGCACCTTTTGGGGATAACGGCCTCAGGCTCAAAGGTTCACTTAAAAAGCTGGAATACACTGCCGGTAAAGAGTTTGCGTCGCTGAACGCTAAAGGTTCTGCCACTCAGTGGGCACTCGACGGGCATTACCCGGTGATACGTCAGCGGTTAACAAATCTGCACGCTAATTTTGGCGCCGAACGGAAGACTCTGGTGGATTCTTCTTTGGGTAACACCACCAATCACCGGGTTATTATGAATTTAAAAGCGGGGCTGACCGCGTCACATGTGGATCGGCTGCTGGAGGGAGGATATACCGTTGCTAACCTGACCGGTTATCTGGGCAACGCGGACTTACAGGGGAACAGCGCAGGATTTGCTGCTGATCAGGGCAGTAGCGGCGCAAACACACACGGAGACTTTCAGAAGCTGACCTTTGATGTGCGACGTATTCAGCGAACCAGTGATGATTTTTATGTGTTGGCGGATGTCTCAGGGCAGATCGCATCGGCTAACCTCACATCGTCGGAAAAATTTCAGCTGGGCGGTGTTGGCGGTGTACGTGCCTATCCGGGAGGCGAAGGGGCTGGCGATAACGGCATTCGGGCCAGCATTGAAGGGCGTTATGTTCTGATAACCGGTACCTCTGTTGGAGATGTTCGGGTATCTGCGTTCTATGACTGGGGCCGTGTTCAGCAATTTAAACGGCCAGATAATCTGGGGCTGGTTACCCCGAATACCTATAGTTTGTCCGGTTACGGGCTTGGGTTAAATATTGGCCTGCCGGATACATACAACATGGATTTAATCTGGGCCAGACGTAATGGCGATAATCCGGCCAGAGATCAGACAACCGGTAATGATTCAGACGGCTCGCTGGATAAAGACAGATTTTGGTTATCCGTATCAGTGACGTTCTGAGTGATGCGGGGGACGTCAGATCTGTCGAATGAGTATATGTATGTTGCCTGCGCAGTGATACACCAGGTATTTCAACAGCTGGCTCGCTTATAGGATATTGGAGGGCATTGAATCATGGCAGTTTCACCCAGAAAGGATCGTCTGCTGCGTCCGGCAGAGCGCCACAGAAACCCTTTACGTTCGGTTCCGGATGCCCTGATTTATTGTCTTAAGGCCGGTAGCAGTACTTTTTACGTGCGCCCGTTAACGGTTGCCCTGTGCCTGGTTAGCCAGCCGCTGCTGGCCGGACCTGCCGACAATGAATTACCCACAAACGGACAGATTGTGTCTGGCGACGGGGCAATATCACAAAGCGGTGCCGCGATGACGGTGTTGCAGAACAGCCAGAAAATGATCACTGACTGGGACACATTTAACATTGGTGCCGGTGCCAGTGTTACCTTTCGGCAGCCTGATTCTTCAGCGGTGGCATTAAACCGGGTTACAACAATGGGAGCCAGTCACATTCATGGCAGCCTGAATGCAAACGGGCAGGTTTTTTTGGTTAACCCCTCCGGGGTTACGTTTGCCCCCGGTTCCCGGGTGGATGTTGGCGGTATCACCGCGTCCAGCCTGAATATTACCGATTCAGATTTCCTGACTAAGTCTTTCATTTTTACCGGAGATGAAACTTCCGGAGAGGTCTTAAATCAGGGAGAGATCAGCGCCGGATATGTCGCACTTATAGCACCACGGGTCATTAATGAAGGTCGCATTGTCACCGCTGAAGGAGTCACTGCTTTGGGGGCCGGTGATCAGGTGAGCTTGGATTTCGACGGTGATCAGCTGATCCGTTTAACCGTTGAAAGAAGCACCGTTGAAACCCTGGCTGCAAACCGTTCTCTTATCCGGGCAGAGAATGGCACTGTTTTTATGAATGCCGGCGCGCGCAATTCTCTTGCTCAAGCGGTTGTGAACAATGAGGGCGTAATTGAAGCAAAGGGTATTGTTTCTGAAGGGGGCCGTATTCTGCTTTCGGCCGGTGGTACAGCAGGGGAAGCAAATGTCTCCGGTGTACTGGATGTCTCATCGGCGACGGATAAAGGTGGCCGTATCGTTGTAACCGGTGAAAACACAACGCTGGAAAGCACTGCCAGATTGCTGGCTGATGGTGCAACTGCTGGTGGCGACGTGCTGGTGGGTGGCAGTTGGCAAAACAGCGATTCTTCAGTCGCCCAGGCGCAGAAAACCATTATTAAGAAAGGTGCCGTTCTGGATGCCAGTGCAACTGATGTCGGGGATGGCGGTACCGTCGTGGCCTGGTCTGACATTCATGATGAGGAAAGCGCAACTTTTGCACACGGAACCTTCAAAGCTGAAGGCGGTGCCAATGGCGGGGATGGCGGGCGTATTGAAACTTCCGGGTACTATCTCAGTACAACCGGTATAGATCTGTCGGCGTCTGCACCTACATCAGAGGGCCGCGGCGGCGAATGGCTGCTTGATCCCTATAGTCTGAAGGTCAATAACGGTGGCACGACTGCTGGCGACACTGCTTTGCCAGACTATACCTCCGGGGGCGGTGGTACGGTCATTGATCGCGATGATATAGAGGCTCAGCTTGATACAGGGACCAGCGTAACCCTGCAAACCGGTGGTACTGACGGAGATGGTAAAGGCAGTGGTGCTATTGCCATTGAGTCAAGTATTACCAAGAACTCTGGCAATGAAGCGACTTTACGCCTGAACGCACATGGCAGCATTACGATAGACAGTAGGATTAGTTCTAACAGTGGCGCATTAAATGTCTACCTGAACAGTGGTATTGAAGATGGTAGTGGGAAAATATTTTTGAGAGCTTTTGGGTCAGTGGCGACAAATGGTGGGTATTTTTATGCCTATGGCGGTTCGTCAGGAACAGGGTATTCAACAGGCAGTTCGGCTGCTTCTACGGTTGGTTTTCAAATGTCTAACAACCGCATGATAAGTACTGATGGAGGAGATGTAACCATTATGGGGCAGGGCTGGGCCGGTGGAGGACTCGGAATATTACTTGGTGACGGTACTGCAATTGATGCCGGAGGTGGAGATATTCAGCTATCCGGGATTGGGGTTGATAATGGTATGGGAGTTAGTCTGGAGGCTATGACAATAAAAACCTCCGGCGCTGGTAAAATTACTCTGACTGGCTCACATACAGGCGGTTCAGGCAAAGCTGTATCCTTTGACGGAACAACGATTACGACAGTCAGCGGTGATATTACTCTTAAAGCAGATAGCTATGATTTTGCGACCAGCCCGACGATTACCTCTACTGCGGGAGATCTGATCATTGCGACAAATAATACCTCGACGATGATTGGTATTAACGACGCCGGTCAGATCCTTAACCTGCAAAGCACTGATCTTTCGAATGTATCGGTAGCGTCAGTACAGGTTGGAAACTCCTCAAATACCGGAGGTATTTCCGTTGGTGGGGCGACCACACTTGCAAATAACCTAAGCCTGGTGACCGGTGGGAATATCGCGATTGACGGATCGCTTGATGTTGGCAGTAATGAACTTGCCATGACAACCGGTGGTAATGTGACCCAGACGGCAGCAGTGACAGCAGCAGGGCTGAAACTTTCCGGGGGAGGCAGCTACACGCTCACCGATGCCGCAAACAATGTCGATACACTGGCCGCCGATTCAGCAACAACACTGACCTATGTGAATGCTGACGGGGTTACAGTGGGGACTGTTGCCGGTACTGAAGGTGTGACGGCAAGCGGCGATGTAAATATCAGCACACAGGCCGGCAATATAACCCTGGAAAAATCTGTGGCCACATCCGGTACAACCGCATCAGCCCTGACGATACATGCAGGTACAACGGCAGCAGCACTTACATCTACAGGAGGTGATGTGATTAGCAGTGGTGGCACTGTGTCTGTCGGTGACGGAGGACGCGGCATTATTTATACCGGTAGCATAGGCGGCAGTTCTGCACTGGCGGATACAGGCAACTTCCGCTATTCAACCGATGAAAACCATGGCAATTTTTCGAAAGCTTTAGGCTCTGGCGGCACCTATCAGCTGTATCGTGAACAACCTTCTGTCACGATCACGCCGACAGGGTATGAGAGTTACGAGGGAAGCGCGCCCACACCGTCGCAATCTACTGCATCAGCTGCTTATAACGGGGATATTCTGGATACCGGCAATACCAGTGCCAGTATTGAAACGTTGGGAACTGCTGCAAGCCGGCCCGGTGAAGTATTCGACTTAACGGTCAGTGGTCTGGCCCCCAACAGTTATAACAGCCTTGGTTATTACATTACCGGTGCAGCTACCAATATAAACGGTCACAGTATCATTGCTAATCCGAATCATGACCAAGGCACTGATGCCGGTAAAGGCGTTCGGGATCAGGGTAACGGGCTGGCAGATCCTTTTCAGTTACCGGAAGCAAGGATGTCACCGGATAATACGCTGATCGCCTCTTCGGTGTATGAAAACTCAACCGTTGTGTTGCTGGATGGTAAGAGTGGATTATCCGTGGGATCGGTACTGAATGAACCCACGCCGGTACAGGTGGTTGTATTCCGGTCAGGTGCCGCCCCGGTATCAGAAAAAGGCTTTGCGGTGCAAGAAAACAGCCAGTCAGTCAGGCTGGAACCGATCGACCTGAAAGACCGGGGTTTTCTGTTACCCGGTGATATTTCAGAGACACTGGCTTTTAACGTGGCTGATCTGCAAGGTGTCAGATCCGGATTTGTGGCAAAAATTACCGAAGGCGGCGTCATTATCGTGCCGGATAACGCGCGCAGCAGAACCCTGGCTGACGGCCGCAGAGACCTGGTGATTCAGACGGCACTTCTGGAATTGCGGGAACAGCTTGAGCTGAACATTTCCAGCCTCAGGACCGTTTATATTGATCTGCAGGAGTAAACCGGCAGTACCGTTAAACCTGAGATGTTATGGTCTGGTAAGCATTTTTATCTGACGGTTTTTCATTTTTACCGCCGGTAACAGGGACCGTTTGTCTGATCTGGCGCATGGGAGGACGGCTGCGCTTCCTTTAGTATTCTTCTGTATCTCAGCTGTGTGAGCGAGGGGAACAGTATGAAGACATCTTTATTATGCCTGCTGCTATTGGGCAGCTTATCCACAGGATTACAGGCCGCAGAGCCACTGACGCTGTTTATACAGTCCTCGGAAGGCGGTGCGATATCCGGGCGAGGGCTGCACAACTTCAGCCGTTATCTGACCGGGCAGGATTGCCCTGTCGGTGCTATTGAAACCGCGGCAGAACTGCCTGACGGACTTAATGCCCAACTGGTATTTGTCCCCCTGAAAAGTACGCAGAATCTTCCTTATCAGCCGTTGCTTAATGTGCAGGTACTCAACAATGCTGAGTTATCGGCCAGTGTACTGGTAAGGGGGTCGACGGCGGTATCGGATCTGAAGTCGCTCTCCGGGGTACGGATTGCATTTATTTCTCCGGAATCTGTCAGCGGTTATCAACTGGCACAGGCGCTGTTTGCTGCAAATGGCGTTGAACATAAGCGGGACCGTATTACCTTTACCCGAACCAATGTCGGGGCTATGTCTCTGTTATTGCATAAAGATGTTTTTGCGGCGGTGATTGCCACGCCACTGGCGGATAAATGGAGTGAGGCTAATGATCTGAAAATAGTCGGGGTGACGAGGGCGGTAGAACCCGGTGCACTTTGGGGCAGGGACCTTTCGCCTGCTCTGAGGGCTAACTGCCGGTCTGCGTTTATGGCGTTATCAGATGGCAGCCGGAGCAGCAAAAAGCTGCTGAAGATTTTCCCCGGCTGGCTGCAGGGGTTTACCGAACTGTCGCCGTAACGTGACTCATCTCCAAAAAAAGGGTGCTTCCGGCAGGAAGCACCCTTAGCAGGCTAAAGCCTTCTGGTTCTGTATTTTTCAGGGCGTCGGGTATTACTCCGGCTTACCAGCGCTGATCCAGGCGGCAATCTGATCCCTTTCTGCCTGAGTCATCTGGGTGATGTTACCCAGTGGCATGGCTTTGGTCGTGATGGCCTGTGCTTCGATCTGGGCAGATTTCTGCGAAATCTCTTCAATGGTATCCAATACAAACCCTGCCGGTGGGCTGGTAAAGCCCGGGTAGCTCGGTGTGTTGGAATGACACACGCTGCAACGTTCGCTGATGATTTCATGGACCACCTGCGCGCTGACGGCTGTGCTGCTCTGCGGGACCTGTTTGGGGGCCACCACAAAGGCCAGGCAGATCATGCCCAGTGCGCCGGCCGGTAAGGTCCAGGCAAACTTCTGTGTCAGGTGACGGGTATTGAAGTAATGGCGGACCAGTACGCTGATAGCGGCAATACCGGCCAGGATCAGCCAGTTATATTCATGCCCGTAGGTGCTCGGGAAATGGTTGCTGATCATAATGAACAGCACCGGCAGGGTGAAGTAGTTATTGTGGCGTGAGCGCAGCAGGCCTTTGGCCGGCAGGCTGGGGTCCGGTTGCTGGCCAGCTTCAATGGCACTGACCAGTGCCCGTTGTGCCGGCATGATGATACGGAATACGTTACCCACCATTATCGTACCGATGATGGCACCGATGTGGATAAAGGCACCGCGGCCACTGAATACCTGTGAAAGTCCCCAGGCGGCAGTAATCAGCAGAATGAACAGGATCGCGCCCAGTAACGCCGGTTTCTTACCCAGCGGAGAATCGCACAGCAGGTCATAGACGAACCAGCCAACAACCAGACTGGCAACACCGATACCAATGGCGGCGGCAGCGCTCAGTTCAGAGCCGGGCGCAACCAGATACAGTTTCGCGTTCAGGTAATACACCACCGCCAGCAGGGTGACGCCGGACAGCCAGGTGGCATAGGCTTCCCATTTAAACCAGTGCAGCTTTTCCGGCATTTGCGGAGGGGCCAGTTTGTATTTTTCCAGATGATAAATCCCGCCACCATGAATCGCCCAGAGATCGCCAGACAAGCCTTCACGGGGATTGCTGCGTTCCAGATGGTTCTCCAGCCAGACAAAATAAAAGGACGCACCTATCCAGGCAACGCCGGTGATCATGTGTACCCAGCGCACCGCCAGGTTTAACCACTCTACGATATGGGGATCCATCGTTCACTCCTCATCTTAAGTTGCAGGTATTTTCAACCTGCCAGTATTTTTATTATGCACTTACGTTCCGGCGAGCGGCTTCAGGCCGGTAGCAGCTCGATGGCAATGTCTGCCGGAAAATCATGTTCGTCACAGTTATGGCCTTCACCGGCCCGGTCGATGACCAGAAAGCTGTCTTCAGCCGCACAGCTGATAACCGGGTGATGCCAGACACCTGTGTGGTAGTTGATGCCTTGCTGGCCGTCACTGATAAATGCCTGAATCTTGCTGACTTCCGGGGTATCGCCGGGGGGCGCGACCACAATCAGAAAAGGTTTACCGTTAAGCGGTATAAAGGCCTGGCTGCCCAGTGGATGGCGTTCCAGCATGCTGATTGGCATCGGCATCGGATACGCCTGGGTGGTGAAGATACTGATAATTGCTGTATCTTCCTGCGTGCCCAGGCTGACATCCGCCAGACGGTGGTAGCGCCGGGTGTTACCCTTGTTGATCATGAAGAAATCCCGGTCCCGGGTTTCAATCACATCGCCGTAAGATGCAAAGGCTTCGGCGGTCAGGGGTTGTGGTTTCAGTGTAAGCATATTCACCTCATGGTTGCCGCCCTGTGGCTGATGCCGGCAGGGCAGGCCCGGTTGCCAGGCGGGAGCTTCATCTCTGCGTCTGGCAACCTGTTATCGGGCTTTATCGGTCAGTGTTGGTGACCTTGCCGAATAAGCGTAACCGGCTGACGCCGCCGTCCGGGAAAATGTTCAGGCGCACGTGGGTGATCGGCCCCAGTGCGGCAATCTGTTCCGCGAATTCGTGTTCCTGATGCATTTCAAGCTTTTGGGATGGCAGCAGTTCTTTCCAGAACAGGCTCTGGGTTTCGATCTGTTCGTCAGTACCGCCTTTTACAAAGGCCGCCTGAATGGAGCAGCTGTCCGGATAGTTGCCTTTAAAGTGCAGAGTATCAACGACAATGCGTTCGATTTCCCCCGGGTGTCCCAGTGCGACGATGACCCAGTCATTGCCAGGCGTACGGCGGCGGGCGGTTTCCCAGCCGTCACCCATGTTGATACCACGGCCCGGGTTCAGGATATTGCTCATGGTGCCGAAGTGTTCATCACTGCAGGCCAGGGCACGGCCACCGTTCAGTGACGCGGCCAGGTCTACCTGTTCGTCGCTGCTCTGTGACGACCAGTCGCGGTGCGGCAGGCCGTATACCCGCAGACGGGCAACACCGCCATCCGGGTAGATGTTAAAGCGCAGGTGTGTCCACGGGCGGTCATCGCTGATGTTGTGCAGGTGCTGGCTGTTTCCCTGCAGGCTTACCGCCGGCAGAATTTCCTGCCACTGCTGAGTGTCGGTCGGGTCACCGTCCGGGCAGAAACAGGCTTCCAGTGAGGCTGAAGGCGGGAAGTTACCGGTAAAGTGGCAGGTATCAATGTCCACCCCTTTGATGACACCGGGTACACCCAGGCGGATAACCGTGTAGTCATAGCCTTCAAAACGCTTACGGCGGGATTCCCAGCCGTCCATCCATTTTCCGTTGTCATCAAAAACACCCTCTTTCCAGACCGGCGCTTCAGGCTGCAGCATGCGGTTCACGTCTGCAAACCAGTCATCGGTAACGAAGATGGCTTTGCTGCCCAGGCGGGCATCTGCCAGGTTGATGTATTTCAAAAAGTCTTGGGTCATTGTATCTGTATCCTGCTGAGATGATTGTCGCTGTTGGCTGGCCGGGTTACATGGCGCTGAGGCGGAACAGGGCAATTTTGTTAATTTCTTCAAGCGCGCGGGCGAATTCAGCGTCCGGCGAATTGTGTATGCGGGTTTCGAAAGCCGCCAGAATCTGGTGCCGGTTGCTGCCCTTTACCGCCATGATGAACGGGAAATTGAAGCGTGCTTTATAGGCATCGTTCAGTTCGGTGAAGCGTTTAAATTCTTCGGCGGTACATTCGTTGATACCGGCACCGGCCTGTTCAGAGGTAGAGGCTTCGGTAAGTTCCCCGGCAACGGCTGCCTTGCCCGCCAGATCCGGGTGGGCATTGATCAGTGCCAGCTGGGCGTCCTGGCTGGCGGATAACAGTACGCCGGCCATTCGCTGCTGAATCTGCTCAATGCTGTTAGCATTTTCAGGCAGGCCCTGATCAAAGGTTTGTTCAGCCACCCATGGGGAATGCTCATAGATATCCGCAAAGGTGCTGACGAAGGTGTCGCGGTCCATCTGGCCCGGAGTGCAGTGTTGAAATTGCTGAGTCATGGCAGATCGCTTCCGTTTAAGTGTTAGCCTGAAAAGGGTGAGTAACATGCCAGTGACGGGCGATATCCACCCGGCGGGCAAACCAGACCCGCTCATGGGACTGGGCATATTCAATAAAGCGTCGCAGGGCGGCGATTCGTCCCGGACGTCCGATCAGGCGACAGTGCAAACCGATGGACAACATTTTCGGCGCCTCTGCGCCTTCTTCATACAGGCTGTCGAAGCTGTCCTTCAGGTACTGGAAGAACTGCTCGCCGCTGTTAAAGCCCTGCTGAGTGGCAAAGCGCATGTCGTTGCTGTCCAGGGTGTAAGGAATCACCAGGTGACCCTTACCCTGATTGTTCACCCAGTAGGGCAGGTCATCGTCGTAGGCGTCACTGTCGTACAGGAAGCCGCCTTCTTCCATGACAATATCACGGGTGTTGGGGCTGTTACGGCCGGTGTACCAGCCCTGTGGCCGCTGGCCGGTAATGTCCTGCAGAATGTTGATGGCCTTATAGAGGTGTTCCCGTTCTTCTTCCTTGCTGAGTGTCTGATAATCAATCCAGCGGTAACCGTGGCTGCAGATTTCATGGCCTGCCTGATGCATTGCCTGAATCACTTCCGGATAACGCTGAGCAGCCATGGCAACGGCAAAGATGGTCAGCGGAATTTTGTGTTTGGCGAACAGCTTCAGTATGCGCCAGACACCGGCACGGCTGCCGTACTCATATACCGATTCCATACTCATGTGCCGGGCACCGGGAAATGGCACTGCACCGGGAAGCTCTGACAGAAAGGCTTCGGATTCATTGTCGCCGTGAAGCAGACAGCGTTCACCGCCTTCTTCATAATTAAGAACAAAGGATACGGCGATGCGCGCCTGACCGGGCCACTGCGGGTCCGGTGGGGTATTACCGTAACCGATCAGATCGCGGGGATATGCTTGATTCACGGTGACGTTCCTTCTGTATTAAACTGAATGATAAGTTGACCCTGAGGTCAGAATGGAATCATTGTATACAATTTTTGGTTTTATATGCAAAGGTAAGCAGGCTCTTTGCTTTTCATCATTTGAAACAAGTAATAAAGTACTTACATTACAGCAGATTAGACTGTAATTATAATAAATTGTATACAAAATGAGTTTATTTTTGTTTCATAAGTATTATAGTTCAGCTATTCATTAATGACTTAATACGCGCAGAACGTTTTCCGTCTCTGGCATATATAAACAGGAGGTATTCCCGATGGGCTACTTAACAACCCACGTACTGGATTCTGCACATGGCTGCCCGGGCAGTGATATTCCGGTCACGCTGTACCGTGTTGATGGCGAGCGGACATTGCTGGCGGAGCGCCATACCAATGATGACGGCCGCTGCGACAGCCCGATTCTGGAAGGCAGTGATTTTGTTGCCGGTGTGTATGAACTGGTATTTCGCGTGGGGGATTACTATCGGGGGAAAGGGGTGTCGTTGCCTGAGCCGGCGTTTCTGGATGAAGTGGTACTGCGTTTCGGTATTGCCGATGAAGATGAGCACTATCATGTGCCACTGCTGATCTCACCGTACAGCTATTCCACTTACCGGGGCAGTTGATCTCACATTTTTTAGCAATAAAAAAAACCGGCACTGTAGCCGGTTTTTTGTTGTCTGAACTCCGGCACTATTTCAGCAGGACAGCACCGCCGGCGGTGACAAAGATACCGGCGGTGATGCGGTTGAATATCTGAATTCCGCGGCTCTGTTGCAGCCAGGGGGCCAGCATCCGGGCACCGCCGCCGTAAAACAGCTTACAGATCAGATCCAGCACACACCAACTGATAATCATGGTGATCAGCTGCGGTAAAAAGGCGCTGGCCGGATCAATGAACTGGGGCAGAAAAGCGACAAAGAACAGGATGTCTTTAGGGTTACTGATGCCCAGGCTGAAGGCACGCCAGAACATCCGGGCAAATCCCGGTCGGGAGCCCTGTATCTTGCCGGCGGTGTCTGCCCGTCTGGCGCTCATCCAGGCCTGATATCCCAGGTAAATCAAATAGGCAGCACCGGCATAGCGAATGGCTGTAAAGAGGTTTTCAGAAGCCAGCAGCAGGGCGCCGAGGCCAGTTGCCGATGCAGTAAGCAGGATTAAGGAAGCACTTACTCCGCCTGCAAAGGCCGGTGCACTGCGTAACAGGCCATAGTTGATGCTGTTAGCGACCATCAGCAGGGATAAGGGGCCAGGCACCAGAATCACCAGCATGGAGGCTGAGCAAAAGAGCAACCAGGTGTCGATATTCATCGGGTATATCCTGTCAGGGATTAAATATAAGGGCTGTTACAGTAACGAAAAAAGCCTTCCACGGGGGAAGGCAAGGGTTTCGGCCACAGGCCATTCGGATAATAACAGAGGGCACAACCCCGTGCAGTGGCGCACCCACGCACGGAGTATCTGTTATTAAAGGAATATAAATTTACTGATAAAGATGGCTGTCAGCACATAGATACTCAGGGAAATCTCATCACGGCGACCGGTAAACAGCTTCATGGCGGTATAGGTAATGAAGCCCATCGCTATACCGTTGGCGATAGAGAAGGTTAGCGGCATCATGATGACGGTAACGATTGCCGGAATTGCATCGGTGGTGTCATCCCAGTTGATCTGTTTCATGCCGGTCATCATCAGCATGGCAACATAGATCAGTGCACCGGCGGTGGCATACGCAGGGATCATACCCGCCAGCGGTGCCAGGAACATTGCCGCCAGGAACAGGCAGCCAACGGTGATAGCTGTCAGACCGGTACGGCCACCGGCGGCAACACCGGACGCACTTTCCACATAGCTGGTCACCGGTGGGCAACCGAACAGAGCACCGATGGCACTTGAGCTGCTGTCTGCTTTCAGGGCTTTACTCAGGTTTTCAATGTAGCCATCTTTACGGATCAGGTTAGCCTTGGTTGCCACGCCCATCAGGGTGCCGGCGGTGTCGAACATGTTCACGAACAGGAAGGCAAGAATGATGCTGACCATACTGATGTTCAGCGCCCCCATAATATCCAGAGCCATCAGGGTTGGCGCGATGCTTGGCGGCGCGGATACAATGCCGTTGTACTGCACCAGATCCATACTCAGGCCAATACCGGTGACTGCCAGAATGCTGATCAGTACCGCACCGAAGACGTTATGGTAGGCCAGTATTGAGATCATCAGGAAGCATACCGCTGCCAGCAGGGTAGAGGGTTCAAGGAAGGTCCCCATGGACAACA
Organism: uncultured Oceanospirillaceae bacterium; assembly: GCA_937138495.1. GTDB lineage: Bacteria > Pseudomonadota > Gammaproteobacteria > Pseudomonadales > Balneatricaceae > Amphritea. The sequence goes on from CAKZPE010000021.1 coordinate 207,972, forward strand.
GGGTTGCCTGATTGTCGACTACGATACCGGCGGTCTTCAGACCGATCAGGCCAAGGAATAAGCCGACACCGGCGGTCATGGCAAATTTAAGACTGGTGGGGATACTGTTAAGCAGCCACTCCCGGATCTTATAAAAGCTCATGATGACAAACAGTATGCCGGATATGAATACGGCCCCCAGTGCGACCTGCCAGTCGTAGCCCATTTCAGCAACAACGGTATAGGTGAAGAAGGCGTTCAGTCCCATCCCGGGGGCAAGGCCCACCGGCCAGTTGGCATAAAGCCCCATCAGGAAACAGGCGATTGCTGCGCCGATACAGGTGGCGACAAAGACGGCGCCGTGATCCATGCCTGCATCAGACATGATATTCGGGTTAACAAAGATGATGTAACCCATGGTTACGAAGGTGGTTAAACCGGCGATTAGCTCAGTTTTGATATTGGTTTTATGTTCACTGAGGCGGAAGAAACGGTCGAGTAAACCGCGTTCTTCTCTCAGTGCTTGCTGGTCTTGCTGAATATTTTCCACAACTTACTCCTCAGGTTAGAGAGCCACGAATTATTTTTATAAATGGCGCCCGTTGTGCAGCAACTTGGCATGCGGTACAACTTGTGTACTGAATTTAATAGTAAGATTGTATACAAAAAAATCAACTCTCGGGTCAGGTTTTTCTTTTTCACTTGCTGAAATTTCGCCGGGTGTGTCGCCGGAATAGCGGTCAGTCTATTGATTCCGGACAGGGCTTTGTGTGTACAGAGCAGCCGCTTTTGTGTACTATTTTTGTCTCGCTAGTCGCTTATCACAGGCGTATGTAAAGGTTTGATAATTGCTTGAAAGCTAAGTGATTAACCGGGCAGGGCTGTTCAGTGTTGTCTTTTCCACGGTACGTTTACTGCCGCAATAATGGTTTTTCAGGGCGGCAATTGTTTTCAGTTTTTGGTTCAGATACAGCAGATTTTATGACACAGATTCCTCCACAAAATCCGGCGGCAAATTCGGTAAAAAGTACGGTTAAAAAATCCCGAAAAGCAGGTAAAACTCAGGATGAGATTGTCTATGCGCATATCTTTGATGCCATTCTTGAGCAACGCCTGGCACCCGGAACCAAGCTGAATGAAGAATCCCTGGGGGAAATTTTCGGTGTAAGCCGGACCATTGTCCGCCGTGCGCTATCCCGTTTAGGCCATGAACAGGTGGTCAATCTGCGCCCAAATAAGGGGGCAATTGTTGCCTGTCCGAGCATTGAAGAGGCCCGCCAGATTGTGTTTGCCCGCCGGGTGGTGGAAAAAGCGATTACCGAACTGGTGGTGGATAATGCGCAGGACGCCCAGATTGACGCGCTGAAACAACTGGTGACCGAAGAACAGGCCTGTGTTGCCAAAGGTGACCGGGGAGCCGGTATCCGCCTGTCCGGTGAGTTCCATCTGCAGTTGGCGGAAATGGCTGATAACCCGCCCTTGCTGAGTTTTCAGCGCAGTCTGGTGTCCCAGTGTTCACTGATCATTGCGCAATACGAAAGTGGCTCGACCTCACATTGTTCGTATGACGAGCACTTTGAACTGATTGAAGCGATTCGTCAGCGTAATAAACCACTGGCACTGCAACTGATGCAGCATCATCTGGATCATATCGAGAATAAACTCAAGCTGGACGATGAAGTGTCGTCTGATGATTTGCGGGCTATTTTTGCCAACGTTGTGAGCGATAAATAAGGCTGAATACGCGGGGCTCAGAGCAGATCTGTTTCCGTTTCGCCGGCGGTGGCCGTGTAGCCTGTGACCCGGTTCCGGCCGTTATTCTTACCCCAGTACAGTGCTTTATCTGCCCGGGCCAGTAGCTGGTCCAGCGTACTGTCACCGTGGATCTCTGATGTTACTTCTGCAATGCCGAAACTGGCGGTTATATTGACCGTATTCCCCTGATGGCTGGCCGGCGTGTGCTGAATTTCTTCACGGATCCGTTCCGCCAGATGCAACGCTTTGTTGCGCGGGGTCTGAATCAGCACCACTGCAAACTCTTCACCGCCGATACGGGCTTTGATGTCGGATTCCCGCAGTATGTCATTGAGAATACCAGCCACAGTGGTAATCACCTGATCACCGGCAGCGTGGCCATGCTGATCATTGATTTGCTTGAAGTGATCGATATCCAGCATCATCACCGTGAGTGGCTGGTTATAACGCTGGGCACGGTGTACTTCTGATTTACCCTGCTGAAAAAATGCCCGCCGGTTAAGTAGCCCGGAGAGCGAATCCTGACTGGCGAGTTTTTCCGCATGCAGGCGTGCCTGGTCCAGTTCCCGGGTGCGTTCCCGAACCTTACTTTCCAGTTGATCCGTTGCCTGTTGGGCGGCAATCCGTTCCCGCTCCTCGGCGGCGAGTTTGTCCTTACGCAGAATGTTCACCCGGTCGACCAGGGCAAAGGCCAGTAAAATCGTTTCCAGAATCATGCCGAAGCGGGTTGCCCCGATAGCAAAGTTACTGGTGGGTATCACGCCCTGAAAGCGCAGGATGCCGCAGATAACGGTAATCGACCAGATGCTCCATGCCAGTGTATAGCCCCGGGCCTGATGCTGACCTTTACTCCACAGATAGATCCCGATTGCCGGGAATAATCCCAGTGCCAGGCCTGTCAGCATCAGCAGATTCAGGGCAATTTCCCGGATATTAATGATCAGTAAAATGCCACTGAAGGCCGTTACACCCAGTAAAAGCAGAAGCAGGGCATCCAGTTGCGGTGCCTGTTTATCGGTGTCCAGAAAGCTGCGTGAAAACTGAATGGCCAGGCAGTAAAACGCCACGATGGCAAAGTGAGGGATAGCATCCGCAAGGATGGGGGTAAAGCCCCAGATATACCGGTACCCCAGCCCGCTCAGTGCCAGATACATCACCACGGCGGCACTGGCATAGAGCAGATACCAGAAGTAGGGTTTCTCGCGGATAGACAGCATCAGGAACAGGGTGTAGACCATCACCAGTACGGCGGCCCCCAGAAATATTCCGAGCCAGATACCCTGAATATGCTGTTTCTGAACATAGGCCTCAGGGGTGGAGGCTTCCAGGTAGAGGTTAATGACGCCGGCATGCTCAAAATTAAACCGCAGATAGAGGGTCTGATGTTCACCGGCCCGTGTATTCAGCGGAAAGGAGAACGCTTCGCTGGGTAACTGGTTGATGGCATAGGGGCGATGGTCCCCCAGCTGCTGGGCACTGACGTTGCCGGCAGCATCAAGCTGATAGACGTCGATATAGTCGGTGATATTGTGCAGAGCTTCAAGGATCCAGCTGATCTCTGTTTCAGCGGTGTTCGCAACGTTAATACGTATCCACCAGGCCGAGCTGGACACCCCGTGGGCGGTCTGCTCATTCAGAATGGGACGAAATCTGTTCTGCCAGTAAGGCTTTTGTATATCCGCAAAACTGAGGGTACTGTCCGGGTCTTCCAGCACCTGCATGTAGGGGGTCATCACCCTTGCATCCATGTCGGACTGAAGGTGAAACGTTCGCTGGTCGCCGGTATTGGCCAGTGCCTGACCGGTAAACAGCAGCAACATGAATGCGGCCAGCATCAGCCAGCACGGGAAGCCCCTTTGCTGTTGGCTGGTCTGCGGGGTGCGCGACTCCATGTATAGTTCAGCTACTGACACAGTTATGATCCTGGCTGATGACGACCCGTAAGTAATGTAGCGGCTGACGACTGCAAACTGTGGCACGCTAGAAATAACGAGTGTGCGGAATCTGATCTGAACTGTCGAGAGAATAGGGTGGCATTATGGGGAATTTCGCCGTTTCTTCACATTTGATGTCGATGGCAGACATGAAAGAAAATCACAAAGCGCAGGGCGGAACAGGGCATCAGAATGAGCCGGATATAAAAGCGTCGGATGCCGAAGGGAAGCAAGCACAGCCGGCGGGCACCGGCTGTTAAACGGATCGTTTTTTTAACGCCGGTAAACGGAGTTACCCATGGCGAAGGTTTCCCGGATGGCCCGGTCGTCGCCGAGCATCATCATCACAAAAAGACGTTCTTCAATGGTACTGGCCTGCTGCATGCGGTATTCCATCAGCGGGGTGGCGTTGTAATCCAGCACGACAAAGTCTGCTTCATTGCCGGTGGCGAAACTGCCGATTTTGTCTTCCAGAGAGAGAGCTTCTGCACCGCCTAACGTTGCCAGATACAGTGACTTGAACGGGTTCAGTTTATGGCCCTGCAACTGCATGATTTTATAGGCTTCACTCAGGGTCTGAAGGATTGAGAAACTGGTACCGCCGCCTACATCGGTGCCCAGCCCGACCTTCACTTTTTCAGCTTCAAGCTTGGGTAAATCCAGCAGGCCGCTGCCCAGAAACAGGTTAGAGGTTGGGCAAAAGGCAATGGCAGATTCGGTTTCTGCCAACCGCTGACATTCGCTGTCACACAGGTGAACGCCGTGGGCAAAGACCGAACGTTTGCCCAGCAGTTCGTGATGGTCGTATACATCCAGATAACCGCTGCGCTCCGGGAACAGTTCTTTTACCCATTTGATTTCCTGTTTGTTTTCCGACAGGTGCGTATGCAGATACAGATCCGGGTATTCCTTCAGCAGCTGCCCGGCCATGGTGAGCTGCTCGTCACTGCTGGTCGGCGCAAAACGCGGGGTGACGGCATAGTGCAGGCGGCCCTTGCCGTGCCAGCGTTCGATCAGTGCCTTGCTGTCTTCATAACCGGACTGAGCGGTATCAGTCAGGTAATCCGGGGCGTTGCGGTCCATCATCACCTTACCGGCGATCATGCGCAGGTTGCGCTGCTCTGCTTCGCTGAAAAAGGCATCGACAGATTCAGGGTGCACGGTGCCGAACACCAGCGCGGTGGTGGTTCCGTTACGGGTCAGTTCATCAAGGAAGATATTGGCGACCTTACCGGCATGCTCAGAATCACTGAAGTGCTGTTCAGTCGGGAAGGTGTAGTTATTCAGCCAGTCCAGCAGCTGCTCACCGTAAGAGGCGATCATACCTGTCTGGGGATAATGGATATGGGTATCGATAAAGCCCGGGCAGAGCAGGGCATTTTCATATTCCGTGACCGGGGTATCCGGTGGCAGGTCGGCCAGCAGGTTTTGAGCGTCGCCGGCGGCCTGAACTTTGCCGTCGCGGACGATCAGCAGGCCGTCTTCGAAATATTCATAGGAGGCTTCGGTGCCCACTTTAGCCGGGTCGGCAATGCTGTGAATCAGGGCAGCGCGATAGGCATGGCTGTGTGTAGTCATGTTAGGTCTCTTAATGTGTGTTATCAGACTGCCAGACGGCTGACGACTTTATTCAGTGGTTGCTGAGTACTGGTGTGAGCACCGGTTTTGTCTTTGCTGCCCGGTTCTGCACCTGCCCCGAAGTTACGGTTATATAGGGCGATGAATTCTGCGGCAACTGCAACGGCTATTTCTGCCGGTAATTTCCCTTTCACTTCAGGGATACCCATCGGGCAGGTCATCTTATCCAGCTGTTCGCGGCTGAACCCCTTGGCGGTCAGGCGGTGTTCAAACTTTTTCCGCTTCGTGGCCGAGCCGATTAAACCGAAGTAACTGAAATCATTTCTGGCGAGAATCTTCTCGCTCAGTTGCTGATCCAGCTGATGATTGTGTGTCATCACGATGAAGTAACTGTTTGCGGGTAAATCCCCGACCTCATCCACCGGAAATTCGTTGACGACTTTAGTGACACCCTGCGGAATATGCTCTGGGAAGATATCTTCCCGTTCGTCGATCCAGCGGATACGGCAGGGCAGGCTGGCCAGCACCGGGATCAGCGCCTGGCTTACATGGCCGGCACCGAACACGGCTATTTCCTTTACATCGGTACCCATGGGTTCGAGCAGTACCGTGGTTGCACCGCCACAGCACTGGCCGAGGCTGGCGCCGAGGGAAAAACGTTCCAGACGGGGTGCATGCAGATTGTCTTCCAGCATTTGCCGGGCCAGCTTAATGACTTTGTATTCCAGATGCCCGCCGCCGATGGTATCGAACTGACCGTCAGTGGTAACCACCATTTTTGCACCGGCATTACGCGGGGTAGAGCCCCGCTCTTCGGTGACGGTAATCAGAATGCCCGGGGTGCCCTGGTTATCCAGTTCAGCGAGGGCGTGAATCCATTTATGACTCATACTCATGCTCACTTGCCGCTGGTGCGGCAGTTGTTGCCTCAGTCTGGCTTGTCGGATGTTGGTTTTGCATAGCCTGTACCGCCCAGAGTACCCGTTCAGGGGTGGCCGGCGCATCCAGTTTCGGGCTGCAGCGGTAATCTGCCAGGCTGGCAATGGCGTCTTTAATGGCGCAGAACACCGAGATACCCAGCATAAACGGCGGCTCACCCACGGCTTTGGAATGGAACACGGTGTCTTCCTGATTCTTACGGTTTTCCACCAGTTTCACCCGGAAGTCCACCGGTGCATCCGCAATGGCCGGAATCTTGTAGCTGGCCGGGCCGGATGTCATCAGGCGGCCCTGTTCATTCCACACCAGTTCTTCGGTGGTTAGCCAGCCGGCACCCTGAACGTAAGCCCCTTCAACCTGACCAATATCGATGGCCGGATTCAGTGACGCGCCCACGTCGTGCAGAATGTCCGCCCGCAGGATCTTATATTCCCCGGTCAGGGTATCGATGATCACTTCAGAACAGGCGGCCCCGTAAGCAAAGTAATAGAACGGCCGGCCACGGGCCTGATCGCGGTCATAGAAGATCTTCGGCGTGCGGTAGAAACCGGTGCTGGACAGGGATACCTGATGGAAATAGGCCAGCTGAATAAACTCAGCAAACGGCACCAGCGTATCGCGGATCTGTACCAGATTATTCTTAAAGCACACATCCTCTTCGGTCACGTCATAATGACGGGCGGCGAATTCAATCAGCCGCTGCTTAATCGTTTGCGCGGCATTCTGGGCTGCCTTACCGTTCAGATCCGCACCGGAAGAAGCTGCGGTTGGCGAAGTATTCGGCACCTTGTCTGTATTGGTGGCACTGATATGAATCGAATCGAAATCCACCTGGAATTCTTCAGCCACGATCTGGGCGACCTTGGTATTCAGGCCCTGGCCCATTTCGGTGCCGCCGTGGTTCAGGTGGATACTGCCATCGGTGTAAATGTGGATCAGGGCACCGGCCTGGTTCAGGAAAGTGGCGGTAAAGGAGATACCGAATTTCACCGGTGTCAGCGCCAGACCTTTTTTCAGGATCGGGCTGCTGGCGTTGTATTCACGGATCTCTTTGCGCCGTTGCTGATAGTCACTGCTGGTTTCCAGCTCGGCGAGCATTTCCGGCAACTGGTTATCTTCCACTGTCTGGTAATAGTGGGTGACGTTACGGCCTTCGTTACCGTAAAGGTTTAGCTTGCGGATCTCCAGCGGATCTTTACCCAGATTACGGGCGATTTCATCCAGCACGATTTCCGGCATGATCAGCCCCTGCGGGCCACCGAATCCACGGTAAGCGGTATTGGACGCAGTATGGGTTTTACAGCGGTAACCGGTAATGGTGGCATCGCCCAGATAGTAACCGTTGTCGCTGTGGAACATAGCCCGGTCAACAATGGAGTTGGACAGGTCCGGTGAATAACCGCAGTTGCCCGCCAGTTCCATTTCGTAGCCCTGAATGCGGCCGTCGTCGTCATAACCCACCTGATAGCGGTTGAAGAACGGATGCCGTTTACCGGTCATCAGCATGTCTTCCATCCGGGGCAGGCGCATTTTCGCCGGGCGACGGGTCAGGCTGGCAATCACCGCCGCAATACAGGCAGGGCCGGCAGCCTGGGTTTCTTTACCGCCGAAGCCACCGCCCATACGGCGCATATCGATTTGCACCTTGTTAAAGGAAACGCCGAGCACTTCAGCGACCAGTTTCTGTACTTCGGTAGGGTTTTGGGTGGAGGTATAGACGATCATGCCGCCATCCTCGGTTGGAATCACCGAAGAGACCTGGGTTTCCAGATAGAAGTGTTCCTGGCCGCCAATGTGTACAGCGCCTTTCAGGCGGTGTTTGGCACTGGCCAGTGCGCTTTCTGAATCGCCCCGCTTATGTTGGTGGGGTTCGCTGACGTAGAACTCTTTATCCAGTGCGTCTTCCACCGACAACACGGCATCCAGTGTTTCGTATTCAACGATGGCTGCCATGGCTGCTTTGCGGGCGGTTTCCAGATCGCAGGCCCCGACCGCCAGTAATGGCTGGCCGTAGAATTCAATGGTGTCCTGTGCCAGTAACGGGTCGCCGGGCAGTACCGGGCCGATATCCAGCTGGCCGGGTACATCGGCGGCGGTAATGGCAATGCTGACACCGGGAATGTCGTAACAGGGGCTGACATCAATTTTAGTGATGCGGGCATGGGCAACATCCGACAGGCGGGCATACACATGCAACTGGTTTGGGAATTCCAGCCGGTCGTCGATATATACCGCTTCACCGGTGACCTGCTTGGCGGCGCTTTCGTGTTTAACGCTGCGGCCAACACCGGTGGTCAGGTCCTGTTTAGCCTGCTGCAGCAACTGTTCTTGAGTAAGTGTTGGTTGGTGATGATTAGACATATGCAGTTACCCGGGTTTCTACAGCAGGAGATTCAAGTTCAACAAACAGGCGGGTGAGCATGTTTGCCGCAGTCAGCAGGCGATATTCCTTCGATGCACGGAAATCTGAGATCGGCTGAAAGTCTTCTGCCAGGGCGGCTTTTGCCAGGTTGATGCTGTGTTTATTCCACTCAGCCCCTTCCAGTACCTGTTCGCACAGCCGGGCCCGCATCGGAATAGCGGCCATGCCACCAAAGGCAACCCGGGCCTGAGTGATAACACCGTTCTCAACAGTCAGGTTAAAACAGCCGAGGACGGCGGAAATATCATCATCCAGACGCTTGGAAATTTTATAACTGCGGAAGGTCTGATTGTTCTGGGCGCGGGGTACCAGAACCTTCTCAATAAACTCGCCCGGCTGCTGCACGGTGACTTTATAGCTGAGGAAATATTCTTCCAGCGGCAGGGTGCGGGTCTGGTCACCTTTACGTAATACGACCTGTGCGTTCAGGGCAATAAGAGCCGGAGGCGAATCACCAATCGGAGAGGCATTACCGATGTTACCGCCCAGGGTTCCCTGGTTGCGGATTTGCAGCGATGCAAAGCGTTGTAACAGGGCACCGAAGTCTGGGTATTCGGCCGTCAGGTGGGCGTAGCAATCACTGAGTGATGCACCGGCTCCAAGTTCCAGATACTCATCCGTCTGACTGATACGCTGCAGCTCGGTGACTTCGCCTATATAAATCAGGGTGTCGATATCCCGGTGAAACTGAGTGACTTCTAAGGCCAGATCCGTGCCGCCGGCAAGCAGTTTTGCTTCTGGATGAGTGTCCAGCAGCGTGGCCAGTTCACTGAGTGAGCGGGGGTTAAAGGCTGTGCGGCCGGCACCCTGCAGTTCTGTTTTGTGTTCAGCCTGCTGGCTGGCGATGTTTTGCAGGCGCTGAATGGTGCGGGCCTGATGCCGGTCAAACTGATCCGGTTGCTGCGCCATGCTGGCGGCGGCATCTTCAATGGGTCGGTAGCCGGTACAGCGACAGAGGTTGCCTGCCAGGGCTTCGTGAATATCGTGCTTATTGGGTTCGGCGGCGTCTTTGGCAGCAACATTCTTACCCAGAGCAAACATCGACATAACAAAGCCCGGGGTGCAGAAACCGCACTGGGAACCGTGGCAGTCCACCATGGCCTGCTGGGCAGGGTGCAGCTCACCGGCCTGTTTCAGATCTTCAACGGTGATCAGCTGTTTGCCGTTCAGACCCGAGACAAATGTCAGGCATGAATTGATGCTTTTATAGCGCATGCCGCCGTCGTGTAATTCCCCCAGCACAACGGTACAGGCACCGCAGTCTCCGGAGGCGCAGCCTTCCTTGGTACCGGTTTTACCCAGCTGTTCGCGCAGGTATTTCAGCACAGTGGTATTTGGATCGAGATTGTCTTCCGACTTCAGCTCGTCATTAAGCAGGAACTGTATCAAGGCAGGCTCCTCTGTTGTTGTATTTATTCTGAGAATGGATTGTATACATTCAATTTAAGTAAAAGCTGACTTTGAAGTCAAGAATTGCTGTTTCACATCGTGAACGGATGTTGTTCCACAATATAGTCAGCGTCATACCGTTGCCCTGTATAAAATAAGTGTAGGTGGCAGGCGGTATTCCGTCAGGTGGTAAGTCACCTGCTTGAGCGCTGTGCCACGCGGGTGCTACCATGCCTGTCTGAGAATATTCGGATTATCAATAAGCTACGCTGGGAGAGGGCCTGACAGCTGTATGGCAAAGATAAGAGAACGTAACCGGGAACTGATTATCCGGGCGGCCAGTAAAGTGTTTGCGGAACAGGGTTTTGCCGCGGCAAAAACAGTGGATATCGGTGAACTGGCCGGCGTAGCCAAAGCGAATATTTATTACTATTTTAAGACCAAACAGAACCTTTACAGCAGTGTGCTGGAAAGCGTTATCGAGCCTTTACTGGCGGCGTCGGATCCTTTTTACGAGCATGATGACCCCCGCATCGCCCTGACGGAATATATCCGTGCCAAGGTAAAAATCTCCCAGCAACAGCCGTACGCGTCAAAGGTATTTGCCAGTGAAATTATGCACGGGGCGCCTCATTTGCCAGAGGACGTCGCCGAGCAAATGCTGCAGCAGACCCGCCAGAGCAGCGCCCGGATCCAGGACTGGATTGACCGTGGCCTGATGTCGCCGGTCGATCCGCAACACCTGCTTTTCACTATCTGGGCATCCACCCAGACCTATGCCGATTTTGACTGGCAGATTACCCGGGTCACCGGTAAAGATCAGCTCGAAGAAGAAGACTATAACGCCGCGGCAGACCTGATTTGCCAACTAGTGCTTAAAGGCTGCGAAGTTAAGTCCCCGTAAGCAGCCTGCTGCAACTGAAGCGTTGTCTGTCCCTGCCTGTGCGACTGTAAACTGTTATATTTCAGTCATTAAACTGTCATTCACGGGTTTTAGGCTGGGCCTCCTAAAACCACTTATGACACGAATTAAAGGCCAGAATAATGAAAAATCAGCAGTCGGATTTCAGTAAAATTGTCGATGCCGGCGTTAGTCGCCGACGTTTTTTGCAGGGCGGCGCCACAGCAATGGGTATGTTTCTTGCGGCTAACCCTGTTGCACAGGCGGTAGCCGCGACTGCCCGACCGGAAAGTAAATTACTGGGCTTTACCAGAGTTGCAACCAGCACCGCCGATACCTTTGTCGTGCCTGAGGGCTACGTGGCCCGTCCGCTGATTTCATGGGGTGATCCGATTCTTAAAGGTGCCCCGGCGTTTAACGAAAATGGTCAGCAGCCAGCCAGTGCGCAGGCGGCTCAGTTTGGCGATAACACCGACGGCATGAGCTTCTTCCCACTGACTGAAGACCGTGCCCTGCTGGCAGTGAACAACGAATACACCAACTACAAGCTGTTGTTTGATCATAAAGGTCAGGCGATGACCGCTGATGATGTGAAAAAAGCCCAGGCGGCACACGGTGTGTCTGTATTTGAAATCAAACGTACTGCTGATGGCTGGGACTATGTGTCTGATTCGGACTACAACCGCCGCATTACCGCCTATACCGAAATGCAGCTGACCGGGCCTGCCGCGGGCCATGACCTGATGAAAACCGGTGCGGATGCCAGCGGTACCAAAGTGCTGGGTACCTTTAACAACTGCGCCAACGGTGAAACCCCGTGGGGTACTTACCTGACCTGTGAAGAAAACTTTAACGGGTATTTTGCTGCGCCGGGAGAAGGTGTTGAACTGGATCAGCATCAGAAGCGTTATGGTCTGAAAGCCAAAGACCGCGGCTATCAATGGTATAAGTTTGATGACCGGTTCGACATGACCAAAGAACCGAACGAACCGCACCGCCATGGCTGGGTGGTTGAGATCGATCCGATGGACCCGACCTCCACCCCGCTGAAGCGTACTGCGCTGGGCCGTATCAAGCATGAAAACGCGGCGGTAACCGTGGCGGATAACGGCCATGTGGTTGTGTACATGGGCGATGATGAGCGCGGTGAGCATATCTATAAGTTTGTGTCGGCCAACAAGTATCAGCCAGGTAATAATGCGGCTAACCGCAGTCTGCTGGAAGACGGTACTCTGTATGTGGCCCGCTTTGATGCCGCTGAAGGTGATGTGAAAGGTAAAGGCCAGTGGCTGGAACTGACGTACGGCAAGAATGGCCTGGACAGCGGCAACGGCTTTAACAGCCAGGCTGAGGTGCTGATTTATGCCCGTGAAGCCGCAACTGTGGTGGGGGCGACAACCATGGACCGCCCGGAGTGGGTGGCGGTGCCTCCGCAAACCAAAACCGTTTGCTCC